>CAMYLK010000011.1 GCA_947259225.1 uncultured Desulfobulbaceae bacterium | reverse complement strand
GGCAGGTATTCTGCGACCTTAGACGTCTTCAACGCTGGCTTGATGTTGAGGCCGCCCTGGCATTGAGCCAGGCGGAACTTGGTGTTATCCCCGATTTAGCGGCCCGTGAGCTCCAGCAAACGGCCAGGCTTGAGCTTTTTGACATGGATGCTATCAAACAGGATATAGCCAAGACCGGTCATTCGCTCATACCGCTCCTCAACGCCTGGCAGAAGAAAACTTCACCTGAAGCAGGAAAATATATACATTTCGGTGCCACCACCCAGGACATCCAGGACACGGCACAATCGCTCGAGATACTCGATATTTTTGCCATCCTGGAACGGGATACGGAAAACATAATTCGCCAACTTGCCAAACTTGCTGAACAGTATCGTGACATGGTGATGATCGGTCGAACCCACGGCCAGCAGGCTCTACCGACTACTTTGGGAGCTAAAATTGCCGTCTGGCTTGATGAAGTTATACGCAACAGTGAACGATTGCAGGATTGCCGGAAAAGGATCGGCACCGCACAGCTTTTCGGCGGGGTCGGCACTATGGCCGCATTTGGGGACCAGGGCTTAGAGCTGCTCAATCTGTTTTCCAAACGGCTTGGATTGGCAGCACCCTTATGCTGCTGGCATACGGCCAGAGACCGTTTTGCCGAATTACTTTCGACCATGGCAATCCTTGCCGGAACACTTGGCAAAATTGCCAATGAAATAGGTCAACTTGCACGTGATGAGATCGGTGAACTTGAAGAACCGTTTCATATGGGAAAAATCGGCAGTACCACCATGCCCCATAAACGTAATCCTGAAATGTGTGAACAGGTTGTGGTCCTTGCCAAGCTTGTTAAAAATAACGCAGCACTTGGGTTCGATACCCTCATTAATGAACATGAACGTGATTATCGTGCCGTACGTGTGGAATGGGTAGCAATAACTGATGCCTCGCTGTATGCCAGCGGTGCTCTGTCATTGATGCAGTCCATCCTGGAAGACCTGATTGTGCATGAGGACAGGATCGGGCAGAACGTCAACCAGGCAGCCAGCCTTATTGCTACCGAGGCGCTGATGTTCCGGCTCGCAGATAAAATGGGCAAACAGGCTGCTCACAAGCTTCTTTATGAAATTTCCATGGAAGCCAGGACTACCAGCAAACGAAGCAGCTCCAGTAAACGGATTACGGACCGGCCGCTGGTCGACTTGTTGGCTGCTCATCCGGAGATCAAAAGCATATTCACCCCGGAAGAACTGCAGTTGGAGATTGATCCGGCCCAGCACATAGGTCTTGCCGGACAGTTGACAGACAGGGTTGTAAAGAACGCCAATGACCGGCTGGCTGGTATGGGTAAAACATCTGGAGAGATCACACCGTGTCCGCTACAGGATACCGGTATTTGCAAATGAAGATAGACATCACCCTCCGATTTACTTCTTTTTTCTGTGCCATGTTGATATCTTCAGCTCTTTCGGGCGGAATTTCATGTGCTCATGTCGGTGCCGATGACATGCCTGATTCCGTGGCAGAGGTTGAATATCAGATATACCTGGAATTCAAGCCGAATGATCTTGTGGTTTTGAACAAGCTGGGGATGGTCTATTTCAGACTCAACAAGCTGCCTGCTGCTCTTAAAGAGTTCTCAAAGGTGCTGAAGCGAGACCCGGACAACTATGATGCCCTTGACGGTATGGGACTGGTAATGGCCGCTCAAAACAATTATGAAGAGGCCGCCAGGTATCACCGGCAGGCCATTATCCTCAACCCAAAAGATATGATGACCTATTACCACCTGGGTAGTGCTCTCGAAAAAAAAGGGGAGTTGGCAGAAGCGGCCAAAGCCTATCAGACTGCCCTGGAAAAATTCAATGAGCAGTATTCCTCCACCTCCAACAATAAAAATGCCGCTGAGTTCGCCGGGAAGGTCAAGGAGGCGCTCAGTCAAATTGAGAACAAGTTGTAAAAAAAGAGGCAATCAATGATCCGGAAACTCATACTCTTATTTCTTCCTTTATTTGTAGTTGTTTCGTGCAGTTCTCCTCCACCGGAAAAACTGCCGACATACCGTATCGGCTATATGATCTGCAACAGCGAAAAGGAAACATTGGACAGGTTCCAGCCCCTGACAAAGTATCTTGGCGAAAAGCTGGGAGCCAATTTTGAGATGGTTCCAATCCATACAAACGAGTATATGAAGGAAGTCGATACTCTCGATTTTACCCACACCAATTCCCTCATCTATATTATGATGCATCGCTTCAACGGCGTGGATATACTGGCCGCGGAAAAAAGAGGTTCATGGGGGTCCCGCTCTCAGGGTATCGTACTCACCCGTAAGGAGAGCGATATAGGATCAATTGAAGACCTTAAAGGTAAAACCATGATATTCGGCCCGATGCTTGCCCCGACAGGATTCATGAGCCAGGTTGATATGCTGGAAAAGAACGGTATTGATCCGGAAGAGGACCTGGCCTTTTACACCATACCCCACGGGTCATTTAAGCATGAAAAGGTTATCTATGGTGTCATGTTTGAAAAATATGATGCCGGTGCCATCCCTATCTTTGATTTTGAGACAATGGCAGAGGAAGGCAAGATAGATCCCGAGGATTTTAAGATTGTCGCTAAGGCGCCAACCATTCCCTATTGCAATTTTGGTGTCACCCAGAAGGTGGACGAACAGTTTGCCGCCCGTTTCAAGAAGGCGCTGCTTGATCTGACCATGGATGATATGGTGGAATTTAACGGTGAGCGGGTGAGTGTTCTTGCCAAAACCCTGACCGACGGATACGAGAGCGTACAGGACAGCGATTTTGATATAGTCAGGGAAATGGCCAGGCGGACCAATATGCCGCCGTATCAGGAGTATTAGTTTAGCAGTTTAGGCTGGAGGATTTCAGGTGGAGCCTGGAAAGAGATGTCATTTCGAGCAGAGCGAGAAATCTTACCTTGATGCTGAAGTGCAGAATTCTCACGTTCGTTCGAGGTAAGCAAACAAAGTGAGACTCCGAATGACAGGGAAACGTTATAATGAATTGATATATGAAAAGAGCTTTATACATATTACCAACTTTACTCTTACTCCCCTCGGTGGCAAACGCGCATAGCTTTAAGGGCGATGCCGGGTTTCTGTCAGGGCTGTACCATCCCGTCCTGGGGTTTGACCATTTGCTGGCCATGCTCTGTGTGGGTATCGTCAGCGCGCAGATTGGCGGGCGGGCCATCTGGACCGTTCCCTTGACCTTTGTAACTGTCATGGGTGTTGGAGGATTTCTGGGAATGCAGAATATCCCCCTTCCCGGTGTCGAATACGGTATTGCCATATCTGTTCTGATCCTTGGTCTGGCAGTGGCACGGGGCAAGAGGATTCATCCGGTTATAGCTCATGTCGGGGTTGGTTTTTTTGCTGTTTTTCACGGGCATGCCCATGGCGGGGAGATGCCGGCCATGGCTGATCCTTTTATTTTCTCGGTGGGATTTCTGCTCGGGACTGCAACCATTCACCTTGCCGGTGTGACTATCGGGCTGGTTTCAGTGAGAATTAAGGATGGAGCTCAGTTTCTGCGTTATGTCGGGGCGGGGATTGCGGGGATTGGGGTGTATATTATTCATATTTTGGTTAAGTTTTGAGTTACAGTTGTTGTTCTATGGCATTGTCATTTCGAACAGAGTGAGAAATCTTTTCTGTAAATATGAAATATGGTGCAGAGAGAGCATAGATACTACGTGTATCTACTGACAAATTGGAATAATAGGGTCATGTACGTTGGGATGACTAACGACCTGGAGCGTCGAATATTTGAACACCGAAACAAGTTGGTAAAGCGATTTACTGAAAAATACAATGTTTTCAAATTAGTATATTTTGAGGAAACTTGTGATGTCGTTGAGGCAATGACAAGAGAGAAAGAAATTAAGAAATGGCGTAGAAATAAAAAAAATAAACTTGTTGATTCTCTCAACCCGGATTGGAATGATTTAGGAGTAGAATTTTGAAGTGTTTTGTCGGTTAGCTGTTGATTCTTGTTATGACCTTGACTGTATTAGAATGTTTAGATTCCTCCTTTTGGTCGGAATGACAAACGACGAAGGCTCACTACGGATTTGAGCAGGAATTTATGTCATTTCGAACGTACGTGAGAAATCTTAACCTTACATAATAAGATTTCTCGCTTTACTCGAAATGACAGATGTCCTGAATAATTGCTTTAGCTATGCTACACAAAGGTAGTCGAGCAATAATGGTAATGAGATATTCTATTGAAGAGTCTTTTTTTACATAAATCATTTTTATTATTAGCCCTTGTTGGCCTGACAATCCTTAATTTTCCTTTCATTGCTCACAGTGAAGTTCTGGTGGAAGATACCATCTGGGAAGGTGATTTTCTCCTTGAAGATGATGTCCTGGTTCCGCAAGGGATTACCCTGACGGTCAGAAAAGGTACCCGGGTAAACGTTAAACCTGCCGAGGGAACAAGAACAGACCCCCAGTATATGTCGCCAATGACAGAGATTACTGTTCGCGGTGATTTTATCGTTGAAGGAACTCCGGAAAGCCCTGTGACATTTCAATTGAATCCCGGGGGGGAAGGCGGAGATGCATGGGCCGGTATAATTGTAGACGGCGGCAAAGCACAGATAGTTTCCAGCACTATTCAGGATGCTGAGTCAGGAGTATGGATACTTGGTGGTTCCCTTGATTTGCAGGAATCAATCCTTACTTCGAATCGTTACGGTCTTGTGGCACAGGGTGAATCTATCCGTGCAAGCACCTCTGGCTCAAGTGTTCAGAATAATGATTACGGTCTGCTCGCTCTTAACGGTGCGGTTGTTCAGCAGAAGGATACCCGCGTAAGTGATAACCGTAAGATGGATTTTCATACCCTGCCGGCTTCTGTTCTTGATTTTGATTTGAAATATTATGACTCCAGCACCAAGAACAAACCTGAAGAACTTGTTGATGAGGTGCTCCTGGGAAATACCATCTGGCAAGGACATATCAGGATCACCGGCCAGGTAAGAGTGCCGGTTGACAGCCGCCTGATAATCATGCCTGGCACGATAATCGAATTCACAAAAAAAGATACAAATGGTGACGGGATAGGTGAAAGCGGGCTTATGCTCCAGGGCGTTCTTATTGCCAAAGGCACCGCGAGAAAGCCAATCCTTTTCAGATCTGCGGAGCCTGTAAAAGGGATGGGTGACTGGGATGCAATTAACATCATCAACAGCGATGGCGTCCGCAATCTCATCGAGTACTGCCAGTTTGAAAACGCGTATCGCGGCCTTCATTTTCATTTTTCAAATGTCCTTATTCAACATTCGGTATTCCGCGATAATTACAGGGGGGTGCAATTTCAGGAATCAACCGTCGAACTTCGAAAGAACCACCTGCATCACAATATAAGTGCAGTCCAGGCGAGGGATTCGGAAATCGTTATTACAGGCAACCAGGTGCTGGATAATGTTTTTGGTACCAATTTTCTGCGTGCCCACCTGACCATTCAGGACAATACTTTCGGGGGAAATATTGACTTCGGCCTGAGAATCAGGGAAGGGTTCCCGACAGTGACCCGCAATAATTTTCATCATAACCGGTTCGGCCTCATGTTCAGTGACACGACTTACGGAAGTGTTACCGGTAATCTCATGATAAACAACAGTGAAACCGGCTTGTCGATTCGGACCGGGTCCAACATGGAGGTGAACGGTAATTTTATACAGGCAAATGGTCTGAGCGGTATTTCTGTGCGGGATACAGCGGCGGTTATCCGGGAAAACCATATAATTGAAAATGGAGAACGGGGTATTGGTGTAATTTCATTTACCGGGCCGATCACACATAATACCCTGGTAGATAATAAGCTGTATGCCATTGCTGTGGAGGATGGCAGTGATGTTTCCGCTCCTTCAAACTGGTACGGACAGACTGATATTGAACCGGTAATTTTTGACCAGGCGGATGATCCCAGCCGGGGCAAGGTACAGTATCAGCCAGTGCTTGAAGAGCCCTCACCAATTACCTGGCGGCTTACCAAGCTGCCTGTGAATGTGAACCTGAACTGGACGGGGAAGATCCATGTGCCGGAAACGGTTTCCATTCCAGCGAATTCAAGACTCACTATTAAACCGGGTTCCAGCATACTTTTTGAAAAAGATGCCGGCCTGTATGTCCGGGGCAGGTTGCAGGCAGTCGGTACCCGGGACCAAAGAATAAAATTTACAGCCGCTGATGGACGTGAACCTAACAGCTGGGGAGAAATAAGTTTAGAGCATTCGGAGGGCAGCCGGTTCTCAAACTGTGATTTTGAATATGCGACATGGGGTATTCACAGCCACTTTAATAATCTGCCAGTTATAGGGTGCTCTTTCGTTAATAACGGCGGTGGTATCCGGTTTCGCAGCGGACCTCTTTTGATAAAAAATTCCCTGTTCAGCGAGAACAAGATCGGCATACGGGCTTTCAGGGGGAAAGCAGAGATTACCCGCAATACAATTACGCGTAATGACAAAGGGATATTCATCAGAGAAAAGGGCGGGGGGTTAACGATTAACAGGAACAATATTGTTGGTAACAGGGATTACAATATCTGGATCGGCGATTTCAACACTGAAGATGTAGAGGCTACCGAGAACTGGTGGGGAATGGATGATCCGACCGAGACACTCTTCGATGCGCGAAGGGAGCCGGGGATTGGTACGGTTCATTTTGATCCGGTGCTGCGTGAGGTTCTGGATATTGAGATTGTTGCTGAAGGGGAGTGAGACTGGAGGCTGTAGATTTTAAGGATTTTAGATTGTTGATTTTCGATTTTGGATTATGCGGTGAAAATACGAAACACGAATATCGAAATTCTAAATAAATTATAAGCCCCAATGTCCAAAATATAAGCTATTCTGGTGCGTTATAGAAATATTTTAGACATTTCAATTTGTGTCATTTGATATTGTTTAGGATTTAGTACTTGTGATTTTGAATTTAGGTATCGTTATTATAGACAGAATAAAATCATGCCAAGACACAAAAAACATATAACTTCAGTAAAACAGCAATTACTGGCCTGTTTTTTGCTTATTTTTTCTTGTGGTACGGCAGCAGGTGAAGAGAAAAATGGGGTTTTCACCGGGCTGGTTATGGATGTTTCTCAGAATCCCGTGGCCGGGGTGGAGGTGTATGTCTATGATGACACCAATATCAGGCGGCCGGCAGATTATATCTCTCCTCCCACCGACAAGAACGGCGAGTTCAGGATTACTCTGCCGCCGGGTCGGTATTGGACGGTAGCCAGACTCAGGCAGGGCGGGCAGAAATTCGGCCCTCTCCTCTCCGGAGACAAGCATTCCGGATCACCCCTTGAAATCGATATCATGCCTGACGATCAGGTTGATGAGGAATTTGTTGTAGCAGATCTGGAAGAGACATCACAGTTGGCCGTTAAATTTGACTCATCGTTCATCAAGGTGGAAGGAATACTCCAGACAAAAGAAGGTGAGCCGATTGAAAACGCCTATGCCTTCGCCAACCGACAGGCTGCTGCTAAAAAAATCCCGGATTATGTTGGGGCATGGACTGGCAAAAGCGGAACATTTATGCTTTATCTGCCGGAGGGAACATACTACTTTGGCCTGGCAAGGACATTTCCCCCGGGTATGGAAGTTGTTCCGACCCAAAAAGTTTCGATTGACAGCGATACAAAAAGCATCAATAATATAATTGAAAAATAACTATTACTATTATCATAAAGATTTGATGATTTTCTGGAGCATACAATGAAGAAAGTAATACTGTTAGTGCTTGCAGCCGTATTTGTGCTGTTTGGCGTTAATTCCTTTGCCTGTGTAGGCAAAACACTCATTATCGGTTCGCTCACAACGCCCAATGAAAAGCTGTTGGCCCAGATGATGGCTGTGATCATTAACGAGAGAACAGGCACCACTGTAAACGTTGAATACTTCGAAAGCCAGAAAGAGCTGTATGAGGCGATTAAAAAGAAAGAAGTGAATATTTTGTCTGAAAATACCGGCCGTGCTGTCCAAATTCTAAGCATGGATGTATCCGGTGACGCAGATTCAATTTATTCTGCCGTGAAGAAAGAATATAAAGACCAGCTCCAGCTTGTTATGCTTAAGCCGTTTGGCCAGTCACCGGATGTTGCTGGTGAGAACCAGTTTATGGATGTTCCTATCGTCGATTCCGGTATCCTGATCGATTACCCGGCACTGCCCAGGGTGCTGAACAAGCTGGCCGGGATTACCCAGAAAAAGAATTATTCTAAATTGGTTGCCTCTGTTGAATCAGGAGACAAACCGAACCAGGTTGCCAGGGATTTTTTGAAGAAGAAAAGGTTTATCTAGCAGGTGCTTAGGCTGGAGATTGACGCTGAAAACATGACAACCAGTTCTCCAGAATTCCAGTAATTCCTTTTTACCTCGACATAAAATATACGTTAAATTACACGAATCTGCCCAGTGTCGCCCACGTTCGTTCGAGATAATCAGTATCTCGAACTTCCGAATGATTTTTGTTCATGCAGAAGTGATAAACCCTCATGATGAAAACGCGAATATTTATATTTTTACTCCTGGCTTCGTGCTTAGTGGTCAACTCAGTTGACGTTTTCGCATTGCAGCTTGAAGGGGTTGTGCTTTCGGATAAAGGGCCCGTTGTCGATGCAGTTGTTACAGCCTATCCAGACTACTCTTCACTGCGTAACCAACAAAATGGTATTCGCTCCATTCCCGGTGAAAAGCCAGGCCAGTACCATATTACAGTGCCGCAGGGGAAATATTACCTTGTTGCCAGCGGGACTGATCAAGGTATGCCACTCTATGGTTACCATGGCCTTAATCCGATTCGTATGGATGAAGAATATCGATGGGTTCCCCTTATCGCTCTGCCAGAAAGCAGAACACAGTGCGAACCCGGGTTCCAGGGAGTAGGCGGACAAGTGCTCTATAAAGGGAAGCCGGTGGCTGACAGCAGTATTTCCGTATATACCCTCGAAGAGGAGCCGTTCAGGGGGATGGGGCTGCTCACCAATACCGTTCCTGAAGACGGGTCGTTCTGGTTTGATCTCGACCCCGGCAAATACGTAGTCATTGCGCGCAAGCGAAATGCAGGAGGGGCCATTGGTCCGATCCGAAAAGGGGACCTCTTGTGTTATTTTTCCAATAATCCGGTCCAGGTCCTCCCCGCCCAATCATGCATGATTGATGTTAATTGTTATCCCAGAGACGATATTGATGGGTTTCTTGCGCGGGATGCTGCAGATCCGCGCGGACGGAAGGAAGAGAAACGACGTTCTGCTTCACTGCGGGAAATGGATGAAACTGATTCAACCCGGCTTCTGGAAGGAGACGGCGCTTCACCTGCTGTTATATCAGGCCGTGTCACAGATTATACAGGCATCCCGCTTGACGGGCTCTATATCTCAGCCTACCCGGCCAACAAAGTTGACTTGTTTCAGATGTACGTCCTGCGTATGAAAACGGAACATATGACACGGACGAATGATAAAGGGTTTTTCAGGCTCGAACTGGGGAGCGGTTCCTATTACCTGGTGGCAAGGGAAAGACTTGGCGATGCACCGGTAGCAGGTGAATATTACGGTATTTATGAGGGTACGCCAAATCACAGTATCGTTCTCGCACCCAATGAAATCAAGACCGGAGTGCATATCGTTGCCGAAGCAATTATGCCTTAAAACAATGAAGTTTTTTTCAAGCCTGATATTCATTATTACCATGCTCAGCCTGACTGCCTGTGGACTGTCCGGGAAGACTGCCATTGTAGAAGTAGAAGAAAATCTGTTTACAGATACCATTATTAAACAGGATATGAACTGGTCGGGCGATATTGCTGTACGCGGTGTTTTTGTAGTCGGCAGGGGCGCGACGCTGACGATTGAACCGGGCACTACAGTTCGATTTTACAAAATCGATTCCAACAATGACCAGATAGGTGATTCGGAGCTTCGTGTACTTGGACGGATTCAGGCCGTAGGAACAAAAGAGAAGCCAATCATTTTCAGATCTGCTGAAAAAAATCCTGCGCCGAAGGATTGGTCATATGTACTTATTTTTGCTTCGGCAGATAAAAGTAACATGCGATACTGTCATTTCCGGGACGCTTTTACCGGCCTGCAGGTGCATTTTTCAACAGCCTCTGTTTCCGATTCAGTTTTCACCCATAATAACGAAGGGCTGCGTTTCGGGCGGGCCAAGTTCAGGATTACCAATAACCTGATCGAAAATAACAACATCGGCGTTCGTTTTACGAGAATGGAGGGTCCTGTCGAGATCACCGGCAATACCATTACCGGGAACCGTATCGGTATTTTCCTGGTACCCTCAAGCCAGAACATAGTAGACTTCTTTGAACCGGGTCGGACTGGAAAGCCCTGGAACGAAGGGCATCTTGAAGTAAAAGGTAACAACCTCTATGCAAATACGGACTATGATTTAAATCTCGGGGTCAAGCAAAAATGGGACCTGGCCATTAGTGACAACTGGTGGGGAACAACCGAATCAAGCTTGATCCAGGAAAAGATTTTTGACAAAATGCGCGACAGGGAACTGGGCAAGGCCATTTTCCAGCCTTTCCTGCAAAAGCCATTGCAGGAGGCCGGCCCACGTTGAAAAATCGTATTGATCCACATCTTTTCAAATACGCCTATATCCTTGCAATATTGAACAAAAATTGTATTATGAAAGATATAGGGCCAGGCTGGAGGATGGAGACCGGAGGCCGGAGTATTGGGTGATACAATGCAAAAATATATAATCAAAAGTCTAAAACCAATAATTTAACATCAGGCATCAAATATGCATGAAAATAGTATGACCAGTACCCACAAAGTGGGAGTGATAATGGTTGTTATTTTACTTTGAATGCATATAATATACAAGTATGGACAAGTTTGACAAATGGACAGTTTTCATCATTTCTGTGATGATCCTTTATACCGCCGGGTTGCTTATCAAGCCAAATGGCAACTCGTATGCAGAGCAGACTAAAAAATCAGGTCAGCAGTCCCGCCAGATTATCGTCAATCCGGAACTTGATAAAAAAATTGAAGTGGCCAAAAACCTCCTGATTCAGGACAATCTGGAGAAAAGCGAAGTACTTATTGATACCCTTATTGGAGAACATCCGTACGAGGGGAAGCTGTTTATGCTCAAAGGTGATATTCTCATGCGCCGCCAACAGCCTGTTGCCGCCATGTATGAATACAAGGAGGCGATAAGCCTGAACCCGGATTTTCTTGATAAAAAAACCAGGCTGTTCCAGGGAAAAAAGATCAAAAGAACAGTCGAGGAAGCTATGACGGCAATTGAATCGGGCCTGCAGCAAAACCCGGGTGACAACAAGCTGAAGGATGACAGACAGGTTGTCTACTTTATGAAAAGAAAAATTGCAGGGAGCTGCGGCTGATGCGAATAACCAGGTCAATGATCATCCAGTTTATTATAACAGGGGCTGTTATCGGCGGCGGTGCTGTCATGCTGTCTTATTATGGCAACCCTGCTAATACAGGCCTTTGTGTTGCCTGTTTCATGGAGAATGTTGCCGGTGCCATGGGTTTTCATGACAATATCAGGATGCAATACCTTCGTCCGGAACTTATCGGTTTTGTGCTTGGTGCGTTCGCCTTGTCCATGTTCCGTAAAGAGTTCCGTTCAACCGGCGGCAGCTCACCCTTATTACGATTCATGGTCGGTATGCTGCTCATTATCGGCTGCGCGGTATTCATAGGCTGCCCTATTAAACTTTTCCTGCGCATAACCGCCGGGGATCTTTCCGCTCTTACTGGCCTGGTTGGGCTCGTTGTAGGGGTTTATATCGGCCTGGAATTTATTGAAAACGGCTTCCGGTTGGGTGAACCTGGACCTGCTCCGAGAGTAAACGGCTTCATCATCCCTGGAGTCATGCTTTTTCTACTCATTCTGGCAATCGTACAACCAGCTTTCATCAACCAGAGTGCGAAAGGGTCTGCGGCTCAACATGCTCCGTTTCTTATCTCTCTTGGTGTTGGGCTGCTTGTTGGCGCTCTTGCCCAGCGAACCCAATTCTGCATAACCGGAGGCATTGCCCGCATATTTTTGTGGGGTCCCAGGGAAATCATGAACTGCCCGCGTTCGACCGGGCTCCTTATAGGCCTCTGTTCGCTCTTTGGTTTTGCCCTTGCTGCCAGTCTGATGACCGGTCAGTTCAACCTTGCCCTGCAGGGTCAACCCAGTTCCAGCCCGAGCTATGGTTGGACTTTTCTTGGAATGGTCCTGGTCGGTTTCGGCTCGGTCCTGATTCGCGGCTGTCCTTTGCGGCAGCTCGTTTCGGCAGGACAGGGTGACAACGATGCCGGAGCTGCTGTCATGGGTATGCTGGTAGGTGCAGGACTTGTTCAGAACTGGGGGCTAAGCAGCAACGCAGAAGGCACACCAGTGGCGGGACAGGTTGCCGTATTGGTTGGACTCTCACTGCTCTTTATTATCGGTTTAATCAACAGAAGAAGGGGATACGGAATTGCGCCTGAGTATCAAGCCGGCCTGGACTGAGTTCTATTTCCTTTTCCTTGTAGTCCTGCTGACTGTTTCAGGTTGCCAGAAGCCCCAGGTAACAGAACTTTTCAAGCAGACTATTGAGAAGGATACCACCTGGGGCGGGACCATTGTCCTGAACGGAGATATTTATATTCCGCCCGGAGTGACCCTGACCATATTGCCCGGTACAACTATCAAGTTCAAAAAAATCGACGAGACAAGTGATCAGAACATGTTTGATGTCGATTCACCTTATTATCCCGAAGCAGAACTCATTATTAGAGGCAAACTCTTAGCCAGGGGTACACCTGACAAACAGATTGTTTTTACATCTGCTGAAATGACACCCCGTCCGGCTGACTGGGGGGCAATAAATTTTCTCGGCTCAGACGGCAACGAAATTGAATATGTCAAGATTTACTGCGCCTACAACGGCATTCATGCCCACGGCAGCAATGTAAATGTCTCGCACAGTGAGTTTGCACGAAACGGGGTCGGTATAAGCTTTAAAAAGGAAGAAGAGGACCCGGATGCCCCCTGGTTCGGCAAGCCATCCAAGCTGAAGATCACCCATAATGAATTTTCTGGCAACAAAGGAGGCATCGGTTTTAGAAATTCCTCTGCTGAAATCCTTTATAATGAAATTCGTGAGAACAAGTTCTTCGGTATCTGGCCCAAGGAGGATTCCGAAGCTCTCGTCAAGTACAATGAAATTACCGAGAATCAGAAAGGGGTTTACCTCTACCAGGCAAGAGGCCTACAGCTCGAGTATAACAATATTCACAACAACAGGACATATGATATTGCCATTGCCGAGGCCCAGGATTATCCACTTAATGCTGCCAACAACTGGTTCGGAACAACGGACCTGGATAAGATCCGGGAGATGATTTTTGATAAACATTCAGATCCGGAGCTTGCTGAGATCAAAATTGAGCCCTTCCTTACAGAGCCGGTCGATGTGAGCACAAAGTAATGAAGGCCGATGCAAAAGTAGTCTGGCTTGTCAGCTTTTCCCATTTCATCACCCATGGTTATATGACCATACTTCCAGCCGTTCTGGTTGCCATTGCCAGTGAACAGTCGTTGAGTTTCATGGAGCTGGGACTTATTGCCAATATCGGTTATTTTTTGTACGGGCTCGGTGCCTTTCCGGCAGGATATCTTTCAGACCGGTTCGGCTCCAAAAAACTGATGACCATCGGTGTGCTCGGGATGGCCGTCTCATCGATCCTCATAAGCACTACTTCTTCAATAATTACCTTTGCCATCACCTATACCCTGCTCGGAACCTTTGCCAGCATACACCACCCGGCCGGCCTGTCTTTTATAGCCCGCCGTGTTGATAGCAACAAGGGCAGGGCTATGGGCCTGCATGGGGTCATGGGCAATGTCGGGCTGTTTCTCTCGCCAATGGTAGCAGCGTTCAGTATCATGATTTTCGGTACCTGGCGGGCTGCCTACCTTACCTATGGCTTTATCGGCCTGGTATTCTTCTATCTGCTTTATTCAGCCCGTATCACGGGCGAGGAAGATTTTTCCTTCAGGAGGATAACTTCCGTATTCGGAAATACTCCACCAAAAGAAGGGCAGCAGACCTCCAGTGAGCAATCCGGCAAAGAACCTGAACCACCAAAATCATTTTATATATCGGTAGCCCTGCTTGTCCTGTTTGTCGGCAGTATTCTCTCGGGGTTCATCTTCCGTGGATCGTTGACTTTTCTGCCTGCTCTCTTTCAACAGAATATAACTCCCATAACCAACCATGACGAGCCGGTTGTTATGGCAGGGTACGCTGCCACGGCTGTTCTTTCGCTGGGCCTGATCGGGGCATGGCTGGGCGGCTATATCAATGACAAGATAAAATATCCTGAATTTGTTCCGGCTGGTGTTTTTCTTGTGGTGGCACCTGCCTTGTATTATGCGAGCCGGTTGATGGATATGCAGCTTATCTTCACTGTCGGCGTGTTCAGCCTTATCTACTATGCATGGCAGCCATCCCAGAATTACCTTATTGCCAAGTATACAAAAAAATCATCCAGCGGCATGGGCTTTGGAGTGAACTTTTTTCTGATCTTCGGTATGGGTTCACTGGCCACGACTATCGGTGGCTGGATGGCTGATGAATACGGGGTGGATAGATTCTATGCGGCTATGTCTATCATAGCTTTTGCGGGAATGCTCGCAGCCCTTGCCGTATACCCTTTGAGGGCGTTTGCGGTTGATTTTAAGAGGAAAGGGAGGAAGGTGTTCAGGCTGGAGGAATAAAGGAAAAAGGTGGAAGTACCAGATGCAGTGTCATTTCGAGCAAATCGAGAAATCTTAAACTCAGGTGCAAAGGCATAAGGGTAAGATTTCTCGCTTTGCTCGAGGTATGAGAGGAACGAGACTCCGAATGACACAAAATCAAAATTCAGAATTCAAAAATCTTAAATCTAAAATCACTCCAATTTATTTCTTTTCCGCTGTCGGCGGTACAACTTTATCCATTTTTTCTTTAAATTCACTGCCGAAGCCCAGGGTTCCCTGCAGTTTTTCGCGCTGTTCGCCTGGTACCGGTACCCTGAACATCATGATATCGTAACCTGTCAAGGTTTCACCGGCCTTACCAGTAACTGCTACCGGCAGGTCCTCACCAGGACCGATCGATACGCCATCGACCTGGGGCTTGCCGCCGGCCGGCTGGGCCGGTCTCATATTACCGATGGGCAGTGCTCCCCCGGCGCTGATCGGTGATTTTGATCCATAGGTACCCACATAGGTGCCGGGTACAGGGCGACCGACAGCCCTCTCTCTACCCATGAGAAAATACTCCGTATCAGGGGGCAGTTTCAAAGAAAACTTGCCATTTTCGCCTGTACGAATTGAAACAAAATCGGGCCGGGCCTTGTTCATGTCGGTTTTAACCAGTACAACGCCACCAGCAAAAGGCTTGCCGTCTTCCAGCAGCAATCTGCCTTCGATGGTTACAAGTTTTTTTGCTGCCGGAAAAGTTTCAGGCGGGGCAGTGATTACCTGCCCGGCATCCTTTACCTCCTTCTCACCAATTGTTAATTCGCGTAAATTTCCCTTGTCATCCCTGGCATAATAAAAGGTCTCGCCTTCACGCGGCGGTCCGGGGCCGCGACCAGGATCGGTTATAATTAAAGCACCCATATAGTAGGAACCGGGAAGCAGCCTGATACTGAATTTTCCGTCTGGGCCCATCCTGCCAACCATGTCCGGTACGCGGTGCATATCGGCCACCAGGGGTGGAGTTCCTTTTCGGGTGTTGAAAAAGGAAACAACGCCGCCGGGCACCGGTTTGCCGTCCCCGGTGATCACCTGGCCGGCAAGGGTTCCAATGCGTTCCATTGAATTTCCAGGCATTTGTGCCTGGCAAATCATGGGAAATGTTAATATCAGCAGCAACAATAGTATATGCCATTTTCTCATCGGCTTTCCTCAGAAGAAAAAAGATTTATGAAACCGGATAACTCATTATTACTTATAATATAAATACTGTAGTACATAAAGGCCAGTGAACAGCAGCTGGTAAAATGTACCGAATATTTCATCACATTATTTAAAAAATACTTCACACTCATTTTTTATACCTTAATAAAAAGCTGATTGCCAACAAACCTCAGCAATTTTATGTTAGCATGTCAAATAACACTGAACTTTTGTCTTCTTCCCTACAAGCGGTGGAATTTTCCGTTCAGTGCGCAATGTGAATGAGGTGACAGGAGCTTTATGTCATTCCTGCGAAAGCAGGAATCCATTATGTTTCGGTGAACAGGATTCCGGATTTTCACCTTGCTCAGTCCGGAATGACGTACAGGAAAATACACATGGCTCGAAAACAGGAGCATTGAAAGCCCGCTTAGAAGTATGCGAAGACTACAATTGACAACGACTTTTATATTGCAAGCAATATCCTTGCTGAATTTTGGTTGTGATAGAAATAAAAATAACCTTATACTCTAATGAGTAGCGGACAGGAAACAGCCTTTGGAATTGAGAATTGGTGGAAACGCAGGCAAAGAGTATGAGGAAATTTCCAGAAAAATACTTTAGAAATGTCATTTCAGTGAGAATTTTATCTCTGCGGGGCCGCATGAGAAGCGTAAAAAATGGTATTCTTTTTATGGTTCTGGCTCTATGTTTTCTGACGATGAGTTCCTGCTCCTCAGACCAGCAATCCCCTTCCACAGAAAGGCCAAAATACCGCATAGGATATATGATCTGCAACAGTGCCGAAGAAACATTACAGCGTTTCCGGCCGATGACTGCCTACCTTTCCGAGCAGCTTGATATCGAACTGGAGGCAGTGGCAATTGACACAATCAATTTTGCCAGAAAGATAGATACTGTTCACTTCACACACACAAATTCTCTATTGTATATTATTCTGAACCGTTTTCACGGTGTCGAGATACTGGCTGCAGAGAAAGCAGGTTCGTTGGGATTCAAAACCCAGGGTGCTATAGTGGCCCTTAAAAAGAGTAATATAAACACCCTGGATGACCTGAAAGGCAAAACCATGCTTTTTGGTCCAATGTTTGCCCCGAGTGCCTATCTTAGCCAGATGGACCTGCTGATCCGGAACGGTATCGATCCTGAAGAAGACCTGGCAAACTACACTATCCCAAGTGGTTCCTTCAAGCACGAGAAACTCATCTATGGGGTCCTGTTCGGTGCCGCGGATGCCGGGGCATTTCCCATGCTGGATTTTGAAAGGATGGTCAATGCCGGGAAACTGGACCCGGAAGATTTTGTTGTAGTTGCCAAGGCGCCACCCGTTGCTTACTGCAACTTCGGGGTTACCCAGAAGGTGGACAGTAAACTGGCAGAAGCCTTCAGAAAAGCAATACTCGCTCTCACATCTGAGAGCACAGTTGAGATTGACGGCGAAGAAGTGCGGGTTCTCAAGCAGGCCTGGATAGATGGATATGAGGTGGTTGAAGACGAGGACTTTGATCTTGTTCGTGATATGGCTAAACGGACCAATATGCCGCCATATCAGGAGTATTAAGGATTCAGGCTGTCAGGAGGTCAGACTGTTAGGTGTTTAGGGTGATTGTCATTTCCCCCTCTGGTCGAAATGACAGAACTTTCGTGAGGGAAACGGCTGATTCTGATTCCAGTATATTGGAAGGATAAGGCTTTTCAGATCAGCTTTTTGGTGTTCAGAAAATCCTTGGCAGTTCCGTGCGGGTCTTCACCAGACTTTACGGTTTCCACCAGTACAGTATAATCTTTATCATTTACCCTCTTGGCAAGTTTGTTGAGCAGCCTGGGCAGGCCGGGAAAGTCTTCCATAACATCGTTGCTGATCAGGGTGGCTGTCCGGCATGGTTTATCATCCTGGACATTGTTTATGAATTTAAACGGGTCAAGCCATACCAGGTTCAATTCCTGGCGGTACCGTTTTTTTGCTTCCTTGTATGCCTTGTCATAATCGATCATAACCGGTTGACCCAACTTAGCCATGGCCCGGGTGGTGTTTTCCATCAGGATGCCGATCTCTCCCTTTGCAACCGCAGTATACAATGCTTCGCTGTCGGCAAAATAGTTGGTCTCAATGGTTGTACCGGTGCGTTCGTTGATCATCAAAGCCAGGGCCTCAGCCATAACTCTGCCGTCCGGCGTATCAAGGGCGCCGATCTGCAGGATGCGGCCCACGCACGCATCGGCCGTGCCAGTGGCCAGAATACTTATGGTGATTATACAGGCTGCCATAAACCTTAACAACATAGCCAATACCTCTCTATCCTTATTCTATTCCCTGTACGGGGTTGTTCTTCACATTACTTGCCGAGCCATTATCAAAAGAAACTCTGCATGAGCGGGGTAAAGTCATACCTTCGGAACCTGAAATTATGTCTTTTCTACTATTTCCCCTGATTTTGCTCTCGGGAAAGGTGACAACCGCATCGTTTCCAGTTATCAGGCCAAAGTCATTACCGGTTATGGTACTCATTTCAATTTTGACGCCGCAGCTTTTACCCTGAACAATGATTCCGCATTTGTTATCTATAATAACCGATTTTTTAAGTTTGGCCCACCCCTGTTTGACATATACCGCTGTGTGGGCGTCTTTGATTCGGGCCCCATGAATCCAGGCATTGCCGTCATCCACCACGATACCTGCCCAGCAGGTATTACCTCCCTCCTTTCCAATTGCTGAAAAAACAACCGGGTTCCCTTCATCCCCCTCAACCTCCAGGTGTCCCTGTACAAGGATTCTGGAGTGAGGTTTCCTGTTTTCAGGGGATGTTCGGTCAACAGGTTCGTTTTTAAATTTCACCCTGACGCCGCTGCTGATGGTCAGGGTAATGCCATCCGGAATAATGAGGTCACCGGTTATTATCCGGTCTTCCTGCCATGTTGTGTCTGTAGTAATGGTTTCTGCAGATAAGGCAGCTTTTCCACTCACCAGTGGAATGAAAATAATGGCGACAACTATATAAAAAATATTTCGAGAGTTCATAAAGCTTAGCAGGGCAAGCCTTCCCAGACTGCCTGTTATCCGTCCTTGAGGGCTGATTCACGAACACCTACGTCGGAAACAGGTGCGGTCAGTTGTGGAGCGAATTGCACTTCTCCGAGTTCGTCGTCATCATGCATATCAAAAATGGTAGGCTCAATCTCCACCGGCTTGATGCTGCCCCACCAGTTATTCTTTACATTGATGCTGATGGCCTGGAGGTCACCCATGGAAAAATTGTACTTGGTGTTGTCGAAGATATTATTGGAGACAAACAGCGGCGGCTCAAGATACTTGTGCAAATTGTCAAAATCAACCGCATTGATATGCTGATGGGTAAACTGCACACCGATATCGTTATTGTAGATCAGATTATTGGCAACCAGTACATCGCCTTCAAGCCTGGAAAATTTCAGCCCCACCCCGTTCTGGGTCATTGTGTTGTGAATGACCTCCAGGTTGGCCGTGTTGAAATGCAGTCCTTCTCCACCCTTCCAGAACAGGCTGTCATACACCTTGACATTGGCATAATGGATCTGCATGCCGGAAAATCCGTATTCAAACACGCAATGCCGAAAAATATTCTCTACACCGGTAGACAGGATATTGATATAGGACCAGTCCAAACGGGCAGGATTCTTCTCAGCAGACGTAAACACGATCTTATTTTCCGGCTCGCCTTCAGCGATAAGTCTCCCTTCCACCAGGATTTCCCCGTCGCCAATGCGGTTTCCATCCCTGTCAATTTTTTTAAACTTCACGGTTGTGCCCGGTTTAATGGTGAGGGTCACTCCCCTCTGCACAGAAACAACACCGTTGATGATTATCTCTCCTGACCAGATCGTATCCTCTGTTATGCTCAAATCTCCCGCAATCTCCCTGTTCTCAAAAAACAGCGGGGCATGGGAGCCGACCTTGTACTTCTCGGACCTGTCCATGGTAACACCGGCAATGATATCGATATTCTCGATCATCTGCCCCGGCGCAAATGTGACACGGTGCATGGGGTGTCCCTGGTACAGGCCGTATAACTCATCCCGGTGCGGAGCATTGCCCAGGGTATCACGGGCAACCACGTAATAGTTGCCCGGGTCTTCCAGAGGTATGAAGAATTCGCCGTTTTTATCAGTCCAGGTAATATACGGGGTGCCGTGGCTTAAGTGGAACATCTGGAATACAGGTTCCGATGTTTTGTAGGCCAGTGTGAAAATGTCACTGATGGGATTACCCTGTACATCCGTTACCCGTCCTTTTATTCCTGATGTGGCAAGAGCATCCAGCTCAAAGGCAGAGGTGAATTCAGTTTTCAGGTACTCAACCTTGGTCACTTCATCAAAGGATGGCCTATCACCCCTTGGGAAGGTCTGCACTTCGAGGCTGACATCCTCTTCTTCGGTTATTTCTACCGGGTTATCAAGGAAATAACCTATAAGATCACCATGCTTGGGCGGGCCGAAGCCGGATTCGCTTCCCTTGTTGGACGTTTTCTTTGCGGTTACCACGTACTCACCTGGAGGGAGCTTCATGGCAAACCTGCCGTTCTTGTCAAGCGATTCTGACTTCAGGCCTAGGCCCTTGAATGTTTCGGCTTCAGGGTGATAAACCGTCACATATCCCTTGGTAAGGGGTTTTCCTTTAAAGGTGACCACTCCCCGCAGTATTCCTGAACCTTCTGTCCGTACAGATTCCTTTAACGGCTGGGCCATGAGGCCGATCCGGGTGCTGAAGCGCTGGATGGAAACCGGATTGTTGCCGTGGAACGCCCTGTATTCCTTTCCTTCCCATAAACCATAACCGGCAAAATAGTAGCGTCCAGGAGGCACTGAAATTCTGAAGATGCCCCAGGCGTCTGCAGGCGGGGAAACCAGGAAAGGCTTGTCCGGGATGTCTTTGTAATTCTTAAATAGAACAGCCACGGCTTCCGGAAGGGAACCGTGCCGGGTAAAGATGCGTCCTTCGATCTCGATCAGTTCAGTATCTGTTTCAGCATGAAGTGTCAGCGGGGAAAACATGTCCACTGACAAGCCAAGTACTATAATCCAGCCTATAAGGGTGTGAAGCGAAAGGAGAATGACTTTGCACGTCCAGATTCTGGAGAAAGGCGAAAAAAAAGTTAAATACATCGTAACATTTATTATACCCTGACATTTCTTGTCATTCGAAGTCTCACTTTGGTCGCTTACCTCGAGCACAGCAAGAAATCTTGTCAGGTAAGTGTAAAGATTTCTCGCTTACGTTCGAAATGACAAATCAAAAGAAATATCAAGACATTTTACCCTATGCAGAATAGAGTAGGTACATATTTATTATTCATCAAATAGAACTGTCAAACTGCTGTACCAAATACAGGCATAAATCTCAATCTTATTTTCTTCCAGGCAACGGGATCATCCCTTTTTCACCCTCTATCCCAAAAGGAAATACCGTAATTATAACATCTTTGACAGTTTCATCCTCTTCTCCTGTTACTGTCTTTGCCTGTAGAAAGTATTCTTTATATTCAGGAGAATCCGGATTTAAAAACACCAACAGCTCTTTGAGAGGTTTCTGCAGGCCATAATAACCAACGGGTGTCCCTGTCTGCGGGGGGCCCATCGCCGCAGGCCTGGCCAGAAGATAATATTGTGCACCGGTGGGCAGTTTCAATTGAAAGTTGCCTTCTTTATCTGTAACATCGGAGGTGAACGGTGGCCTGAATTCTGAAAAATTCTTTTTGGCATGCACCTGCATACCGCCAACAGGTTTGCCTTTTCCGTCCTGTACCTTGCCAAGGAGATTGAAATAGCTATCTGCTGTTATTTCACCGGGCCTTGAAATAGGAAACACCTTAATAGTCAGGCCTGAAACAACTTCACCCGCTTTACCGATTATCGGTTTGGCATCCTTAACATCCACCCCTGCAGCAGCAGAAATTCCGGTGGCAGGTCCCACTGCGCGTTGAGGTCCAGTCCCGACTGGTGGAATTATGCCACCGGCCGGTCCCGAACTGCCTGGTATCCCATCGACGGGTGCCTTTTCTACACCGTACGTGCCCACATAACTCCCGGGTGTGGGCTGACCCATAATAGAGCTTCCTTCTACCTGGCGGGCCATGAGATAATAGGTGCCTCCAGGTATCATCAGTTTGAATCTGCCGTCTTCACCAAGGCGCTGTGAGACATATTCCGGCCGCATGGAACTCGGGTCTTTTTTTACCAAAACAACAGCATTTGGAAAAGGTTTACCGTCCGGACCAACAATCGCTCCTTCCAGGGTAAGGTACATTCTTTTGTCTGTAATTTCTTCAGGAGGCAGGGCAGTTATCTGTCCAATATCCAAAACTTCCCTGGTTTTGATTGTAAAGGTTCGGGGCGCTTTTTTATCATCCACGGCAAAATAAAACTTTTCGCCAGGTTTTGGCGGTCCAGGTCCTCTACCGGGTTCGGTGACATGCAGGGCTCCTATGTAATAGGCTCCGGGTAGCAGTCTGGCGTTGAATCGGCCATCGCTTTCAACACGGGCAACTGCATCCGGCACGCGGATACTGCCGTGCAGCTGCGGCGGGGTACCGGTCTCCTCGTTAAAAAACGAGACAATACCCCCAGCCATGGGCTTATTCTCCTCTAACATTATCTGGCCGGTAAGCGTACCCATCCTTTTCTTCAGGTATGTAGGCTGGCCCGCCAGGCAGGTTGCTGGTATAATCACCATCATCAGTGCAACTAGCAAGTTACGCATATCCACCTCCCGTATAATTTTTAAGGGGACAGAATGCAATTCTGTCCCCTTTCGCCTTTTTCGTGTCAAATTAAGTTTATAATACTCTAAAAATAATCACATGACAAATCAGGATCCAGTAAGAGTATGTCATAAAATCGAGAATATATTTATTTCTCCTTTGCTGGAGAAGGCGGTATGACTTTGTCCATTTTCGCCTTGAATTCATCACCGAAGCCCAGGGTTCCCTGAAGCTTTTCACGTTGCTCTCCAGGCACCGGCACCTTGAACATCGTTATATCATACCCGCTCAAAGTTTCACCGGCCTTGCCCATTACCGCTATCGGCAGGTCATCTCCAGGGCCAATTTCAACACCCTCCTCCAGGGGTAGACCACCTGCCGGCTGGGCCGGCCTGATGTTGCCGATGGGCACCGCTCCTCCTTCACTGATTGGAGATTCAGAACCATAGGTACCGAAATAGGTCCCTGGTACAGCACGCCCCACTGCCCGTTCCCTGCCCAGGAGATAATACTGGGTATTTGCCGGCAGTTTCAACAAAAACTTACCCTCTTCTCCAGTACGTTTTGAAACATAGTCTGGCCGCTCATTACCTATGTTGGTTTTGACCAGAACAACTCCACCTGCAAAAGGCTTACCGTCTTCCAGCAGTAACCTGCCTTCAATTGTCACAAGGTTCTTGGCGACGGGGAAGGTATCAGGCAGGGCGGCGATTACCTTGCCGGCATCTTTTTCCTCTTTGGTTCCGATGATCAGTTCACGTAAATTTCCCTTGTCATCCCTGGCAAAGTAAAAAGTTTCTCCTTCCTTTGGTGGCCCCAGGCCGCGACCCGGATCGGTAATAATCAGGGCACCCATGTAGTAGGAACCCGGCAGCAGCTTGACGCTGAATTTACCGTCCGGTCCCATGCGGCCAACCATGTCCGGTATGCGGTGCATATTGGCAACAAGCGGCGGAATTCCTTTGGACGTGTCAAAGAAGGAGACAATCCCGCCAGGAACCGCTTTGCCATCCTCGGTTATTACCTGACCGGAAAGCGTGCCCATTTTTGCCTTCATAAACCCCGGTATACCTGCCTTGCAGATCAGGGGGGCAGACAAGAGAAAAAACAACAGTACAGCAATCCATTTTTTCATTGACGCACCTCATCGGAAATAGCTTCGTGAAGTTGTATAATTAATTATATAATTATTCTCACGGAAAAACCAATAGCGGAAATTCGCTGTCCTTATAAGTTCCTATATCCACAGCTTCTTACCCCACAAACTTGGAAAAAGAATTGCTTTTAAAGAACTGTCCCCTTTTCATTAGTCAATTTCCTCTTCCCCTGGGGAAGGTAAGTAAGCGAAGTGAGACTTCGGGAGGGGTAGGGTTGGGGTTGTAGAGCTGCTGTCAACTTTCAACTTTAAACTACCAACTTTTACTTATTTCATTTAGAATTAAGAGGTTACCATTTTTCTCAAATCAATAATCCACCAAATGAAGAACGAAAATCACCAGCAATCAGCAATCTCTCCATTCATAAAACAACTTGAAGAGCTATAAATTTACCCTGCTTGGCAAAATTCAAAAAAAATCTCAGCGAGTCTATCCTGTCCCATGAACAATGCGTGGTTCGATAATTTATCTGCAAAGCAGCTGAGCCGCTTAATTGTATTTTTACTGGTTATTTCAACTTTGGCCGTATACTGGCAGGTGCATGACTTTAAATTCATCGATTTTGATGACCACCTCTATGTCGAAGCCAATCCCATTGTTCAAACAGGCCTGAACCGTACCAGTCTTCAGTGGGCATTTACAGATTCTATTGAAAAGTCAGGCTATTGGATACCGCTCACCTGGGTGACTTTTCTCCTCGAATTTGAACTTTGGGGCCTCAATGCCGGTGGTTATCATGTCACCAATGTCATCCTGCATATCCTGAATACACTTTTGCTGTTTTACATTCTCAAATCCATGACCGGAGGACTCTGGCAGAGTGCGTTTGTCGCGGCCCTCTTTGCGCTCCACCCCATGCATGTTGAGTCAGTGGTCTGGGTGACCGAGCGAAAAGACGTTCTTTCAACCTTTTTCTGGCTGCTGACCATAGGGGCCTATTACCGTTATGTAGTAAATAAGACAATATGGAACTATGTGCTCGCACTCCTGTTTTTCTGCCTGGGCCTCATGTCCAAACCCATGCTGCTCACCCTGCCCTTTGTACTCCTGCTCCTTGACTATTGGCCCCTCAAAAGAATACAGCTTCTGACCTGGGATAAGCGTAACTTGAAGCGACAATTGCTTGCCTTTCTTGCTTTAATCAGGGAAAAAGTACCTTTTTTCCTGATACTGATTGTTGCCAGTGTCGTAGCCTTTATAACCCAGAAGTCAATTGGCGCCGTCCATCCCCTGGAGGAATATTCTTTCGCCTCCAGGTTATCAAATGTTCCGGTAGCCTATATTTTTTATATCACCAAAATGTTCTGGCCCCATAACCTGGCCATTCCCTATGTCCATCCAGGCACACTGCCCATCTGGCAACCACTAACTGCCCTGCTGATACTCTCACTCTCTACTTTCCTGGTCCTCAAGCAGTTCAACAGGCTTCCCTATCTGACGATTGGTTGGTTCTGGTACATGGGTACGCTGTTCCCGGTCTGCGGTATTATTGTTTTCGGTGATTTTGCGGTAGCAGACCGATACAGTTATGTGCCTCATATAGGGCTTTTTATCATGCTTGCCTGGGGGGCGGCAGACATTATCAAACGGTGGTATTATCTGAAAAAAATCTTGATCTCTATTGCTTCGATAGTGCTTTTTGTCTTTATGGTGCTTGCCTGGCATCAGGTCTCACTCTGGAAAGACGACATGACCCTTTTCTCGCATACCTTGAATATCAATGAGAACAGCTGGATGGCACACTCGATCGTTGGTGATGTCTTTTTGACTGAGGATCAATTTGATAAGGCGGCAGAACATTACCGGAGGAGCCTGCAGCTTAATCCAGGGTTAGCTCTGGCCCATTTCAAGTATGGCTTCCTGCTGATGAGACAGAATAAATGGCAGGAGGCATTGGTTTATTTTACCAATGCGCTTGAACGGGAGCCGGAATTTGAACTAGAAAAAGATGTATATGAACCCATGGCCTTTGTCCTGCAAAAACTGGGAAAAGCACAGGAAGCGGAAAATATATATCGTAAGGCGCTGCAGCTTAACCCCGAAACAGTATCGGTCTTAGGCAAGATGGGATATTTTTTAGCAGAACTTGGGAGAAATGATGAGGCACTCGAATATTTTGAAAAAATTCTGAAGACTGATTTAAAGAAAGAAGAGGCCCATCTTGCAGAAGAGGTCCATCTTGAACTGGGTAGGATTCTTGAAAAACTTGGCCGCATGGATGAAGCTGAAACACATTACCGGGAAATAATCAGGCTCAATCCCGACTCGGCAGCAGCCTATACAACCCTGGGGATATTATTAGCCAGGCAGGGAAGAACGAATGAAGCTGTTCAGGATCTTGCCCAAGCACTCAAGATTGCCCCTCAAGACGTTGAAGCACTCAATAATATGGGAAATATTCTAAAAGAAGAGGGGAGGCTTCAGGAATCGATCAATTACTATGAGAAGGCAATTGATATCAAAGCAGATTATGCCGAGGCCCATAACAATTTAGGTCTTGCTCTCCTTTACCTGCAGAAAGCGGATGAGGCCGAAAAACACTTTAGAGAGGCGTTGCGTTTGGATCAAATGCTTCCTGAAATTCATGGTAATTTGGGAGTATCCATGGCACAGCAGGGAAAATTGAATGAGGCTCTCGGCTATTTTCGCGAGGAAGTTAAACTCTCACCCGACAACCCGGCAGCTCTCTTCAACCTTGCTTTGGCATTATATGACGTTGGCAAAAGCGAAGAAGCAAGACAATATTTAGAAAAGGCTGCCCAAAAAGGGTATCCTCTTCCTTATGAACTTCAAATGCTTATCAGAAAACAGAAATGAAAAACAGTAAGCCTCCCCAATATCCGGAGATCTCTCCAATCAAGAAATTTGTTTTCGGAGTGCTCTTTTTCTTCCTCATACTCCTCCTTTTTGAATTTGTTTTAAGTTTCGCCGGGTTAGAGAGATACGACAAGGAATTCATGTCGACAAGCTACTACCCGATCTTTGTTCCGGGCAAGGGAGACATGTCTGATCACTACGTTACCAGTCCTCATTTTGGGTCGTATATCAATGCCCAGTCATTCCTGAGGGAAAAACCGGCTGATTTAACTCGAATATTCGTGATCGGTGGCTCTGCAGCTTATGGTTTCCCTTACACCGAAGAATACGGCTTCAGCGGTTATCTCAGAAGGACACTGGACAAGGGAGCACCGGGGAGATTCGAGGTGATTAATGTATCCGGCATGTCATTTGGCAGCCACCGGGTCCTCGATGTCCTGAAAGATGTCGTACTTTTTGAACCGGATCTGGTCATTATATACAGCGGCAACAACGAGTATGTTGAGCAGAATATTCTGCCGGAAATGAAAACACCACCGGCTGCCATAGAGAAGATCAGTTCCCATTTCAACCAAACCAATATTTATCGCGCCATACGCCTCAGCCTGTTCAAAGCAACTCCCAGGGTATTCGAAAACAGAATCAAACAGGATATTACTGACATACGGTCGAATCCTCAGGTAAGTAGAGGAAACATAGGCAGGAGTTCCCATACTGATGCTGCAATTCTGGAAAATTATCGGAATAACATTACTGCCATGAAGGAACTCCTTGTTGAGCAGGGAGTAAAGGGAATTTTTTCCACAGTTCCTGTTGATATCGGAGGCTGGCTTCCTCAATCCGGCCTGCCGCAGTTTGCAGATGAAACCGCTGCCGGAAGATGGCTAGAACTGCTGGATTTGCGCGACCAGGCATTTAACAGGGGTGATATTGCGCAGGAAGCCGAATATATGCAGAAAATAGTGGAAATCACTCCCAGCGATCCTGGTATGCTCTTCAATTATGGCAAAATACTCTGGAGTCTCGAAGAATTCGAAACCTCCTACCAGGAGTTGGTAAAGGCAAAAGATCTTGATTATCGTCCGACCAGGGCTCTCAGTTCATTTAACGAAGTAATCCGCGACACTGTCGATGAAAAGAACGGGATTTACGTGGCCGACCTGGAAAAGCTGGTCAAAGAACAATATCTACTGGGGCAGGCAAAAGGAATTTTTCTGGACTATTGTCATCTCACGGAAACGGGCAATAAACAGGTTGCGCAATGGCTTCTGCCGGTAATGGATAAAGTTATCAAGTCACCACGACTGGACATCAATTCGCTGTCTGGATTGATCAGGGCCGATTCCAGGGCAGAAACGAAGAGTGATTTTGTCCGGGGTCATGAGTTATACGCCCAGGCGCTCACTTTTGAAAATAATGGCAGACTTGACCTGGCAGAAAAAAATTACCTGCAGGCCCTTGCGTATCTGCCGGGATTCGACCATATTTTTACAAACCTTGGCCACATATATGTTGATCAGGATGACGTTCAGAGAGCAATTAAAATGTATAACAAAGCCCTGCAAATCAACCCGAACAACCATAAGGTGCTTCTCTCTCTTGGCTATATCAGCCTCAAAGAAGACAGGTTTGACGAGGCAGTGAATTTTTTTGATAAAGCAATAGATGTCACGCCAAGTCTTCCTGGAGCCTATGCCGGGTTGGGGGACGTGGCAATGGTCCGTGGAGAATTTAAGCAGGCAGTTAAATATTATAATGATTCCCTGCGTTTAGGGCAGGATAGTGTATGGCTCAGGAAAAACATGGCAAAAGCGTATCTCTCGCTTGATGATAAAGAAAATGCTGTAAAAAGTTTGAGAGAGGCTTTAAAGTTCAATCCGCTTGACAACAGCCTGAAGGAACAGATTGAAGAATATTCCAACTAACCATGGTGCAGGTCGTCAGGCAATATTGAATTGCATATTGTGTAGACTATGAACCCGCTGATTGAAACATTCAAGGATCTCTGGGGGTATGTCAAGGCAACCCGGAAAATCGTTATTGCCCTGTTAATTGCCTTCTTCCTGCTCCTCGGTACGGTGATTGTGCTCACCGAAGGTACAGCAATCATGCCGTTTATCTATACGATTTTTTAATTTTATTTGAAAATTAATACCAGGTCCTTGGGATCAGTTCATACCGGAATGGGAAGGGGTCAGGTCTTGTAATGCAACACTTGTTATTTTTTCTTGTTAACCACTCGACTCACTGTTGAATAATGAATTTCAAGATGGTCGCCAATCTCTTTTAAAGAATAGCCATATCGTAGGTGCCCTTCCAGAATCTTCTGGTTCCTTTGTTTTTTGGTCATTCCAACATCAAACAGATCAATGAGGGCAGGGCGGGAAGGGAATCGTTGTTCCTTCGGAATTTCTTTGACCATCTCCTTGCGGTCAATAATCTCCTGCATTTTACGAACAAATCCTTTACTTCCTAAAAAAACCTGCCCTTGCAGTTTATCCCAAGGGCGTGTTTTTTGTTTGATACCGTCCATTATAAAAGATATATACAGCTTTCTGGCCGTTTCTGTATTGCTGGAAAATTGTCCCAGCAGCCAATCAACTGTAAGGAAACCTGTCTTCGTATTTTCCTGGACAGTGGAGTTGTAACTGGTCCACTTCCATTGGCTTGGCTTTTTGACCATTCTAGCCCTGATTGGGTTGAGAACAATATACCGGCACAATTCCAATATATGGGCATCCTTTTCAACGATTATGGACTTGAAGCGGCCTTGGAAAACATGGCCAACCAGATCATGGCATCGGTTGAAAGACTGAGTGTAAATACCATTTAACTGCCGCATTCCAATTGATAGAGTAGGGTCCACCGTTTCGATTAAGAGGTGGTAGTGATTATCCATCAGGCAGTATGCGTGGCATAACCAGTTATACCGCTCAACAGTACTGGCAAGAATTGATAGAAACCTGTAACGGTCGCTATCATCTAAGAAGATGTCATTTCTCCCATTGCCACGAGCTGTTATATGATATACCGCACCGGGAAATTCTAATCGTAAAGGACGAGCCATAGTTTATATACATAGCATGTAATTTATTGCTTTTCAAGACCTGACCCCATTTCCTGCTAACTGGTGTGGAGCGAGAGAACTTACCGCAAAGGATAAAGATTCCTCACACACGTTCGGAATGACAAGTCGATTTGAGATATTGCTGCTGAATTAAGGTCCCGGCAATGAGCAGCTGATACCATAAATAAGGGCCGTCCCTCGCGGGACGGCCCTTATGGTTTGTATTTACCCGTCAGGTGACAGGGTATGATTTAAGGCGTTCCATCGATAGTGATATTATCAATTGCTGGATCATTTTGATAACCATTGCCTGTCATGTCGATATTCCAGTAAATTCGTATCCTGGAGTTCGCACTATTAATCGCGGTACTCAGATCAACAGAATGATTAGTTACCCAACCTGCTGTTGCTCCTGTGCTTATAGTTCCTCCGACTTGGGTAAATGTTCCTGTACCTCCATCATCGACCCAAACCTGGAGGTAAGTACCAGTCAAACAGTTCTCACAGTTGTAGTCGAATGTAAGAGTGAAATCATAGGCAGCAGCGTCAAGAGCCTGGCTCTGGAGATACATTTTTTCATTGTCAGGCAGGGTTATCCGTTGATTATTGGACGTTTCACAATAAGCATAACCGCCACTGGGGTAAGTTTGTGGACCGGTATCGGCCCGGTTGGATGATGTTCTGTTTCCATTATTTACTTTCCAGTTATCATTTGCAGCTGATTTGTCAGTACTGCCATTGGGGTTCTGCCCACCATTTCCTGAAGTCCAGCCACTAAACGGACCTACTGTGTCGTAGTAGACATTATTACCAGGATTGGTAAATGTTTCAGTAAAGTCGGAGAACGGTGGTGTCGCTGTCAAGTCAGTCACCGGCGAATTAAGCTGGTTGGTACCGGCTGCGGACGTCGTTACATCAACCGTTGCATTATATGCAACTGAGCTGAAAGTAATGGTCCAGTTGTTACCGCCGATATTGGTCATCAGCGTCGGACCGCTGCCGTTATAGTCGGCATAGACCTCGGCATTAGTGCCCCAGGTATTGGTAGCGGTTATAACCGCATCAGTACCATCCCATGTCGCAGATGTAACCGTAATGACATCATTCCAGGCAGGAGCACCAGCGTTGTTGGTCACCGGACAAGTCATGCCTGTCGGATCACCGGCAGAGGTAATTGTGATGGTCTGACCTGGGTTCCAGGTATTACTGGCGTCAGGTTGAGCCACCAACTGCCACTGGTTGGTAGCAGGAATATTAGCCATCGGATAACCAAACGTATTATATGTAGCAGTTACAGGGCTGCCACCAAGGCCTGCCGTATTGGCTGCCAGAACATCCAGAGTGGCCAGGCTTGCCGGAGCGGTACCGCTGACATTGATATTGTCAAAAACAACATCATGGCGATAATCCGTGCCGCCCCTGGTGACCATTATCCTCACCCGTGAATTAGCCAGCGACAGAACACCATTCAGATTAATGTTTCCGGTAGATGTCCATGCAGCTGGATTGCCTCTTCGGGTATTGGTTATATTCTGCAGTAATGTCCATCCACCTGCAGCACCATTGCGATAATATACGTCTATGGAAGAGTAACCCGTAGTTTGACTTGATTCATAATTCCAGTCAAAGGACATGGTCAGGGTTGTTGAATACGTAGCTGCATCAATGTTCGGGCTTTCCAGCCAGAAAGTATCGGTGCCTCCATAAGTGCCGCATCGTGGCGTTGTAGTAGTGTTATTGGTGGCTTCCAGGTAGACATATGGCTGCGGGTTGCCGGAGGTTAAGCCTGTTTGTCCTGAAGCGGTTGAACCCGTATCAGTAAACCAGCAGTTATTACCTTGTTTGGCTCCTCCATAGCTTGTACCGGTCGTCCAGCCTTGAGCAAATATTGCTGCTGCTGCATCATTTCTAGTGTTAAAGTTCTCAGTGATATTCAATGGAGCAGTGCTTGAGCCCGGAGTCCAGTTGGCCGCACAGGCAGTTATCTGGTCCGGAGGGTTGACCGTTACAGTTACTGCGCCGGCAGCTGTGGCGCCAAACTCATCCTCGACCGTGTAGTTGATGGTACAGGTCCCAGCCGTGCCCGGAGCAGTATAGTTAATGCTCTGAGCAGCAGGCGGAGTTACGTACGCAGTCGGGAATGCAGTGTTGACGGTACCGCAGGTTGCAGTAGCAGTAAGAATCCGGAGATCATCACCGTCTGCATCGGTATCGTTACTCAAGACCTCTATATCACCGGTTGCGCTGACATCGATCGACGCTGTTTCACCCGTGACAACAGGTGCGGCATTGGTCAGCGTTACCGTTACCGGACACGCTACAGTCGTAAAGGTATCAAACAGGTCATAGCTAAAGGTTTCGTCACCGACATAGGCGCCGGATGGCGTGTAATCCACACTGTTGCCATTCAGGACAGCCGTGCCGCCGTTTGATGTGGCACTTACACCAGTGAGACTCAGGGCACCACCGTCACCACCGTCATTGTCATTGGACATGACTGTCAGGTTGGTCAAAGCTGATCCATGACTCATGGAGTATGTATCGGCTCCACACACCGGCGAGTTGTTTTCATCGTCGGTTATGGTCAGGGTCGTGGTTGTCTGGGTACCAAGTGAGGCTCCACCGGTAGGACCGCTGATGTCAAAAGTAACAGTCCGGTTACCGTCGGTTGCTCCGTTATCAGCTACGTTTATAACTATTGATTTGTTGGCAGAATCACCGTCAGCCCAGTTCAGGGTCCCGGAATTGCCTCCGACGACCGTATAGTCGACTGGAGGAGCCGTGCCGCCGGTAACGCTGTAGTTAACACTGACAGCACCAAATGTACCGCCTGATCGGCTGACATAGATTGTGACAGAACCGCCATTCTCAACAACCGAGTAATTAGCCTGGGTATAGTCAAACGTACCCGGCACATCATTATCAACAATTGTGGTGGTTACAGAGTTGTTTGCACCAATCACTGCCCCGTTCAAGGCCCCGCCGTCAGTCAGGGTAAGGACAACGGTCTCGTTGGGTTCAGCAGGAACACTATCATCATTGATGGTAAGGGTAATGGTCTTGTCTGTCGCATCACCGTCTGCCCAGCTGCATGTTGCGGGTGCATAGGAGTAATCAGAGCCACCTGCAGTACTTCCTGCTGAAGATACTGTGGCAGAAACCGCACCTAAATCACCGCCGGTCCTGGTGCATGTTATATTAACCGTCCCTATATTCTCAGGTACGGATGCATCAGCAGTGGAGATCTCAAGCGTGCCGGGACCATTGAGGTCAGTATTCGTAATGGTTATTGTCACTGACGGATCAGGACCGATCGCAAGACCTCCGGTTGTGGAGGTAATGGTGATGATTGCGGTTTCATCAGGTTCCACATACGCATCATCAATCACTGTCAGGGTGATGGTCTTGTTTCCTGATTCACCGTCTGCCCAGAAGAAGGCGTTGGAACTCAGGGTATAGTCCACACCCGGGACTGCCGTACCGGATACACCGACAGATGCGGTTACAGCACCGCTGCTGCCGCCGGTCCGGTTGGCGGTGATGATTATCGCACCGCACGCTTCCTCAGCACAGGAAGAATCAGCAGTGGTGATATTCACCGTGCCGTTGGCTGACGTTCCATCGTTGTCCACGATGGTCGTTGTCACAGCATCGTTCATGCCGATAGTCAAGCCCCCGGTCGTTCCGGTAATGGTCATGATGATTGTCTGATCAGACTCGGACGCAGAATCGTCGTTCACGTTGATGGTGATGGTCTTGTCAGCTGTATCTCCGTTAGCCCAGTTTAAGGTTACTGTGCTGGCAGAGGCTGCAGGAGTAGTTGTGTAATCATTGCCAGCGCCATAGGTTGCCGTACCCGAAAGAGTAACAGTGGCACTGACCGCACCGTCACTGCCGCTTGAGCGGCGGACGATGACGGGCACACTTCCGACACCCTCGTCAACCGATGAATCAACGGTTACGATGTTCACCGTACCATTGACGGTTGGAGCCGTGATGTCACCGAAGTAGATAATCTCGGCCCCTGTTTGAGAATCAAAATCCGAGAAGTTAGCATTGAGGAAATTAGCAGCGGACGCTGTAGTATGAGCAACGCTGCCGCCAAAGTGCCAGCCGGTACCACCTTGCGAAGCTTGAAAATATGATTTGCCGCGGGTTTTATAATTGGATGACCCGCCCATCATGGACTGGAGCCCGTTCTCGTTTCGTAATCTATGGTCATTCCAGGCCTGGTTATTATCGCTGTTGCCGCGCAGCTCGTTGAAAACGGCACGGCCGGGTGCGTAGCGCAGGGTATCCCAGGGGGCTACCTGGATATCCTGAGCCAGTGCCGGGTAGTCCTGTCCGGGTACCGGTGCTGCATGCATGATCTGAACGCTGTGACAGCCCAGACAGGCTCCATAGTCATAGACATTGACCATGGAGCTGCCGTCATTGGCATCGATCCTATGGGTAACTGTCTGGCTTATCCGTGTAGCACTCACAGTTGCAGTTGTATTATTGGAAGCCCCGGAGCGGCCGGCGTTAAAATCATTGGCATAGACGGTCAGGCCGGTGGTCCGCTCTGTGAGTGTACCTGAGTACCCTGCCTGGTTATAGCCATGGTTGCCGTCACCGCCATACGTGTTAACGGAATGGGCTGTACCCGCACCGTCTGTTCCGTAGTTGGTGTGGCAGAGACGGCAGGCAAGCTGCTTGGGTACTGTTGCCGGGCAGGTAACACCACTAAAGTCAGTTTCCCAGCCGGTATCGTAATTTGTGACGCCATTATTTGAGCTTGCCGCAGTTGCAGTAGAAGCAAAGCCGTTTGTTGTAGTAGGAGTATCCGGACGCGGATCGGCATGGCACCAGGTACAGTTGCCGGACTGGGCATGTTCGGTCTTGTGATGCCTGATTCCGTCGTACTGGTACATGCGCTGGCCGCTCGGGCTGTTGGTTGTACCGCCGCCGTTGATGGTTGCGTTATGGCAGTCCTCGCATTCAATGGTCGTTGCCGAGGCGCCGGTTGCAGTTGCAATAACAGCGTCAAAGGCAGCCTGGCTGTGGCAGGTGAGACAGTTGCCTGAACCTGTACCGTTCTGCGCGGTATGGGCCTGCATAGCCTCAAGCGTGGTGGCGTTAGCCCTGTCTGAGGAGTGGCAGTCATCACAGGAGTAGTCGGTGACTTTGAGACCGCCGTAGGCCCCAGCCAGTTTACCAGAATAGGTTGGTGCCTCGCCAATGGCGCTGCGCAGGTTGTTATGGGTGCCAACGGTATCAGCAGATGCGTCAAAGCTGGCATTGTCAATACCATCATCCTCGATATCATCATCAGTCAGGCCGTGCAGTCCAAAGTCTCCCTTGGCAGCATGACAGTCCTCGCACTTGGAATCGTTCTTGTTCACATAGGGGTCATTAAAGGTGACCGCGTCTATCACGCTCTTGGTGTTGATGCCGGATCTCTTTGAATCCGCATTGCCTCCGGACCTTTCATGACAGATAGCAACACAGTTGGCTACAGTATCAGCCGGCATATGTCTATTGAGCTGCGCATTGGCGGCATCTGTATAATGGCAGGTCTCGCAGTCATACCCGCCTGAGGTGTCGGATGAAAGTTGATGCCTTGTTTTCACTTTATTAATGGAAAGGCCGTGGAAGCCGGTTGCATCAACATCTTGGTGACAGTCAACACAACTTGCCGTGGTGTCATATCCACGTGCATCACCTGCAGGACTTATCACATCGGCAGGATCGGTATAGGAGTTACCCAGCTTCAGGGTAGCCGCACTTTTGGCCACACCAACTGTATGACAGTTGTCACAGTTGTTGTTATGGATTTCTTTGACTATTTCACCGGTACCATGGCAGAGTTCACAGTTGGCATTCGAGACAAACTGGGTGCCGTCATGCCAGGGCTTGAAGGCGTCGTACTCTCCCGGAGGATTTGTGATGGCAGTTGACGGGGTGTAGACGTGCTGATGGCATTCCTTGCAGTTTGTCGATGTCCACGTGACAGGATTACTTGGATTTGCCTTGGTGATCTGGTGGTCATCGGTGAAGGGAACCGTATGGTGCTGGACGGGATTCTCGTGGCACGACTGGCATACACCATTGAATTGTCCTGAGTCAGCGTCAGAGGAGGCAAAAGCAAAATGAGCAGTTGGTTGCTGATACACAGTGTTAGTGCTGGCACCCGGCACATACTTGGTCATATCCTTACGGATATATTTAATATTGTCCTGTGGCTGGCCGGCCAGTGGTGCTGTGTTGGAATGATTGTCAGTCGAGGCGATCGCCCCGCCTTCAAGATTATGTACTTGATAGATGTATGGTTGCCTATGACAGTGTTGGCCGCTCCGCCTGTTGCACTGTGGCACTGAAAACAGCGGTCATAGACGATGTCACCTGTCGGGACAAACTGGACAGCACCCGTATCGGCGTGCGACTGCAGGTGACAGTTGTTGCAGTCCAGAGTTGTTCCCCCTGCGTCGATGGCATCCAGGGCAACCGGTCCTGCGTCAAAATTATGTCCATACTTTGCTGCCGATGCCTGCCCGGCGAACAATGCCAGCAGGAACAGAACAGAACATATTGTGAGTACTTTACGTGTCTTCATAATATCCCTCTCCTCCGCCTTACTGTACTGTATGTATGTTCTGAACAGACTTTGTCTTGAAACTGGTCATAATGACCTGGCCTGCTGCGTTAATCGCAATATCAAGCGGCTGCTGTGAACCCTGTCCTGCCTGGAATGTGTCGTAGTAGCCGATAGCGGTGCCATCGACCGGGTCGAAAACCTTCACCCGACTCATGTAACCGTCAAGGACGTGCAGGTTGCCATATTGATCGAATGCAATGCTTTGGATATTCATCATGCGGTCGTTACTGATTGTCGGTCCCAGCATACCGGAATTGAAATTGCCTCCCAGGGACCTGAGGTAATTCCCCTGAAGGTCATAGACATGAATGAGCGAGGAAGGCCTGTCAGCGATATAGATCTCACCCACTTCGACTCCGCCGTCCATCCTGTATTGAACGGCCACGGAGATGGGAAAACGGAAACTCTGGCTTGAGCCGTCCTGGCTGATGGTCAGGGCATCAGTCCCGTCCGGGTTGAACACCTGGACGTTTTTGCCGGCGCTGTCGGCAACATACACACGGCCGTCACGGTCAAGAACTACTTCTGTGGGCTTTTGCAACTGGCCGTCGCCCAAAACCTGCAGGAGCTGACCGGCAGCGTTATATATTTCCAAATTCTTCCGGCCCTGGTTGCCGACATAGATGTTGCCGGCACCGTCTGCCGTAATACCAAGCGGTTTGTCCAGGCCGCCGAGTTTATTCTTCAACGTGTCACTGCCATCATAGAAGAAAACAGCATCCCGGAGAAAATCACTCATAAAATAACCGCCTGTTCCGTCCCATGACAGGCGGACAGGGTAGGCCATGGTTTCTGCAACAGCAGTGATAACGAGTTCACCGTCAATAAAATTGACTCTTGCTCTATACCCATTAGGTAGTGAACCGGGCATAACGAGAATGGCATGGCCCAGGTTTGTAACACCCTGAAAAGTAAAATTACCGTTCGCGTCGGTTACGGCAACCGGTTCACCATCGTCATATACTCCGTTGCCGTTGATATCCAGGAAGACAATGATATCAACCAGGGGCAAGCCTGACTCGTCAACAACGGTACCGGAAAGTTCCGCCACGCCTTCCACATTTTCTGTGAATGCGAGGAACTGGTCGATATGCAAGTGGCAATCGGTACAGGTGTTGCCTCTGTAGTGTTCGTGGTCGCCGCTCGGATTGTTTCTATGGTATTTGGTCCTGGTGTGGCAAGCCTCGCATATGCCGTCAAAAATATTGTTGTTGTCTTCGTCACCGTCTGCAAAAGAGTAGAGGGAAGAGTCACCGGCATCTGTGCCCCGACTTTCAAAAACAACGTATTGCTTTCCGTTGCCCGTTGTTTTGATTCTCGCAAGATGACTTGCCTTGTCAAGCTTGTCTTCACCGATAAGTTTTATGTTCTGGCCGCCAAGATAATTTGGGTTGTTGTCATGCGGATCATGGCAGGTAATGCAGCCGATGGTTCGCTTGATAACGTAGTTCTGCATACCATGAACATCCGCCTTGAGGTTGGAAATACCTGCCGGACCATGACAGCCGAGGCAGAGGAGGTCGATCCTGTCTGAGGGGATTTTGGCCGGGCGGTCTTTTTCGCCGCCTGATTCTCTGAATTTTTTTCCACCCGGAAACAAGCCGTGACATTGTTCGCAGGTGTCGTGCCCAGCAATAACTGATTCCACTGAAGCGGCAGAACCATCCTGGGAGGCCAGGATGGTTAAGAGCAGCGCTGTCGCTGAGAAGAGTAAAAATCGTGTAAAAATGTTCTTTCGTCCCATTAGATTCCCCCCGCTCCGGTAAAGACCAAAATGCTCGCCAACTTGGTATTTGTCACAAAAACGTTATCAGTTGCGCTGTCAATGAGAATGTCCAGAGGCATTTTCATCCCGAATTCGCCTTTTTGCTTGCCGGTTTTCTTCAATTTTTGCACCAGTTCTCCTGTTGCACCATCATACACAAGAATTTTTCCTGTTAAAGAGTCTATCACAAAAAGGTAGTTGTTTCCACTTACAGTTAAGCCCTGCGGCATGGCAAAGTGATAGTCGCCAGGCGACCCTGAAATTATTGAGTATGCGAGGGAACCGTCGATGTTGAATACTTGGATTCTTGGTGCGACAGGATTGGCACTGTTCCCGAGGTCTCCGTAATCGCTGACATATATCCGCTGTGTGGTCTCGTCAACGGCGATCGCAGTGGGATTTGCCAACAAATCAGGATCGTAGCCGGCAGCTGGGATGGTCCCTACAAACCCGCCATCCTGGGCAAAGATCTTGACAATCCTGTCAGAACCGTCAACCACGTACACATTGCCATTGCCGACAGCCAGGTCCTGGGGCATTTCTATAGGATACCCCCCCTGGCCAAGGACGAACTGTTCTGTCCCGGTAGAATCGTATACTTCCACCTGTCCGGTGGTGGTGTTGCCGACATAGATAAGGTCATTTGCCCAGGCTATACCCATAGGCCGGCCGTTGACATCAAATTCACCGATGATGTCCAGTGTATCAGGTGCCACGGTCAGAACCTGTCCGTAGGTGTAGTCACTCACCAGCAAGTCTCCATTACCGTCAAGAGCAATTCTGGCAGGAGCGACGTCAAGGGTCGGACGGAACTCTGCCATGCCATTTCCCGCCAGTAATGTTGCCAGGAAAACCATGACAGCCATCAGGCCTATTTTTTTTATGAATGTGCTTTTCATTATGTCCACCTCTCTTCCTTAACCGAGAAATTTTTTACGAGAGTCAGTTTCAAAAGTGTAATTAAATTCGAGAGTTTTCCGCAGTGTAAATTTGCCTTTTTTGGACATATTTCACACAGAGCAGTAAGTATTTGTGTAAAGATTGCCATACCCTCTATTATCTATTTGCAAATAATGTTCCTGATCGGAAAAATCAGGATTATTCTGGGGTGAAAATGGGTTTTAATTCTGACAGAGTTTCCTGGATAAAGTTGCAATTTAATTCCAACTATCTGATTTCTTGATAAAAACGTTAATATTAATGATGTGGTGATCGTTGTATCTAAACACGTCATCGGGCTATATTTTATTGGTGAAGCTAGAGGATATTCGACGTTCGACGATTATTACAGATAGAGGCAATTACAATGTCGAAATTAAATGGGAGCGAGAAGTATTGTTATTTGCAGACAGTGAACTTTTCCTGAATAATTCTGACGGGAAATTTAATAAATTATGCTGGGATAGTGATAGGTTGAGGTCGCTTCCCTTTCCTCAAGAACCTTGCGGATTGATGAGGCTAAAGAGTTGACCACAATGGGTTTGGTGAAATTCACTTATTAGGATCGGTTTTTTTGTGTCAAGGTGCTATAGTGTGATGGGTTTTTCCTGAAATTTGAAATACCAGTCAAGTTTGATGGCCAAGAACAAAAGATTTAAACTTATAATCGGCGGAATTGCCGGTAAAATAAAGATAAACAAGGTGGCAATAGAGGTCATCTCCGATTCTGTTATACCTCTCCCTGTTGATGTCAGGGTTTTTGAAGAGGACACTTACCTGGTGCTCACTGTTGACCCTGTTATGCGCTATACTGATGAGCATCCCATCAAGCTGATGACACATATTTTGGATGCAAAACCACAAAAACCCGGCTCAGTTATCACCAAAGAGAAAAGCTGGTATGCGGTGGTCCATGACCTGGACGCGGAACCTGTGTGCCGGGAAAACTGGATCGCAAGCGCGTATATGAAGTCCTTGAAACTGGCGGAAGGAAAAGGGATATCCAGGCTGGGATTTCCGCTTCTTGGTACTGTGCATGGACAATTCCCGTCACGGGAAAGTATGGGGCTCCTGCTGCGGGAGATCAGGTCGCGTCCATTTTCAAGGTTGAAGAAAATTGTGATCCTTGCCGAGAATGGATTTGAAGATGAGTTAAGGAAAATACTATCGGAGTTGTGCAGGTAAAGGCTGTCTTATTTATTGCTCCAGAATCTCGCGAACTTTTTCTTTGCGATAGTCAAAAATACGTTCCAGGGTTTTCTGAACAAACAGAGTGTTAATAAGTTCTCCGAGAATACCGAAGGGTATTTTGTAATATACTCTGTCCGTTATCCGGACTCCGTTTTCCTCCTGGTTAAGTTCGTGATAGTGATACCAGAGGTTATACGGACCAATTCGCTGTTCATCTACAAAAGAACGCTGTTCCCGGATGTGTTTTATCTCGGCAAGCCATTTTCTGGTGCCTATAAGGGGTATTTTTATCCTGTATTCGATCATCAATCCGTCAAACATGACTTCCGGAATATCGGAAATAATCTGAAAATGAAGGTCCTCCGGGGTGATGCTGTTCAGGTTGGCTGGATTTTTCAGGAAATCCCATGCATTCTCCAGTGAAGTACGGACGGTCTGGTGACGCTCTAAGGTATGCATCTCGAACCTCTATCAGCGGTATTCTTCGGTGAAATTATTTTTGCACGCATTTTCTATTATACCAGTGTTGCTCCTTCCGCAATTCCCGGGGGAAAGAGTTCGTTGATCTGCCGGAGGACATCTTTACTGAGTTGGACCTCTGCAGCCTGTGCGTTTTCATCTATCCGCTGAGGTTTACGGGTGCCGGGTATGGGAAAGATGTCGTCGCCCTGATGCAGGAGCCAGGCCAGAGCCAGCTGGGCCTGGGTAAGGTAGAGTTCCTCGGATATATCCAGCAGGGGGGCAAAGCGGTCTCGATTTAAATCCAAGTTCACCTCTGAATATCGCGGATTATTGGCACGAAAGTCGCCTTCCTCGAGTTTGTTCACCTTTCCGGAAAGGAAACCGCTGCCAAGGGGGGCCCATGGTACAAGAGCAATGCCCAGTTCCCGCAAGGTCGGCAGGAGTGTTGTTGCTGCCTCCCGGCGCCAGAGGGAGTACTCGTATTGGACGGCAGTGATTGGATGGATTTTGTGTGCCTGTCTCACCTGTTCGGCAGTAACGTTACTGAGGCCCAGGTAGCGGACCTTGCCACCATGTACAGCTTCAGCCATCGCCCCGACAGTTTCTTCAATGGGCGTCTTCGGATCAGGAAAATGCAGATACCAGAGATCAATAACGTCAACATTGAGCCGGCGGAGGCTTTTTTCCAGGCACTTTGCGGCATATTCCGGTGTGCCGTTGATGTTGAGCGAGAATCCCCAGCCGGTTGGAACATCTGACCCCGTTTCCTCTTCGTCAAAGACAATCCCGAACTTGGTGCACAAAAATGCTTGATCACGGATTGGTTTGACAGCATTTCCGAGCAGGGTCTCGTTATGCCCGTTTCCATAGGCATCAGCCGTATCGATCATGGTCATGCCTGTTTCAATGGCATGGCGGAGTGTCCGGATGGCCTGATCATCCAGTGAAGCACCGTAGAAACCTTCAAGGACCATGGCCCCATATCCGATACGGCCGACTGGTGGTCCATTTTTTCCAAGTTTGCGTTGGGCGATCATTTTTTCCTCCAGGATAAATTATTCGGCTGAAATATGAGATATGTATTCATTACTCAGTCAAAACCGATGGTAAAAGGTTATCCCCAGGAATCCTGCTGGATCGTAGTTGTCCTTGTTCATAAGTCTGCCTTCTTCATCCTCAAGACGCAGCTCACCTCCAAGCTCAAGGCCCCCGATAACGCTTATCCTGGACTTGTGATCGAATTTATATGTTGCGCCGAAGATCAGCGGGAACGAGCTGTCTTCACCTATCCCACCAGGATTGGGGCCGTTTTTGTCAAGGCGGAAGCGAAGTTTCTCGTATCGTCCGCCAAGCATAAAATCCCACTTGGCAGACGGTTGCCAGTTAAGAGACAGGCCCGGACCCAGCGTCGCAGCAAGCCCGCCGCCGGTCCCGAGGCTGAGCTGGTCGGTGATCTTCCAGCGAATGACCAGAATGGGAAAAACGCTTGCACTCTCCTCAAGTTGGTCCAGTATTCCGATCCCGGGGCCGAGGGAGAGACGGTCACTGAAGCGATAGGAGAAACCGGCAAAACCGCCACCGGTTGCCGCTTCGTCCCAGTCGGCGCCATTTTCAGCGGTGAATCGAATGGTAGGGACTGCAATGACAGACCACGCATCATCAAGACCCCAGCGTACCGGAACACTGAAACGGAGGGAGTGGATGTCGCTCCAGGGGGGCGAAGGTGAAAGGGCTTTTCCGTCAGAAAAATCATACCCGTCATGCCCGTATCCGACTGCTAGTGATATGCTGCGCCTGGGAGCAGGAGAATAGGTCGGGCCACCCTGGATAAAAAACCGGGTGGAACTGAAATTGCCGCCATCATCAAGATTTGAGTTAAACTGGTACACAAAGCCTCCCCTGAGAGGCAACGACCACTTCTCTCCGGTATCCTGGTATCTCCTGCCTTTCATTTGTTGCGCCTCCCCCGGCACCGGTATGCAGAGCAGAAAAAGCACGAAAACGAGTAAAGGCCTTTTACTTAAAAGATTGTCCATGAAAGCTCCCTAAATTAACAGGTTACATTTGAAACAGGTTCTTATCTGCAGCAGCAAGACTCGATGTCAACGCCTTTGCAACCAGAGGGTTGGCAGCAAAAGGCGGCAGGTCCAATGAGTTGACAACCTCTCTGCAAAGTTCCATAACATGGTCCTGATTTTTCGATGAAGCCTGCAGGACTTTTCCATGAATATGCTCAAGATAATTGACACCGGCATTTACCCTTTGCTGAATGTTTTTTTGTCCCAGGACCGGAGCTTCCCAGGAGGAAAGAAGTACCTCTGCATCAGCGGCGAGTTTGCTCAGCTTACGGATGGACTGCATACAGATGGCAATGTCATCATATATAGGCAGGTCATTTGGCAGGGGCAGGGCGTCACCTGTGAAGAGAACCTTATCATTCGGGAATACCAGGGAAAGGGAACCGGCCGAGTGTCCCGGGGTATGGTAAACTTTACACTCAGCACCGTTTCCAAGGTCGAAGCTGTCACCATCATCAAGCATGCCGTCGACTTGAACCGGCCCATCAACCAACATGCTGAACCCGGGTACCGGGCGTTCCTCCGCCTGTTTTTCTGTGTCTTCTATCCAGCTCCTTTCTGCAGAATGGGCCAGTATGCGGCAGCCTGTTTTTTTCTTTATCTTTTTTGCACCACCGATATGATCCGGATGAGAATGCGACAGGATGAGTGTGGAAATTTCCTCCGGCTCCCTCCTGTTTTTCCTGATGCACCTAACAATACTATCCTCTGCGCCAGAAACACCGGAGTCTATGAGGGTTATGGTCTTGCCAAAGTAGAGAAAAGCGTAGACCGTCCTCTCTATCGTTTTTTCCGGTGATACAGGAATTTTAAAAGGCAGCTTTAGGGCATGTATTCTTTCGGTTACCTTCATTAATTATTTCCTGGCTGTCGATATAATTAATCGATTTCTGTGCTCTTCGAGTTTTACCCATGAAATTTCAAGCAGGTCTTTTGCGCGGTTCAGCTGAGTTATCAGGTGATAATTATAGTGTTCCTCAAAGATGGGAGCATAGTGCTGCTTCCGGACGCTGTCAGTAAACTGCCTGCAGGGTATGCATGGGCAATCCACGCAGGTATTTCAGTCTCATGCACGAATGGTTTACCATAAACGAGGTATTAGCAACATAATATTCTGGAAAGAAAATAGTCAGGAATATGAATTTGAGTGATTAGGGGCGTTTTTAACCTGTTGCCCGGGGTTCCAAGAAGTAGGATTCAAAAAGATGGCGGAGTTTATCCAGTTGTTCATCCATGATTAACGGGACAAGATTACTGATCATATCCAGCAGAATCACAGCATTGACAGACGAATCAGTGTTGGTCGCAATTCGTATCCGTTCGGCAATCATGGTATTCAGCAGGTGCAGGTTTTTGTAGATCTGCTTGAGCCCTTCCAGCCCCAGCTCACTTTCTTTGTGTTCACGTCGAAGGTAATACTGGGCCAGCAGGTACATGCCTGTTGCGCGGTAAAAGGTTTCTTTTTCTGAGGCCAGAGGGAGGTGGAAACGCGCCATTGGTTTGAAATACCCGGTATGCGGGCAGCCGCTGGCAACAATAAGAAGCCCGATAAGAGAACTGATTCCCTTTTGCGCGGTTGTCTGCTGGGTGACTGTACGTTCATCAGTAATAACTTCCAGGTTAATCTGGTCATGTGAAATTACATTGGCAAAACGTCCTATAACCTGTGAAAGACAGACCGCTACGGGGCAATGTGAAGTGGTGTCATTTGTAAAGGGGCAGTGCGAGCATTGGTGGACTTCAAGCCGGGTCCAGTCAGGCAGGTCCTGCTGGGGCCTGTTGATGAATTCGAGAGTTTTCGCGTCAAGTTCCAGATCAAAAATTTCTGATCTTTTCCGGTCCAGATCAAAGCAATACCTGATGTTTATGACGTCCATATCTCTCACTTTAGTTTTCAACATTATTTCCAAAGAACCCTGTTTTTAAGATTTTATCGAAAATACAAGTTGAAAACAAGGGATAAGAGTGATGGGAGGATGGCAATGCTACCCCGGGACCAAGAAAAAGAATACCATACTGCATGGAAAGCTACGGCTAGAAAAAAACCGGGAACGACCATTGTCGATCCCGGCTGGAACAGGAAACTGGATGACTGCTTTACTTAGATATTTTGCTCAAGAGGGCCTCTGAAGTAACCAGTTCTCTCACGCCATGGGCATGGTTGTCATTATATATATTATTACTGCACCACTTGCTGAAATCATCTATATCAAGCGTTTCGCAGGTTTTTTTGACGTCCCATGTACCCTGAAAAGGTGAACAGTGAGTATTGCTGTAGCTCGTGCCGGTTGTGGAGCCTGTATATACTACCGAGGGATCATTGCTGCTGATCAGGGAATCTGTGAATTTCAACTTTCCGTCTTTTTGCAGCACAAAAACCTGTGCGACGACTCGCAACTGAGGATTGGAACAGATAGTAGTCATGCAAGCGCTAAGACCGCCACCCATCGGTGTCACACCTTCTGTTTTAGTGTCACAGGTGGTATGTACCCAATAAACCTCGATGGTGTCACCTTCTGCGATTCCCTGGCAGCCGTTATACTCTGCTTGTTTTTGAGAGAGACGCCCCGGAGCAGGTTCCTTGCAGGCCCAGCCCGAATTACTGCCATCCTTGACAAACGTTGAATACGCAGCGGATTTATGTTCCGCGTTCCGGTGAAAATGGATGTTGCACAGGTTCATTTCCTTGATTGCAGGGGCTACCTCCAATATCACGGGATTGTTTCCAGCCAGACTGTCAATGTCCCGTGGTGACTGCGGACCTGCGCCGACACATTTATTGTCCTCTTTGGGTGCATCGTGTTTTTTTTCTCCTGCATATACATTGGTGACCAGAGCTGCGCTTATGAATAGAACTCGAGGTAAAAAGATTAATGCATGATTGTTGAAACTCATATGGAGAAGACTTTCGGTGTTATTCTTAATAATGGGTTGCCGGGTTTATGAAAGTCGACTACCTAGCTCAAAAGAAGGAGTTCACTTTGTGAAACAGGCCCAGCAAAACGAACGAACCTGACAGAAAATGGAAAACGTTTTACCTTTTCTTATACTTTTGGCTGCCGGACAGGTCATGCGGCGAATTCCAGGATTCCCCGAGGGAACTGCTCAAAGCCTTAATCTATATGTCATATACATAGCACTGCCCGCGCTCATTCTCGTGCAGGTCCCTAAGCTCAGCCTGTCAGAGAATCTCCTGGTACCAGTCCTTATGCCCTGGCTGGTAGTTCTTTTTTCAGGAATTATGGTCTGGATCGTCTGTCGGCTGCTGAACTGGACCCGGGATATTACAGGAGCCCTGCTTCTCATGGTTCCTCTGGGGAATACGGCATTTCTCGGTATCCCCATGGTTGAACTGTTTTATGGCAGCAGTGGCGTCACGTACGCAATACTGTATGACCAGTTTGGATCCTTCCTGGCCCTGTCAACATATGGTACACTGATTATCGCACTTTATGGCGGGGGTATAAAGCCGACCTGGAGCATGATCGCTAGGAAGATTATTTTATTTCCTCCATTTATCGCCCTGGTTGCGGCTCTCATCTTCAGGTCAGCAGAACTTCCAGGCTGGCTGCATGCAATGCTTGAAATGACAGCCGGGTCATTAGTTCCGGTGGTGATGGTCGCAATCGGCTTTCAGTTGCGTCTGACCATGCCTTCTTCAGAGTGGATGCCCCTCTTTGTGGGTTTAACGCTTCGGCTGATTGTCACTCCAATGGTCTTTATCATGATTTGTATGCTGTTTGGATTGACCGGCCTTGGTGTCCAGGTATCCTTATTTGAAACAGCAATGCCCCCTATGGTTGCCGCAGGGGCGCTGGCTTCCATTGCCGGGCTCAAGCCACGGTTGACATCTGCCTTGGTAGGGTTCGGCATTCTGGTGTCGTTTTTGACCCTGCCGGTCATCCATTACCTTATTGATCTGGTTATAACTGGTTAATACCAAACCCTTGTGACTGCGCGAATCATTTTGCTCAGAACAAACTGTAGAGTATAATTAATAAATGGAAGTTATAACCACACATCTCAATGCAGATTTTGACGCGCTGGCCTCAATGGTGGCTGCTAAAAAACTGTATCCGGGGGCAGAACTGGTTTTCTCCGGTTCCCAGGAAAAGGGACTGCGGAATTTTCTGGCCCAGGAATTTCAGGACCCCTATACCTTCAAGCGTATAAAACACATAAATCTGGAAGAGGTCAAACGCCTTATTGTTGTTGATACCAGGCAATCCAACCGGTTAGGCAAACTACAGGAGTGCTTGCAGAATCCCGGTATCGAACTGCACATTTACGACCATCATCCGGATTCATCCGGTGATCTGAAAGGAGACAAGGAGGTTGTTGAACCGTTTGGCTCCACCTCAACAATTTTTACAAGGCTTTTCAAGGACCAGGGTATTGAACTGAACCGGGACGAAGCAACACTCCTGGCCCTGGGCATATATGAAGATACAGGATCGTTCCTGCACGCAAGCACAACTGCCGAGGACCTGCAGGCAGCCTCCTGGCTTCTCGGACAGGGCGCCAACCTGGATATCATTTCCCAGTTCATCTCCCAGGACCTTTCTGCCAGGCAGGTCGGCCTGCTTGGCAATCTGCTTAAAAACGCCACCACGTATACCATACAGTCCGTTGAAATTGTCATAACCAAACTGACCCTGCAGGACTATATGGACAGTTTTGCTGTTATTCTCCACCGTCTCATGATCATGGAGAATCTTGATGTGCTCTTTGGCCTGATCTGTATGGGAGAGAGGATCTATCTGATTGCGCGCAGCCGCATTCCTGAAGTGAATGTTGGCCAGATTGCCAGGGATTTCGGCGGTGGCGGCCACGCATCGGCGGCATCCGCCACTGTAAAAGATATGACCCTGTTTGAGGCCGAGGAGCATCTTGTACACCTTCTGCACAGGTATGTCCGTCCGCGGGCCATTGCAGGTGAAATCATGTCGTCACCGATTATAACCATTACACCGGACATTGCCATTAACGAGGCCAATGATCTGCTCACCCGCTATAACATAACAGTCCTGCCGGTTATTTCAGGCGACACGAATAGCACTGATGCAAATTCTCCGACAAGTTTCCTTGGGATGATCTCCAGGAGGGTAATTGAAAAGGCAATTTTTCATAAGCTTGGTGACCTTCCGGTCAGCGACTACATGACAACGGAGATCGAGACCCTCCCATCTACAGCTACCCTGGCTGATATTCAGGAACTGATCATAGGTCACCGGCAGCGTCTTATTCCTGTGGTGGAACGGGACAGGGTACAGGGAGTTATAACCAGGACAGACCTGCTGAACCTGCTTGTGAATGACCCGTCGCATCTGCCCAAAAATCTCCTGCATGAGGATGAGCAGCCATCAACCATCAGGACACGAAACCTGACGACTATACTTGCCCACAATGTCGACCGTAATATTTTAGTCCTGCTTCGGCGGATCGGTGAGGTTGCCGAGAAAATGCAATGTCACGCGTTTGTTGTGGGGGGCTTTGTCAGGGACCTGCTGCTGCAGATAAAAAACTTTGACCTTGATATTGTCATTGAAGGAGATGGAATAGGTTTTGCCAAGGCACTTTCCGGTGAACTGGAAGCAACGGTGAGGACACACAGAAAGTTTGGTACCGCAACGGTCATATTGCCGGATGGCATGCGTATTGATGTCGCCACAGCCAGGCTTGAGTACTATGAGTATCCTGCGGCCATACCTACGGTTGAACTGTCATCCATCAAGCTGGACCTTTACCGGCGGGATTTTACAATCAACGCAATGGCTATCCACCTGAACCCTGATCGCTTCGGGACCCTGGTGGATTTTTTCAACAGTCAGACCGATTTGAAAAGGCACAGGATCAGTGTACTGCACAACCTGAGTTTTGTAGAAGACCCGACCCGTATTTTTAGGGCGATTCGATTTGAACAGCGCCTCGACTTCAGGATCGCAAAGCATACTGAAAAACTGATCAAAAATGCGGTACGCATGAAACTCTTTGACCGGTTTTTCGGGCCACGATTCTTTAGCGAGCTGTGCCAGATACTGTCAGAAGACAACCCTGTGCCGGCCCTCAAACGGTTGGGAGCACTGGATCTTTTTCAATTCCTCTGGCCCGACCTGAAGCCGAACCTTAAAGTTGACCGGCGTTTTATTCATGTTCTCACCCAGGCCAGCAGGGCAATTTCCTGGTTCAAGCTCATGTATCTCGATGAATCGCTTGAGCCCTGGAAAGTATATCTGCTTGCCATCATGAGCCGGTCGCGGATCAAGGAATTGTTGAGTTTTTGCAAACGCTTTGAACTTCCTGAAAGGCTCGAGAGAAATCTCATCAGGCAGAAAGCGGAGGCAGACAGAATATCCATGGATATGCTACACAGGCCGTATATGAAGCCCAGTGAAATATACTGGCTCCTGCATGATCTCGATAATGAAGGTCTCCTGTACCTTATGGCCATAGCGAGAAAAAAACATATCCAGAAGGCTGTATCCCAGTATGTGACGCAACTGGACGGCGAACAACCTCTTGTCAGCGGTATTGACCTGCAGGAAATGGGCTATAAGCCTGGCCCGGAATACAGGTCAATGCTCAACCACATTATAGAGGGTCAGCTCAATGGGGAAATCAATTCTCATGAAGAGGCCCTGCACTTCATCCGCACACATTATCCTGTGAAAAAAAAGATGAACAATTAACAGTACCCTGAAGCTTCTTATCTGCCGGAGACATGTGTCGGCAATGAGGCTCCTTCCTGGAGGAGTTCCGTAAATATGTTAAGAAATAAAACCCTCGCGTTCAGATCTTTTCTCCTGTTATTTATTTTGCTGGTCTTGCTGTCAGTGAAAGGGTTTGCGCAAAAGGCTGTTATCATCGAAAACTTTGACAATCTGAAGAGCTGGGAGCCGGTGACTTTTCCCCTGATTGAGAAACATACGGAATATCATATTCAGAAGGAAGGGGATGGACATATCCTTGTTGCAAGGAGCAATGGGTCTGCATCCGGCATCAGGTATAAAGATGAATTTAATGTTTACACCTCGCCTGTGGTCAGGTGGAGATGGAAAGTGGATAATGTGTACGCAGGAGGGAATTTAAATGAGAAGTCCGGCAACGATTTTCCTATTCGTGTGTATGTCATGTTCAAATACGATCCGGAGAAAGCGACCTTTGCTGAAAAAAACATATATGGCCTCACCAGGGCTGTGTTTGGAAAGTATCCACCCCATAGCAGCCTGAATTATATATGGGCCAATAAGCCGTGCATACAATTTATTTGTTCCAGCCCCTATACCGACAGGTCAAAACTGATTATACTACGATCAGGTGAAACAGAAGTCGGCAAGTGGCTGGAAGAGGAAGTCAATATAATAGATGACTATAAAAAGGCATTCGGAACTCTTCCTCCTGCAATGGCTTCAATCTCTATAATGAATGATTCCGACAATACCGGTGAATCATCGGTCTCATATCTGGATTATATTCAGGTGCTGAAAAAATAAGAGTCCAGCAGCACTCCATCTACACCCATTCAGGACGGGGTGCATAGTGGGCTATAGCACCCCGTCCTGAATGGGTGTATCTGAAGCACTGCTGGACTCTTACTAGGTTGGTTGTAATGGCAGCGTTTCGCAACCCGCTGATCATTTTTTAAGAAAGAGTAAATAGAAGAAGGATATAAATAATTTAATACGGGAGATTATAATTTATGCGCCACCGTTCCTGTTCGCTGTCACTTTTCACGAGTTGGCGCACGGGTATGTGGCCTTAAATCTAGGTGACCCGACTGCAAAGAATGCGGGCCGGCTGACCATGAATCCTATTAAACACATTGACCCTCTGGGCGTGCTGGCATTCTTCATTATAAAAATAGGCTGGGCCAAACCGGTGCCAGTCAATCCAAGGTATTTCAAAGATCCGAAACGGGGAATGCTCCTGGTTGCTCTTGCCGGGCCGGGGGCAAACGTGGTTCTTGCTGTGCTGAGCGCTGTGCTGGTAAAGTTATTTCTTTTGATGCCAATCCTTCCCGTATTCATACTGAAACCGCTTGTATGGATGCTGGCTGCTAGCGTTTGGATTAATATAGTTCTTGCAGTGTTTAACTGCATCCCGATTCCGCCTCTTGACGGCTCAAAGGTACTGATGGGCGTACTGCCTCCGGACATGGCCAGAAGTTATGAAAAGCTTGAGCCATTCGGATTCATCCTGCTGCTCATCCTTTTCTACCTTGGGATTCTTTCCAAGGTTATAGGTCCTATAATATTGTTTGCCAATAATTTACTTCTCGGATGAACAGCAAAGAGTTATTGCAAACCACCTGATTTTCTTTATAATTAATGTATCAGGTTCCTTGCGGTTCTCAAGCGCTCGTAGCTCAGCTGGATAGAGCACTGGACTTCGAATCCAGGTGTCGGGGGTTCGAATCCCTCCGGGCGCGCCATTTCCTTACTACTCCCAATGGGCTTCATCCTCTAGCGAGAGGGAACCGGTTAAGGTTTGATGTGGCAATCGTAACGAATCCAACCACCTGACATTAATCACCTTTATGGTCATAAACGGTCATCAGAGTTATAACCAAAAGGTTAGAGCAATTTCTTTTTTCGCAGATCATCCAGAAACAAATTAGCCATTTTGGCAAAATCAGTTTTCAGAAGTTTCGCATCGACAGACTCTGACTGTGCGGTCCAGACAAGTTTTTCAGTAGCCACATCGTAAACATTGGACTCCAGGCGCACTATCGTTTTGCTGACATTGACCGGAGGACTGTAGACAGCTCTGTATGCATAGCCATAATAGTCATACATTCCTCTGTAGTACGTTGCAGGTTCATAGTGAACAAACCCCGGAAGTGTTTTTTCCTCTGATTTTTGTCCAACAACACGAGTTACCAATATTGTTGCAGCACCGGACTTCTTTACTGCGGCTTCTATTGATTGCCGGTCCGGCTCAATAACCTGACCGTCTATAACTGTATGGCTTGCTTGCGCCTTGATATTTTCTTTATCAAGAAGCTCAACAAACGTATTTTCCCATAAATTTCGGTTGATATCTTTTCGGTGGATACCGATCACAAGGACATTATCGATTGAATAACCTGCCCTGGAATCGTCTGTCCAGGAGCCGATCATTTTTACAGATGCCCCGCATGCCCATAAAAACAAAACAGAAGAGAGGAACATGCACGAAATGAATAATTTTTTCATTATAAACACCTTTCTGGCTTATATTGTTGACCTTATGACCTGACTGTTGTGATTTCAATTCCCAAAAAAAACGTAAAGCTATTCACTCATGTGTCTGTTTGAGTAAAGGTATCTCTTGATTTTATGGGTGGCTGTTTTGATAAACGGTTCCCGCCGCTCAATGACCCTGGATAGCCTGGAAGTAATGTGAAGCTGTTCGTTGACTTCGATCCGCATTTTATCAAGCTCATCTGTAATATACTGGTGTCTCTGCTGTCTGCTCTGTCCGATGGTCTCAGCATCAATATACTCGTAATCAGGATATATCCAGGCCTCTAACAGGCCATTGTTCTCCAGGACTAGTGATTCGACGACAAACGGGTATGAGTTGAGTTTATGCTCAATCGCTTCCGGATATATATTCTCGCCGCTGGCCAGGACAATGACCGATTTTGAACGTCCCGTGATGTGAAGGTTGCCTTTTTCATCGATGATACCCATGTCACCTGTTTGGAACCAGCCATCCCCGGTGAATGTTTCACTTGTCGCCTCTTCGTCATCCCAGTAGCCTTGCATGACATTCGGTCCCTGGGCCTGAATCTCACCTATACCTGTCTCAGGATCCGGGTTGCTAATCCTGATTACAACATGGGGGACCGGTTTACCTGAAGAGCCCAGTGTAATGGTTTTGTCTCCCTGGGGGCCTCCTGAAAGCAGTGGCGCAGTTTCCGTCAGACCATACCCTAAAATGTACGGGAATCCAGCGTCCCGCAAAAAGGACTCGACATCAGGGTTGAGGGCGGCTCCACCTATTCCCATCACCTCAAGGTTGCCTCCGAAAAAGTCCAGAAGCTTGGCACCGATTTTTTTGTAAACCAGTTTCTGACCAATTTTGAACCGGCAAACCATAGTAAGAAGTTTGTTCTTTTCAATGGCAGGCAGGACCCTTTTTTTGAATATTTTCTCCATAATGAGGGGAACAACCAGCATGGCTTCGGGCCGCTCTTCGGCACAGATTTTCTGAAGAATTGCCGGAGTGGGGGTTTTCCCCGCATAGACGATGCGGCATCCTTTGATCAGGGGGAGGAGGAATCCGACGGTGAATTCATAGGTGTGCGAAATGGGCAGGACGGACAGGAAAGTACTGCCGGATTGTATATTAAGAAGCTTGCTGGCGGAGTATCCGTTTGCGCAAAGATTATAATGGGTAAGCATGACCGCTTTGGAAAACCCTGATGTTCCTGAAGTATAGAGAATGGAGGCCAGGTCGTTACTGTCAACCTCTGGAAAAACTATTTCTTCTGCAGAGCCGTGTTTTTCCGTAGCTTCCTTGAGGAAATCAGAGAAGGTCTGGACGTGTGCAAATCCCTTTTGCTCCTGAAAATCATCCAGGGTGATGATTCTGTCCAGATTATTCTTCAGCTCAAATATTTTTTCTATTTGTCTCTGGGTAATGAAAATCAGCCTGCATTCCATCTGGGTGAGAATATGGCGTACATCTGAATCCGGAAGGTCGGGTAGTATCGGTACGGCAACGGCTCCCACCCGAACTATAGCGAGATAGGCTGTCCCCCAGTTATGGGAATTTTCTGCCAGAAGGGCAACACGGTCACCTTGACAGATCCCCTCATCCTGTAATTGTCTGGCGAGAACAAGAATTCGGGAATGCAGTTCACTGTAGGTAAGAGGTTTTTCAAAGGCCATGCCAATGGCGGGGTACTCGCCGAATTTTTCAGTACAGCTGTCAATTAATTCGTTAAGTGTTGTGTAACATCCTGGAATGATGTCAGCTTTGCTGGTATTTTGCCCTGTTTCAGATTCGAGTTCCTGGTTCTCTTTTTCGAGCTTTTTCTCCACTGGCTTTGTCTTTTCAGTATGCATTGTGTACCCCTTTAACAACCTTACATACATATTGTGGTCTTTTTATGAATTTCAGCATAAACTTAAAAACAACTCGATGTCAATGAGGAAAACTTAACGAAAATACAGGGAAAATACCCTAAAATCCTTGACACAGGAGGGTTGCGCATATAAAAATAATAATGAGTCCTGTAAAAGTGTAGAACATATTAAAATGGTTACTGTTTTTATTATGAGACTTTTTTTCCTTTCATTCATCAAAGTTATTCTGTGTTTCAGCCTTTTATTGTTGACTGATTCAAATATCCACGCCTTGCCGTTACTGATCCTTGACAACACGGCAAAACAAGTACCACAGCACAAGATCGCAAAGCAAACATCGCAGGTCAGTAAAGCCCAAAGTGTGATCCTGGGAAAACGGGGTAATATTTCTTCTGTTAAGGCGCGACCAAGTAAAGCCGGACTGGAATACAGCTGGCTGCCTAATGTCCGCAAAAAAATTACCTCAAAGAGTGCTATCATAATTGATGCTGCTACCGGTAAGACCCTTTTTTCACAGCAAGCTGATGCGCCCCGCCAACCGGCCTCTACCATAAAGGTGCTGACCGGCATGATTGCCTTGACGTCTCTTGAAAAAAATGACTGGGTGGGAGTCAGCCGTCGGGCTGCACAAATGCCTCGCTCAAAAGTGTACCTGGACACAAAAAAATCCTACAGGGCTGATGATCTGATTAATGCGGTTCTGATTGCGTCGGCAAATGATGCAAGTGTGGCTTTGGCAGAAAAAATAGCCGGGAGTGAAAAACAGTTTGCGGAAATGATGACGGTACGGGCCAAACTCTGGGGAGCAGAAAACACTGTGTGCAGGACTGCTTCGGGGCTGACGGCTAAAGGACAGAAGTCGACCGCAAGGGATCTCGCCAATATTTTTCGTCATGCCATGCAGGATGAAAAATTTGCCCGTCGAATGAGCAAGGCCAAGGTCAGGACCTCATACGGAAAGATGTTGAGAAATCATAACAAGGCACTCTGGCGTATCGATGGTGCCGAGGGGGGCAAGACTGGGTATACAAGTGCTGCCCGCCAGACATATGTGGGGCAGTTCTCAAATGATAATGGAGCAATTATTGTTGCAATTATGGGTAGTGAGACCATGTGGACTGATATAAAGCACCTCGTTGATTACGGGTTTATAAGGCAGAAACAGGTGCAGGTCGCCAAGGCCGAGTTAGCAGGGAAGGGCACCCGGGTCGCTGCAGCTCAATAAGGGCGATTTACCGTTTAAGTTGAATTGAAAGGGCACCTTGTAACGAAATACCATTAATGCGGCATACAGTCTGCTCCCAATTTCCTGACTGATTGATAAATTAAAGATTGAATTATAAAAGACAGCCGGCGGTAAAACGCCGGCTGTCTTTTATATAAGGAGGAGTCAGAATGAAGAGTAAGATACTCTTATGTGACTATTCGGTATCAGTTCTGCACAGCCTCCCAAAACCTCCCGGAATTGTTCCGGAAGCCCAGAAAGCGCGCCCATGTTTATAGTCCACGAACCAGTACCCACCTGGGTCTCGCGTAGCATCGACAAATATGAATGGCTGTTGGGATGAAAAGCAGTGATGGATATGCTGATCTTTGTCATTGAGAGAAGATTCCATAAGTGACATTGCCTCTTCCAGAGTTGGAATTCTCCAGTCAGAGTGTCCGCCAAATTTTTCTCTGTTCAGCTTATCAACCTCCAGGTTCAGCATCCGGTAACTCATGATATCCATTCCTTCTCTCTGCCACATGAGACCGGTTACTTTGTCGGACACTGTCAGGTAATCTTTATTATCCACAAAGTAATTATTAAAATTACCTTCCGTGTTACGTTCACAGTCATAAAAGTTGTATTGTTTGATAAGAGCGACAACATCTTTTTCGGCAAGTTCCACCTTCTGGCTCGGCATGGTGACATAACTGAGCTCAGGCACAGGCTCATTTCTGCCAGGCAGACCCGTATCTATTAATGTTTCCTCGTCTTCAGCTTCGATGGGTATGATCTTGGAGTCATCATCAGTTTCAAGCACATTGGTCACCAGCCATTCTTTCAGGTCATCATCAATACCAAAACTTCTTTCGAAAAATGCGACTTTACCCTGGTGGCTTACACATTTTTCAACCATGTCTCTCGGGGCAAGTATCTCAGCAACCACACGGGCGTGTTTTATGCCGCGTTCCATTAGACAGAGCTTTGGGCTGTCTCCCCAGTTATCAATAAAAAAATAATAAATCCGCTCACTTTTACTTCGAACCCGTTCTTTACCTCCCCAGCTTTCAAATGTTCCGAAAGTATATTCAGGGGTCATCTCCCAATCTATTGTTGATGACACGGCAAGGTCGAGTTTGCTGAACAGTCCCATAATGTCCTCCGTAAAAGTTTAATAATGAAGTAAAACAGGATACAATGTTATCAATAAAATTACATTAACCAACCAAAAGTGAATAAAATATAAATAATTATCATTATCAGGTCAATATGAAAAATGAGCTCAGGACAGAAATAGGCCACCCGCAACCGTATGGAGCTACTTTTTTCCCGGAAGGTGTCAATTTTGTTCTTTTCTCAAGGCATGCGCAATCTGTGACACTTGTACTGGATTTTAGTTTTTCTTCAGACAAAGAGAATACAGGTCAAAGAGAGTTTCTCCTTGATGCTGAAAAGAACAAGACCGGGGATATATGGCATATCCTGGTAAAAAACCTGCCATCAGCTTTTATGTACGGTTACAGGGTAGGCGGTCCCTATGATCCTGATAAAACCGGTCACTGTTTCGATGACAGCATTATTCTGATAGATCCTTACGCAAAAGCCCTTGCCTCATCTTCATGGGGTGAGGCCCGTCAATGTCTCGGTAAACAGCCATGCTGTCAGATGGAAGAAACAGAGTATGACTGGGAGGGAGACAGGCCGCTTGCGACTCCCCTTAAAGACACGGTTATATATGAAATGCATGTACGCGGATATACGGCGCATCATTCGTCAGGTGTAAGGCATCCGGGAACCTTTGCCGGTGTAGTTGAGAAAATTCCTTACTTAAAGGAACTTGGTGTTACAGCTTTAGAGTTGATGCCAGTCATGGAGTTCAACGAAAATGAAACCCTGTTCCGAAACCCGGAAACCGGAGAAAAGTTAAAGAATTTCTGGGGATACAGTCCTCTCTCATTTTTTGCACCCAAGTCAAATTATTGTATCGAGGCAAACAGACAGATTAACGAATTTCGTGATATGGTCAAGGACCTCCACCGTGCTGGAATAGAGGTTATCCTGGATATTGTCTTCAATCATACTGCTGAAGGTGGGGAAGACGGGCCTACAACAAGTTTCCGGGGAATAGACAATACTATATTTTACCTTCTTGATCCTGATACCAGGGAGTATCTGAATTTTTCCGGATGCGGAAATACCGTCAACTGTAACCACCCGATTGTAAGAAACCTGATCATGAGGGCTTTGCGGTGGTGGGTTGTAGAAATGCATGTGGATGGATTCAGGTTTGATCTGGCTTCCATCCTCGGCCGTGACCAGGAGGGAAATGTGCTTTCAAATCCTCCTGTTGTTGAACAGATAGCGGAAGATCCTGTTCTGGCAGATGCTAAAATAATTGCTGAGGCATGGGATGCAGCCGGGCTTTATCAGGTCGGGAGTTTTTCAACACACAAACGCTGGGCAGAGTGGAACGGCCGTTTCAGGGATGACGTTCGCGCATTTATGAGCGGATATCCGGGTAATGTATCAGCCCTGGCAACACGTATCGCCGGAAGTTCTGATCTGTACAGCCATGGTGATCGGCAGCCCTGCAATTCAATCAATTTCATTACCAGCCATGATGGATTCACGCTGTCTGATCTTGTCAGCTATAACGAAAAGCACAACCATATGAACGGGGAGGAAAATCAGGACGGGGAAAACAACAACATCAGCTGGAACAGTGGTGTGGAAGGGGAGTCGGATGAAAAAGAAATTCTTGAGTTTCGATACAGGCGTATACGGACCATGGCTGTGATTCTTTTTCTGTCCCAGGGGGTACCGATGCTGGTGGCTGGTGATGAGTTTGGCAGAAGCCAGAAGGGTAATAATAATGCCTGGTGCCAGGACAATGAGATCAGCTGGGTGAACTGGGAATTTCTGGAGAGGAACCGGCAGCAGTTCGATTTTTTTCGCAAACTGATACGTTTGAGAATGGACCACCCCGTTTTCAGGCGGGATGATTTTTTTATGCCATTTCATCCGGAGAATGACCCTCCGCACCTTCATGAAATTATCTGGCAGGGTTTGAATCCGGGTGTGCAGGACTGGTCCGATCAGTGTAAAATCCTTGGACTGACACTTAACGGTTCAGTGCTGGAAGACGACGACGATGATTTTTTTATAATGATAAACGGACATCGTAAGCAGAAAAAAATATTTACAGTGCCGAGCCCCCCGACACGCCATCGGACAAGGACCTGGAAAAAAATTATTGATACGTACCTTGAGTCTCCGGCAGATATTGTATCTCGTGAGAATGGAGTGCCTATAGCTTCCGGTGCGGAAATTACGGTTTACCCGATGAGCTGTATCGTACTTCAATCATGATAAACTCTTGAAAAATCAAAGTTGAGGAAATATGCAGACGTTGTTGTTGCTGGGTGACTCCTTAATTGAATATGGCAACTGGAATGAATTGCTGCCCGGATATCTGTCCTTCAACCGAGGGGTGGCTGGTGAAACGGTGGGGGAATTGTCAGCACGCCTTGGCTGGGAGACTGAAAGAACAGCTGAACCCGATCATATTTTCATTATGTCCGGGACCAATGATCTTCTCATGGGAGACCAGAGTTTCCCGGCAATTTTGGCAACCATGCTTCCCAGGCTGAAACTGCTGGAACCTGAATCCGGGATAACTGTGATCGGTATAGCACCCATGCGGCTCCCATGGATACATGAAAATGTTCTGGAGTCAGTCAATTCAGAACTCAAGGAAACCGCGCAGCGGGCAGGTTGTTTTTTCCTGGAGCTTTCTTCTGCTTTTCATATGCATTGCCGACCGGTCGGCAATCCCTGTTTTTTAGTAGACGGAGTCCATTTCAGTCCGCATGGATATAGTGTGCTGGCTGCTGCCGTTCTGGAACATCTCGAAACCTTGTTTTGATTTACCATCTGGTTGTTGACACACTGTAAGTGACCCCTTATAAGTATAGAGGATATTTTACCCCGCAACTCTTTATAAATTTATAAATAATAGGAGAAATTCATGATGTTTTATCGAAGCCAGATAGTGTTAGCGGTCTTTCTTTTACTGGTCAGCGGCACCGGCTGTAAATCAGCTGATCAGGAAGGTTCAGTGCAGGCTGAGAAACAGCCGGTAACTGTTCAGGCTGAGCAGGCACCTGCAAAGCAGGTAAGACCAAGTGTTGATATTAAAGGCAAGGTACTGGAGACAATGGATGTCGGTGGATACACCTATGTGGAGATTGACGATGATAAGGGACCTGCCTGGGTTGCCATCCCGCAGACTAAAATTGAGAAAGGACAGGATGTAAGTGTTACTCATGGTATGGAGATGCGTAATTTTGAATCAAAAACTCTCGGTCGTACCTTTGACAGTATTATTTTTACAGGTGGACTTGGTGATAAAAAAGCACCCGCAGCTCAGGGTTCCGGAGCGCAGGCAGATCCCCATGCGAATGTTCCCAACGCGCCGCCAATAAGTGGTGGAGCCGCCGGTGGAAGTTTTTCCGAAGCCCTGCAGGCAGAGGGAGCTGCCGGAGGTCCGAGCACGGCAGGTCAAGGGCAGGCAACAGGTGGAAGCAAAGCTGCCATGGTCCCTTCCTCGGAAGTAAAAGTGGAGAAAGCCGAAGGTGAGAATGCCTATACGGTGGGTGAGCTTTTTGAGAAAAAACTGGAACTGAATAATAAGAAGGTCCTGGTCCGTGGCAAGGTTGTAAAAGTATCTCCGATGATTATGGGTAAAAACTGGCTGCACATACAGGATGGGACCGGTGATGCCGCTAACAAAACCCATGATCTTGTTGTCACCACCCTGGCAGAGGCCGAAAAAGACTCTGTTGTTGTGGTTGAAGGAACACTCTACGCCGATCGTGATTTCGGGGCGGGATACAAGTACAATGTTATAGTTGAGGAAGCGGAAATAAAATAATTCAACGCTGGATACTTTTCCATGCGTATTGTCATTGTCGGTCCAGGCGCTCTCGGCTCCCTGCTGGGTGCGAGGCTTTTTCTGCTGAATAAGGAAAACAGCAGGGCCGGCAATGACAACCTGTCTCTCCACCTTCTAGACTACAGGCCTGAACGGGCCGAACTCCTCCATACCCACGGTCTTCTTTTTGAAGAGGGGGAACAGAAAATTCTGTGTCGGCCTCATGTAACAGCTGATCCCAACATCTGCAACCGATCAGATCTTGTGTTTTTATGTGTAAAGTCGACAGCCGTCACTTCGGCTCTTGAAAGAGTTGCTCCATTTCTCACCGACAGAACTCTACTGATAGCCATGCAGAACGGCATAGGCCACCTTGATGCTATCACACATTCTCCCTGTGCCGCCGGAGTAGGAATTACCTCGGAGGGAGCGGCATTATTGAAGCCGGGTCATGTCCGCCACGGTGGAAAGGGGGTAACACGACTGGGCCTGCTGACCGGGCCTGCAAAAAGAAGTGATAAGGTACTGGATAACATTGTTGCCCTCCTTAATGCAGCAGGAATGAAGGCTGAGATGACCCTGGAGCCTTTGAAACACATCTGGGCCAAACTTTTTGTCAATACCGGTATCAATGCCTTGACCGCAATACACAATTGCAGAAACGGTGAGCTGCTCAATTCATCGGCAACCATGGAATTGATGGAGAAAGCAGTTCGAGAGGCTGAACAGGTGGCACGAGCGAAGAACATTCCGGTTGCAGCAGATCCGGTCCGGGCCACCTTTGCAGTGTGTAAAAAAACACAGGATAATATTTCTTCGATGCTTCAGGATGTTATGAAGAAGCGTATGACTGAAATTGATGCTATTAACGGAGCTATAGTTACTGTAGGTTCAAAGCTTGGTATTGCAACACCTGTCAATATCGAGCTTGTTCGTCAGGTCAGGGCACTGGAAGCTTCGTATATCTGACCATGTCTGGAGGTTATTGGTGACAAAAATTCATCCCTCACGGCTGGGATTTGATTTTGACGGAGTTGTGGCCGACACTGCCGAAGCTTTTATTCGATTGTCCTGTGAAGACTATGGCTACTGTTCCATCAGGCTCGAGGATATCACACATTTTGATGTGGAGTATTGTCTGGATATGGATCCCGTGGTGGTCGAGGCTGTTTTCCGGCGGATCCTGCTCGATTCTGTTGATGTCGGCTTAAAGCCCATGTCAGGAGCTGTAAAAGTTTTAGAGGAACTGACCCGGCAGGCCACAGTCACTCTCGTAACAGCGCGACCCGAACCTGAACCCGTCCGGGAATGGTTGCATTCAGTCATGCAGCCGACAGCCTGTAACAACATTAAGGTTGTCGCCATGGGGGCTCATGATGACAAACCCCGTCATGTAAGGAAATACGGCCTGGAGTGTTTTATTGATGACCGGGCTGAAACATGTCATCAGCTTGTCGAAGCCGGGATCACACCGATAGTGTATTCTCAGCCCTGGAATGAGGGAAGACACGCTTTCAGCAAAGTCAGGAACTGGCAGGATATCAGGGCATTATGTTTGTAAATATTTTCTCTTAATTTTTTAAACATGAAGTGTACGAAATGTGGTGCAGAAATACCTGTTTCCCAAAATCCGGTTCCGACAGTAGATATTATTATCGAAGTTGAAGGAGGCATTGTTCTGATTGAACGGAAGAATCCGCCATACGGCTGGGCTTTGCCCGGCGGCTTTGTGGATTATGGGGAATCCTTTGAGGATGCAGCTGTGCGGGAGGCATTTGAAGAGACTGGTTTAGAAGTAGAACAGCTGAGCCAGTTCCACACCTATTCCGATCCGCAGCGCGACTCAAGAATGCATACGGCTTCAACCGTATTTATGGCCAGGGCTTCAGGGAAACCTGTCGGGGGAGATGATGCGAAAACAGCGGATATTTTTACGCAGGAAAGCCTGCCGGACCTAGCCTTCGATCACGCAAGAATCCTTGCAGATTACTATTCCATGAAGCAGGAAAAGGTTAAAAGATAAACTTTAACAGGGCATAGACGACGACTCCCACACCCAGGGAGCTATAGAGAAGCAGTCAGGGGACGCAGTCGTTACCTGTTTTTTTTGAAACCAGTACAAAAGTTCCAATTGAGGCTGCTATTGCGATACCAATATATATAATTTCTTTCATAGCCTGCTCACCATAGCGAGAAATTTTTTCATGACTTTCAGGTCACGCCCTTATTCTGGCATCTTTTTGTTTACGAAGCCGAATAGCGGAAGGCGTTATTTCAACCAGTTCGTCATCATTAATATATGCTATGCAATCTTCCAGGCTCATGTCAAGGGGCGGCGTTAAAATAACTGCTTCATCTGAACCGGCGGCACGGACATTAGTCAGCTTTTTTCCTTTGGCCGGATTGACAACCAGATCCGCGGGGCGACAGTGTTCCCCGATAATCTGGCCTTTATATACATCTATGCCTGGACCAAGAAAAAGCTGTCCACGGTCCTGCAAATTAAAAAGGGCATAAGCAACAGTTGTGCAGGGTTCCTTGACAATCATCACCCCGCTTGTCCTGTTCTGGATTTCACCCGCATAGGGTCCCCACTCTGCAAAGACATAGTTCATCACTCCCATTCCTCTGGTATCGGTCATGAATTCTGACCGGTAGCCCAGAAGTCCTCGGGTAGGTACTTTGAACTTCATCCTGGCCATCCTGTTTTCGACCTGCAGGTCAAGAAGAATGCCTTTGAGATTTCCGAGTTTCTCAATAACAACGCCCTGGTACTGTTCATCAACGTCAACAGTCAGTTCCTCGTATGGTTCCAATGTCTGTCCCCCGTCCTCTTTCATTATGACATGGGGACGGGTTACCTGAAACTCGTACCCTTCCCGCCGCATCTTTTCAATAAGGATGGAAAGGTGGAGTTCACCACGGCCTGAAACTTGAAAACCGACACCTTCCGTCAGAGGTTCTACCCGGAGGGCAACATCTGCCAGTGTTTCCCGGTTGAGTCTTTCCTCGAGGTGACGTGAAGTGACATATTTGCCTTCGAGCCCTGCAAAAGGGGAATCATTGGGGATAAAATTCATGGAAATGGTGGGCGGATCAATTTCAATGAGTGGGAGCGGCCGGGGATCATCCGGGTCTGTGAATGTTACTCCGACTGTGACATCATCCATTCCGGCAACGGCAACTATCTCTCCGGTGGTTGCAGATTCGATAGGTACCTGCTGGTCACCGACAAACCCGAAAATTTTAGTGATGCGGATAGGCTTGATAGAGCCGTCACGACGTCCCACAACCACATTGCTGTTAATATTGATTCTACCGTTCACCAACTTGCCAATGCCCAAACGTCCAAGGTACGGAGAGTAATCAATAGTGTTGATCTGAAGTTGAAGGGGTTCCCCTTCATCTCCTGATGGCGGGGGAACGTGCTGTAAGATCATATCTGATATTACATTCATGCCGGTATCCTCCGCTACAGGATCGTCCGGTTCACTTATGGCAAAGCCGTCTTTGGCTGAAGCATAAACAACAGGAAAGTCCAGGATGTCGTCCGGAGCGTTGAGACGATCAAGCAGGTCAAAGACCTGGTCCACTGCCCAGTCGCATCGTGCTCCCGGTTTATCTATTTTATTGATTACAACCAGGATGGGGAGATTTGCTGCCAGGGCCTTTTTCACTACAAAAAAAGTCTGCGGCATGGGGCCTTCCTGGGCATCGACCAGCAGTACAGCCCCGTCGGCCATACGCAGGACACGTTCTACCTGTCCGCCAAAATCAGCGTGGCCGGGGGTATCAATGATATTGATATGGAAATCCTTATACTCATAAGATCCGTTTTTTGAGGCAATAGTAATTCCTCGTTCCCTTTCCAGGTCCATGGAGTCCATGAGGCGTTCGGCAACCTGCTGGTTGTCGCGAAACATACCACTATGTCTGAAAAGCTGGTCGACAAGCGTGGTTTTCCCGTGGTCTACATGGGCTATAATTGCTACATTTCTTATTTTTTGCTGGTCCATAATTTTCTCTGCAAATAAAAAAAGTGCGGTATGCCGCACTTTCAAGTTAGTCTTGAAAAAGGGCAGACTCTACAGGAAAATGTTTGAAATGACAAGCTGGTTTACGAGTTGCTTCATGTGCACAATTCAGAAGAAGACGTACAATGAGCGATATGTACATTACATAAAGAGGATATTAAATGACCTTTCACTGCAAGCATTATGATATAAATAAAGACAAGTGTAAAAGACTGAAGGGTGAATGTATCCCCGGAAGGAAAGGCTGTGTTCTGGAAGGCAGGATGGTGTTAAGCGAGGAATTGGAAGAGAAAATCAGGGCCCTGGACAGTGGGGAAACCGGGTATTTAAAAGACAGCCGGAAGAAAGAATGAAGAAGAATAAATCCATCCTTACACTACTGGAGTTTTTTTCAGGTAACGATGGCAGTCAGCTGAAGACAGGCGTTGTTTATCCTAATTTATTACCAATTGTATCAAATGTACATTGATTTCAATTGTTGTTTTTTTATATAAGGAATTAATACAATGTTTTTACGGGGATATGTTTAAGCAGTAATAATCAAATAAAGGTGGGGGGATGGGTAATGCCTTCATCAGAATTATTACGGAGTGATTTGACCATGCGATATTTTTTCCTGGCAGCTTGTTTTTGTCCTCTTCTTCTGCTGTTAACCGGGTGCGAATTCAGCGTCAGCACCGCGAGCCTCAGTGAACCGGCCCTGGCCCTTAAAGTTGACGAAAAAACCCAGGCCCCGCTTGAGAAAGCAGATAACATATCCCCTGAAACCGGAACTATCTATGCTACCATTAAGGTAAACAATGCACCGGGAGACACGCAGGTAAAAGCTGTTTTTTTCTTCAAGGATGGCGAGGAGCATCAGATTGCGGAGAACACACTCGCGGCTCATGCCAGCGGCTGGCCTGCAGGGGGGTACAGGGTACAGTTCTATCTTGACGAACAGCCCGAGGAACAGCTGCAATTTAGTGTACTCACCTCTACTGTAGCTGAACAGAGTACGACTCAAACCCCAATGCCTTCACAGCCGACCTCCCGGGAGCAGGTGCAGGAAAGAACACATACACTTCAATATAAGAGATTGAATGATAATCGTTTTGGATTTTCATTTGAGGTCCCTGCAGGTTGGGACTGGAAAGTTATTCCCGAAACGACGGATTATTTAGTATCCGGCCCTGCAGGTAGTGAGTCCCGAGAAATTACGGTTATAGTTCAGGTTGTTGATACAAGGCTCGGAGGGGTCATTTCGTTAAAAGAACAGATGCTGGACCTGGTTGGTCAGTTTTCACTCTTACCCGCTGGTTCAGTTGTGAAAAAAGACCAGTTTGAGATCGCCGGAAAAGTTGCTCCTTTTTTCATCGCGACCTACCAGGCCAACAATTCAAAGCAGCAGCAGGTGGAATTCGGTCATACACAGCTTGGGCTTGAAAACCCACCCTATCTGCTTCTTGTCAGCTATGCCGCACCAAGGGATATTTATCAGAGGGAACTGGGTGTTTTTCAGCACATGATGGATACGTTTGAGCTACGTGCACCGTCCCAATAAGGTCATAATACCTACAAACTGACAATTACTTTGCAAATTCCTCCTCCACTCGGGGAGGAACTGCTGGTGTGTTTTCTCGGGCATCAACAGGGGCGAATTCCTCTTCTACAGTGAGATTTTCCGCCTCTGCTTCTACAGCGGCAAATTCTTCCTCCGGCATGGCAGGTGACTGATTCTTGTTTTTCAAGGAGCCGGTCTTTTTAACTGCTCCTGGATTATTCGGCCCCACATATTTTGAACTGACCCAGCCCTTTTTATTCACTGCTTTTGTGTTCACCTGTAACCAGCCGTTTTGCTGGTTGATGACGACTATGTTTTCACCACGGTGAAGAACACCTGTAATCCGGCATTTTGTTGAAGGGCACTGCCGTACATTTAGAGCATTGACCTGAACATAAACAACGCTTTCCGGGGCATGCTGCAATTGGGGAGAAGACTCCTGGACACAACCGGAAATAAACAGAAAACACAACGTGAAAAAATAAAAAGGTCTATGACGGACTATGGTAATTATTGTTAGAGTCTGCATTTTTGGATCATAGATTCTTTTGCAGCCATTCAGCACGGGCTTTGACATTTGGTATATCCTTAGCACCCGGGGCTAAACGGCAGTATTCCATGTATGCCTGTGCGGCACGCTCTTTCTCTCCCTTTTTTTCCAGCAGTACCCCAAGATTTTTATAGGTCAGAGCATACGTATTATCAACCTGCAGTGCGTACTGGTATGATTTGAGGGCATCATCAACTTTTCCCAGTTTTCGCAGTACCAGTCCCAGGTTGTTAAGGGCAGCAACATTTTCCGGTTCCATTTGCACAGACCTGGCCAGCGCTATTCTTGCCTCATCCAGTTTGCCTGTGCGAGCTAACCTCATGCCTTCCTCAAGAAGTTCAGCCGCTGACCTGTTGTCTTCTTCAAAAGCCTTGTCCGCAAAATCTCCTCCCTCATTTACAGGGGGAAGTGCAAAGGGGGAATTCGAAGGTGTAGCAGGTATAGTTGGCTGTTTTATGTCTTTTGACGGTAAGGCAAAAGGAGAACCTGACTCCGCCTTTGTGCCAGGGCGTTGTAAAGGTTTTTCCGGTGAGGCCACTGTCCCTGTATCAAGGGAAAATGGAGATTGTTGAGTTCCTGTGGTATCAGACTTCTGATCACCCTGCCAGTCGCCGAAGGCAATGGCTCCGGTACAAAAGACTATCCATGCAAAAACAAAACCGGTGAAGATATGTATTAATTTCATTGTATGCTGCTTCTCCCGTTTCTGCCGGATCCCGATCATTTGACTCGAAAACGGTTGTCCTGAATACTTGCTCCAGCAACTCACGCCCCATGTTGCTCATCACAGACTCTCAATTCAGGATAACTTTTTTCGAAGTAATATCCAAACTGATAAAGTTATTAAACTAATAAGAGTGACTTGAATTATTAAACTATATTATATCGTATAAGTCTGAATTGATTTTGACAAGCAGGATGTTTGACTGAGATCAATGAGAAATTGAAAATATACTTGTGCGGGGCTGCTTAAATTATCAATCTTGCCATAAAAATAATGAGATACAGGCATGGTTGTCAAGGTATGGTCAGGTCTGAAGCATACTGTAATATATGTCCGCCAAGTGAGTTTGGTTATAGAGGTTTATTATTTCTGAAAAGGCTAAATTACCGGATGTGCTTCTTCGTATAGCACCAAAATAAATATTCACTGCTCCCTCTCTCGAAGGAGCAGTGTGAGGTTAGTTCTGGACCGAAAGTTATTTGTTGCCGTTTCCTCCGCCTTTGCCATTTCCGGAATTGCCACCGCCACCCTTGCTGCCGCCTTTGCCGTGTCCCTTGCCGGAACCACCGCCTTTGCCACCACCTTTACCGGAGTTTCCTGGACTGCCATCTTTTCCGGCGACGCCCTTGTCGTTTCCGTGGCCACCTCCGCTGCTTCCGCCTTGGCTTCCGCCTTTGCCGCCACCTTTGCCACCACTCAGGCCGGAAGCACCACTTATGCCTCCCCGACCACCTTTTCCTTCACCTTTGTCGCCTTTACTGGCGTGTCCTATGCCAAAGCCACCCTTCGATTTACCGGTGGTACCTTCCACACCTGCATTAAGTCCGACACCATGACCTTTTGACCAGCCGGAACGGGTATTGCGTTCGGTGGCCTCGACAACTTCATCCATGTCGATCTCACCTGGTGCACTCTTAGAACCATGTTGAGCGTATGCTCCGTGTTCTCTCTTGGTATGTCCAAGTCCAAGCATACCCGGGTGTACACCAAGTTCGTGGGCAATCTGGCCCCATCCCATTTTGGAGTTTCGCATATCTGATATTTCTTCATTGAGAACACCTGTTTTCTCAGAAATCAAGTCGGTATATGCTTCCTGGACCTCGGCTAATTTATCCTGTGCGGCTTCGACATCGTCTTCTGTACCGCTGCGTTCTGCTTCTGCCAAATCAGCTTCAGCCTGTTCGACAGCCGACAGAGCTGCTGCGGTGTTTTCATCAGGTTGAGATGCTGCTGCAGCTGCTAAATTAGCCGCATGCTGTGCCTGGGCAGGATTGGCATAACTTGGAGTCTCGTCCAGGTCACCGGGCTCATCTGTGTCACCCACATCTCCCGGATCATCCGTATCGCCTGGATCGTCAGTATCACCCGGATCGTCTGTGTCACCCGGGTCGTCCGTATCGCCTGGATCGTCAGTATCACCCGGGTCATCGGTATCACCAGGATCATCAGTATCACCGTCATCTCCCCGGCCATCATCACCAGTCTCACTGGTACCAGGACTGCCACCATCTGTATCTACTGCCATCACGGAGTGTACATGCGGGCCTGTCACAAGACCCAGGCATAATACAGCGACTATTAAAAGTTGTCTGAAGAAGCACAAACTTTTTTCTTTTTGTTTCTTCATATCGTTTTCTCCTCTGGATTTTGAGTCTGGGGTTTGCTGAATATGAGAAGACTCTTCTGGAGCGGAAATTCTTTTCCCGATGCAGAACGTACTTTTTCCGGCTGGCCGAACCAGCTGATATTCACATTTTTGCTGAGAGTGCCGTTAAGGTGGTCACTCAGGCTATACTTAAGATCTCTGGCATGCTTGCCGGCAAGGGATGTGTTGCCTGCCTGAAAAACAATGATGTTCAGCACATTTCCTGTTGCCTGCCTGAAGGAATCAGCCAAAAAATCAATTTCACGCTGCCGGGCAGTGGAATCAGTGCCAAGTAACAGTTCCTGGTTGGATATAATTCTTCGAAAACCGATCTGATAGCTGCGAAAGGTGAAATCTCCAATCTCATTGAGATGCTCCACTGCACGGTATGCCCAGGTTCCTGTTCTATGCAGCTGGAGATATTCCCTCCAGGCAGCAGCTTCCTGTTCTTTCTGCCCGAGCAATTGGTAGGCCAGGGCACGGTTATAGAGGGCAGTCCCGGCATCTGGTGCCAGGGCAAGCACCTGGTTGTATTCTACCAGGGCAGCTTCGGGTTGCCTGTTTTCAAGGAGAGTGTGACCGAGGTAAAGGCGGGCAGGAACGTACGAAGGGTGCCGGTCAACTGTTTTTTTGTATTTCTCCAGCTCCCCTGACTTGTTGCCAAGCTTACCTAGAGCAACACCTTCCCACAGGGCATATTCAGGATTTTTCGGCACGAGGAGTGAAGCCTGTTGCAGGTATGGCACAGCTTGTTCCCATTGGCCCGCAGCAAGAAGTCCCCTGCCGATTAAAAAATTGGCCTCACCATTTTCAGGTTCAATTATCAGGCGGTTAGAAATATTTTGTGCAGAATCGACCGGAGCAGTCGTATGGCCGCCAAGGGTCAAACCTATCCAGAAAACAAACGCCAGGAGGCTTAATGCGCCTGCAAGCCGCAATGGTTGCACGTTGAAAGCAAAAGAGCCGGTCAATAAATTCGAAATCTTTTGGCCAAACGATTGTTTTGGTGAATAGATTTCTGTCATAATTCGTTCCGTCAGCCCGGCAGGAACATCCTTCTCGGGAAGAGCCTGGATCATTTCCTGGAGCTGGTGTTCATTGATCCGATCATGTTTCATACGTTTTCACCTGGCATGAGATCCTGCAACTGCTTCAGTCCCCTTGACGTTCTCATTTTGACTGCACTTTCACTTATTGAAAATATTTCAGCCACTACTTTGACGGAACAGTCATGTTGAAAACGAAGCATCAGTATTTCCCGGGTATCATCATGTAATTTTTGCATAGCTCTTTGCAGCTGAATCACTTCTTCTCTGTGTTGAATTGTTTTTTCCTGTCTGGAACCTGTTTTCACGGGTTCAGGTGTCAGGTTTTGCAGCTCTCTCAGATTATTTTTCTGCCTGTTTTGTTTCCTGTTCCAGTCATGAGCCTTGTTAACAGCAAGTGTATACAACCACGAAAAAAAACTGTTACCGGGTTTGAAGCTGCCAAGTTTCTCATAAGCACGGAGAAAAGCCTCCTGTGTAAGATCGGCAGCATCATGGTCTGAACAGCTATACCGATACATCAGGTTGAAAATCTGTTTCTGATAACGCTGAATAAGAACAGCGTACGCCTGTTTATTGCCACCCAGAACCTGGCTTACAATATCTTCGTCAGATTTCTCCATTATACTATTCTTCTACTCATATATACGCTTGCGGGTAAAGGAGGTCACATTTTTTGTAAAAAGCAGGTGAGTTTGCATGAAAGTTGGAGAAATGAAAAATGTAGGATTACTTTTTTTTCAGGTCACTCAGAAAAAAACGTACTGATTCATCTGATCGCAGTTTTTTCGCGGAAATTTTGAATTTTTCGGGTTCGGAAAACCAGCTGATGCCGATACGTTTACCTTTGAGGTCCGGAAATGTTTTCTGCAGATATTTTTTTATATTTACAGCTTTTTTCCTGGCCAGCTTCTTGTTGTTCTTCTGGTAAACTATCACCTGTAGAGTCCCTTTGCCCATATTTGTAACAGTAGCACCAACCAGTTTGAGAGAAGGGTATGAGCTTGAATCCAACTCGGCCTTGAATGGTTTGAAATTGATTTTAGCAAGAGTGACAGTCCGTGCTCCCAGAGTATGGTTGCGGTAGGAGAAATCGGAAAGCATATTCAAATGATGTGTTGCCCGACGGGCAAGCCCTCCAGCGGGGTAGAGGGAAAGGTATTCAAGCCAGGCAAGCTTTTCTTCAGGAGTTCGACCCAAAGTTTTCATGATAAGAGCCCTGTTATACAGGGCGGACGGACTGGACGGCCAGATTTTCATAGCTTTTTCATATGTGGCCAGGGCTGCTTTGTATTCCTTGCTTTTCAGTTGACTGTGACCAAGATAGATCAGGGACTGAAGATGTTTAGGTTCAAGCGCAAGTGCTTTGTTATAGCTTTGTCTCTCTTTCTTTCTGTCCCCGTTTTCTCCATAGGCAATACCCAGCCAGAAGTTATAATCTGCATCCTGGGAATCAAGAGAAACAGCATTCTCCAAATAAGGCAGCGCTTCTTTTTTCTTTTTTTCTGCAAGGAGAAAACGTCCAAGGTAATAGTTGGCCTGTGCATTTGCCGGGCTCTCCTTTATCGCCTGGCGGAATAGAGCTTCTCCTTTAGCATAATTGCGGGTTTGCATATAATGCCTTCCCTGGACATGATATTTGAGGGAGGAACCAATGTTCTCAGCAGTCGTCTGTACACATCCGGCGAGAAGAATTAACGCAATAAAATAGGGGAACTGTTTTAGATACATAATATATTTTGTTGTCTAAATTAATACCTGATTAAAAATGAGAGATGGAATCAATTATATGCTTTTTGAAAAGCACAGTAAAGATTACAGGATAAAATAAGTGTCCTGATATCTTCGTTCGAGTGTTCCCGGGTTATATAGCGCTGCATGGGGAAGGACCTCTACCACCTTTCAAAAACTCTGCGGCGGGCAGCGGCGGATTTGCGCAGCAGGGGCACATGAATATCAACGTAGTCTATAATCTGTGCCTTTTTGCTTTCCGCGGGCCGCATGATCCGGCCCGCAACCTGAAGTAGGCGGCCCTCGAATTTGATAGGGGTCGAGAGTACAAGAGTATTCAGGCCCGGGCAGTCAAATCCTTCTCCAATGAGCTGGAGGGTGGAAATAAGGACCCTTATGTTTCCATTTTTTACATCCTCTACAATCTGTGTTCTTTCATCTGCCGGAACTCTGCCTGTCAGAAGTGCCGATTCCACGTTCTGCTCTTCCAGTTTCTGCTGCAGCACTGTACAGTGGGCGACTCTGTCCGAAACTACCAGGACTGTTCCCTCATGCCCTCCTTTGACTATATCTGCCACATCGTTTGCTATCTGGGTGTTCCGATTATCGTTTTTAGCCAGAGACTTGACAAGTTTTGCATAGTCTCCTCGAAAAAAAAACTTGAATTCAGTCGGCCTCTGATCAAAATCAGGACGGACCACGGCACCGCTTTCCTCGAGTACCCTGGAATTGACTGTATGGAGCCGGTCTCCCATATACGTGTATATGAGTTGCGTCATGCCGTCCTCCCGCCGAAAAGCTGTCGCAGAAAGGCCCAACATGAAATAACTGTCAAAACTGCTGACTACATCTGTAAACAGGCTGGCCGGTACCCGATGACATTCGTCAACGATGATCTGGCCGAATTGCGAAGGAAGGTTGTCCAGGTGCTTACGAGCGGTATTGACAATGGCAACAGTGACAGGAAGAATATCGAACTTGCCGTCTCCAGCCTGCCCAGCCTCAATATCAAGAAACTGAACAATTCTTTCACGCCATTGATGGAGGAGTTCCTTGTTATGAACAATGATCAGGGTCGGCTGTCTCCGTTTAGCAATTATGTCAAGAGCCATGACTGTTTTACCAGAACCTGTTCCAGCTTCGAGTACACCGAAAGAATGTTTTGTCACGCCCTCTACGGCTTCTTGCTGGTACGGACGAAGTGTGCCCCGGAACGAGAGGTCTATTTCAGTGAGGCGCTGTCGATTATCAATGACCTGGGGCCGGGTACCGCTTACCTGTTCGCAGAGTTGGATAGCCTGGTTGATGAAACCGCGGGGGAAATAAAGCCGATCTTTCCAGTCATTGAAGAAATACAGTTTGGGCTTGAGTTTTTTCCCGATCCATCGGCTGTATCGTTTGGCAGCCTGATATTTGGGGTTGATAATAGTGAGTTTTTGCCTGATAATGGCCTTCTGTGTCTCGGTGGCTCCTTCAAGACAGGCTTCTGAATCAACTGTGAGGCGGAATGGGGATCCACCACTCTTCTGTTGGGATTTTTTTGCAGGATTCACGTGATTTTTTGGAACCAGTAAAGTTATACGAAAAACATTCTGTTAATTTCTGAAAAGTATAAACGTGCCAAACACCTTAGTTCATCTCTGCATACAGACTCCGGCAAGTCAAGTCTTGTTTCGGGAAGCTGACACCAAATGGATAGCCATTGGTTGTATCATTCCAGATATTCCATGGATTTTGCAACGAATAATTCCCGCTATTTTTTCAAACATAAATCTTATTGACCTGCGAATCTATACTATTATTCAGGCGTCGCTGTTCTTCTGTCTGCTCCTCTGTCTCGCATTGAGCATCCTGGCAAGCAACAGAGGAGGGGTATTTCTCCTGTTATCACTTAACTGTCTATTACACCTTCTGCTGGATGCCATGCAGATCAAATGGGCGAATGGAGTTCATTTCCTGGCACCGGTATCATGGCAAATGACAAGCTTTTCACTTCTCTGGCCGGAAAACAGAGCTATTATTCTTTTGTCTGGCCTGGGACTGGGAGCATTGATTTATTTCGGATATATGGACAGGAATAAACCGGTAAAACTCTCAGGTATGAAGAAGAACCGGATTACAGCCTTGTTGATTATTATATCATACTTTGTCCTTCCTTTTCCGATTTTGCAGGGGCCGGAAACAGAAAATAATCATTATGTTGCAACATTGCGTAATAAGGAGGAACGTCCAGGTAAATATATAGAATTTGATAGAGCGGTGTTTCGAAGTAATGACAATACGGCCCGAATTTTTTCCGGAGAGAGACTGAAGGTCAAGGGTAACCTTCCCCTAAAGGATGGCAAAATTTCAGTCAGAGGAGATTTTGTTGATGTGGAAACTCTTGAAGTGACATCTTTTCATGCGCATAGTATTTTCAGAGATATCGCCAGCATAACAGCCCTTTCCATCATAGTGCTGATCTGGCTTATTGCAATGGCCAGAAAACGCATTACTATAGAGGTCCCTCACCCATGAATTCTAAAATCAAAATGAATATAAATACACTGTTCTTGAAAAATTTTAAATTAATTTGCCTGGCGATCATGGTGTTGTTTGCTTTCAGATGCCATGCAAGTCAGGACTATGTGACAATCACACTGCCGGAAGAGGTGATCAGGCAATCGATTCAAAAAATTCTCCCTGTCGACATCGGCCCCCGGAATGAGCATATGGAGGGAAACCTGGTCCTGGATTCAATTGACCGGTTCGAGCTGGGTGATAACAGTGCACAGGTACATGGCCTGATCCTGGGTAAAGATATTGTCTTAAATACCAGGATCGGTGATCAGGATTTAAGATTCAAGGTTGGTGAGGTACAGCTTCCGGTGACCTGTGATCTTACCTTTCGCTTTGATCAGAAGGAAAAGAAACTTTATGTCACTCCGCATTTTGCCGAGCCGGTTAAGGGCACATCCCAGGAACAGGGAAACAAGGTTTTGCCGATTCTGGCATTACTTAACAACAGGGAGTACCCGGTTTCTTTTTCCAACCTGCAGGGCATGCAGACAAAGATAGGACAGCGGCAATTTTCCGTTGCAATGGAGCCCGTTGACATCCAGATATCAAAGTCGCAACTTGTCCTGAAAATGGTCCCGAAGCTGAGTAAAACAAATTGAATTCGTAAAGCGCTTTAAGTATTGTTTTCATACATTATAAAATAAAATAACCGGAGGATGATTTATGTCAGACAATTGCCTGTTCTGCAAAATACTCAAAGGGGAGATTCCTGCTGATAAAATATATGAAGATGATGAGATCCTGGCATTTCGTGATATCGCTCCGCAGGCACCTGTACACTTTCTGGTCATTCCTAAAAAACATATCAGCGGTCCGTCGGGCATCACACCCGAAGACGAACTGCTGATTGGCAAAGCAATGCGTATCGGTGGAGAGATAGCCAGGCAGGAAGGGATTGAACATTTTCGAGTTGTGGTTAATAACGGCGAGGAATCCGGTCAGACAGTATTTCACATACACCTGCATTTTCTTGGCGGGCGCGCGATGTCCTGGCCTCCCGGTTGATAGGGTCTCGGTCTCCATATGCCGGCCCCTGTATCTGCGAAGCTGAAAAAATGGCTGTCTGCGGTTTTATTTATCCTTGCAGGTCTGCTTGTAATAATCTGCTCGCTTCCCATTGTTACCGAGCAGTTCATCCTGCCCTCTTTTCTCCGGAAATCAGGTCTTGCACAGTATAAGGTTTCCATTTGCCGGCTCGGGTTGAATGGCTGCACCCTCCAAATATCGGGCAAACAGGGGTTTGGATCCGTTATTTCTGCCGGTAATATCCAGGCGAACTGGTCATTGAGCGGTTTGTTGGAACGGAAGGTGGACAGCCTTTTATTTCATGGGCTCCATATCAATTACGCCCGCCCGGGCCACCAAAGAAAAACTCTCCAGGCGCCTCCTGTAAAACAGAAAACAGGTCAAACTGACGACCAGCCCGGTACGGATCCGTTACTCTTTGTTGTTGAACAGATTCAAGTCACCGACAGTTTCTTTACTTTTCAAAGTAAAAGCGGTCCGCATTCACTACCGTTTTCCGTATCTGCACATCGTGTTAAAGACAAAGAGGATCGGGGAGAGGACTTCACTCTTCGGTATAAGGTCAGCGCTAATTCAGGGGACCATGAGGTAACTGCGGATATCTCTTATCTACCCCGGGAGCAATCATTGTCGGGTCATCTCGCCGGAAGCATTGACCTGCAGAGGCTCGCCAGGGAGTCTTTATTGAAGATTCCAGCTTCTGTTGATATTGAGGGGCGGGTAGATGTTAAAATACTGGCCGATATGCAGGTTGCCCCATTTTCTCTCGGAAACCTGCAGGCAGAAGCACTTTTTCAGGATTTCCTGTTTAATTTCGACAAGCTTTCCGTACATGGTGTTGAGGATCAGCCGCCTGTTATTTCTTTGAGAAATTCAGATCAGGGGTTTCTGCTTGAAGCAGGTGAGCTGTTTATTGACGGGCCTTTGAAAGCAGCTGCGAAATTTGATGCCCTGGCAAAATATGGTGCAGGAACATTGCAATGGCATGGAAATCTTCATGTTAAGCCCACTGCAGGTCAAGTTATTGGTGCGGAATATGAGTTGACCCAGGCTCCCTCTCTCACGTTGAAACATGAAGGAGCTTTTCTGGATAAAAAGGTTCAGGTAAAAATTATTACCATAAAAAATATGGGCGACACCAGGGAGAAGGTTATTGTTGAGCAGGATGCGTTACGTATCAATGTTGACCACCTTGGCATAGAATCGCAGTGGTTGTTTGATTTGGATCAGAGTCCCTTTTTATCCGCTGACTTGTTACTGCGTAGCGATGGCCTGAGGATTATTTCAAAAGGAGTACAATTTACAGTTCCTCAGGTTCAGCTCACAGGCGGAGGAACGTTTCTTGAGCAGAATTCAAAGAAAGGTTATGCGCTCTCAGGTAAACTGGAACTTTCTGATTCATCGCTGGAACTGGAGGATCAGAAAGTGAGTCTGAAGGGAATAAATCTCGAATTACCGGTAAGCTGGCCTCTGCAAGAAGAGAGTGGTGCTGGTGTGGTGCAAATTCAAAAGATTTTGCTGCGCGATACAGAAATAGGGAATTTTTATGGGACCTGGAAGCAGTTATCTGATGTAATCACATTAAATGGAAAATTGCATGGTAGCCTTATTCCTGAAGGCATGGCTGTTGTGAACGGTACATTGAGGTTTCCCGGCAATAAATTACCCCTGGGGGATTTCTGGTTCGGTACACCCGATACTCCTGTTTCCATGGAACATTTAATTCCTATTGTTCCAGCACTGGATTCATTTTCAGGAAGCGGCCTGCTGAACATGAAAGGCCGGGTTACTGTCCATCCCGACAGAGTGGCAGGGAATCTGAGCATAGGCTTTCATGAGGGGACCTTCGAGGTTCCCAAGGCCAAATTGAAAGCAGAGGGAGTGCGCTTCAACATTGAATTTCCTGGCCTGCCCACACTGTCCACGTCTCCGGAACAGAAGCTTTCAATAGACAGGTTTGTCAGTAATAAACTGATGGTGACAGATATTAAAAGCAATTTTCAGCTGGAGTCTCCAGGTTCTTTTTTTATTGAAAAAATATCAGGCCGATGGAGTGGGGGCCGGATTTTTACAAGTTCTTTCCGCCTGCAAAAGGAAAACCAGGATTTCGAGGCGGCTCTTCTTTGTGACAGGCTGGAACTGGCAGAAATTCTTTCACAACTAGGTCTTGCCGAGGCAGAAGGGAGAGGGAAATTAAGCGGCCGGGTGCCGGTGAGATTCAGTGAGGGCAACTTTTATGTCGATGACGGTTTTCTGTACACGACTCCGGGTGAAACAGGTACTTTGGAAATTAAGAAAAGTGAACATCTTGCTGCGGGTATCCCTGCTGATGTGCCCCAGTTCTCTCCACTGCTTTTTGCGAGTGCGGCACTTCGAGATTTCCAATATAATTGGGCGAAGCTGCTGATCTCCTCTCAGGAAGAAAACCTGCTGCTGCAACTACAGATTGATGGAAAGCCTACAGATGTTCTTCCATATCGTTTTGACACGCACAAAAATGCTTTTGTCAGATTAAGTGAAAAAGAGGGGGGCGGAATTGATCAACCGATCAAACTGGACGTCAATTTCAATGTACCCCTGAACGAACTTTTGGAGTATCATAAAACTATCCAGCCCATCCTTCGGAATATCAGATAATGGAGGTCTATCGTGAAGCGCATCCTTGTTTTTTTTCAGTTCTTCCTTTTCACTGGCCTTGTCATGTTGGGGTGTACCCGTCATGAAGTTGAAATGAAACCGGTGGAAATCAAACCCATTCATATCACTGTTGATGTCAATGTACGAGTGCAAAAAGCCGTGGATGACTTTTATGGGGACATTTACGGGAAATAATACGGTGATAAGAAACAAATTATAATAATGGAGGTCAATATGCTGAAAGGAAAATATTTAGCTCCGATATTCTGTCTTGTCATACTCATGACATGGTGTTCCTCGGCATGGAGCGAGGATATGCAGGCTATCAAAGCAAGGATGCTGCAAAGAAAATCCACCATCGATACTCTGAAAAAAAGTGGGGCCGTCGGTGAGGGTGCGGACGGGTACCTCCATGTACGGCAGGCGACAGGAAATGCTTCCAGTGTGGCTAATGCTGAGAATGCAGATCGCAGGACAGTCAATGGCATAATTGCCAAAAAGGAGGGCACAACTGTTGACCAGGTTTCAAAAAAGGTGGCAGCTACTATCATGAGGAATGCCAAGCCGGGACACTGGGTTCAGAAGCCGAACGGGAGCTGGTATCAGAAATAGAATTCATAATCTTCTCCTGATAACCATAGCCTGCATGTGAGAATAGTATGACCAGCGAAAAGACAGGTTACCGACCATCTTTTTATTTTACAATCAACTCATTGTTTGTTCTGCTGATTGTTGCTGTGGGTGCTGTCCTGACCTGGTACAATTACAATTCCACAGCAAAAATAGTTCTAGCCGCAGCCGAACGGTCATATGACCAGGCTTCGAGAGAGGTTACGCTCGACTTCAAGCGAACATACCAACCTGTTTTTCAAACCGTCAATCAGTTGTCTTTTTCTCCGGTCACCAGCGCCGAAAGCCTCGAGGAAAGGCTGGAAGCACTTGAAATTTTAAGCTCTGCTCTGCAGAGCGGAGCTGAGATTGCAGGCCTCCAGGTAGGGTATGACAACGGGGACTACTTTATAGTAAGACCCCTTGTATCATTGCAGATGCGAGAACGTTTCCAGGCACCTGATGAGGCTTCGTTTGTTGTTGACCATATTGAAACAGAGGAAAGTAACGGGGAAAGGTTGCTCCTCAGGATTTTTTTTAATGATAAGCTCCATGAAGTCTTCCGATGGCAGCCTGTCCCGACAAAATATGATCCCAGAACACGCCCCTGGTACAAGCAGGCCCTCCTGTCAGATAAAGCAACGGCTGTAGCACCATATCTCTTTCATTTTTCAGGTAAAGTCGGGACTACCGTATCATTCAAGCCCCGGGGTGCGAAGGGAGTCCTTGGGGCGGATGTCACACTTGGCCAGTTATCTGAAACCCTGCAGGAACATCTTCTCACGCCTCATTCCGAGATTGTCATTATAGATGCCGATGGTCGGGCCCTGGGATATACAAAGCCTGAAAAAGTTATCATCCAGCTTGATAAGGAACGTTTTAAAATAGCCCATATATCTGATCTTGAGAGCGGCGTTCTTGCATTTATCCATGAGAATAACTTGCTCAAGCCCGGTCCTTTGGAGTTTGATTTTGAAAAAGAAAGCTGGCAGGGGTTTACCAGGACGTTAAACGTCAGCGGGCAAAAGGATCGGGACCTGACATTGCTCATGATCTCACCTCGAAAGGAGCTGCTGGCAGATGCAATTAAGATGGTGAACCACTCTCTTCTGGTCACCCTGCTTATCATTCTCCTTTCAATCCCGGCTGCCTCACTCGTAGCGGCCATGATCTCAAAGGCATTGAAAAACCTTGCGGGCGAAGCGAAATTAATAAGCCGTTTTGACTTCAAGCGGCCCATTACACTGCGTTCTCAAATAAGGGAAGTTGACGAATTGGCCCGGGCAATGGACCTGATGAAAACAACGATCAGCAGGTTTCTCTCTCTGATCAAGTCGTTGGCTGACGAGCAGAATTTTGATGCAATGCTTGAGCAGATTACCCAGGAGACGCTGAATGTAAGCCAGGCCGGTGCTGTCCTGACATGCCTGGTTGATGAAGATGCCAAAACACTAAAACCTGGCGTTCTCATTGAACAGGCAACAGGAGTAGTTGATGTGAGGGGTTTGCCAAGTCTTTCTTTAGATTCTGACAGTGAACTTGTCAAGGCGGCCCATAAAAAAGAGACCCGCCATATCCAGTTGAGTCACGAGCAGCATGAAGATATGCAGGAACTCTTACAAATGTTTGTTGTCGATGAGTTAGTGGTCACAGCTTTGCCCCTGAAGAACAGGCAGGAAGAGGTTATTGGACTTCTGTGCCTGCTGAACAAGGTGACTGAAAATGAGGCAAAAAAGGGTGCCTGGGAGGACCGCTTGGATTTTGTCCGGTCTTTTTCAGGTTTTGCGGCAGTATCACTGGAAAGCAGACAACTCTTTGAGATGCAGAAACGGTTGATGGATTCATTCATGCACCTGCTGGCAGGTGCCATTGATGCCAAATCAGAATATACTGGTGGACACTGTCAACGGGTGCCGGTCATAACAAAGATGCTCGCCCGGGCAGCCTGCGATGATGAGGGCCTTTTCAAGGATTACCAGTTGGATGAAGAGGGGTGGGAGGCTGTGCACCTTGCCGGCTGGCTCCATGACTGCGGTAAAGTTACGACCCCGGAATATGTGGTTGACAAGGCTACCAAGCTGGAAACCATTTATGACCGCATACATGAAATACGTACCCGTTTTGAAGTGCTGAAAAGAGATGCACAGGTAAGGTACTGGGAACAGGTTGCCGGGGGCGGTGACAGGGAAGAGTTAAGAACGGCCATGGAGAAGGAATGGCAAAAGCTTGATGACGATTTTGCCTTTGTGGCGGAGTGCAATCTCGGCGGAGAGTTCATGGCTCAGGAGAAGATGGATCGCCTGGAGGATATTTCGAAACGGACGTGGACCCGGACCCTTGATGACCGACTAGGCATTTCCTGGGAAGAAGAGAAGAGAAAAGCACGGGAACCTGGGCCGACCCTGCCGGTTGAAGAGAATGTGCTTGCTGACAGGCAGGATCACCTTATTGAGCGCAATAAAAACGAACGGATGCCCGAGGACAACGAGTGGGGATTTAAACTCGACGTTCCAGAGTATCGCTACAACCTGGGTGAACTCTATAACCTTAAAGTAGAACGGGGTACCCTGACCGCGGAAGAGCGGTACAAGATAAATGACCATATCGTGCAGACCATTATCATGCTCGAAAAACTGCCCTATCCTAAACACCTCAGGGAAGTCCCGGAACTGGCCGGTGGACACCATGAGACAATGATCGGCACGGGCTATCCGAAGCGGCTGACCGGGGCCCAGATGTCACTGACAGCAAAAATGATGGCGATTGCGGATATTTTCGAGGCTTTGACCGCCTCAGACAGGCCCTATAAGAAGGCCAAGAAACTGAGCGAAACGATCAGGATCATGAATTTCTTCAAAAAAGATCAGCATATTGATCCCGACCTGTTTGAACTTTTTCTCAGAAGCGGGGTGTATCTCAAGTATGCCGAGCAATACTTGGATCCTGAACATGTTGATGAAGTGGATATCGAGAGTTATTTGAGTAAAGAAACAGAAGATCAGGTTACTTGACCGGCTGGTTGACCATGTTTTTCCCGTCAGGAGTCTTATAGCGGATCTCTCCTGAAATTTCGTTACGTTGTACCTCTCTATTAATGGAGAAGGAAATGCTCATTTTTCCTGGTTGAAGATTGCGGAGAAGCCATTTGGCCTCCCCTTTTTTGGCATTTATCGACTTCGCCTGTGGTCTGGAGAGTTGAATTTTCACATCGGCCGGCAGAGTTTGAACGAAAATGATTGATGCAGGAGGAGGAGAGGGGATGAGTATTTCCACCTCAAGCTCCCTGCCCGAAGATTGTTTGTAGTGAGCAGTCACCTGTGAATTTGCATGTAAGTTACCCGCACAAAAGATGGAGATGAGACATGCCATGAAAAAGATGAAAAGTCTGGAACGGGTAATACGAACCTTTATATAGTCGATGAGTTCCATAACGCTTACTCCTTAAGTTGAATTCCCGAAGACTCTTCCAGGACGACATATTTCTTTTTCTTCTCGTCCCAATAGTATCCTGTTCCCGCCCAGATGTCGTCGATCAGATCACGGTTGAACTGTAACCCGTCAACATCACTGTACAGGTCGTATACAGCCAGTATTTCCTCGTCATCAATGCTATTGTCCCGGTTGGTATCTGCCCAGTGATATGGCGCAATAATAACTGAATAGCCACCCCTGACAATGTCATGTTTGCCGGTCTTCTGTTTGAGTGTTACAGACCCTGCAAATGCAAGTTCATTTCTGTCAGCTGCATCATGTGGCGCACTGAGAACATAGGCAAAAACAGTTAGTTCTCCTTCAGTTTTTCTGATCCACTTAACGGTGTTCTTGACTTGGTCAACTGAACTGAAGGCGGGTGTCCCATTCTTTGCTCTGCTGCCTGGAGGTAGTTTTTCCTTAACTATCAGGGACAGCGGCGAGAGCTCGGATGATTTGATCTGGATCAGGACCGGGAACGACTGACCTGGGGGAATATGATGAGGAAGAGTCCGTTCAGCTGAGACAGAAAATTTCTGATCTCGAAGGGGGAGCAGGTACGAGACCAGTATCCCGAGGAGTACCAGAGTTAAGACAGCAATACCTATGTGCAGTTTTGAGAAAAGAGATCGCTGAGAACGGGAGTGTTCTCTCGTTGTTTCAGATAGTTTTGAAGGTCCTTCCGCCTGATCGTTACGTTCCAGGATTTCATCGAGATCAACTTCGAGTGCCTGGGCAAGTTTTTCAGCATTTTCAAGTTTGATGGAGGGATATCTTCGATTTTCCCAGCGGGATATTGTGTCAGTGGTGACACCTACCACCTCTGAAAGGTAGAGTTGGGTAAGGCTTTTTTCCTCCCGTAATTTTCTGATCCTTGGGCCGTTTATCCTGGCAATGGGGGCGCCTCCGGAAAATGGATGAGAGGGGGTGGTTTTTTTCTGGTGATCCATCAGTATTTATACGTATTGAGCAAGTTTTATTTAATTTTTTAAACCTGGTCCTTGAGGCCAGGTCAGAGTTAACGGACTCAGCTGATTATTAGATTTATTTGTTCATTTTTTTTTCGTCTTTCAGTCGGCGGTTCAACGTTTTAACTGGTTGATTAAGCTTTGTGCTCATTAAGCCTGTTGAAATTTATGAATGCATGTCTAACTTTGCCCGTCCCAAAAAACGAACCAAAAAAACGACGCCCGTTCCGTTTAACCCAGCGGGTGCCCTGTGCTCCTCGATGCTACCGAAAATCTGCAATTTGAAGAGCAGATATTTTATCGGCAACACCTGCGGTGCTCAGTAAACGGCAATGGGAAAGAAATAAAACCAGCCTATTCAAGGGGTAACCAAAGTGCCCTTTGGGCTCGAGTCTCGACTCATAATACGTGTATACTCACTCTTCCCCTCAGGTTCAAATCGGAAAATGGTTTTCCTACCCCTTTTTTCGTAAACTATTGCTCTGTATGGAGACATCTCAAGTAACTGGTAACCTTCGCAAGTTCCCGGTATTTATACATGTCGGGTAGACATGAGGTGATGTCGGCTATTCAGAGATTTTTTTTTACTCTAATCTTATAACAAAGGAACATATCCTTCTAAACTGTTCACGACCATCAAAAAAAATGAAAAACAGGGAGGAAAAAATGCAAAAGAAAATGTTTGGTTTTGGTGCAGCGATAGCCGCAGCAGTTACAATCTGTTTTTGGGCAGGTTCAGCTACTGCTGATACATCACTGACAGCTCCAAAAGATGAATTGGTCATCAAGGGAAAGAAACCAGCCCGTTTTCCCCATAAAAACCATCTGGATATGGGGCTGAAATGCGGAGTATGTCATCATGATGCAGAGCACAAACCTTTGACTGCCGAGGGTATCGGTTCCCTTGAAGATCCAGTGAAACTGAGTTGTGTGTCCTGCCATAACAGTGACTTTGCCAACGTGAAACTGCAGAAGGCCAAGGATGTATTCCATACCCGCTGTAAAGATTGCCACAAGGCTGGATATGAAGGGAAAAAGGGGCCGGCAAAGTGCAGCGATTGTCATCTGAAAAAGAAAAAAGCTGTTGAAGGATGTTGAATTTAAGCACAAATACTCCTGCCAGGGTCCGGGAACCGTATCATTACGGTTCCTGGATTTCCGGCGTTTTGGTCCCCTTGTTTTTATATAAATGGAAGGGAAACTGAAAGGTTCGCTTGATGACATTGACCGGTGACATGATAATATCTCTTGCAAGGTACGTTTTGATATGGGGATCATCCAGCGAACCGTTAATCTTCAGGGAGGTGCTGAGGGTCCCCTCCTCACCTAAAATGGCATAACCCGCTATGGGGAGTTTACTGATAATGTTGCTGTAATCCTTGAGGGTGATAAGCTCCATGTCCTGTTTGATGGTTCTGTCATTAAAATTAACCCAACCTTCCGCTTCAACGTTGACAGTAGTACCGTCTGCCCGGAGCTGATGAATAGTCAATATTTTCTCATGCAGGTCAAAATGAACAATACCCTCCTTTATTCGATACCCGTCCTGATCAAACCCCGGGGTTGAAAGAGTTGCCAGGGCCGGGATTGCGTTTAAAAAAGCAAGCACATTGTTCATGAGGAGATAGTCTTTCACAAGAACGTCATTGAATTCAATGAAGCCTTTGTAATTTACCAGGCTGCCTTTGAGTGACACATTGAGTGTACCACCTGAGAAATCAGCAAAACGGATGAATGTTTCCGCAATCTTTCCGTCCAGCTCCGTGCCGACAAAGTTAATCTCATCGTCAACTGATTCGAAAAGAAAATGCCCTTGTTTAAGCTGCGCCAGAAAAGAGATGTCTGAACCATTGGCCTTGAAAGTAAATTTTTGTGTAGGAATCGAAAATTCCTTTACCTTCAGAAGCGTTCCGGGGCCAGTTACTTCAATGGGAATGGGCACCGAAGGAGTCGTTTCCTTGCCCTGAAAAGTATTTGTGTCAACAGTGATCAGGTAATCATGAAAGTCAGCGGTCAGCTTGTCGCTCAGCGAGGCGATAATTTTATTATCATTAATATATATCTCTGTTTTGTGGGGATTCCATGTTCCATGATATTGGAATTGTGTAACGGGTTTGTCGTTCAATGACAGGATCGTGTTTGGAATAGCAATTTCTCCGGCAAATTGGATATGGTCAAGGTCCTTGACAGTTAATTGGACATGGCCTTCATCAAAGTTCAGTTTTTGAAGGGGCGGGACGAGTGGTGCAATATCCTTAAGGCTGTTGATGACTATTTTTGTCGTGCCGTCCTGCAGGGTCACCAGGGTCTGGAATTCATCAAAATTTAACTTAACAGATTCCCTGCTGAATTCTATCCCAAGCGTAACTGGAAGTTCTGATGCATGGAGTAAGGGTGTCTCACCGACACTGAAGTTTAACCGGTTCACTTTACCTTGTATCTCTGCATGAAGTGATGATGCGTCAATGGTACCTGATACGTTGGCATGAAGTATATCCTCATAGGATATTTCTGCTTCCTGAATGGTGATTATGTTGTTTTGTAATTGAATTGTCATTCCCTCTGTCAGGAAGGGGATACTGCCGGACCTCCATTCACCGGGACTGACCGTAAAGGTTCCCCGGGTATTGAGGTCGAATTCAGGTAAATCGAACATCAGTTGGAGGTCGACCTCTGTCAGACCGGTTACCTGCCGGCCCTTCAAATGAATGTTGTATGCCCCCAGAAGTTCAACTATATCGTTGTTTTTTTGTGTTTCAGTCGCAATGTTGATGGCGAGTTGTGAGTCACCCTGAACCAGGTGGTCAATATAGACTTTGCTTCCTGTCAGACTAATGTCCTTATACATTGGTTTTTCAAGTGCGAAAGAGAGGCGGTCTGACTGATATGAGATATTTATCCTGTCACATTGTACAGGCGGCAGGTCGGGATGGAACCTGACGGTTGCGGAAGTGGCAGCTGCAGTCCCGCTGACATTCTCCGGCCCGATATTTTTCAGGTCGTTCAGGGGGAAATGTATTTTAAGCTGCCTGACCTGGTAACTTTGCGCTGAAATATTTTGTGATAACCAGGTGAGCAGGTCCCGGTCCAGCTGAAACTGCTCAAGAATGGCAACGAGATCCGTAAACTCATCTGTACCGATATTTACATCAACCTGTCCATCCTGTTCTGCTATGCTGAGGTCACCTGTTCCCCATGGGCTCTCAAAACCGCCTGAAAACATGAACTTGTCCAATGAACGGGAATAGGAAGCCTTACCGGAAAGGTTTATTTTATATGGTGTTATGGCAAGCCTTGAAAGATCAAAATGAAATATACCCAGTTCATGGGCAATGGCGGCTTCAAGTGTGAATGTATTACCGCGAACCTGAAAGCTGCCGTTCCGATAGGTGAGTCCGACAACCTGATCCTTTACGGTAAGCTGGTTAATATCTATTTCCTGGACCAGGTGGCCCCATTTCTTGATCCGGGGTATCAGGTTTTCGAGGTCGATAGCAGCACCTGATGTTTCCTTTTCAATTACCTTGAGTTGATCAAGATGGAGAATGAATCCTTTATCCAACTGCAATGAAAGCTTGGAAATTTCAACTGAAGAAATGGATAGCCGGTCAAGCTCGATTCCTTTTTTCAGGGACCACCAGATGGCCGCGCCTAGCAGAGCAAGGATGATCAGGAAAAAGAGGATAAAATAAGCGGTGCGTTTGACTATTGAGCTAATTTGACTCTCCATTGTTGGTGAGATAAATAAAACAACCTTCTGATTAATTATATTGTATTCGAGCGCTTGGCAAAAGGGATGAAACGATCCGAGTGGAATAAATAAAGGGATTATAACATACCGGTTATAATCCCTTTATGTGAAATGGCGCGCCAGGAGGGATTCGAACCCCCGGCCTTGAGCTTAGAAGGCTCCTGCTCTATCCAACTGAGCTACTGGCGCTCAGCGCATTTTCCACAAGCGATCAGCTGCGAGGTTGGCAAGCACTACGCCTACTGTGTTGCAGGCCGAAAAAACATTTTCAACATACTACCAGTATACCTGTGTGTTTTTTTGGCGCAGAGCCTTGTATCAACAGCACTTTCCGATTTCTCATGACGATCTTTGTGAGAAATCCGGTTTGATCAATAAATTTGCCAGAGCAATGTAACGGGAATCCCTTGAGAAATCAACAAGGATAATGAACGAATGCCAATGGTTGGAACGTGAATATAATCGTTTCTGGACCGGTACTAATTTATTTTCTCCCAGACTGGGCCGGTGGCTGTATCACGCACCGTAAAGCCCATTTTCAAGAGTTCTTCCCGGACGATATCAGCGGCATCCCAATCTCTCAACTGGCGAGCCTTTTCCCGTTCTTGAATCATCCTGTCAATTTCCGGGGCCAGGGGGCATTGTTCCAGGCGTAAAAGGCCGAGGACACAGTTTACCTTGCGCAATGTTTGCAGGATTGTGTTTTTCTGCTCTCTTTCAAGGCTTCCTGTCTGCAGCACCGGGTTGATTTTTTTGATAAATTCAAACAGCGCTCCAATAGCTCCGGAAATGTTAAAATCATCGCCCATTGCCTCGTAAAAGTTCTGTTCAAGTTCGGAGACATATATGGCAACATCAGGGTGAGGGAGATCAGGTGGCAGGCAGAGAAGTTTGCGGGTGAATTCATCGATCCTCATCAGCGCCTTGCGTACGGAATCGAGCCGTTTAAAGGAGAAATGCAGAGGCTTCCGGTAATGTACCCCGAGCAGCAGGAACCTGATCTCGCGTCCGGTATATCCCCTTTCAATTATATCACGAAGTGTGACAATATTGTCTGACTCCGCGGACATTTTTTTGCCGTTATGAAGCAGAATTCCGGAATGCAGCCAGTAGTTGGCCAGCGGCTTGCCGGTGAGAGCTTCGGCAATGGCGATTTCGTTTTCATGATGCGGGAACATAAGGTCCTGGCTGGCTGTATGGATATCAAGTGTTTCACCCAGGTAGCGGGTTGACATGGCGGAACATTCAATGTGCCATCCCGGGCGGACATTTCCCCAGTCAGTCTCATAGAAAATTCCGGTTTTCAGCTCTTCAAGGGTAGAGCGTTTAAGCAGGGTAAAGTCCCTTGGATTATCCTTTTCATAGTTGTCCAGATCGACCGTTTTTCCGGTTCTGATTTTTCCGAGATCTACCCCTGACAGACGTCCATACGGTTTGAACTTGGATATATCAAAATAGATGGAACCGTGTTTTTCGTAGGCGAAACCCTTGTGAATAAGCTCATGGGCTATTTCAATCATGTCCCCGACATGCTCTGAGGCCTTGGGGTAGCCTGTAGCTTTCTTCAGGCCGAGGATATCGACAGCATCCATGAATTCATCAATGTACTGCTCTGTAAATTCTTTTAATGGAACGCCCGCCTTATCGGCCCCGGCAATAGTGTTGTCGTCAAGGTCGGTGAAATTCATAAAGGATTCCACCTCAAAACCCTTGACCCCAAGGAAACGGGTAATCATGTCCGCCACAACGAGTCTGCGGCAGTGGCTCATGTTCGGAGACTGGTAGGCAGTCGGTCCACAGGCATAACAGGTGACTCGTTTTTGATGGATGGGCCTGAAATCCTCCTTCTTCCTTGTCACTGTGTTGTAGAGCCTGAGTTGTGGAGTGGTTGACTCGTGTTTGACCTTCGGGACAAAAAGAGGCGTGCTCAGATATCTTTCACCCCCGTCAGGCAGAATCGCAATTATCAACCCTTTTTCAATTTCCCTGGCTCGCTCCAGGGCAGCGTACATGGATGCCCCGGAACTCATACCGACAAATATACCTTCTTCCCTGGCCAGTTGCCGGGCTGTCCGGAACGCATCTGTGTCTGAAACATTAACTATCTGGTTGGGGGCGGACTTATTGAAAATCCCTGGTTTATAGGACTCTTTCATGTTTTTAAGTCCCTGGATTTTATGTCCGTAAAATGGTTCAACAGCAGAAACACAAACGTGCGGGTGGTTTTCCCTGAACCATCTGCTGACCCCCATTGCCGTGCCTGACGTGCCAAGGGTTGATATGATATCTGTTACCTCGCCCTCAGTCTGTTCCCATATTTCCGGTGCGGTCTTCCGGTAGTGAGCCTGCCAGTTTGCCTCGCTGTTGAACTGGTCGGTCATAAAGTACAATTCAGGATTTTCACGACCCATGGCATAGGCTTTTTCAATAGCCCCGTCTGTACTTCGTTTTGCCGATGTAAGGATTATCTCGGCCCCGTATGCTTGCATTATTTGCCTACGTTCGACACTGGCCGATTCCGGCATAACAAGCCGGCATCGGTATCCTTTAGCTGCACAGATCATGGCCAGGCCTATTCCGGTGTTCCCGCTCGTAGCCTCCAGGACGATTTTGTCCTTGTTGAGCTCTCCGCTCTCTTCTCCTGTTTCAATCATGGACAGGGCGATGCGGTCTTTGACAGAACCACCCGGGTTGAAAGATTCCAGCTTGGCCAGAATTACAACATCTGTAACAGGGTTGAGCCTGATTATGGGAACTAACGGGGTGTTGCCTATGAGTTCAAGAATGGAGGTAATCATAGTTGCTCAAGTTATTTTCAGAAGGTCACGGTAAAGTGTATAAAAAAATGTCAGGTTCGTTAAACGTCGCGAAAGCTTATGGTTCAGTTACAAAATATTTAATTCGCAGTTATATTTGATTGGCTTAGTTGGGTTATTACGAAATCATGACACTTAATTATCATGATAAACTTTCCAAAGACTGTTCAGGGCGGATCTGCACTCCTCATTTTCTATCGATTTTACAATTTTTTCGAAATCTTTCTGCTCTGTAGGGTCAATTCTTGATGAAGGACTGGTGCTGCTGCGTGGTGCTGGTTTTTTTTTAAGGTCATGCGGCTGTAGCAGCCAGCGAATGTCATGGATATCGATAACAGTGGAAAAATTTCTGACATTTTCCAGAACCTGAGGTTTTAATGCCTGAAGCTGCTGCATCCAGACAGAGTCATGGACGTAAATCCATAATATATTTTTTTGAATATATGCCGGGACTGATTTTGACGCAATAGTTGTACCGGCTACCTCGGGCCACTGTTCAACAAGTTTATGGGTCTCCCATAGCGCCTGCCAGTTTTTGCTTCCAAACACGCTTTGCAGGTTGGAGGAAAGCATCTGTAACTCTGACTTTTTTTTCATGTCATATCATATAGTAACCCAAATATTAAACTAATGCCACAAAGTATTACAGCATGTAATACGGGAGTCATAAATGGTGAGTCTTGAGTTGGTAACTGTGCAGTAATAAACAAAATTAATTGACCAAGGCTTCAGTAAATGCGATAATATAAATATAATTTACTCTGTAGGCCACAATTTCAAGTTATAAATAAAGGGGGATTGACATGTTTCATATGGTTCGTATTTTTTGCTTGACTACAGTTGTTCTGGGGCTGTTTGCCTGGGGCAGTACGTCACTGGCTGAGACGCTTCAGGAAGCTGTAAAATATGTGATTGAGACCAATCCTGATGTTCGGGCCGGTGCCTATAATCGTCTGGCCAGGGATCAGGAAGTACGTCAGGCCTTTTCAGCATACCTTCCAAGTTTTGATGTCATAGGCGGCGTGGGATATACCGATGCTGAAAAACCCGTTGATGACAACTTTGATCCCCAATTGCTCACCCTGAGCCTGCGGCAGAATGTGTTTACAGGGCTGGCCACAAAGAATGAAGTGGAACGCCAGGAATCACGTGTTCGCTCCTCAGCCTACAGGCTCCAGTCAACATCAGAGAACACCGGCCTCCGGACAACCGAGGTGTATCTGCAGGTTCTTCGCAAGATGGAATTGCATGATCTTGCCAAGGAAAACCTGGATATTCACGTACGTATTGCTGACCAGATCAGACTCAGGAGTGAGTCGGGTCTGGACCGTAAAGCCGATATGGAGCAGGTCAACAGCCGACTGAACCTTGCCAAGTCAAATGTTGTCATTACCCAGACTAACCTGTTAGATGCACAGACCAATTATCTTTCCGTTGTCGGGCATTTGCCTGAAAGTTTAACAAAGCCTGTTTCTCCTGATTCAATGATGCCTGTTTCACTGGAAGAGGCAGAGCAGATGTCTCTTCTTTCCCACCCGGCCCTGAAAGGTGCAGTGGCAGACCTGGACGCACGTAAATCCCAGGAAAAAGTTGCCCAGGCACCATACTGGCCGATTCTTGATATCGAGCTTGACAAAAACTGGGACGAAGAAACGAGCTACAGTTATAATGAAAGGGATGACTTTAGAGCATTGCTCCGCCTTCGCTATAATCTTTTCCGCGGATGGAGAGACCAGGCCAGGAAACTTGAAACAAAGCACCTGGTCAGTGAGGCCCTGGAAACACGTAACACCACACATCGTCAGGTCGTTGAAAGCATGAGGCTTTCCTGGATGTCTTACAAATCTGTTGTGGACCGTATACAATATCTTAAGGATCGGGTTGAAAATGCCACAGCAACCGCTACCTCCTATACCAAACAGTGGAATATCGGCCAGCGTACCCTGCTTGATGTTCTGGATGCAGAGGCCGAACGTATTGATTCCATGAGGGATCTTGTGGATGCTCAATATGACGGACTTTATTCTCAATACCGTATCATGAACAGCATGGGGCATCTTGTTAAATCTCTGGAACTGCAATGGCCGGAAGAGGCTATGGTGGAAGAGGAAGAACAGGACGAGCAGAAAGAGGAGTCAGATCAGAGCTGATAGCTAATCTCTATTGAGAATGTCCTGATCAGTAGCGTTACGAATACGATGGACATATAATGGCCCGGAGAGAAATAATTTCCTTTCCGGGCCATTATTTTGGCATCTTATTTTTTGATGTTGCTCCTGTCGCAATTGTAACTGTGGTAAAACAATAAAAAATTTTCACACCCGCCAGCAGGTCCATAACGCAACGATTATGTATGTTCATGGATATGTCTCCCAGGCAGAGGATGAATACATTGTTGCCAGGTAAAGCATGCTCCGATAACAAACATTTATTTTTCATCGCGGGTTTCATCCTTCTCGTCCTGGTTATCTCCGTACCTGTTCTCACCAGTGTGAATTTCAGTTTGGATGAGGAGACGTTGTCCCTGGCTGAAAAAGAATATGGCCCGGATGCAAAAAAACGCCTCCAGGCCTGGGTTAAGCTCATCCGTGAAGACTCCAGTAAAACAGACATGGAGAAACTGGAAAAAGTAAATACTTTTTTCAACCAGCTGCAGTTTGTAGACGATATTATACACTGGAAAAAACAGGATTACTGGGCAACGCCGGTTGAACTCCTCGCCAGTAACGGTGGAGATTGCGAAGATTTTTCCATTGGTAAATATTTTACCTTGAAGATACTCGGTGTACCGGAGAAAAAACTGAACATGACGTATGTCAAAGCCCTGAAGCTTAACCAGGCACATATGGTTGTGACATATTATGAAAAACCCGGAGCTGAACCCCTGGTTCTCGATAACCTGGTGCAAGTTATTAAACCTGCTTCACAGCGCAAGGATTTACTGCCTGTATACAGTTTCAACGGTACGGGGCTCTGGATTGCCAAGCAGCGGGGCAAAGGAAAACTGGTGGGTTCGAGTGAACGTCTCGGACATTGGCAGAATCTTCTTGAGAGGATGCCCAAAGGCCTTATCTGATTAGGAGAAAAATTATGACACTCTACAGGCAACTCCTCATCTTTACGCTTATTCTCTTTTTTCTGTTATTTGCGGGCACCTGGTTTGCAAAACTCAATTCCACCCGTACGTTTCTTCTTGATCAGTTGGAGTCGCACGCCCAGGATACTGCCACTTCGCTCGGCCTGTCAATTTCTCCGCATATTCTGCAAAATGATCTTCCGGCTGTTGAAACGATGTTCAACGCCGTTTTTGACCGCGGGTACTACCGCATTATCAGATTTGTAGATATTGAGCAGAATGTAGTAGTGGACCGCACCCTGCAGGTCAGGATCGATGGTGTGCCGCAACTGTTTGTCAGGCTTGTGCCGCTCGCGACACCACGCGCTTCATCATTAGTCATGTCCGGTTGGAATCAGGCAGGAGAAGTTGTGGTAGAGAGTCACCCCGGGTATGCGTATAAAACACTCTGGGAAACCGTTGTTCGTACAACAATTTGGTTTCTGTCAATGGGAATTATAGTCCTCGTTGGCGGTGGCATGGGCCTGCGGCTCCTGCTCAAACCTCTGCAGAGGGTTGAGCACCAGGCTGATTCGTTATGTAAACGGCAGTATGAGATCCAGGAGAAAGTTCCCAAAACAAAAGAACTGCGAAGAGTTGTCGAGGCCATGAACAGGATGACCTTCAAAGTCAAGGATATGTTTGATGAACAGGCGCGGGTGGCAGAGAGGCTCAGGAAGAATGCGTATCATGACTCCCTGACCGGTCTTGGCAACAGGCGCTACCTTGAGAGGCAGGTATTAACTCGCTTGGACAGGGGAGACAGTACTGTCAAGGGAGCCTTTCTCCTTGTGCAGATAAAGGACCTGCATGAACTTAATCAGGAGAAAGGATTCCAGGCAGGTGATGAACTTCTGCAGAAAGTCAGCCGACTTCTTCAGGATGAAACCCGCCTGGTTGCCAACCGTGCCATTGCACGGCTGACAGGTGGTGATTTCGGTTTGTTCCTTCCTGATGTCACAACTGAAGATTCGGGAGATATTGCCGAGAATATTGTTAAAGGGTTGTCCCAGGTAGCTGTTGAAGATCTTACCCTGACTGATAATGTCGGTCATATAGGAGGTGTAATATACAGGCGTTCGACAAATTTCGGGCAGCTTCTTTCCGGCGCGGATACTGCTCTTCGAGCCTCCCAGCAGGAGGGTAAAAACAAGTGGACTGTCAACCAGCTTGCAGAGGATGCTGAAACACGTGGCCAGCAGAAATGGAAATATATACTCCTTAAAGCTCTGGAGGAAGGCAATATTACATTGTTTGTTCAACCTACGGTCAGATGTGATGATCGCGAAAAATTATTCCACTTTGAGGTATTCTCCAGGATTATTGATGAGTCAGGAAAGCTGCTGAGTGCTGGAATGTTTATGCCGCTTGCAGAGCGTCTGGGTCTGGTTTCATCAATTGACCGGATTGTTCTGGAGAAAGCAATGCAGACATCAGTTGATGTACTTGGTGCTGATCATCTGGCTGTGAATGTTTCTCCTTCTTCTTTGAAAGATGACGAGTTCAGGAAATGGGTGTTGAATGCACTGGAGAAACTGCCGGATAGCGCCCCCAAGTTGAGTTTTGAATTTGCGGAATTCAGTGCGGTCCAGAATTTAGAGCTTATCCGCAGTTTTGGTTCCAGGGTCCAGGAACTGGGACATGGGTATGGTTTTGATCACTTCGGACAGGGATTTTCAAATTTCGGTTACCTGAAATCACTGAGGCCGGATTACGTTAAAATTGACAGGGCATACACGGATGAGCTGAAAACCACAGACAGTGACAGTCATTTCTTTATCGGTTCATTGACAGGTGTTGCGCATAGCCTTGATATCCTTGTTATTGCAGAAGGTGTAGAAAATGAAGAGCAGTTCAACCTACTGCAGGAACTCAATCTTGATGCTATCCAGGGCTATTTTATCAGCAAACCCGGGCCAATAAAGTCTGAAGCATAGAGGAGAAAGAGAATTTAAAGAATATCCTCATCATCGGCCATGAACGCATTCGTGCCGATTTTCAGCCGGACTTCTTTACGTTCGCGGATTTTTTCCTGGGCCTCCTCGGGAAGCTCGGTGAACAGAATGACATTCTTTTTTATAAGCAGGTCAATAAGATCTTCCAGGACGCGGATTATGCTGTCATCTGTCAGGGCCAGAAGTTGAGCCAGTGAATTTATCTCACCCGAGGTGCCGAGGAAAGCAAGCACTTCCCCGTTAAGGAGAGGAAGCTTCTCCCCCTCATTTTCATCCGGCAACTGGCGACGAACGGTAATGATTTCTCCTTTCTGATTCCTCTCAACATACAACATAGTATACTCCGGATGGGTTAAAGTCTTGAAGTAATTGGATTATACTTTCATCTTTAAATATAGTATCATTGAAATCGGGTCATGACAAAACATATAATGTTCCATACAGGTATATATCATGACATAATTGATTACACTTTCGTTTTTAAATAGTGTAAAATTAATAGCAATCTTCAGACAGTACAACTTTGACTATTAAACAGATGAACAAGAAAATTCCAGAACGGGTATCAAAGTCATGGCTACCCAGCAGTGATCCTGACACCCAGGATGATCCGCTTACCGATTGCCTCGTTCAGCTCGCCAGGCTGCACGACCGACCGGTTTCAAAAACTGCTTTAACAGCGGGCCTTCCCCTTGTTCATAACCGTCTGACTGTGGAGTTGTTCAAACGTGCCGCCGGAAGGGCGGGCCTGGCGTCCCGTGTTCTCAAAAGGCCGCTTCAGGAAATTACCAACCTCGAACTGCCTGCAGTATTGCTTTTGGAGAATCAGCGTGCCTGTATTGCCCTCTCGATAAACGACAGAGGAGATGACCCCGTTGAGACCCTGTCTGTCTTGCTCCCGGAAACAGGCATGGGGGAATCAAATATTGCTTTTGCAGAAGTGGAAAAGCTGTACACCGGGTACGCTATTTTTGTCCGTCCCAAATACCACAAGGAAAATCAGAAAATTGATGAAATCAAACCCCAGGCAAAAAACTGGTTCTGGGGGTCCATTTTTTCTTCCTGGCGTATTTACCGTGATGTGCTGGTGGCCTCTTTTCTCATCAACCTTTTCGGTCTGGCCGGTCCTTTCTTTACCCTGAATGTTTACGACCGTGTAATTCCCAACCTGGCCTTTGAGACCCTCTGGGTAATGGCATCCGGCATTATGGTTGTCTATTTTTTTAACCTCCTTATGCGGGGACTCCGGGGGTATTTTATAGATGAAGCCGGCAAGAAAGCAAATCTGCAGATTTCTGCTGTCCTTTTGGAAAAAGTCCTCAATCTGCGTATGGAGGTCCGCCCGAAATCTGTTGGTTCTTTTTCCAAAAACCTGCAGCAGTTTGAAAGTATCCGCGAGTTCATTACGTCCTTTTCCATCACCGCCCTGATTGACCTTCCCTTTATGCTGCTGGCCATGGGAGCGATCTGGTACCTTGGCGGCAAGATGGTCATCATCCACATAGTCGCAGTTATCGTGCTGGCCTTTTATGCATATATAGTCCAGGCCCCACTGAGAAAATCCGTTGAAGAGACGTTCCAGGCCTCTGCCCAGAAGAACGCTATCCTTGTTGAAGGGTTATCGGGAATTGAAACAATCAAAATGCTCGGGGCAGAAAACCAGATTCAGCGGGCCTGGGAGGAGTCAGTGAGCTATATCGCCAAGTGGAGTGCCCGCTCCCGACTTTACTCTTCCTCTGTGAACCATTTTGCCAACTTTGTGATGAACGTCATTGTTGTGGCCACGGTAATTGCCGGGGTCTATATAATTTCCCTTGGTGAATTGTCCATGGGTGGACTTATTGCCCTGGTCATCCTGAGCCGTCAGGCAGTGGCCCCCATGACGCAGGTCGTCAGCCTGGCAACACGGTATCACAGGGCAAAAATAGCATTAAAAACACTCAATGACATAATGGAACTTCCGGTTGAACGTCCTCCCGGCAAAGTCTTTCTTCAACGGAGCGGATTTGCCGGTTCCATTGCCCTGAAAAACATGAGTTTTTCCTACCCTGATCAGACAGTCGAAGCACTCAGGGATATTACACTTTCCATAAATCAGGGCGAAAAGGTTGGTTTTATCGGTCCCATCGGTTCCGGTAAAACAACCTTTGGAAAACTGCTTCTGGGCTTGTACGAACCAACCTCAGGGATGGTCAGTATGGACGGCACAGACATTCGGCAAATCGATCCATCAGAACTTCGTCGTTTTATCGGGTATGTGCCCCAGGATGTAACCCTGTTTCGCGGTACTTTACGTGATAATATTATTCTTGGTACACCTGAGGCTGAGGATGAAACCATTCTCAGGGCTGCAGAAATGGCAGGTGTTACTGATTTTGCCGGTAAACATGCCATGGGTTTTGATATGGAAATTGGTGAGCAGGGGCGTGGTCTCTCAGGCGGTCAGCGGCAGAGTGTGTCCATGGCCAGGGCTCTACTCCATGATCCTCCTATCCTGATACTTGACGAGCCCAGCAGTTCCATGGATAACAGGACGGAGTCCCGCTTGAAAACACAGCTTGAGACTATATTGCCTGGAAAGACACTGATACTGATTACACATAGGGCCTCTTTGCTTAGTTTGGTTGAACGGGTCATTGTGATTGATAGCGGCACTATTATTGCTGACGGCCCACGGGACAGGGTGCTGGAAGCCTTAAAGGAAGGGCAGTTGAATATTTAAGAGAAATTGTCAGCCTGGAGACTGGAGTGAAGTGTTGTGAGTTGATATCTTAGTTTACAACTTTAAACCAAACCTGTGATGGAAGAAATCAAAAAAGATACCCAGAAAAAGCCAAAGTCAAACGGTGTATTCCGCCGTATGCCTGCTGGTGATGTTGATCTGGCAACGGATATCCGATCAACGATACTGATCCAGTCGCCAAGTGGGGGCAGGTTCATATTATGGGGTACACTCCTGTTTTTTGTCCTTGCAATTATCTGGGCTTACCAGGCTGATATTGAAGAAGTCACCAGGGGGATGGGCAAAGTAGTTCCTTCACGGCAGATTCAGGTCATCCAGAACCTGGAAGGAGGTATTTTAGCCGAGATAATGGTGCAGGTTGGTGAAATTGTTGAAGAGAATCAACTGTTGCTGCGTATTGATGAAACCAGGTTTTCTGCTCCTTACCGTGAGAGTCGCATGCTGTACCTGGCGCTTCAGGCAAAGATTGCCCGTCTGATTGCAGAAACCAATGACACAGTCTTTGAGGCGCCCCAGGAAGTGATTGACGAAAAACCCGAAGTGGCAACAAGGGAGCAGGAACTCTACGACTCCCGTAAACTGGAGCTTACAACGACACTTGAAATCTTTAAAGAGCAGGCCACCCAACAGTCCCAGCAGCTCTCTGAATTAAAGGCAAAACTCAAGGAACTGACCCAGACCTTTGAACTGCTTAATAAAGAACTGCGTTTGACCAGGCAGCTGATAGGTGATGGCGCAGTCTCCGAGGTAGAAGTGCTAAGGCTGGAACGGCAGGCCAGCCAGATGCGTGGTGAGATAGCAACCACTAAGCTTTCCATTCCCCAAGCCGAATCAAAGGTGAAGGAGGCAATGCGAAAAATAGAGGAAGTGAAGCTGACTTTCAAGAACCAGGCCAAGCAAGAGCTTAATGAGGCCTATGCTAAGATTGAAGGTGTTTCTGCTACAGCTATTGCTCTGATGGATCGGCTTACTCGGACCTCGGTACGTTCACCTGTTCGCGGAACAGTTAACCAGATTCTTGTGAGCACGGTGGGTGGAGTAATTCAACCCGGTATGGATCTTTTAGAGATCGTTCCGCTGGAAGATACCCTCGTGGTCGAGGCCAGAATCAAGCCCTCTGATATCGCTTTTCTCCATCCTGGCCAGAAGGCCACTGTCAAATTTACTGCCTACGACTTTACCATTTACGGTGGCCTTGATGCCGACCTCGAGCACATCAGTGCGGACTCGATCACGGATGAGAAAGGGGATACCTACTACCTGGTCCGGGTTCGTACCAAGCAGAATTATCTTGGTCTGGAGGAGGACCCGCTGCCCATTATTCCCGGCATGGTTGCATCAATTGATATCCTCACAGGTGAAAAAACCATCCTCAACTACCTCCTCAAACCGATACTGCGGGCTCAAAAACTTGCTCTGAGGGAAAGATAATCCATGAGCATTTTTCTCTGCAGCCCAAGCGATTCTATCAGGGAACGGTGGTATAAGGCCCTGGTTCCACCGCATAAGAATGTGTACCATACCACATATCTGTCTGAGCTTTCCACGTTGTCCAGTAAAGTAAAAATTGACATGCTCCTTCTTCATCGGGATATTGCTCCTCTTGAAACAGTAGCCCGGATTCGGCAATCTTTTCCGGACTGTAAAATTTTTGTCCTTTCCAACCGGCCTGAACAAATGGAAGGGCTGCAATTTCTTCAGTACGGTGTTGTTGGTTATGCAAACACCTATATTGCTCCGGCAAGACTGACCGAGGCAGTGCAGACTATTCTTGGCGGTTCTGTCTGGATCGGGCAGGATCTCATGCAGCGCCTCATCCAGGCGACCTTTAAAGGAGATAAAAAGAAGCCCGCAGAAGGGTCTGCAACAGATGGAAGAAAGCAGGTGTTACAGAAACTCTCCGATAGGGAATACCAGATTGCCGACCTGGTCGCCCAGGGATTATCAAATGTAGATATAGCTGAGAGTCTGGCCATTACCGAACGTACAGTCAAGGCCCACCTCAGTTCAGTCTATGCCAAGACGGGGACAAAAGGGCGGCTTAATCTTGCCCTTTTGATCAACAGGGGTTGAGTCATAAAAGAATTAATAGTGACTACCTGAGCAGTTTCGAAATATCAAGGTAATATCCGTAATTGCTAAATATTTTTCCCCAAGACGTTCAGCATTTATGCACTCCGGTTCTGCATTAAGCAACAGGCGATATGGTTAAGATATCTGTTCGTGTACCAAATAAGCAGGCAAAACCAAGTAATTTTTTACGTACCACCAGAGCCGGCATCAGTTGGCCGGCCATTCCCAACGAAAAATCCTCGCAATTACTTGCCCTGTTGTTGCAACTGGAAAAAAGTCAGTGGTGGCCCGCCCAAAAGCTTCGCCGCGCCCAGTTTGCCCAAGCACTCAACTTGTTGCACCATGCACGGAAAACAGTTCCATATTATCAAGAGAGTTTGGCTTTCCTTGACGGTGTTTTGGAGTTAACCGAGGAGATCTGGCAGCAATTACCAGTCATTACCAGGCAGGATTTACAACAATTCGATGAACAACTGTTGAGTATTTCGATTCCTCCCTCCCATGGTTCTGTTTCGGAGATCCGTACCTCAGGTTCAACCGGTCGTCCTGTGAAAGTGAAGAGAACGGAAACATTTCTCCAGTTCCATCATGTTTTTACTTTGCGGGAGCATTTATGGCTTGAACAGGACCATAGAGGCAAACAGATGGCCATCCGGAGTATTAAAGGTTTGCAACGAGGACGTGCTAAAGTCCAGGGGACCTGGGGGGCTCCATTCAGCCTGCTGTACAATACAGGTCAATCTGTAGTTATGGAGATAACCACTGATACAAAAACCCAACTGCAAAATTTGGTCAAATACCAACCAGATTACCTTTTGACATATCCAAGTAATTTGCAGGAAATACTTCGCCATAAAGGTGATGAACTTGCACAACTGAAAAACTTGAAACAGGTGCGGACCCTGAGTGAATCATTACCCGATGGTTTGCGTCAAGAGGTGCAGGAAAAGCTTGGCGTTAAGTTGGTTGATGTCTATAGCGCCCATGAGGTAGGCGTTATGGCCTTGCAGTGCCCGAAGCATGACCATTACCATGTACAGTCTGAAAATGTTTTGTTAGAGGTTTTGCGGGAAGATGGTCACCCCTGCAATCCGGGAGAGACAGGACGGGTCGTGGTGACAAGTCTGCATAACTTTGCCATGCCTTTGATTCGATACAGTCTTCAAGACTATGTCGAAGTTGGTGAGTCCTGTGACTGCGGTCGGGGACTTCCCGTTTTAAAACGCATCCTTGGACGTTCACGAGATATGATGGCCATGCCTGATGGTTCACGGGTATTTCCTTCGATAGTTGCAGGTGCAATGGCTGTGGCTGATGCAGCCCCAATCATGCAAATTCAGGTGATACAGAATACACTTGAAGACATGGAGGCCAAGCTGGTTGCAGAGCGAAAACTCACAAAAAGTGAGGAGCAACAGGTAGTACACGTCCTGCAGAAATCACTGGGACATCCGTTCAGGATTAGGCTCGTGTATCAGGATGAAATCCCAAGGAATCCCGGGGGGAAGTTCTCTTCATTCATTTCCCTCGTTTGAGGTGTTTATTGTTGTCGACCCTGGATTGTCTTTCTATAGGAATGCCGTGCATAAAAGAATAAAAAAGCGCGCGGCCCGTGTTAGCTGGGCAGCGCGCTTTTTGTTTATTGGACCGTCATTCCCAACAACACTATGTGTCAGAAATGATCGGGTTTTGGTTTAGACAGTCGGATCAGGTTCAGGTGGCGGAACCAGGTCATCCATGGTGTCGCCATCGCCTGCACCATCATTATCTGTAACGGTATCGCCTCCGGTGTCTGCAAAGTTATCACTGCCCGTGTCGGTAGGATCACCTGCTTCATCACCGGTGAGTGTGTCGGTGCCGGCACCGTCAGCACCGGTCTCGTCCCCGCCGAACAGGTCGTCATCACCTGTACCACCAACGAGGACATCGTTATCATCACCACCGACAAGGGTGTCATTATCTGCGCCACCGTCCAGCGTGTCGTTTCCGTCACTGCCGAACAGGTCGTCATCACCGTCTCCACCGGAGATATCATCCTCACCGTCTCCACCGACTATGGTGTCATTACCGGCACCACCGTCAATGGTGTCGTCCCCATCTCCGCCGAAGATGGTGTCATCACCACCACCACCGTCAATGGTGTCATTACCGGCACCGCCGTCAATGGTATCATCATACTCGGTACCGATAATAGTCTCAGCACCGTCACCGGAGATCGCCATGCCGTTGGTAGAGACATCCCCGTCAGCTGCGTCAGCCTCGGTTGCATCCAGCACCTGGTCGCCGTCAAAGGTTACGCTGAAGTCGCCTTGTACACTGTCACCATCGGCATCGACAACCTCAAAGGGTACTTCTATACTCTGGTCATAGCCCTCGGCGGTGGTTTCAATCTCGGCAGACTGGATGCGCCAGTCACCATCACCGGATTCAAACCGTACTTCGTCAAACTGTGCTACGCCAAAATCTGCAGCATTGATTTCAAGGAGGTCATCCTTGGAGGGAGCGGAAGCTCCTCCACCAGGATCAATACCACTGAAGGCAACTGTAGTTTCTCCAACTTTAACACCATCATCATAGATAGCGTAATACAGGTCTTCCGCCGAACCAAGGTGATCGATCACAAAACTTACACTGGTAAGGTCCAGAACGGTTGACTGATAGTCATCCGTCGGATCCCCTGGTGTGCCAGGATCGTAGGTGTCCAGTACTTCGACCGCATCCTGGCTGTTGCCAACCTGGGAAACCACAATCGAAGAGTAGAACTTGATGGAAAGGACCTCGGATACCCGATCACCGCCCGAGTCATCACCCGTAACCATGGCTCCCCTATCGACTCCAACTCCCTGGTTAGCGTAGTTGACTGTTGCTGAGGGATCACCTGGGCTGTCAGGATTGGAAATCAGGCCATCATGTTCGTGCATTACAAAATCACCACCACTACCTGTATCGCCAGTATCCAACGAGGCTCTGGCCTGAACATAAACTCCGTTGTCACCATAGAAGACGTCGGTGCCTACTTCGGTAGTTGTTGCAGTGAGTGAGCCAAAAACAGCCTGGTAGGTATTGCCGCCGTTCAGCGCTTCACTGAAGTCAATGGTTTCTGTCGAATCACGGCCATCCAGACCATTATCCATGTACACGGTGTAAGTCCCTGCACTTTCATCAACACTGATCGTAAATGAAGGTTCAGTTTCGGAACCGCCGTTGGACGTCTGGTCTGAGACTGCTGAGAATGAACCGTCTCCATTGTCCTGCCAGTGAAGACCCACATCATTATTGGTCATCTGGGTGCCATCAGTGTCCAGTACTGGAGCACTATCGGTGAGCAGCAGGTTGATCTCGCCCGGCTCATCCGCCCCAATGCTGGTATCGAGGCTACCGGTAACACTGTTGAAATCAGTGTTTGCCAGAAGACTATCCTGGGGTGTCCCGATCTCAGGGATGTCATCAACCACGTTGACGACAAAGGAAGCGTCACTGGCAACAACGGTTACCATATCATGATCAAAGTCCTCGCCGGTGACTGTACCGACCAGCACGGATGAGAAATCAATGCCGTTGACACTGGTGGTGGGGTTGCCCTGGCCGTCATCACCAGCCTGCAGATCAGTGTTTTCAGTGTTGGTGCCATCATCAACATGGTCCAGTTGATCATCCAGGTCAAAGGCCCAGGAACCATCCGGGTTCACTGTCAGGCTGAATACGATTCCTGCCGTGGTGGATGCAATCAACATATCACCGGTACTGTTGACATTGTACTGCAGCTTTTCACCCTTGGAGTAGAGGTCAGGCAAACCGGAGATGTCCTGGCTCAGGCTAACATTGACTGTCGGGGCAGGGGAACCTTCATCAGCACCTATCGAGAAATCAGATGAGAACAGTGAGGTCAGGCTGCCGACGGTACCGCTTGCTTCGTCGCTGTCGTAGTCCATGGGAGAATCATTTCCTTCGGATTTGTCACCGGGATCACCAAATGCCGTTGACATTCCGTCCTCGTGGACAGTGGCTGTAAGTGAGCCTTCAGGAGTAAGAGCCGCGGTCGGGATATCATCCTGGACGTTCACCACAAAGGTGTTGTCGAGGAGACCGGTCGTGTCTGTTGCCGCGTCACCGTCAAAGTCCGTGCCGGTGACCGTGCCGACGATCACGGACGAGAAGTCAATGCCGCTGACAGAGGTGGGTGTCCCTGTCACGTCATTGGAAACCAGATCCCAGTTCTCGTCATTCAGGCTGTTGTCAACGTGATCCATCTGGTCATCAAGGTCAAAGTCCCAGGAACCATCACTGTTGACGTTCAGGGTAAATACAGTACGCGCGGTCGTGGAATCAGGATCGGCATCGTTA
>CAMYLK010000010.1 GCA_947259225.1 uncultured Desulfobulbaceae bacterium | reverse complement strand
TACGCTGCTCCAAACTCAAACCTTTCATTGCAGCTATACCTGAACCCAAGGGAAGCAAACCATGCGTCAGAATCAGGCAGATCGAACGAGAGAGTTTCATCAGGCACAGGATTGCCATCAATGCCTCCGCCAACCATTAAGGTAAGCTTCTCGTCCCATTCATAGGTAAGGCCCAGCCTGAAGGCATCAACATCATCCCAGTTTTTTGCAATTGGGGAGTCAAACGCTGCAGTGAGGACAGGATGACCGAGACTGCTGGAGTAATTGACATCCAGCGTTTCATAGTCTGACCAGAAAGTACGGTCATACTCGAATTCAAGAGTAGCTTTTTCATAGGTATATGAAACAGCCAGTGCCAGAACGGCGGGTACCGGAATAGAAACAGCTCCTGATCCCTGGTAAACTGCTGCGGGTATGATACCGTTCGGAGAACTGCCGGAGGCTGTCATTGTTCCGTCACCATCCATGTCCAGGTCGATTTTTGACCTGTACGTGGCAGCAAGGTTCAGTTTGTCGATTGGCCTGAATGTGAGGGCAAGGTTGTATCCCCACTCAAAGGTGTCTCCTTCAAGATCTCTGGTAATGTAAGTAATTTCATCTGTGGGCGGCACTCCCCCGCCCAATCCTCCGGCAGGTACAGCTGTTACTGCTCCCTGGCTCTGTACTGTTGCTTCGCTGTAGAGTGCTCTTAACCCGGCGGCGACGGAAAACTTTTCCCCGAATCCATATGAGACGGTCGGGTTTGCTTCTATCACTGTCATGCTGAATTTCTCTGCAAAGGTCCTTGGGAAAGGGTCTTCCCATCTTTTGGCCAGGCCGGCTGGAAAAACAACGGCAAGCCCGAACCTGAAGTTGTTGTAGTCAGGTGACACGAGATAGAAATTGGGAATAATGAAATGTTCCCCCTCTGATTCGCCGCTGAGTGTCGGTGATCTGTTATCAGTGTACGTTATGCTTGGCAGGTGGATGTAAGTAAAGCCGCCCTCGATGGATGTGCCTGCATCCATCCAGGACATGTTTGCAGGATTATAATATGCGGCATCAGCGTCAAAAGCATTGGCAACATACGCACTGCTCAGAGCTGTTGAATTAAGGGACTGTTCCGGAATACGGTATCCGGAGGCAAAAGAAGTGGTCGCACATAGTGCTACTGTAAAGCACAGGACAGGTCTCAGTGTTTGAAGCATGATTTTATTCCCCCTTTTTTTAGCTTTCTTCTGACAAAGAATCCCCATTATTATCTGCAGCTGTATCTTTATCCAAAATAGATCTTATCTTGTTTGCCAACGATACAGGAAGGAGAGGTTTGTTGATTAAAGTGTAGTTGGATTCAATGGCACCATGGAGTGCAATGACATTATCCGTATATCCTGACATGAGAATTATTTTTAAATCCGGCTGGATGTCAGTTAACTTGTCAACCAGAACTTTGCCGTTCATTCCGGGCATGATGACATCACTTAAAACAAGATCAATCTTGTGTGAGGTTGATTGGTAAAGATCAAGAGCCTCTCTGCCTGACGAGGCTTCAATGGTATTGTAGCCAAGGGGTTGCAGAGTGTCGAGGATAAGACTGCGGATTGCCACGTCATCATCAACCACCAGGATAGTTTCCGTACCTTCTGCCATTACAATATTTTCACTGATTTCCTGATCATCCATTTCAATGTCAGTAGCAGGAAAATACACTTTAAAACTGGTACCATGGTTCAGTTCACTGTAAACATGAATGTGACCATGATGCTGTTTTACGATGCCGTAAACTGTTGAAAGGCCAAGTCCTGTACCTTTTCCCGGCTCCTTGGTTGTGAAAAAGGGTTCAAAGATTTTTTCGCGCAACTCAGCACCCATACCTAACCCGGTGTCAGTAACGCTGAGTACTGAATAGGCACCTGGTTTGACATCGTTTTGATTTTGCGTATATTTTTCGTCCAGAAAAATATCTCCGGTTTCAATGGTAATCCGCCCACCATTGGGCATGGCGTCCCTCGCATTCACAACAAGGTTCATCAGAATCTGTCCCAACTGGCTAGGGTCCGCCATGATATTTCCGACGGAACTGTCCAGGAATGTTTTAATAATCACGTCTTCACCAATCAACCGGTTGAGCATTTTACTCATGTCATAAACAATCAGGTTGAGGTTTGTAACCTTCATTTCCAGGACCTGCTTGCGACTGAATGCGAGGAGTTGATGGGTAAGTCCTGAAGCCTTAACTCCTGCCTGATGAATACTGTCAACCATTTTCCAGACAGGATCGTCCTGGGATAACTTGATGGAAATCATCTGGCTGTAGCCGAGAATGGTTGTCAGGATATTGTTAAAATCATGGGCTACACCTCCGGCCAGATTTCCAATGGCCTCCATTTTCTGTGCCTGTCGGAGAATAGATTCGATCTTGATGTTGTGCATACGGGCACCAACCTGCAGGGCAATACCCATTAACAGGTTAAGGTCCCGTTGGAGAAGAGGTTTTTTGCTTTCGATATTGTCAACTGCTAAAATTCCAAGTGCTTCATCTTCGTAAATAATAGGGCAGCAGATGAGTGACTTTGCTTCCATTTTCCTGGCAAACTGATAGCTGCGTTCAGAAAGGTCATCTCTTATATCTTCTATATCATTGAGCAATATTGGTTTTTTTTCATGGTATGTTGTTAAAAAGATCCCCTTGGAGTGGGGATTATCGAGTTGGAAAGAGAGTTCGTCCAGGATAGCCTCCTGTTGTTTGTCATATCCGAAACCGGTCTGGTAGTTGAGTTTGGTTTTTCCTGAATCGGTAAGCATGATAAGTATTCTATCAAAATCCAGACGCTTATGAAGCACTTTGATGAGCTCCGCGAACAAGCCCTTAGGCTCAGACTGGTTGGCCAGTATCTGGCTGACTTCATTGATCAAAAGAGAATTTTCATAATTGATATTTATCTGTTCAGTAAGTTCATCAGAAGAATTTCGTAATGCATCTATTGTTTCTTCCAGGTTGATTGTCTCGAGTCTTTTTATGTACCAGTTTAACATCAGTATAATAGTCGCGAATATCGCATAAATAGATACAATTGTCATGAAAGGCATTCGCTGTTGGGCTGTCAAGTTGTATACGAGAGGAAAAACAATACAGACAAGCAGCAGCAGTAAAAGACTGACGTTGCGAATTGTTTTCATCAAAGTTACGGGAGATTTTGGCCAGGATACAATATAACGGCATGTCGCTCCCCCCTTGAAGAGGCATTCAGGATGTTCTATTGTCGGGGGTTTGAGATTGAACAGGGATGACATCGCTTCCCAGTACCCTAGTCTGTTTTCACACTGATAAGGTTCTTCTTTTGTGCCGAGGTTCGGGGTGACAACTATTTCCACTTTGTTTGAGCCCAGGATATTAGCTTTGTAAATTGAAGCTTTGGATATCCTGTTGGCATATTTTTCCATCAGTTGATAAAATTTGACTGGACTGAGAAAACCGATGACAAATCGTGCAGCATTATTGAAGGCAGCAGGTGAGGATATAAATCGTCCTGCTTCCCGGGCGATGTTTTTGTTACCAGTCAATTCAACAAGCTTATCGTAAAATAGGTTAATCTGCCGCTGTGAAAACCGATGGCCTGCATCCTGTACCTGGTACGGTTTCATCTCGGCATGCTCGAGAAGTTCAGTTACGTTTACATCGGGGTATTTCTGTGCGATCAGTTTCAGGTAGGTATCAATCCCACTGCTGCCATACAAAGGCTTATTTTCATCATGTTGTATCGACATAAATCGTTATATGGATTTCTGTGACGATCGATTACAGGTTTTTTATCTTCTTGTTTTTCTGGGTAGTCAGTGATTGCATGAATAGCAGGTAGGGGCTCAGGTAATCCAGGTCGAGGACAGTGAGTTCATATATTTTATCAAATTTTATGGAGTGTTTTTCTGGGTAGCTGTCAGGATAAAGCAGGACCGGGATCTCCTCCTGCTCATAATATTTTGCAAGTTCCGAAAGAACTGATGTTACCCTGTTTTCAAGAAGCTTATCATCTTCCAGAACAAAAACCTGTATGCAGTTCGTCAGGTCAGACATATTCAGTCCCAGGTCAGAGCGGTTGACAACGAATAAGGCTTGAAGTTCGTCATCCTTTTTCAGGGAATAAAGAATCCTGAGTCGGTCCAAGCCCGCTTTTTTGTATTCTTTACTTGTGCTTTCATCAATAATTTTACCATCAGAAGTAAGGTCAAGTCCCTTAATCATAAGACCACCGGATTGTTTGCTGTACCATTGTGCCAGCAGCTGAAGGTCTTCAGGCTGTGTCTCGTCAAGGGACCATTGCTTGGGAAGTTTTTTGTAATCAGGGTCGGGTTCATAATGAAAGTAAGCAAAAGCGTCCAATGAACATTTCTGCTGGTCTTCAAGTGCTCTGGCAGCTCCACCGAAAACCCGATTGGCAAACCTGTTTTTGGGCTGAAAATAACAGGCGATGTATTTCATTCTGGCAGAGGCGAGCATATGGCATTCATTGATATATTGCAGAATGTGCTCCATTACAACCAGACCGGCCTTATGTTTGGGCGACTTGAGAGCTGCATGATGGTGCATGATCCAGGTGTTCGCATAATACCGGAACATGGAAACATGCCCGTAAATTTTACCTTTGTCCTGGTAAATAACATGGCGGGATATCTCAGGGCTTTGGTTATAGAGTTTTTTGAACAGCCCGTGGAACCGTTCCTTCTGTTCAACAATATGGGCATATTTTTCAGGGTAAACAAAGCCGGACTCGAAGAAGAAGTCCCACAAGGCATCAAGGTCAACATTAGTTGTGCTGATGTATGAGTGGCTATTTTTTGCCTGATGGAGAAACGAGGATAGTTTGAGATGATCCTGAACGCCCATGTCAATGATCGCAACACCGCATTTCACATAATTTTCTGTGGGAGCCCGGTACACAACCTGAGCCCGACATTTGACACTGAACCCATGAATGAATTCAATTTCCAGCTCAGGAAGAATCATACCGGGCATAAGCAAGGCATTATCTTCATCTTCTCCGACAGCGAAACCGCTTCCGGAGATGTCTATCAGGCCCAGGCTTATTTTTTTACCGGTTAAGGGGTGCTGGAAAATAATATTTGGCAGGGGGTTGAGCTGCAGTCTTTCACTCCTGATTTCCTTGGGTTTAAAGAGCTGGATGTTGTCTTTAACAGGTTTAAATACAAGGTAATTGTCGTTTGGGGTTTTGCTGTGTCTGATAATGTCACAGCTCCCGGAATAAATATGATCTGTTTCAGTATACAGGATGACGTTAGCCGGAACAGTTTTGTCAAATTCATTGGCAAAAGAGTTACCGCTCTCCTGCAGCTTGATCCCGAAATATTGAGCACTGAAACTTGTCAGGTTGCCCCTTGTGAATTTACCGTCCTGACTTATCTGGGCAGATACTCCGTTGCACTTGTGTCTTTTTATAACCCTGTATTTTCTTTCAAAACAGTAGTCCGGAAGCTCGAGGTAAACACCGTTCTCAGTCAATTCGATGAGCTTGGCGTGAACATGAAAATGTTTAATTCCGTCTGTAAACGAGAAATTAATAAATGAAAAGTGCTTGAGTTTTTTTTCTGCGTCAGCATATTCCGACCACAGGCAACGCAAGTAGCTGTCATTACATATTTGGGGTTTTGCAGGAAGGGAAACGCTATGCTTATATTTTGAATGTCTGAAGTGAAGAGTAATGACACCGTTTCTGAAGTTTATGCGATTCAGGTAATTTTTCAGACGGGTTCGTGATACTCGTTTAGAATCCTTATCCCTGTCTTGGGTTACATTATCCTTTGCAAGGTGGAGTGAAGATTTAAGTCCTGCACTTGTCATTTCATCAACCAGTAAAGTAATTAATTAAGGCACGAGATATTAACGATACATATCTGCCTGTATGTTAAGTTCAATAAAGTCTATTTATATTGGCATGTTAAATGTATTCACTATAACCTTTAGTTAGAGGTGGGTTGCATAAAAATAACTACTTTCACACATATAATCCATATTATTATAGAAGCGCCCTAAATATCAAATTAAAAATAATTTTTATTGCTTAATAAGCTTATGTAATTTCAACATGTTTCATTATAAACAAACTGGCAGAAAAACAAAGATATTTGTGTGCCACAATATGGTACAAGCTTGGAGTGGTGTTTTGTCGCAGTGTAATTGTTTGAAACAAACTGCAAACACGTCTCAATATCGCAGAGAGTGAATGATAAGTGGATATTACTTAGGAGCAAAGGTTATAAGAAGAAATGGCCATACTTCAAATATGGGAAAGAGTTATAGTTATATCTGATTACCAGCATGCTTCAGCAATGTTATGATTACATTGTCATTACTCTAGAATTTGTGTTCTTATTTTCAGTAATATGTTGAGCATAAAGAGGATTCTCACAGTACGGAACATGAATTGTGCAGATCATGAGTTTTCAGTCATTCCTGCAAAAGCAAGAATCGATTATAATCAAGTGCCCGGATTTTTCCTCTTCGCTTTGCTATGTTCATTATGAAGTATTGTAGAATGACATTGTTCAAGAAGATGAGCATTGGGAATTCGATTAAGGAATATGAAAAAGCCACAAGTTGCAACAATGTTCATATTACGTGTAATAACCTTGTAAAGTACTGGTGGCAATTAGATAATTTTCAGTGCACAATATTATTGTTGTGTTATTAATACATTACATGTAACATTATGATGTAATATGTTAATATCACATGGGAAATGATCTTTAAAATCCTTGATGCACAATGTTAACTTTTCAAAGGAGGACGCTATGGCGAAAAAAGATGACAAGAAGAAGGCAGCGAAAAAAAAAGCAGCTAAGAAAAAAGCTGTAAAAAAGAAAGAGTGTAAAAAGAAAGTATGCAAGAAAAAAGCAGAAAAAAAATCTAAAAAAGAAACCAAGAAAAAAAAGGCTAAAAAGAAAAAATAATTCAGTTTTTCCGGGGGGAGTAATATAAATATTTTCTAGCGGAAGAGGAAACATTTCTCCCCCCAGGAATATACACACTCATTATATTGTATTAATCGAAAAGATAAATATCGAGTGAACAGCTACGTTTGAATTTTAATTTTTAAGTCAATTTCCTCTATTTCACCAATCTGCTTCAGCGTTTTGACAAATCCATGCACCGTGCCGGCAAGGGCATCCTGAACAAAACCCTTGAGTGGGACTTTTTTGCCGTTTACAAGTAGGAGTACCTGTTCTTCTTTCCCCCGTTTATCTTCAATAAATCTTTTGATGATAAACTCGGCAACCTCTTTACTTTCGTCAGGTCTGAAAACGTAATCACCGGAAATATTTCTGTCCGAGACAGTGGCGATGACGCCATTAACCTGGTCTTTGAGAAGGTCAGCATCACCACGAGTTACTTCAATTTTTGCGATCTTGCGTTCGTGTTTGAAACCTTCTCCTATGACGATGTCATAATCATGAAAATAGCGATGAACCAGGGCTATGATATTCAGTTCAGGTTTGGCCGACATCAGGATCATCTGGTCAGGTGCCATGAGTGTAACAGCATTAGCGCCGGCTTGTTTATAACTGTCAGTATCTGAACCCTCTCGGTCAAATTCAATGCCTGTGTGTTTTGTCGACTTGATAACTGCAATTCGCAGGCCTTTCTCTTTAAGATGAGTAACGACTTCTCGTGTAAAAGTTGTTTTACCTGAATCATGCCAGCCGATAAAGCTTACAATTGGGACCATAATTTTTCCTCTACATAAAACAGCAAGCCCCTGATGAGACTTGCTGTTTATGCTGCTTTTGCAGATTGCTCTATTTTTCAGGTCCCTATGTCAAAGGACCAGCTAAGGTTAAGTGTTTGTGATTTTGTACCTGCTGTGCAGGATTTCAACCTCCTCCTGGGACTTGTAACCGGAAATCATACTGGACAGGGCACCTTTAATTGCAAACATGGACATATACAGGTGTATGATGAAAAATGCTACCATAACTGCACCAAGATAATTGTGTATTAACGCCATGATTCTAAGCTGATCGGTTGAACCCTGGAAGGCATATATTATATATCCGGTATAGGCCATTACTCCGGTACCGACTGTTGCAATCCAGAACCAAGTCTTCTGGCCGGCGTTGAATTTACCTGCAGGGACGGGTTTTTTCTCCTTGCTCAGATACCCTCCCATCATGAAGAGCCAATTTATGTCATGTGGTGCCGGAAACATATCCTTAAGCCAGATGAGAAACATCGGGATCGCAGAGAAAGCAAGCACCAGGGAGGAGATTATGTGGATTGTTCTGCCTCCACGGACAAAAGCTCCGCCACCAAATATCTTGCCGAAGATTATCATAAGACCGGTTATGACAAGCAGGGTAAAGGAGATAGCGACAATCCAGTGTATAAAGCGGCAGAATGCGTTAAAAAACAAGATCTGTTGACCTTCGTGAGAAAAGACTTTTGCCCCTATCACTAAAAAATGCAGCAGAAAAGCTATCGGAATTATGGTGATAACCAGGAGGAAAATTCTACTGAAGAGTGATACATGGACGTTGGTAAAACCCTGGCCGTACTTTTGCCAGTCTCCGGTGTACGCTTCATTGAATTTTTGAAAAGTAACAGTTGAGGGTTCAGGCCCAAAACTGCTAATTATCTGCTCTCCGCCAGGCGAAAAGGCGAACGCTATTCCTCCCGCAAGAAAAGCAGAACATAAAAGAATTGTAAGGATGTTCTTCATTGTCTCCCCCAGTAAGGTTGTCCTGGCCGGAATGATAACACATAAAAACTTTACATTCCGGTCAGGAATAATATCAGGAGATTTTATTTGCCTTTATAGGCCTTATCCCATCCCCAGGCGTTGGATCCGGAACCGCGTTTGAATGTACGTTCACGGTACACGTCAGCCACTGTATCTGCATCACCGGCCAGAAGCGACTTGGTGGCACACATTGCCGCGCAAAGTGGTGGTTTGCCTTCGGCAATCCTGTTCTGCCCGTACAGCGTACGCTCTTCTTTGCTGAAAGTTTCTGACGGCCCGCCGGCACAGTAGGTGCATTTATCCATGGCCCCGCGGGAACCGAACACCCCGCTTTTTGGAAATTGGGGAGCACCGAACGGACAGGCCATAAAGCAGTAGCCGCACCCGATGCAAGTCGGCTTGTTCACCAGAACAATGCCGTCATCGCGCTGATAGATAGCATCGACAGGGCAAACTGCAATGCAGGGAGCATCAGCACAATGCATGCAGGCCACCGAAATTGATTTCTCACCCGGTTTTCCCTGGTTGATGGTTATTACCTGGCGCCGGTTGACTCCAACTGGAACATGGTTGCCTTCCTTACAGGCAATAACGCAGCCAGCACAGTCAATACAGCGTTCCACATCACATAAGAATTTTACTCGTGACATTTATAAATACCTCCAAATAGGCCTAAGCCTTGCTGACTTTGCAGAGACCATCTTTTGTCGCCTGGATCTGCGTTATGATGTCATACCCGTAATTTGTGCACGTGTTTGCAGACTCACCAAAGACATATGGTGCATGTCCTTCCGGATAATTACCGGTAAACGTCTGGCCCATTAGTGTTCCGCCAAAGTGGAAAGGCATGAAGATAGTCTTCTCGTCAACCCGTTCGGTAACTTTCGCCATGACCTTAACCTTGCCTCCTTCGGGTGATTCGATCCATACGTCTTCACCTTCACGGATGCCCATGTTATTGGCAGTTGTGGGATTTATTTCCACATACATGTCCGGCTGTAGTTCTGACAGGTACTTATTGCTGCGTGTTTCAGCACCACCTCCCATATGTTCGACCGTGCGACCGGTGGTGATGACAAACGGAAACTCCTTTACCAGGTTGGGATCCTGTTGGCTTTTGTACTGCGTATCTACCCGGTAGTGGTTCGGTTTGTCATCATAGGTACCATATTTATCGAACAGATCAGGCCTCGGTGAGTGCAAAGGCTCGCGATGTATAGGCACCTGATCCGGAAAGGTCCAGACAACGCAACGTGCCCTGGCGTTACCAAAAGGCGCCATGCCACGTTCTATTGCAGACTTGATGGTTTCCTGTGACAGATCAGTCTTCCAGTTTGTGCCGGGCACAACATCCTTAAACTCGGCATATCCGCCCTTGACTTCACTGCCCGGATTGCACACACCTTCTGCTGCAAGCTGGTTTTCTTCGCGGCCGCTCATTATGTACGTGGTCGACTGGCCAAATCTGTTTCTAAATGGCAGTCCGCCCTCGGCTACAGATTTGGAAATATCGTACAGGATTGGGGTGCCCGGATGTTCCGTTGTCCAGCACGGCCATGGCATACCAAAATATTCACCGTCGCACGGGCCACCCTTGGCCTGAAGGGTGTCAATATCAAAGGTGTGCCAGTTGTCTTTGTGCTTCTTGATCCGGTCGGGAGTCTGTCCATTATAACCGATGGTCAGGGATCCCTTGCCCAGTTCCAGTGTAATGTCTTCCGGAACCTGTTTGATGTTCTTGTAGAATTTATCGGCAAAACCCAACCGCTCGACCAGCCCCTTCATGATGTCATAATCTTCCTTGCTGCCATGGACCGGCTCAACAATCTTGTCACGCCATTGGATCTGGCGGGATGTTGAGGTCACGCTGCCGGAAGTTTCGTATTGGCTGGAGCAGGGAAGCAGATAGATGTTGTCGGATTCAGTTATTGCTGCGGCCAAAGTCGGGAATGGGTCGACAATAACGACAAGTTCAAGCTTGTCCAGTGCTTTTTTGACCTTATGGAACTGGGAGTTAGAGTTAGTACCGCAACCCCATTGCAAAAGTGCCTTGAGCGGTTGCTGGTGAATTTTGTCGTCCTGGTTTACCCCTTCGTACCAGCGGGCAAGAGTAAAACCTTTTTTCCCCATCATTTCCTTGTCAGGAAATCTGGAAACCATCCAGTCATAGTCTACATCCCAGACCCGGCACCAGTGTTTCCAGGAACCCTCAGCCAGCCCGTAATACGCAGGCAGACTGTGGGAAAGGACACACATATCGGTTGCGCCCTGGACATTATCATGACCGCGGAAGATGTTTGTTCCTCCGCCGGATTTACCCATGTTACCAAGCACCAGCTGCAGGATACAGAAAGCCCTTGTGATACTGCTGCCGATATGATGCTGGGTTCCGCCCATGCACCAGGTCAGGCTTGTGGGACGGTTGTTGGCAAGGATTTTTGCAATCCTGGTTACTTCGGAAGCCGGGATACCGGTGATATTTTCTACTTCCTCCGGAGTGTATTGGGTAGCTACTTCTGCCATTTCCTGAAATCCTGCAACCCTGGCATCGATGAATGCCTTGTCCTGCCAGCCATTCTGGATAATGACATTGATCAGTCCCATGATGAAGGCACAATCCGTACCGGGACGAATGCGAACAAAATCAGTCGCCTTTGCGGCAAGTTTGGTAAATCGTGGGTCAACAACAATAATTGGTGCGTTGTTGACTTCTTTGGCATGAAGGATATGCAGCAGGGAAACCGGATGGTTTTCTGCTGCGTTTGATCCGATAAATATCATGCTTTTAGCGTGCCTGATGTCATTCAGGCTGTTGGTCATTGCTCCGTAACCCCAAGTATTGGCGACACCTGCCACCGTTGTGGAGTGTCAGATTCGGGCCTGGTGGTCAATGTTATTCGACCCCCAGAATGCAGCAAATTTCCTCTGCAGATATGCCATTTCGGTGGAGACCTTGGCGCTGCCATTGAAATGCAGTGCGTCAGGGCCGTCTTTATCTCGTATAGCAGTAAGTTTTTGGGTTATTTCGTCAAAGGCCTGGTCCCAGGAAAGTTTCTGCCACTTGCCACCAACTTTCTTCATGGGGGTCTTCATCCGTTTTTCGCTGGTCACCATATCAATCGCACTTGCGCCTTTACAGCAGTACCCGCCGCGCGAAACAGGATGGTCCTGGGCTACTTCCTGGCGAACCCATACCCCGTTCTGCACTTCGGCATTGATGCCACAACCAACAGCGCAGTGAGAGCATACACTTCTCACCTTTGTGGAGCCGGGGTAGGCTTCTTTCGCATCAGCAGCCTTCGAGACCTTGCTTGTCATACCGGTCGTCATTGCAGCCCCGGTTAATGCCGCAGTAGCGGCGGAAAGTTTGAGGAAAGACCTCCTGGCAACCCTGGGATTCAGGGTTACCTTGCTGCCGACTCTGACAGAGGAAGCCGGCCTGTTAATCAATTTTTTACTTGCCATGGCACACCTCTTCTCCTTTAGGAACGTAGTGAATCATAATATTTTTTGAACTCTTCTGTTTCGCGGTAAAGAACATCCTGTCCCTCAGGATTATCGATTGGGTGCTTACCAGCCGTAGCGGGTTTTTTCGATGCCGCAATTCCGGCTACAACCGCTGAACCGGCAAGGACATGTTTGAGAAATGATCTTCTTCCTTCCTCATTTTTTTTCATGTTCCTTCCTCCATAAAGTAAAGGATGTGCTGGTCAGCCCTTTGCTCACCAACGTTGACAGTTTACACAGGAGCAGTCAGGCCCTTTTCCAGATCAACATAGCCGGAAAGAAACCCCGCACAGGCTTCATAAAAACGAGCCCTGCCGTTCTCTTTCATGGTCGTATTGAAGTGAACTGTTAATGGGTCCAAGTACTCATTTACAACTTTTGTTTGTTTCGTCCTGGCTTCCTCGGGTCCGCTCTTCTCTTCCTCAATTAAGGTAGCAAGTACATCAAGAATAAAAACAAGTGAATCCTCAGTATCATCGATATCTTTGTTTTTGATGAGCCCCGCATCCATCATGAATCCACGGAAATTCACCAGGGTTTCCCCGAAAGAGCGCCCGTCAATGTAATACGACAGGCTTGTACTGATAATGTCTTCACTGAACGGATTGATAAAAAGTTCGTAATATTCATCACGGATGTCATCAAGCTTCATATCGGTCATGAGACTGCCCAGTTGCCTGACCGCCGTATCTATCATGGGATTGACGGGTTCATTGCTCAGTGCGGTGATAAAACCTCTCCACCTGCTCAACCGTTCCGCATCCGGTTCATCAATAAAAAAAGATTTGATGACATCGAGAAAGCGGAGGCGGACCCGCATCAGTTCTTTATCTGTCAATTCACTCATTGCTGCTGCGACTCAAAGAGTTTTACAACCCTGCATTTATCACAATACTCAAAAAAGTTGTTTCCCGTATTCATGGAACGGTGACCTTGCAGTTTTGCTATTACCCGGTCAAAACTCTTTCTGGTGCCGAACGCTTTGCCGCATTCAGGACATATCACAGCTTCAGCCCGGGTTAACTCCCTGGGCTTCAGGAAAGAAGAGTGGAGCTGCAGGCCCTGTTTTAGTCCAAGAGCATCTTCAGGGCATACCTCGACACAGATGGAGCATTGAATGCAATTAATACCTAGAAGGTTGAGTGATAATGTGTCTTCATCTGTTGTGAGGGCATTCATCCTGCACTCGTTGAGACACGCCCCGCAGTGGGTGCATTTGTCAGCGTCACAAATAACAGCACCGAACGATTGAAAACCCTGGCCAGTGAGATCAGCTATCAAGTCTGCGGTCGCTGCATCCTGGTCTATCAGGTAGCGAAGAACTGATCCGAGTTTTTCGCGTCGGTTAGTGAAGCTGAAATCGTGATACACTTCGGAAAGAGGGTTTGTATATGTTTTCTTTAATAATTCTGCCAGGTTTAGGCCTGTTGTAACAGAAACGCTCTCATTCTGGCCAAAAAGAGAAGAAAAAACAGTATTGGTGCATTGGATTTCCCGGGCTACCGGATGTGATGCCATGGAATCTGGTTCGCCAAGCAGAATAATTTTTCCGGCCCCCAATGACAGCAGGAAAAGCAGGTGCATACTTGTTAGCGCACTTATGTTTGGGTATTCAAGAAAGAGAAAATTAACGTCTCCAGGCAGGCCCCTTTTCCACCACAGGGCATGAAGCTGTTTTTCATTACCGATTATGACTGTACAGTTACTCGGGATTGGAATATTTTTGAACCATTCAACAAAGCGGTGATCATCAAAGAGTTCGTACTGCATGGATCCTGTAGGGCACGAAGAAATACAGGAGCCGCACTCTGAGCAGAGTTCGTGTTTGAGAGATATGCCTGCTTTTGTTTTAAGTACAGCGTTCCGGGGACATACATCCACACACTCTTGACACCCTGCATCAAGCCTGCTGATATATTGACAGATATATGGATTACAGGAAACTGTTTCATCAACCTGAATGGGGATCAGGGTAGCAAAAAAAGAATCAAGTGAATCTTCTGAAAAGATTCTGCTCCTGTCACGGGGCAGCTCAATATTCTTCACTCCGAGCAGAATGACTGCCGGGATATCGAGCGATCTTTTTTCGGCACGATAAAGATCTATGGCATCATGTGTACAGACTTCGATACATTTTTTACAGTAGCTGCAGTTGGAAAGATCGAGGAAAAGGTCTTCAGATAAACAGTCTTCCGGACATGCGGGACCGCACAGCCCACAGTAAGCGCACTTTTCATCATCAATTGGGGTGCGAACAGTATAGAGCAGCCGGTAACCGTTTTCCCCCTGCTCGACCTGAAGATTATCAATAGTCGGATAGTCTGCATCATACCCTTTAAGCAGCAGTGGTTCGGCATGAACAACACCGCCATAGGTTTCAAGAAAGTCGTTCAGCAAAGATGAATCATTGGCAAGGACTGCAACCCGGGTATCAACTTCACGGGTATAGCTGCGGTAGGTGGAGGCATTGAGCCTGTTCAGTTCTGCCTGGGCAATGAGCTGGAGTTCACTGTCAGATAAATTACCGAGGTCACAATTCAGCTGGAATGTAGGGGAAAGTGAAAAAGTTGATTGTGGGGTGAAGCTTGGAAATCCGCCGGCAAGATAAACTTTTTCTGATGAGTCCTTCAGGTGAAATGCTATGCCGGGTTCAATGGTTGCACGTTGTTTTGCAAGTGCTGGGTTGCCACTACCATCATCAAGTAGTACACAGGAAAAGAAAGCTTCGTCCATTAGTGTATAAAAAAACCGGTTTATAGTATTTAAAACTTTACCTGGCTCATGGAACTTTATCCCTTCTCTTATACATCTCAAAAGAGTGATTGCAAGGTAAAAAGGTTGAAATGACTTGAAAAAAGTTAAAAAAATATACTAATAAGCAATAACGACGCATAACTACCTGTAATTAGGAAAGATTATATATGTCAAAATTGACATATATTAAACAGTGAACTTTCCAGTAAAATGTGGTTTTTTTTGTTGACAAATCCAGGAAAGACAGTCTTTTGAATGAGGTGTTTTTCTGAGTGTAAATAATAGATACGTACGATACTAATCTGAACACTTATACCTGATAAATAATATATGACTGATAATACTCAATTAAACCATTCAACCACTATTTTTACTCCTGATGGGACAGAAAAAGGTGGTGAAACTCTGGCTGTTGAAAAACCGTTTTTGGTGGTTCTAAACGATCATGAAATCGGTACGGCTATGGTTCTGGAAACCGGTTTGGAGGAGTTCGGAGCCGGATTTCTGTTCGGCATGGGGTATGTTGAAAGACCTGATCAGGTACGTGAAGTGCTGGTCTGCCCTGATGGACGTATCGTTGTCCATGCTGATGTGGATGAAGATGCGGCCCCTAAAGATGTTATTATTACATCCGGGTGTGGTGGAACCGGTAAAATTTCGCGCGATATGCTTGAAGGCGCTTTTGACGATTTGGAAGAATATACCCTTTCCCTTGCCGAGGCAGGCGAATTCATACGCAAGGCACTGCATGCCTCTGAACTTGGCATGAAGACCCATTGTGTGCATGGGTGCGGTTTCTGGTCTGACGGCACGCTGCAGGCTTTTTACGAGGATATTGGGCGTCATAACGCCGTGGACAAGATAATTGGCGCAATTCTCCTTGGGAAAATAACACCTCGAGGGGCAATCTATACGACCGGAAGGTTGACTTCGGATATGGTCCTGAAGTGTGCCAGAATCGGAATCCCCATCGTCATGTCGAGGACCTCCAGCTCTTCCCTGGGCCTTGCTATTGCGCGTAAGGCGGGAGTAACCCTCATCTCATATGCAAGGCCGGGGCGCCTTAACGTCTTTAACGCCCCTGAGCGTGTTCACCTCTAGACACGTTTAGTCTCTTTATTATTTCTCCTTGTCATCTAACACGTGTGTGAGTGCCTCCAGACTTGTTTGGTAAACAGCTTGTCACTGATAATGGTCAGCCCTATAGCGAAAAGGGCAGCGGCAATTCCGAGCAGGACATTGAAGTAAGCCGGTGCGGCAAGAGCCAGTCGGATAATCAGAGTCGATAATGCGTAACCGGAGTTGCGGAAAACTGCATAATAAGAGGGTTGAAAACACTGGGCTACAAGGACCAGGAGTATATCAGTGATAATCAGGACTGTGTAAAACCCGTGGAAGAAATCCTGGGTTTCTATGCCGGCAATTGACTGGAATATAGTTTTGATACCCATGTAGATGAAAATTCCGAGCAGGATAAGGGCAATCCCTTTTTTGGCTGCGACAAAACTGAAAAGGTCCTCCGGCTTCCCTTTTTCTTCCTCCTGGCTGGACTGGATCAAATAATACAGCCCTAGCAGGGCAAAGATAACAAGAGCACCAAAGCCGTCTGAAAGAATACGATATATGGCTTTTTCATGGCCGTAAAAGACTATGGGTTCGGGCAGATAAGAGAGTTCTTTAAAGGCATTTCTAATCAGAATAAGGGTCAGGATCTCAAATTGCTTACCGACCGATCTGGAGAATGAGCAGGGGAGGGTAAATATCAGGCTTATGACCTCCAGGATAAGGACAACCGTGAAAGCCGTCTGAATCGCAAAGAAATGATTTCTTGGCACTAATGATGCCAGCTGGTCAGGCAGTATGCCATGACGGTTGAGTTCAATGGTAAACAGGCTGCCAAGAAACAGGAGCACAAGAAGCAGAGAAATCTTGCGGTGCATTTTCTCATGTTCCCAGAAGTGGTGCAGGGGATCGAAAATAAAGGTACATCTCTCGTAAATGAAATTCATAACTGAACTCATACAGGTATCATCCTTTTTTTTTGTTCATCTTTATTTTGTTGTGATCCTGGCCCGTAAAATAATTTATCCATGAGGAAGTATGCTCAAGAGCCCAGTCTTTGGGAGGCAGGATGGGGATTTCGCCCAGTTGCCGGAGTGTTGACGAGGGTTCCACACGGTCATATACCCTGACCCAGAAACAGTAGCGGTCAGCAAAGACTTCACACGTCATGTTTCTGCTCCCGCCGCACGGTCCGTTAAGCAGTTTTTTTGGGCATCCAGACTGGGGGCATATATAGGTCGATTCAGACAGGGTACAATCACCGCACATCCGGCAATAAAAAAGAAAGCTTTTTATCCACCGTTCAACTGTACGAATCATTGATTTCCGAATTCTGCCCCGTGCACAGAATAAACACAATTTTCCAAATAAACGACTGGAAATAGTAGAAGGTTTAAAGAGAAGTCTGTGCGTCATTCTATGTGGCTTCTGGTGCATGAACAGTCGTCCGGGATGGATTTTGTTTTTCACTTCTCCACAGGCGCCAGGACGGTCAGGTTTGAAATAATACCAGGTTCCGGGAAACGGATAGTGGACATCCTCGCGAAGTTCATTCCATTGGGATGATAACTCCTGTGCTGTATCAATAATATATTTTACATTATCAAAATTCAGGTTGTTTCCGCCGACATGAACGCCGGAATAACCAAGTCCTTTCAGTACGCTGATTAACTTGGCCGCCCTGAACAAACGGGCTTCATGATTTCCTGCCTGATCTTCCTGTTCCATCTGGTGGACAAGCTGTTCAGGAAAAACAATGCCTGGCACTTGGCCCCGATGCATGTGAGTGGCTACGGAGAGAGACGGAATAAAGACATTACCAAGAACCGGAATCTGCAAATTGCTTTCGTTTATAAACCTTATGAACTCCTCAAACTTGCAGATATCATATCCGACCTGGGTTATGATGAATTGCGCTCCGGCTTTTATTTTCATCAAAAGCTTTGCATACTGCCAGACCTGCTCTGATTCACGTGTTTTAAAAGGTGAAACAACACAACCCCTGTTAAAGAAGATAGGTTCGAACGATGAACGGCTCGGGCTTGAGTGAGCCTGGTATTCACCCTCCTCCATATCGCGCATGAGTTGGATAGTCTGGACACTGTCAAGGTCAAAGACAGGTTTGGCCTGGCCATAATAATTGAAGCGGGGAAAGTCACCACCAAGTATAAGCAGGTTGTCAAACCGTTGACGATGGTAATGAAACAGATGGCTCTCAACCTGGTTGCGGTTCTTGTCCTTAAGGGAAAAATGCAGGAGGGGCTCGATACCTATTTTTTTGACATCAGAGCCTATGGCAATGGGGGCAAGGGCGGGGTGTCCTCCAGGATTGTCGGTTATCGACAGTGCTTTGACCCTTCCGTCTTCCTTGGCACAACTGGCAAACTCCAAAAGCCTGTCGATCTGCTTTCCTCCTGACCCTTGGCCGGGGACAAGTTCATATGTAATTGTAAACTCGTCCGAGTCATGCAGTGATTGAGAGAATTCGTTTTGCTTTAACATGTATCAAATGGTATGTGTCATCTAGATTTGAGCCTGGCTCACCGATAACATAATGATTATTTTCAGGGCTGAATAAGCCGTTATTTTAATTTAACATAACAATATTTTAACCTGTATGGAAGAAAAGACAAAATACCTCGTTCAAGTCGCCTGTGAAATACTGAATAAACGGGGTGTGGATACAGGATCAGGACATCCTGTTATTACGCTGTTGGCAGGAGACGGTTCACAGCGTGAATTTTACCGGTTATGTTTTGAGAATGACCTGTCCTTCATTTTAATTACGCCAACTGAAGGTCAAAAACAGGGTATGGCGGAAGCCCTTTCATCATGGTCCATTGGAAACCATTTATATCACAGGGGAGTACCTGTTCCCGAACTTCTAGGCTTTAACAGCAATATTGGCCTGATTGTATCTGAAGACATGGGTGATGTGCGGTTGTACGAATATATACATGGTCCGCATCAGGACGAGAACAGCCAGTTTGCAGTATACCGGAAAATAGTCCGTAAACTGGTCCGGATGCAGATTAACGGGCGTGAAGGGTTTGATACTTCCTGGTGCTGGCAATCAGGGCATTACGACCGTCTGCTCATGCTTGAAAAGGAGACCGGTTACTTTCATGAAGCCCTGGTCAACGATTTCATGGGACTTGAGACTCATGACAGCACTCTTGAAACAGAATTTAAAGACTTGGCCGATCAGGCTTCCAAAGCACCATCCGGCTTTTTTCTTCATCGTGACTTCCAGAGCCGTAACATTATGCTCAAGGAGGGTGTCATACGATTTATAGATTACCAGGGAGGAAGACTGGGCCCGCTCGGTTACGATCTTGCTTCATTGCTTATAGACCCGTACGTCGGTTTACCTGAAAAAATGCAGGAAATGCTTATTGATGAATATGTAATGGAGCTGAAGAAAAATATTTCGTATGACATTGATCAGTTCAGGCAGGAATTCATATACCTCTCCCTGCAGCGAAATCTGCAGATGCTGGGGGCTTTCGCTTTTCTAAGCAAACAGCGCAATAAGAGCTTTTTCAGGCAGTATATTCCACCGGCCCTTAATTCACTGCAAAGCCTGCTTGCCAAACCTCTGCTGCAAAAGTATTCTGCCCTTAAACAAACGACTGAAATATGTCTTGCAAAGGCACAACCATATGACATCTGAAACCGCAAATCTTGTTGCCCTGATCGGTAGACCGAATGTGGGCAAATCAACACTTTTCAACCGGATGACAAAAAGCCGTGATGCCATTGTCGATCCAACCCCCGGTGTGACCCGCGACCGTCACTATGCTCAGGTAACGAGGAATGACAAGTCATTTATAGTAGTAGATACCGGTGGCATTGACGATGAAGATGACATCATTACCGGTCACATCAGGCATCATGCCCTCCAGGCAATTGATGAAGCTGATATAATTCTCTTTCTTATGGATGGGCGCGAAGGTTTGACACCAAGCGATATTGAAATAGTCGGCCTTCTCCGGCGTGCTGCAAAACAAGTGTTTTATGTGGTTAACAAGGTAGACGGACCGGAAAGAGAGATAGATTTTCTTTCACCTTTCTGGGAACTCGGTGTTGATACACTTTGGCCCCTTTCTGCCGATCACGGTTTTGGATTTCAATCACTCATGGATGGGCTTGCTGATCATTTGCCTGACCATTCAATTGAGCAGGCCTTGCCTGAGGGTACTGTCAGGCTTGCCTTTCTGGGACGCCCAAACGTGGGCAAATCATCCATGATAAATGCAATTATGGGACAGGAGCGCATGGTTGTGTCCGATATAGCAGGAACAACCCGCGACTCGGTCGATACGCTTCTCACCCACGGCAAACATTCTTACCTGCTTATCGATACAGCAGGGATCCGTCGTAAGGGAAAAACAAAAGATAAGCTGGAGAAATTTTCAATCCTTAAGGCACTGGGTGCTTTGGCAAGGTGCCATATAGCCCTTGTCCTGATAGATGCGGGCGAAGGCATAACAGAGCAGGACACTAAAGTGCTGGGTTATACACAGGAGCAGGGCAGGGCGTGTATTATCCTCGTCAACAAGTGGGACCTCCTCAAAAGTAATACCAGACGTCAAAAGCAGCTGATGGAAGAGATTGAAATGGCGACAACTTTTATGAGCTTTGCACCGGTCCTGAAAGTCTCAGCATTGACCGGGAAGGGTATCAAACGAATTTTCCCGGAAATCGGCAAGATATACCGTCAGTTCAATGAACGTTTTCCGACAAGCGCTCTCAATCAATTACTCGAAGAGGCTGTATCCAGGCATAGCCCCCCGTATCATCATGGTCGCCGTCTCAAATTCTACTACACTGCCCAGATTAAAACAGCCCCGCCAACCTTTGCTGTTATTGCCAACTCTCCCAAGGGTATTCATTTCTCCTATCAGCGGTACCTGAAAAACAAATTTCGTGAAGGCCTAGGCCTGGACCGTGTTCCGGTACGAGTAGTTTTCAGAGAGCGTAGCAAGAAAAAAAGCAGGAAGTGATTTCCAGTGTAAGCTGTTTCAAATTTCATCGGATGAGTGATACCCTACGTGGCATATTATTACTGATTTTAAAGAGAATAGCTTTCGTTATGAGAGAACTGAGTAAATTCATGTTGGATTGCTTGTTGACGGCCATGGAGGTCCTGTCAGGAAAAATGTGTTCAGCATGTAATTTTATGAACCATTGTTGTATTAAAGAGAAAATAACCCAATCAGGTGGCAATATGTATCGTTTTAACCATCTGAAAATCTATTATTAATCTGATTATGATAAGCAACGAAATTCTGCAGAAATTATTTCAAAATGCCCAAAATGATCTGAAAGAATATTGGCAGGACGATTCAATATTGCTGGAAACCTCACAATTTTTTAGAGGGACAGTACCGCCATCCTGGAAATCCTCTCGTCATTGCCTGCGATTTATGATGGTTTTTAATACCTATAAAATTATCCCTGAATATTGTTTTGATTGCTATAAGATTACGATTGAGCCTAGAACTGTAATTGAACTTTTCAAGCTGATGATTATTTTTGAAAGACTTGACTTGCCCTTGCCAGATGACAAAAGAAAAAAATATTTGTTGTTGCCTGATGATAACATTAGAAAATGCATGGTAGAAATAAGACCACAAATATCCGGATCATATAAGGGGTTCATTTATTGCCAGAACCTGGAAGAGGCGCAAGATATCTTTAATCAGGCCCGGTCAGTTATATCAGGGGAAATTTCGGAAAAAGTTCCAGTTGCCCTCAAAAGAGGGTGCTCTGAATATCCTCTTCTATATCCCGAATATGCCCAACTTGATAAGGAAGGCAGACCTGTCATGGAATATAGGAATGAGTGGCGCGAATACGAGGAACTTGCAGAAAGAAATAATCTGGGCGCACATTTTGAATCTCTCCCAGATACGTTTAACCGACCCGGTTTCAACATGTTTGATGCCAGGGTCATGCTCACCTGGTTGAAATACGCGGCCACGTTAGGAGATTCAACTTACTTGAAAATTACAGGACGGCCTTTGCCCAAGTATAAGAACCTTAAACGTCCTCTGTTTTAATTTGTTGAGGATGGTAAAACTTAAAACATGTATGATTGCAGAAAAGGTAACTGTACTAAACCGCTGAATGTAAAATAAAAACACGGGGGTTTTTTGTTAGCTGTGCAAAAAATATTGCTCAAATCCAATCAATAAAAAATTGGGAGCGATTGCAACATCTACAAGTCCATGTGTCTGGGGATTGTGATTGTAAAGGTTGAACTCTGATCTGGTTGGCTCTCAACGGAAAACGTGCCACCGTGGGCATAGCAATATGTTTGACAATGGAAAGCTCCAGGCCTGTCCCATCCTGTTCTTTTTTTCTTCCTTTATCGCATCTGTAAAAACGCTCAAAAAACCTGTCAATATGTACCTTGGCTATTCCTGCGTCCTGATCCTGAACAGAGATCACAATCAGAAGTCTTTGGAGTTTCACTGGGATATGATTTAACAGTAATTGTACTGTGTGGAGGGTGTATGTTAAGGCATTGGTTAAAAGATTAATAATCGCCTGTTCGATAAGATTCGGGTTAATTTTTGTAGAGAGGTTTTCTTCACATTCTACATCTATGGAGATATCTTTTTCGCTGGCCCTCGCCAGGCATAAATGAACAGTAGCATCCAGGATGAATTGTATATAGATTGGTGATAGAGAAATTTCACCTCTGCTCTGTATCCGCAATGAAAAGAACTGTATGTTTGACCATTTTGTTTTCCTTAGGTATGGATCAGGGTTTATTCATTGTGAGATGATAGAAATATGATGTTTGAGGCTTCAATTAAGTGATTGACATTCACTTCGCTGTTGGATAGCGTTTTCGAATATGTACTCATTATGAAATAATTCTGTCCCATAATATAACAGGAGAAATATATGAAGACCTTTGTTGCTGATCTTTTTGGGAAATCTCCCTTTGGACCCATTGTTGAACACAGCAAAAAGGTCCATGAATGCGTTGAAATGCTGTGGCCACTTCTGGAAGCTCAGATTAATGAAGATTATGATAAAATTCATACTCTTCACTCGAAAATGTCCAGACTGGAGCACGAGGCGGATATGATTAAACATGATATACGCGGTTTCATTTCACAGCGCTATTTTTTGCCGGTCGACAAATCAGACCTGATTAATTTTCTCAAGTATCAGGAGAATATTGCTGATCTTGCTGAAGATATAGCAGTAATCATGACTCTCCGGAAAACTAAAATACATCCTGATCTCCATGATGGTTTTTTTAATTACCTGAACCAGATTTTTCAGGTAAGCGGAACTCTTCTGACGGCTGCAGTTGAATTTAAAAACCTCGCTGAAACCGCCTTCAGCGGAGCTGAAGCCAGATCCATTATGAAATATATTGAACATCTTGGTGAGGAAGAATGGGAAGCAGACAAGATGTCACGGAAACTTTCCCGGAATATCTTTGCACTGGAAGGTGAAGTGGAAATGCTGGATATTCTTTTCTGTGAAAAACTTTTGCTGCGTTACGGAGCGATAGCCAACCAGGCTGAGAATGCTGCTGATTACCTTCGGGTAATGATTGAAAAGAGATAATTATAGCCTTTTTCATAATGAGTTGTTGATTATATCAATGTCATTAACCAACCGGGATAAATTGAAATGGATTTTTATATAATTGCATTTGCAGCCGCACTCGGGCTTTACATGGCCTGGAACATTGGAGCTAACGATGTGGCCAATTCCATGGCCGACGCTGTTGGTTCAGGTGCGCTTTCCATCCGTAATGCAGTCATTGCCGCAGGCATTTGCGAGTTTGCCGGTGCGGTTCTTGTCGGTGCCCAGGTGACGAATACTGTTCGCAAAGGGATAGTGGATCCGTCTGTACTGGCAACGCTCCCCGGAATGACCCCGCACGACGCCGCTGTGATTCTTGTTATCGGGATGTCTGCAGCTTTAATTTCAGCAGCATTCTGGCTGAATATGTCTACTGTTGTCGGTATGCCGGTTTCTACGACACATTCAATAGTCGGAGCTGTAGCCGGCTTTGGCTTGGTTGCTGCCGGCTGGGGCGCCGTTAATTGGGTAAAAATGGGTCAGATTGTTGCATCATGGTTCATATCACCGTTTGCTGGAGGTCTTCTGTCTTACCTCATATTTATCTATATCAGTAAAGCTATCCTCGGTCAGGAGAAGCCCTCTCAGGCTGCGATAAAGCACATGCCGGTTATCGTATTCATGATGACACTGGTAGTTATGCTTGCCACCATCTACAAAGGCCTCAAACATGTTATTGGAGACATTGAATGGCTGTCAGGAAGCAATTCCATCTGGCTATCTATTGCCATTTCCATTTTCGCATCAATTATTTCGTATATTCTGGTTAAGAGAAAACTCCAGGATAAAGGTGAGGAGAAGATTGGCGACCAGCTCGAGGCTGTTGAACGTGTTTTTGTGCCTCTTGTTATCATCAGTTCCTGCTCCGTTGCCTTTGCGCATGGAGCAAACGATGTGGCCAACTCGGTAGGTCCCCTTGCCGCCATTGTCAATATTTTAAAAACAGGGGCCATCGATATGAAGGTGCCGGTCCCGCTCTGGATACTCAGCCTTGGTGGTGCGGGCATTGTTCTGGGATTGGCCACATATGGGTATCGGGTCATGATGACGGTCGGAACAAAAATCACTGAAATAACGCCATCGCGTGGTGTAGCTGCTGATATTGCCGCAAGTGCCACTGTCCTGGTTTGTACACGCCTTGCCCTGCCGGTTTCAACAACTCATACCCTGGTCGGTGCAATTCTGGGCATCGGCATGGCTCGAGGGCTTGGTGGTATAAACAAGAAAATTGTAGGCTCAATTTTCGGATCATGGCTGTTCACAGTTCCTGCAGCGGCCGTTATGTCCGCCATACTCTTTGTTCTCGGACGGCTTTTTTTCTTTGACGCTGTAAGTAAAATGATAGGCGGCTGAGGACCGTTTCGCATATTTCCATCCGCTCTATTTCAACTGTCAAGATTTGATTACCCTCGAGATTCAGTAAAGACATTACTTGTTATATAAAAGTAGTTGTCAACTGCAGACTTCGCAAGAACAAAGCGAAATTGCATGGTTCCTGTCTACGGCCCTTGTTTTACTTTACAGTACGTCATTTTGCACTGCGTGAACCGAAGAGCCGGAAACCAGACTGCTGTGACGTAATAGTTTCCTACCTTCCCCGGTAGGATGACAGAGTACATCTAATCTCTTTGCTCTCGTTAGCAGAGAAAGGATATTGCTAGATCTACAGCTTGGAAGAAAGAAAGTATAAGTTCAATGCGCTATGACATGGCAACTTTAAGTTACTGAGGATTGGAGGTATTCAGCATAAAAAATGATCAGGTAGTATAAAAATAAAAAAACCGCAACCAGGCAGAAGGGGAAAAACTTCTGCCTGGTTGCGGTTGGTTTTCGAGAAAAGAGGAACAGGTAATTTACTTCAGATCTTTCTTGTGACACCCGTTACATTTTGTTGGTCCGGCTTTTTTCCCTTCAGTGGTCAGTTTTTTGTGGCATCCCTTACAGAGTTCATGCGACGCATTTTTGAAAGTTTCAAGTTTTTTTGTCATCCCTGCGGTCTTGTTGTGACAGGATTCACATTTACCAATTTTCATTCCCTCGGCGTAAGGAGCCTGTTTGCCATCATCGCTTTTACCATGATGACAGTCCGCACATTTTAAGCTTCCCTGGTGCACAGCATGAGGGAAAAAGGCGGGCTTTGCTTTTGCGGCTGGATCAACTGTACTCTTGAGAACTATTTCGGCAGGTCCTTTTTCTTCTGCCAGACTTACAGCCGTTAAAGCAAGTGTACTGAGTAGGGTCAATATCAGAATGGAACAAATTTTTTTCATGTCGTCTCCCTCCTTAAAATGAAAAAAGGCCACTCGTTATCGAGCGGCCTTAAAATTTACATCCTATGTGTGACGTTATCCATTTACTTTTTCTTAGGATGGCATGTTCCACATTTGACAGGTGCACCTTCTGCCTTGTGGCAGTCTTTACACAGCTTGTGGCCAGAATCTTTTGTCCATGCTCCTTGAGTGTAAAATTCGCTCTTGTGGCACTTGTCACATTCTACGCCGCGCTCCTGGTGGGCAGCATGCGGGAAAACTGCTGGTTTAGGCTTTTCAGAGTCTTTAATCTCAATTGTTATTTCTGCCGGGCCTTTGTCTTCTTCAGCGATGGTCATGCTGACCAGTCCTGCTGTGCAAAGGAAAGCTACTGCCACTCCTAATACAATCACCTTTTTCATTGTTCCTCCTTTTCTCTCTGAGAATTTTTATAAATAGGACTACTGAATTATCATTCAATAATCGGGTCTATAATGGGTTTTCAATCTGTTGTCAAGACGGTATTAAGGCTTGTAAGTTGGATCAGAAAAAGGGTGATCGTTTTTAATTTAAACCGTACCTATGCGTAACTATGGAGCCCTGATAAAAGATAATTCACACCGAAGTAGGTGAAAAAGACGGAAATAAAACCAATTATCGCAAGCCAGGCAATTCGGCTGCCGCTCCAGCCGCGGGTGAAGCGTGCGTGCAGGGTCAAGGCATAGATAAACCAGGTAATGATGGACCACGTTTCTTTGGGGTCCCAGCTCCAGTAGGTACCCCAGGCTTCGTTTGCCCAGATGGCGCCGGTTATGATACCTGCCGAGAGCCAGAGAAAACCGAAAACTATGGTTTTATAGGTCATGTCATCAATGAAGCGAAGTTCAGGGAGGGAACCGGTCAGGGAATCATCAGACAATTTTTTATTGAGAGCAGATTTTTTCAGGAGATACATGACCCCAAGTCCGGCTGCCATGGCAAAGGCACCGTAGCCAATGAAGCAGGTAATAACATGGGCAATGAGCCAGTTTGATTGGAGGGCAGGGATGAGTGGGCTGATCTCCTGGTTCATGGTTTTGGAGAAGGATGCGTAAGCCATGGCAACAAAGGCAAAGGGCATGACAAAGGCTCCGATAACCCTGCTCTTGAATTTGAATTCCATAAACAGGTAGAAAAGGGCGATGCACCAGGCAAAGAACACCAGTGATTCATACATGTTGGTCAGTGGAGCATGGCCGATACCGAGTTGGTATGATTCCTGCCAGCGCAGGCCCAAAGCTGCCGTCAGGGTAAGCGTGCCGATGACGCACAGTGCTGTGCCGATGGGGCCTATTTTTTTGTTCTTAAAAACAAAAAGGGCAATATAGAATACTGTGGATAAAAGGTATGCCAGCGTAGTGAAGCCAAAGAATTGTGAACTGTTCATAGGAAAACCGTTAGATCTATTAAAAGTTAAAAATATTTATAAGTTACTTGAATCCTATAAGGACCGGTTTATTGAAAATCCTTAACCAGTGCCTCGAAAGTCTTTTCAAAACCTACCTTATTCTTATGCGCACTGCCAGCGAAAAGGACAGTCGTTTTGCCATTCTCATCATAGATGAGTGCCCAGATTTTACGGTGCGACATAAAGAAGGCGATTATAAGTCCGACCAGCATGAGACCGCAACCAATGTATACCCACCACACTCCAGGATCTTTTGCGACCTGGAGACCGGTAGCATAAAGTTGTTTTGTTGATAACGTATAATTACCAGTAGGGCGTTCTATAACGGCTTCGCGGCCGGGTTCAATCCAAAAGACAGATGGTTCCGCCTTGTCATCCGTAAACCATATTTTTAATTCCAGGACGGATTCACCGCGGGTCTTCATGTTGATAATGCCGAATCGAACACCGCCTTCCGTCCAGTTAATCTGTTCACGGGCGGGAACAATACTTGATTTACTCTGCCCGGTTGTATTGTTCTGTAAATTGAGAATGAAATCCTGGTAAGGTTGATAACTGGATTGATAGAAAGTAATTCCCTTGTATATCAAAGGATCATTAACTTCTATGTCCTTTTTGAGGACTTCCTTCCCATCTTCAAGCACTGTCAACTTGGAAAGAAACTCTTTGGGCATTCCGTTTTGGTAGTAATCAATTGTAAAGTAGTCACATCGTACAGTAAATCCCAGTGGGATCTGGACACCGGACTGGAAGGAATAAATGACATCCGTCTGCTGAGATTCCGGGATCATAATACTTCCTTTGAAGGCGAAGTTCGGGTCTCTCAGGATAGTCTTGGCAACTCTGGGGGATCCTATGATCGCTCCAATCAGAATTATAAGGATGCTGGAGTGCACAATATAAACACCAAAACGTGTCCATCCCCCTTTCTGAGAAAAGAGCATGGTGGCCCCTTCCTTGTCCTGTTTTTCTGTTTTCCAACCATTATTTCCAAGGAATGTTGAAGCTTTTTCTTCAGCCTCGTTTAAGGAACCATCTAAGATAAATGATTTCCTCATGCCCATTTTTTTTAACCGTTCAGGATCAGTGGCGAGGTTGTCCATGGTTACAAGGCGCCAGGCATTCGGGATGCGTTCAATACTGCAGACAATAAGGTTCAGGCTGAACATAGCGAGCAGGATCATGAACCACCAGGAATTATACATGTCAGGAATGCTCAAGGTTTGCATGAACCGGGCCAGGTTGGGGCCGTAGGTTTGAACATAAAAGCCGACCGGTTTGCTTTGTGGAACTATTGTTCCGATTATTGAAGTGGAGGCCAGGGCAATAAGAAGAAAAAGGGCAAGCTTAACTGATGAGAAAAGGGCCCAGACAGGATTTTTTGTTTTCGTAGTCATGAAAATTAGTTTGGTAAAAGTTTGTTGTTAATTTTCCGGATAAATTCAATTAAACGAACAGATTTTGCTACCATGCGGACTATTGCCTGTCAATGCTAAAACAAGCTGATTTGGAAACAATTTAATATGATGTTTGAAAAAAACTTCATGGCAGTTACGATATTGATAGTTATTTTCGTAATATTTACAAGTTATTTTCAAGCACAATGACAAAACATGATTAGGTAATTCTATCAATTATTGAAAAAAACATAATTATCCCACAGCTGTTGGGTAAACTGGGTAAAAAATACCCTGCACAGCTTTGAGAGTGACTAATATTTATACATGCCCAGGGTGTAGAGTTTCTGGGAGATTAATACAATACGTACCAAAGCTGAATGAAGCTCGACGTTATGTATCTGCTCAAGAACCTTTTTTGATGGTCGAAAGCGGTTCATGCACACTGGGGTCGATTTGTGTTGAGTATTTTGTGATAATGTTTTCATGGAGATACAGTTAGCAAATAAAATGCCAGTAAACATAAATTGTCCAGGAATGTAATAATGAGCAGGTGGGCATATTTATATTCACTTGCTGGATATGTAAAATCAGATGTGAAATGTTTTAATTCTTAATTGAAAACATTTCAGTTTGGAAATGACTTGCATTTTTTTGGTCATAACGTTAAAAAAAAAGATTATTGAAAAAACAACCTTTTTGAGGAGATGTATATAATGGCTCGTGTATGTGATATTTGTGGAAAAAGACCATTGACAGGCAATAATGTCAGTCATGCCCATAATAAAACTCGTCGGCGTTGGCTGCCGAATCTGCAGAAAGTTCGTACGGTAACCAAAACCGGCAGTACCGTAAGGGTCAATGCCTGTACCAGGTGTATTCGTTCCGGAGCAGTTGTAAAGCCCGCTTAAGGTTTTCCAGATGCATTGAATTTATGGCGGAAGGTCATTCTTTCCGCCTTTTTTTTCATTTTTTTAAAGCGAGAATTATGAGTCAGGGAGAAGAAGAACGTTTTCTTTCGTATGAAGAAGCAGTAAAAATCGTTGCGGCAATTCAGGAGGAAGAAGATATTCACAGGCCGAATCATCGAATACTTACTGTATACAATCATGATGACAAAGAAATATGCTGGTTTGATTTTGACGAAGTAATGAATGCAATACCTCCGGTGGACAAGTCCGAGGAAAAAGAAGTTGTTTCCGAATATGTTCTACGCCACCTGCCGGAATGGGCTCTTGATATTTAGGGCTTTTCTGTCATTGATATTATTGCCAGACCATTACTATATTATCCCATCAGGAATAGGCGGAACACTTTCCCCACCCACAACATAGCCTCCGTCAAGTCTCACTACAGATCCTGTCATATAATCCGCGTTCTTTAGAAGAAACATAACAGTATCGGCTACTTCATCAGGGGTTCCTGTCCTTTCAAGCAGAGTGTGCTGAAGGATGTCTGATTTTTCCTGCTCCGATAAAGCGTGCCATCCACGGGTGTATTTACCGTGCCGGGTATCTATAAAACCCAGCATGACCTCGTTCACCCTGACAGTTGGGGCACCAAGTCTTGCCCAGTTTTCAGTAAATGAGGCGACCCCCTTGTTGGCAACTGCATAACCGTCACTGAATATAAGACCCGCCGGACCACTTCGGCCAACTAACCCCGCAATGGATGTGATATTAATTACTGCGGCTTCATCCGCTTTTTTGAGAAAGGGCAGGGAATTGTCAAACAAAAGCTTTTTTGCGAGCAGGGTGGTGTCCAATTCCAGTTGCCATTGGTCACGATTGATTTCGCGACTGTATGGGCCATGAACTATGGGCATACCTCCTCTTTCAATATTATTAATTAAAATATGCAAGGCATCTGCTTCCTGTTTAAAGATTTCAAACAGGCTTTTCACATTGTCTGTATTCCGCAGATCAGCTTCAATAAAGATATGTCCAGCGTTAAGCCTGGAAAATTCATCCTGTACTGCTTCTGAGTCTTTCGGCCAATCATGCCATGGCATGAACAACCGGGCACCTGCAGCCGCAAGCTTTCGAGCTATTGCGAGCCCAATTCCCCTGGTCGCTCCGGCAACAAGTGCTGTTTTACCTTTAATCTTCATATTGCCTCTTTACCGTAGCTTACTTATAGTCTAAGAACAGTTAAAATATAGAATTATTCATACACTACTTCTAACCCTAGAACAACGATCCCTATGAACAGTCGCTTTCAATTTCAATTAGTTGCCTTTCTCCTTGTAGCCGTTCTGGTTTCAGGATGCACCCTTTCCGGACATGATAAACCACAAGCCGGTATTCAGCATGGTTCATGCTTCTCGCAAGGTTGGCCGCACGATCATTCAGACCTGCAGCCTGATCCTGGAGTCATTTTCGGTACCCTGGACAATGGTTTTCGTTATGTCATTATGGAGAACCATGAGCCGGAGAACAGGGTCGGCATGTACCTGAATATCCAGGCAGGTTCACTGGATGAAACAGACCAGCAAAGAGGTCTGGCACATTTCCTTGAACATATGCTTTTTAATGGAACAACGAATTATCCTCCCGGTACTCTGGTGGAGTATTTTCAATCGATAGGTATGAGTTTCGGCGCAGATACCAATGCTCATACAACTTTTAACGAGACAGTGTATAAAATCCTCCTGCCCGAGGGAGACCGTAAGCATCTTGATGAAGGGCTGCTGGTCATGGCCGATTATGGCAGGGGGGCTCTTCTTCTGGAGAGTGAGGTTGACCGTGAGCGAGGTATTATTATGGCGGAAAAACGGACAAGGGATTCTGCCGGATATCGTCTGTATGAAAAAAGAACAAAGTTTTCTTTTGCGGGCACCCGTATTCCTGAAAGGCTTCCCATCGGCACAGAAGAGACTCTGTCCAAGGCGGATTCTGCTCTGCTGCGCCAGTACTATGATTCATGGTACCGGCCGGAAAATATGATCCTCGTCATAGTGGGTGATATTGATACCGGCCTCGCACATGAACTTGTTTACAACCACTTTCATCATTTAGAAAATCCACCATTGCAACCTCTGTGCTACGATTTTGGGCAGATTGAACAGGCAGGGACCCGGGTGCTCTCTATTCATGAACCTGAAATTGGACATACTGAAATATCCATAGGAACAAGGTGGAATGAAAAGGCAATCGAGGATTCCGCTGCCAGGCAAGCAGAAGATCTGAAAAAGTATGTGGCCGCATCTCTATTGGATAACCGGTTAAAAAGGCTTGTTAACCGGCCGGGAAGCCCGCTGACAAGTGCCCAGACCTATTCCGGAATATTTCTTCAACGGGTTGGATACACAACCATGAGCACTCGTACTGAAGCTGAGAAATGGCAGAGTGCCCTTGAACTCCTTAATGTTACACTGCGCCAGGCACTGGAGTTTGGATTCAGTGAAGTTGAGCTGGTCAGGACCAGGAAAGAGATACGAGCCGATCTTGAAAAGCAGGTCAAAATTGCTGCTGGCAGGAACAGCCGGAAACTGGCCAGTGAGATCATCGGTAAGCTCAACAGTAACCAGGTATTTCTCTCTCCTGAACAGGAGCTGGAATTGTACGGACCGATATTGGACAATCTGGCATTAGATGAAGTCAATAGTGTTTTCAGGGCCCTGTGGGAGCCGGATAACAGGCTGGTTGTCGTCGCTGGCACTGCCAATATCCAGGGTAAGGCTGACAGGGAGGAAATTGTACATCAGGCATTTATAAATTCCGGAGAGATACCGCTCACTGCATGGAAAAATGGAGAAGAAAAGACTTTCCCCTATCTCCCTGTTCCAATCATTGCAGCCGACAAAAAAGAGGTCATTGAACTGGTAGATATTGATGCACAACAAATCCATTTTGCAAACGGCACTGTCCTGAATTTCAAGAAAACAGATTTTCAACCCAATGAGGTTCTCTTAGCTGTCCACTTTGGTGAGGGTCGTTTGAGTCAGCCGCAGCCTGGACTGGGAATGCTGGCTGAGGCAGTAGTAAAGGAAAGCGGAACCGGCAAACTCACCCGTCATGAGCTTGAAGAGGCTCTCGCCGGCTCCAGTGTCACCACCTCGTTCCAGGTTGGCCAGGAGAGTTTCATTTTGAACGGCAAGGGGTTGAGCGGTGAACTTGAACAGTTGATGCAGCTTATACGTACCAGGCTTCTTGATCCGGCATTTCGTGACGATGCCTTTCGTCTCAGTATGGACAGGTTCAGTCAAATGTATGATCAAACTGAAAGTTCCGTAGAGGGGATGTTAAAACTCAAAGGTGAACAATTTCTTGCCGGAGGGAACCCCAATTTCGGTTTACCTCCACGTTCACAGTTTGAAAGCCTGAAGATTGAACAGGTAGATAGATGGCTTGCTCCCGTATTCAAAAGCGCCCAACTTGAAATTACAATTATAGGTGACGTTGATCCTGAAGCGGCAATTGAAATGGCAGGAAGGTACTTTGGCACTCTTGACAGAAAAACTACTGTAAATGGAATACAGGAAAACCTGACTTTTCCTGGAGGGAAGGTGCTGGAAGACAGCGTTGCATCGCAGATAAACAAGGCGGTCGTTGTTATTGCCTGGCAGACGGATGATTTCTGGGATATTTTTAGAACACGTCGACTTAACGTGCTTTCTTCGGTTTTTGATGATCGGCTTCGTGTAGAAATACGGGAAAAATTAGGGGCCGCTTATTCTCCAGTTGTGTACAATCAGTCAAGCCGCGTTGCACCAGGGTTTGGCGTTATGAAAGCGATTTTAACTGTTGATCCTCAGCAGGTTGAAATGGTAAAGGAGAAAGTTGAGGAGGTTGGTTCGAATCTTGCGCTGTCAGGCATCACTGAGGAAGAATTGACCAGGGCCTTAGAGCCGACACTGACGTCTATCAAGGATATGATGCGAACAAACCGCTACTGGCTGCAATCTGTTTTGTCCCTGTCAAGCCGTCATCCGGAACAGTTGAAGTGGCCTTTATCAATTCAAAGTGATTTTGCGTCCATAGCAACTGATGATCTTGACGAACTTGCAGAACGTTACCTGATACCAGACAGGTCGGCTGCAATAGTATTCAGGTCAAAAGTTATTGCAGAAAAGGATAGATAACTTTACCCGATGAGCCATAAAGCCAGATTTTGTGCCTGGCCGAGAGTCCGGTCCGAGACACCTCCGAAAAGACCTTTATCGGCCCCCCTGGCACGCCTGCCTACTACAATTGTACCGCATTTATGTTTTTTTGCATGTTTGATAAGATCCCTGCTTGCATCCAGGTCGGTTCCCATAGGCAGCTGGGTGATACATTCTTTTCGTACGCCGTTATCCTTGAGGACCTGTGCGTGTGCGTAGAAAAGATAGTTGTCCGGATCAAGGTATTTATCGCACCATTCTTTGCCCCACATTTGATGCAGTTCTTCCAGTGAAACCTTGGGTTCTTTACGGAATAGAATTTTGGAATGATAAAGGAGCACTTCCGCCTCAGGATTGGCCTGGACTATATATCCAAGATGGTCGGCCGCCATCAGTGATTTCGGCATGGTATGTACGGCAAGAAGAAATCGGCTTGATGTGATCTCCCCGTCAATTATCCAGATCGGAACTTCATGGCATTTTTCAACCAGGTACGCGGAAACGCTTCCGAAAAACATTTCACCGACTTTGCCTATTCCTCGTCGACCGATAACCAGGGCATCATAAATACCTTTGTTTGCCTCATGATGAATTGCTGCTACTGACTGTGAAGAAGTTATCTCAGCCGAAAAGGTAACACTGTCATCACTGAACCCGTTTCGGATCAGGCGTGTTTTCGCGTCTCTGAGATATCTTTCGGCTGTTACCCTCCGTCGTTCGGCCAAAGGAGAATGCTGCCTCAGGGAATCAACCTCATACATCCAGTTCTGGCCGGTTCCTGACTCGGAAACAACTGAGAACAGGTGCAAAGACAGATTTTTGTCTCCCCGGAAAAGCCGGATAAGGTAGTCGATACTGTTTAAGCTGTAAACAGAACCGTCAATGGCAACCAGTATTTTTTTATCCATAATAGCCCCTCGGCTGGTGTTGCAATTTTGGTTTTATGTTTAGTAATGAACAGTAAATAACCATTGAAAGTGGTATTTTTTACCTGAACTGATTATTCTTGTCCGGAACTGCAATATTCGTGGCTCAGTTCAGGCAGGAATCTTCAATCAAGGAAATCAAAATGAATGAAAATGTAAATAACACAACCCTTTTAAAGAATTATACACCACCTCGATATCTTGTGACAACCGTTGACCTTCGTTTTGAGCTTAACGAGACCGCGACACAAGTGTATTCAAAGATTGAATTTTACCGTCACCCTGATACCAAGGGAAGCCCGCCCCTGATGCTCAATGGTGAAAAGCTTGAGATCAGGTCAATATCGTTGAATGGTATAGAACTGGACAGCAGCGGCTACACGTATGACGAAAAAGAACTGATCATTGAAAATGTCCCTGCAGAATTCGCTCTTGAGGTGGTGACTGTTATCAACCCTCATGATAACACGGAACTTGAAGGGTTATATCTTTCCAGCGGTAACTTCTGTACCCAGTGCGAAGCTCAAGGGTTTCGGCGCATAACATGCTACCCCGATCGCCCGGATGTCATGGCAGAGTTTAAAACTACAATTATTGCAGACCATGAGAAGTATCCTGTTCTATTAGCCAACGGCAACCTGGTAGAGAAGGGGAATATGGATGACGGCCAACACTATGCTGTCTGGCATGATCCTTTTAAAAAACCATGTTATCTGTTTGCTCTGGTGGCTGGCAATCTTGTAAAGATAGAAGACACTTTCCTTACAAGGTCCAGGAGGGAAATAAAACTGCATATATACGTTGAACCCCGCAACAGAGAAAAATGTACGCATGCCATGGAGTCTTTGAAAAAGGCCATGAAATGGGATGAAGATACCTTTGGTCTTGAATATGATTTGGATGTGTACATGATAGTGGCAGTTGACGATTTCAATATGGGTGCCATGGAAAACAAGGGGCTTAATGTATTTAACTCAAAGTATGTACTGGCCAAGCCGGAAACAGCGACAGATATTGATTATGAAGGCATAGAAGGGGTGATTGCCCATGAGTACTTTCATAACTGGACCGGTAACAGGGTAACATGCCGTGACTGGTTCCAGTTGAGCCTCAAGGAAGGACTGACCGTTTTCAGAGACCAGGAGTTTAGTTCTGATATGACCTCTCGCCCGGTCAAGCGAATAAATGATGTGCAGATCATGCGCAACTATCAGTTCCGTGAAGACGCCGGCCCTATGGCTCATCCTGTCAGACCGGACTCATACATGGAGATCAATAACTTTTATACATTGACAGTGTATGACAAAGGCGCTGAGGTTATCCGTATGCTCCACACCTTCCTTGGCAAAGAGGGGTTTCGCAGAGGTCTTGATCTTTATTTTCAGAGGCATGACGGCCAGGCAGTCACGTGCGATGATTTTGTCGCTGCAATGGTCGATGCCAATGATGTTGAAATGGATGGGTTCAAACTCTGGTACAGCCAGGCAGGAACACCTGTACTCAAAGTCAATTCCGAGTATGATCCAGGTGCAAAAAAATACAGGTTGCAGATCAAGCAGTCAATACCTCCGACCCCTGAACAGGAGGACAAGATACCAATGCTGTTGCCTGTTGCTGTAGGTCTGCTGGACAGTAAAGGCGGGGATATCCCAATTAAGCTTACAGATGCGGACGACATGCCAGAGTCCTCTAAGGTCCTCTATCTGCGAGATGAACAACAGCTGTTTGAGTTTGATGAAATTCCTGAAAAGCCCGTACTGTCATTTCTCCGGAACTTTTCCGCCCCGGTCAAGGTTGAACTGGAAAGGACTGACGAGGAACTGGCCTTTCTCATGGCGTATGATTCTGATCCGTTTACCCGCTGGGATGCCGGGCAGCAGTTGAGCATGAAGTATATCCTTGAGCAGATATCACGTTTCCAGAATAATGAGCCCCTACAGGTCCCGAACATCTTTGTATCATCGTTTAAAGAGATTCTGATTGACAGAAATGCTGATCCCGCGTTTATAGCCTTAGCCCTCGCGCTCCCTATGGAAAACTGGATTGGCCAGCAGCTGGAAGTTGTGGATCCGGATGCAATTTTTCAGGTGCTGCAGTTTTTCCGCCGACAATTAAGCGAACAGCTTCGGCTCGAATTTCTGGAGATATACCGGGAAAATATTCTGGCAGGGCCATACATGTATTCTCCACGGGATGCCGGGCGAAGAAGTTTGAAAAATACCTGCCTGACGTATCTTCTTTCACCGGAGGACGGCAACGGGCTCTCTGAGGATATCCTTGATCTTGCCCTGACCCAATATCATGGTGCTGATAATATGACAGATAAGGCTGCCGCTCTCAGGGCTGTTGTCAACAGTGATCGTATAGCCGGTGATGCACTGCTGGATGACTTTTATGAACTGTGGAAGGTTGATCCGCTTGTCGTGGACAAGTGGCTTACACTGCAGTCGCTCTGTCCCCTCGAAGGAACACTTGACCGGGTAAAGAAGCTGACAGGCCACCCGGCCTTCATATTGAAAAATCCCAACAAGGTGCGGGCCCTCATCGGAGCGTTCTGTCAGGCCAACCAGGTCAGGTTTCATGATGAAAGCGGTGCAGGATATACCTTTCTGGCAGATTATGTCATTCAACTGAATGCAATGAATCCGCAGATAGCTGCCCGGCTATTGACACCGTTGACCACCTGGAAAAGGTATGATAATAATCGTCAGACACTGATGCGTGGGCAACTTGAACGTATCATGTCCGCGGAAAACCTGTCCGGCGATGTTGCTGAAGTCGCAAGCAAAAGTCTGAAATAACTTCTTTTATCGGAGGATTGTCATGGGAAGAGAAACCATACTGTTCAAGAGCGAGGAAAAAAGGGACATCAAGAGTGTTTCATCCTTTTTAAGGGAGCTGGCCGATAAAATTGATCAGCAGAAAGTTGTGCTCAAGCAGGGGAACAAGACAGTAAAGCTTAAAATTCCAGATAATGTGGAGCTGGAGATAAAGGCCGAAAGAGAGGACGGCAAGCGAAGGTCGAAAAAGAAGCTTGAAATTGAAATTGAGTGGGTTGTCGGTGGTGACAAAAAGATTGCGAACAGGTCAGTGAAACTCGGTTAACCTTAACTTTCTCGATATTGCTGAAGGATGATAAATTGGAATAATCTGAATCCCACCTGACAATTTACCAGATAGCCTTTGATCTTTTCTGACATGCCATTCATCTGAATCCAGACATGTTGTAAATTGTTACTGAGTATACGAACTAATTTGTTGGTTAGCAGAGCGAGTGTATACTCCGTAAGTATACGTATCAAAAGCATTTAACAATTTGTTAAAATTCCTTGTTACGTATACTCGCAGATAAGGTCAACTCGAGAGGAATTGCTATTTGGTTGAGGTGTGTACTGGTAATCCCATTATAACCATTTTTTTCTTTTGAAAAGAATAATCTCAATAATTGCAACTCCTATCATCAACAGTACAACAGTCAGGAATGACCAGTTGTTATTTGCACCAGGAATGCCGCCTACATTGATACCCAAGAGACCGGTGAGGAAACTAAGTGGCAGGAATACCGCCGCAACGAGAGACAGTACATACATCCTCGTATTCATTTGTTCTGAGATACGATTGATAAGTTCCTCTTGAGTTACAGCAGCCCTGTCCCGAACCGAATCGAGGTCTTCAAGGTATCGAACTAACTTGTCAGTTACTTCTCTGGTTTTTATTCTGTTATCAGTGTTCAACCATGGAATGTGTTCTGAATGTAGTTTTACAAGTGCTTCACGCTGAGGTGCCAGGTAACGTCGGAGCATAATTGCTTCCCGGCGAATATTGGAGAGAGTGTTGCGAAGCTCATAACCTCCGCTGTCCATGATTTGTTCTTCCAATTCTGCCAACCTGTCTTCAATGCTTTCTATAGTATCTTCCATTCTGTCCGTTAACATGTCTGTCAAATTGACAATGAGCTCTCCGGTTGTCTTTGGTCCCTTGTTGTTTTGTATACTTTCGGCAAGGTGTCGAGCGGAAAGCAAAGGTCTCTTCCTTGTGCTTATAATCCTGTTCTCCTCTACCCATAACCTTATAGAGACCATATCCTCCGGGTCGGAACCCGGATTAAGGTTCACACCACGTAAAGCTATCATGGTACCATCCTCAAGCACTGTAGTTCTTGGTCGTGTTTCCTCCGTAAGCAGGGCTGCAGCTGGCACTTCATCAAGATCGCCTTCATGCTGAATCCAGTTGGTTGCATTTTCACTTGTATAATCAAAATGAAGCCAAAGAGGACCATTCTCCGGTGACCAAATTTTTAAATCTTCCCAGCCGATTTCCTGCCCGCCGCCTTTCCCATCAAGAATAAAACCGTGAATTAGTCCAGACTGTTCCATTGTTTTCTCCTCGTCTCAAATCATACGACTTTACGAAGGCTTGCTATTGCATCACTTACCGGAGGGTCAAAATGTACATCCATTTGGTTAAACGCGATTGTGATATCAGCCTCTTTAAAAGCAAACCAAATTGCTTTTCGTAATTCCGACATGTAAGTTCTTTGCTTCCAAGGGTCATCAACATTGAGATAGGTGCCAAAAATAACAGCTGAATCTCCAAAATCCCGAAGAAGCACTCGAGGTTCTGCATTTTTAGAGCCCCAGGTTTGTTCAAGGGCTGTTTTCTCAAGTACTGCCATAACTTGTTTCATGTCAGAGTCATAGGTAACTCCTACTTCGACACCGAGGCGGAAAAGGTTATCGCGCAGGGTAAAATTTTTAACTGTTGATTGAGAAAAAACAGAGTTGGGCATGATGAGGTCTTCTTCCCTCCAGGTACGTACAACAGTTGTACGTATTCCCATGTCTATCACCTTAACAACAACCCCTTCAACTTCTATAATATCCCCTGGTTTAATGCTTCGCTCAGCAAGCAATATTATTCCAGAAACAAAGTTCTGCATTACATTCTGCATAGCGAATCCAATCGCAATGGCAAAAATTGCTCCAGCGGCAAAAAGTGTACTGAGACTAATGCCGACCGTTTGCAGGGCTATTCCGAAACCAACAACAAGTACCGTGTAGTGGACTAGCCTAAGTATAGCAGCGAGCGTTCCAAGTTTACTGGAAAATTTAGAAGCGAGAGACTTCTTTAACGCACGCTGGAGGATTGAAGATATTAAGAAAGTCGCAGCAATGATAAACAAGAAGAGAAAAATAGAAAACAGTGTAACTTCTGTACCAGCTACTTTAAATAAAGGCTGCACAGTTATTTCAGCCAATCTGGATAAAATGCTATTATAGTCCATACAGCTTCCTCATTGATATATGATACTTAAACTCTGAATTTCTTGAACAATTATTACCATTAATTTTCAACAACATCTCATACAAATTAATCATCGTTATAATTTTATGTTGACATTTTACAGTCCCATGTACGAATAGACATTTGTTATACTGAAAACAACATTGATTTTTTATCTATTACCACTATTAAAATCTTGTGATGCAAAAAGATATTGAAAATATAAACCTTGTCGGCTGGCGAGAATGGGCTTCGTTACCGGATCTCGGCATAAAGCATATAAAATGTAAAATAGACACGGGTGCAAGGTCTTCAGCTTTACATGCTTTTTATCTGGAGCCTTTTGAGGAAAACGGCATTCAGCGTGTGCGTTTTGGTATACACCCACGACAAAGGCGTGTAGACACTGTCGTGGAATGTGTATCAGATGTAATTGATGAACGTATAGTAACAGACTCTGGGGGGCACAAGGAAAGCCGCCTTGTAATTCGTACTAATGTAGCTTTGGGGTTCCATATTTTTCCAGTTGAGATGACCCTGACAAATCGGGACACAATGCGTTTTCGGATGTTGCTGGGGAGAACCGGTATGGCTGGACGTTTTCAGGTTGATCCACAGGCATCATACTTATTAGGAAAAAAGAAGTTGGAGCATAGAAGGAAGAAATAGAATTGCTTCAACAGGAGAGAAAACATGAAATTAGCAATTTTATCCCGCAATCCTAAACTTTATTCAACAAGGCGTATTGTGGAAGCAGCCAAAGAGCGGGGACATGAAGTCAAAATCATAAATGTCCTGAAATGTTACATGAATATTACATCATTGAAACCTACCATGAAGTACCAGGGAGAGAGCCTTGAAGGTTTTGATGCTGTTATTCCCAGAATAGGCGCATCTGTAACTTTTTATGGAACTGCTGTTCTCAGACAGTTTGAAATGATGGGGGTGTACCCTCTAAATGAGTCGGTTGCCATTACACGGTCGCGGGACAAGCTCAGGTCCATGCAGTTGCTTGCAAGGAAAAACATTGGGTTACCAGTCACAGGATTTGCAAGAAATCCCGGAGACATTGAAGATCTAATTCAAGAAGTTGGTGGAGCACCTCTGGTTATTAAACTTCTTGAAGGCACACAGGGGATCGGAGTTGTTCTTGCCGAAACAAAAAAAGCAGCTGAAAGTGTTATACAGGCGTTTATGGGCTTGAGTGTTAACATTATGGTCCAGGAATACATTAAAGAATCATCCGGCACTGATATAAGATGTTTTGTTGTGAATGGGAAGGTAGTTGCTGCAATGAAAAGGAAGGGACCTGAGGGCGAATTTCGATCAAACCTGCATCGTGGCGGAACGGCAAGTCTCGCAAAAATAAATCCACAGGAGCGTGCAACGGCTATACGGGCGGCGAAAGTTATGGGCTTGAACGTTTGCGGGGTAGATATCCTCAGGTCAAATCATGGACCTCTTGTAATGGAGGTAAACTCTTCTCCTGGCTTAGAGGGTGTTGAGACTGCAACAGGAAAAGACGTGGCAAAATTGATAATTGAGTATACTGAAAAACAGGTCAAAGCCACTGCAGGAAAGAAAAGCCGAACCAGTACCAAGGGTAAAGGTTAATTACATGGATTCTGAGTTGCGGATCAATGGTGAAATTATTGCGCCAGGGACTCGTAGAATCATAGGACTACCTCTGCCCAAGCTCTACACCCATACACCAATCAGTATGCCGGTTCACATCATCCGGGGCAAAAAAGATGGGCCAAGACTATTTATTTGTGCTGCCCTCCATGGGGATGAACTTAATGGTGTGGAGATAATTAGGCGTATTCTTCAATTACCATCCCTGTCACGACTTCGCGGTACACTCATAGCTGTCCCAGCTGTAAATCTTTATGGGTTGATACATCATAGCCGATACCTTCCAGACAGAAGGGATCTTAATCGAAGTTTTCCAGGATCGGAAAAAGGGTCTCTTGCTGCTCGTATAGCAAGATTTTTTATAGATGAAATAGTATCACAATGCACTCACGGGATTGATCTTCATACTGGTGCAATTCACCGTTCCAATCTCCCTCAAATCCGTGCTAATCTGGAAAATGATGAGACTCGTTTATTAGCAAAGGCATTCGGTACTCCGGTTATATTGAACTCCGTTGAGCGCGACGGTTCTTTACGTGAAGTTGCTTCCGAGATGGGAGTGCCTGTATTGCTTTATGAAGCCGGTGAAGCATTAAGATTTGATGAGATGAGTATCAGGGCTGGAGTTAAAGGTGTGGTCAATGTTTTACGGTTTTTAGGTATGCTCCCAAAAACCAGAAAGAAACGTTCTACTACAGAGCCTGTAGAGGCACGTTCCAGTTCATGGGTCAGAGCACCTGCAAGTGGTATGCTTCGAATATTAAAGCCATTGGGAAATAAAATGCGAAAGGGAGACCTGCTGGCCCTGGTTGATGACCTATATGGAGAAGAAGTGACTCGAGTTGAAGCACCATTTAGCGGTATTATTATCGGTAGAACAGAAACACCCTTGATCCACGAAGGTGAAGCAATTTTTCATCTTGCCCGGTTCGAGGATCTCGTTGAAGCCCATCAGCAGGTAGAAGGATTTCAGGAGAAACATATCGAAGGTAATGTCTCTGAACTCAAAAATGAACCACCGGTTACATAAGTATAAGTACCTCATTATTAACAATCAATTACAACCAGAGGGGAATTTATGTCAGTCACAGTAATCAGCAAACGGGTTTTTAATATTCAAAATAATGATAAACTCATTGATCTTCTGGGAAAACTTCGCAAACACGCAAAAAAGCAGAAAGGTTTTATATCAAGAGCTACCTTCACTAACATTAATGATTCCGTCGATAATATTGTCATCAGTGAATGGAAAACGGAAAATCATTGGAAAAAATGGATGGAAAGAAAAGAGGTGAAAAAGCTTCAGGGAAGAATTGACACCATCATAGGAGAAAAAACTATTTTTGATGTTTATAAATCAGAAAACTTCTGAAACCAGGTTCTTTCACTATCCAGCGTAATTTACTGTCTGATGGCCTTGATTGAATGAGCGAATCAATAGAATTTCAGATGAGCCTACTGTTGGCTGTCGGCCTTGCCGGTCATTTATTGTCCGGACTTGTGCGTCAGCCCGCAGTCGTTGGACAAATAATAATTGGCTTACTTGTCGGCCCTAGTCTCCTTGGCTGGATTACCTACACAACATTTGTTTCTAATATAGCTCATTTAGGTGCCATAATACTTCTGTTCGTTGTAGGCTTGGAGTTTCGCATTCGAGATCTGGCAAGCGTACGCCCATTTATAATTGCACTAGCCGGTATAATATTACCTTGGATTGCTGGATATCTGGCAGCACGTGGTTTCGGCTTTGAAACGAACCGAGCATTGTTGATTGGGGTTGTTTTGAGTGCTACCAGTATAGCTATAACCGCCGATACATTACGCGAGCTGGGTAGACTTCAGTCGCCAGAAGCCAAGCTTATTATTGGCGCAGCAGTCATTGATGATGTTCTGGCTTTACTTATTTTATCCCTTACAGATCAACTCAGCACAGGAATCATTGTGCCGTTTACAATTGCTTTAACGGCAGTAAAAGCCGTGCTGTTTATAAGTGCTGGGGCAGTGCTTGGTCAAAAAATATTCTCCCGTTTGATTACCAAAGTCGATAGTTCAGCATTAGCTGAGCGATCTCCGGAGTTCATCTTTGTCCTTGGCTTGCTAATGGCATTTGTATATGCACTGGTTGCAGAGCACCTTGGTTTATCGGCAATCGTAGGTGCTTTTGTTGCTGGTGTAGTCTTCGAGGGTATTCATGTTAATAAGAGTCGGTCAATACATATAGGCGCAGAATACGTACGGGCTTCGTTTGGAGCAGTCTTTTTTGTTTCACTCGGTGTGCTTGCAGACATGCGCACTTTAGATACAGATACTATAATTTTTGCAGGGGTGTTGACACTTGTCGCTTTCTTCTCCAAATTTCTCGGCTGTGGGGTAAGTGCACGAGTAACAGGTATTTCGATTAGAGAAAGCATGATTATCGGAGTCGGGATGGCGCCTCGTGGTGAGGTCGCCATGGTAATTGCATTACTAGCTCTTGATCGTGGTGTAATTGAACAGCCAGCCTACGTAGCCTTGGTACTGATGAGCTTGATTACAACTCTCATCGTTCCGATATTACTTCGTAACTGGTTATACCGAACTTCGTAAGAATATTTCTACATACCTCCGAGTTTGGGCAATACAGCCGCCGCAAAACTCAAAACAAAAAAGAAACCACACATATCGGTGACTTTATTTTAAGGCCTTAGCTTAATCTGTGACAGGTAGGTGGAGTTGTTCTCCTGACACTTAATGAAGAGAGAATTCAAAACAGATATGTCCCGAAAAACAAAAATTCTACTCATTGTAATCCTGGTGTCAGGTATCAGCCTCTTACATTACCTTACCGATCAGACCCAGCACCACTACCATGTTTTTATCGTAGGCCTCTATTTCCTGCCAATTGTCCTGGCGGGCTTTTGGTTAGGTCTGCGTGGTGCCCTGGTAGTTTCTATTGGGGTTACGATTTGCCGCATTCCATTTGTTTATTTGCACTGGCAGGGCTTTTCCCCAGTTGATTTTGACAGGATGCTGTCGATGGTACTGTACATTTTTATTGCAGCCTTTATTGGTGTCCTGAAAGACCGCGAGACTGTCACCAATGAATAGCTATTGAAGGCCAAAAGCCTATCGACAATGGGCAGGTCACTTGCCGCTGTTGCCCATGACATGAAAACACCGCTTTTTGCCATTAGCGGTTTTGCTGAGCGACTACAAAAGAAATTTAAACAGGGTGACCCGTATCGTGAAAAATTAGACATCGTCATACGTGAAACGGAGCGTCTAAAAAAAATGATGAATATATGCTCGTTTTTACAAGTCCACTGACGCTGCAACTGTCCCGTGGACACTGAATGAAATAGTTCAAAGGAGTATGGATATATTGACAGAGACGGTACAAAAGAGGGGGGTTACAGTTGAAATCTTGCTTTCCCCTGACCTCCCAACTGTTACATTCGATGCCATCCGTATGGAACAGATGATTATCAATTTTGCGCTGAATGCCGTTCAGGCATCCTCGGAAGGGGAAAAAGTAACAATACGAACTTCCATGGCAAAGAAAAATATTGTCATTGATGTCGCCGATTATGGTAGTGGCATCTCGCATGACCATAGAGCGAAAGTTTTTGATCCATTTTTTACCAGCAAAAAGGAGGGTACTGGACTGGGCCTTGCCATTGTTAAAAAGCTTGTGGAAGCACATGAAAGATCATTGGAAATTTCAGATAACTCTCCTCATGGAACCATTTTTAGCGTCATTTTGCCCAGGCAATGAAAAAAATAGGTCCAGATTGAGATTGCCAAAGCAAATAAGAATTGTCATGTAATTTTTCAATAATTGGAGAAGACAGAGATTTTTCACAATCGTCTGAAATGATACAGGGCATGGTGGGTAGTACGTGACAATTTCGAACACTTTTTTCTTGCACATAGAAAATCATAGGAAGCGCACGTATGGGAAAGTTGAACTGGTATCAACTTGGTGCCAAAGAGGCGTTTGAAGAGCTCCAGACTTCTGAGCATAGACTAAGTGGGGAAGAGGTTGAAAAACGGCTAAAACAATATGGTCCCAACACGCTTGCCGAAGAAGAAAAATAAGTAAACTCCATATACTCCTCCATCAGTTTACCAGCCTGCTCATCCATATCCTGCTCATTGCAGGTATCGTAACAATCCTCCTCAAAGAATATATCGATTCTGGGGTCATTTTCTCGGTAGTCGTTATTAATGCGATAATCGGTTTTGTCCAGGAGCATAAAGCGGAAGAAAGCGTCAGGGCGCCAAAAAAAATGGTGGTGCCCAAACCCAGGTTGTGCGGCCTTTCAGTGGATTTTCAAAACCGAGCCATTACCGTCATTGAATGGGTAAAGATAAGCTTAGTGGCTTCAACAATAATCATTGCCGTTGAAATTGATAAATGTGCGAGGCAAAAGGGCGAAGGAAAGCAAATTTAAAGTGCAGGATTATGAATGAGGAAATGAAAGGTTCCTAAATACTGCGATAAATATACTTTAATCGGTACCTTGCTGTACTAAGGAAACTGAAAAAAAGTGTTTCGTTTTGTTGGGCAGAATATAATAGAATAAAAGCAAACCAAGCGAACCAGTGCAAATAATACAGATGGAGTAATCCATGCAGAATAAAACTACTCCCGCACAGCTGATCTTGTATTTTCTACTCTTCTTTTTGTCCGTCTTTCCAACAGCTCTGAACCTTTGATCTATCACCATACATATAAGCAAGGAAGGTCTCATGGAAACTTCTCACGTAATTGATGCACTGCTCCCGGCTGAAATGGCCAGCAAGGCAGAAGAGACAGGAGTTAAAAAGGCAAATATGAATACTCTGACGATGTTTGTCCTGGCTGTCCTGGCAGGGGCATTCATTGCCATAGGAGCCATATTTTGCACGGTCACTGTAACGGGAGATATAGCCTTCGGGGTCAAAAAACTGCTTGGCGGCATTGTTTTTTCACTGGGCCTGATCCTGGTCATCATTGGAGGAGCTGAACTATTCACAGGCAACAATCTTATCGTTATGGCTTGGGCAAGTGGACGAATTTCCGCTTTTCAGATATTCCGAAATTGGGTGATTGTGTATACGGGCAATCTCTTCGGCTCCCTTGCTACAGCAGTCCTCATGTTCTTTACAGGCCAGTACACTTTCGCTAATGGCCAGGTTGGGATAACCGCCTTATCAATAGCACAAGCAAAATGCAGTCTTACGTTTATTCAGGCAATATCTCTTGGCATAATGTGCAACGTGCTGGTCTGCCTGGCAGTCTGGCTTTGTTTCAGTGCAAGGACCTCAACCGACAAAATACTCTCGATCATTTTTCCTATCACCGCCTTTGTGGCGGCGGGTTTTGAACACTGTGTCGCCAACATGTATTTCATTCCTATTGGCCTTTTCATCCGCTCTGGGGCCCCACCTGCTTTCTGGCAGGCTACCGGCTCCCAGCCTGATCAATTTATGAATCTGACTGTCAGTAATTTTCTGGCAAGCAATCTTCTTCCAGTTACCATTGGAAACATCATCGGTGGAGCGCTCCTTGTCGGGGCGGTATACTGGTTTGTGTATCTAAGAAAAAACTCCACCGTCAAATAGATAATCACGTATTTATCGTGGATAATATTAGACGGATATTTTAACAAGTCATCAATATGTCGACACCTCTATGGATATTCTTTTTATAATATTCCAATTAGGCGGCGGATTGGCACTGTTTCTGTTCAGCATAGGCATGCTGAGCAACACCTTAAAGAAAGTCGCCAGTGTCCGCCTCAAATCTATCCTTCGGAAAGCAACCGGAAACCCTGTGAAAGGAGCTTTCACTGGCACTTTTGTAACCTTTATGGTTCAGAGTTCAAGCGTAACTATTCTATTGCTCCTCGGCCTGGTAAATGCTGGAATCATGAATTTGCGACAGGCAATATATGTTGTTCTGGGTTCTGGAATAGGGACAACCATTACTGCACAAATAGTTGCCTTTAAATTAAAAATGATTTTTTACCCGTTCATGATAGCAGGTTTTGCCATGAGCGCTCTTAGCTCAAAAGAGAACATCAAAAACACTGGAGATATACTCCTGTACGTAGGAATGATCTTTCTCTCAATGAAAATCATGTCCGACGGCTCCGCACCATTAGGAGAGTATCCTGTTGTTCACAAAATCCTAGGAGATTTTGGTGTTTACCCTTTGATAGGTATTTTGATTGGTGCATTACTAACCGCCATTACCAGCAGCAGTTCGGCAACAACAAGCTTGGTTATTGCAATGAGCATGGAGGGTATAATACCTCTCAATTCCGGCATAGCTCTTATCATAGGAGCAAATATAGGGACCTGTGTGCTGGAACTGGTTGCAACCATAGGCACGAATACAGCTGCTCGGCGAACAGGTATGGCCCAGTTCCTCATAAATTGTTTTGGTGCTTTGATTTTTTATCCATTTCTGGAACAGTTTGCCGCAGTGATTTCTCTGACCGCATCCGACACACCACGTCTTATCGCCAATGCTCACACGGTATTCAATGTTACAGTCAGCCTTATCCTTATGCCTTTTGTTGGTATACTGGTTTTTGTTCTGACCAAAATAATTCCTGGAAAAGCAGAACCTCCAGAATCTGCATACGGCCTCCTTGAAAACAAATTCCTCAACGTTCCTGCCCTTGCACTGTACGAGGCAGAACAAGAGGTTAACAGGATGGCTTCCATTGTTGCAGAATTACTGAAACAGGCACAAAAAGCCTTTTTTGAGGATGACAAAGATGCTGTCAAGCTGCTCAGTGAAAACGAGAAAATTGTAGACGGCATGCATGAAAAAGTTGGAAGCTACTTAAATAAAATAAGTACAATTACACTTAATGATGGGGACAGGACAAAAAAAAGAGCTCTGGTCCATGCAGTAACCGACTTAGAACGGATCGCTGACCTGGCAGAAAATATTGTAGGATATACCAACCAGGAAGAAGTTGTTTTTTCAGATGCAGCAAAAAAGGACCTGTCTGTTTTTTTTGACAATGCCATCCAAGTTTATACAGCAGCAGCCAACTCATTTAAGTCGAAACAAAAAGCCCTGGATATTGATATTCACAAAATGGAACATCAGTTGAAGGAGTTAAAAGCAGAATACAAAAACAAGTACCTGCGCAAATTGGAAGAGGAGCAATTAAAACCTGCCATTGATGCATTTTATCCATATGTACTAAAAGATTTAGGTAGAATAAGTGACCATGCCAATAACTTTACTGAACATGTTTTGAAAATGAAGTAAAATACCAGATCAAAATAATTATTGGCATATGGGCACGATACCTTTGTCAAAAGCCTGATCAGGAAAATATTCATTGGCATTACAACGTCACCTGGGAACAAAATGCCATCCCTGCCAAACAATACTTGATATTATATACCTCCGAGTTTGGGCAATACAGCCGCCGCAAAACTCAAAACGAAAAAGAAACCACACATATCGGTGACTGTTGTCAATAAGGGGCTGGAAACCAGAGCCGGATCAAACTTCAGCCTTTTTAGCACAAGGGGCAACATTCCGCCGAGAGTGACGGAAACCAGGGTGTTAGCGGCCAAGGCACCACCGACAACAACTCCCAGCCAAATGTTTCCCTTCCAAAAATAAGCTACACCGCCGAGCAACAAACCAAGCACCAAGCCATTGATGATGCCAACTTTGGCTTCTTTTGCCAGCACCCAGAGTAGTTCGGCTGGTCGAACCAGGCCAAGGGAGAGTTCACGCATGGAAACTGCTACGGCCTGGTTGCCTGAACACCCGCTCATATCGCTGACCATGGGTAGAAAAACTGCCAGGGTAATAACTGCGGCGAGGGTGTCTTGGTACAAGGCAATGACACTTGCGGCGATAATATTAAGTACAATGTTCATGCTCAACCAGGAAAGACGGCGTCCGGACCGAGAAAGCAGCGGCATAGTTCGGAACTCCTCACCACCTATAATACCGCTCAAGCTAAGAAAGTTTTTGGTTTTTCGCTTGTTGATTGCCTCCTCAACAGCTTCAGGTAGCACCACACCAAGCAACTGCTGTTCATCGTTCACAACTGGAACGCCAAAAAGATGATGTTTTTCGAAAAAGTCTTGGAGTTCGGCGAGCGAAGCCTTGTCTGAAACACTAAAAGGAGGGGAAATCATAACCTGTGATAGACGAGTTCCCCGGTCAGGAAAAAGTATATCGTGAATCCGCAGCACACCGGCCAATTTATTTTCTCGCTCAATCACATAAAAATATTGTACATGGTAATCTAAGTATTCTTTCCGATTGGCCTGAAGGTCATCGAGTACATCCTGGATAGTATCGTTGGTTTTATAAGCGAGGAACTCGGATATCATAATTCCACCGGAACAGTCCGGTGGGTAATCCAGAAATCTTCTTGCTTCTTCAGCATCCTCTTTATCCATTTTTTCCAGAATGGCTTGACTTGCGTCTTCATTCATTTCGCCGAGTACGTCAACAAGATGGTCGCTGGACAACTCCTCCATAATAGCCGCAGCTTGTTCCGATGACAGATCCTCTACCATATCTGCAGCCTGAACATCCGGGATATCCTCGATAACATCCGCAGCATCCTCAGGACTAAGTAGGTTAAGGAGGTGAAGCCTTTCTTTTTCAGTCAGTCTGGAGATAGCTCTCGCTGTCTCGGACGGACTGAGAGTATCAATGAACTTTGTCAACTCAACGCTGTTATCTGTAGCGATAAGCTCACGTAATATTTCCTGGGGAGAAGTTAAGTCACTCATGCAAAACCTCATGGGGATTGTGAATTAAATGAGACATTTTTTCGGAACAATAGAGATGTTCCTTAATACTTTCTCCGCTGGTGCCGGAGCACATGATCATGAAACCATATTGTATTAAAAAAAACAGTCAAAATTAAAAAGTGAAATCAGACTTAGTTGGTTTTGAATTGTAGGAAGAACCTACAAGGTCAATATATAACAACTGAAAATTATATCTAAATTAATATGGATGGGCAGAAATCAAAAAACTTAACTAAACGGCGAATAGAGGTGAAACTTAACACAAGGTAACAGGCTAATATAAAGAGAAAAAACAGAATATGTTACGTGGAGATCGTAATAACCTTCAGATGGAGGGCAAATTACTCACTAGCGTCAGAAAAGGTCAAAATTGATATGTAAAATTGTCAGATCGGAATTCGATCTTTATTGCTCAATACCTCTTAAAAATTGTTCTAATTCTATTATTTCTGCTACGACTTCGCGTGCTCCTCCTCAATGATGTCCTTCATGTCAAGGGCCCGGTCAAAGTCATTTACCTGTTCAGGGGTCAGCAGCAGGTCCTTCAGGCTGAAAATCTGAAGCCGGCAGGACATCGTGAACAACCTGTTCACCAGCAGGATGGAAGCGATTTCAAGTTCATGTATTTTTTTATCTGAAACCGCCTGCATCGTTTCTGTAATGAGTCTTTTGTCATCCTCTTCAACATGAACAAAGGTGGAGAGAAGTTTTCGATACTGTTCTTCCTGATTTTTCATTTCCAGGATCTTGTTCATTTCATGATACACATCCACCAGCCGCCTTCTAAAGAGTTTGTACTGGGTGTTGAGGTAAATATTTTCAGAGGCATCAAACTCGTCCAGATTATGTTTGATGTCTTTGAAGTTTTTTATGGAATTCATGATATTTCTTGATGCATATATTATCCGTTCAGATCTCTTGACATCACTTTCTTCCATTTCCTGGGTATGGATTTTGGAGTAAAAAGCAAATATGTCCGAATGCAGGAGTTTGATCTGGTCATAAAGCCTTTCGTTGGTCAATCTCATCTGAGCGTTTTTCTGGAAAGGAGTATCGTGGTCAAACACAAGTTTTTCATCGATGTTGAGCAGCCGGAGGTTATATAGCTGGCATTCCTCGAGCATATGCTTTACTTCTTCCTGCAATGCATCCGTTGCCGCGTCTGTTACTTCCATTGGAGTCTTATCAATATACACGGTCACGACCGTTCTCCGGTCAGGATACAGCCTGACGAGTGTCCGTGCCAACAGGCTGATAAATGGAAAGAAAATCAAGACCCCTGTAATGTTGAACAGCGTATGGTAAAGGGCCAGCGCTATTACACTGTTACTCCCGACCTCGATAAATATTTTTATAAACCATACAAAAACAGGGATCGTGAAGTATGCAATAAGGCCAGCCCCAACATTGAAAACCAGATGGCTGACCGCTACTCTTTTTTTGGACTGGACACCACCTATTGAACCGAGAAGGACGGTAATGGTCGTACCGATATTTGCTCCTATAACCAGTGCGACTCCCATGTTAAAGGTTATCAATCCGCTGTTCAGGGCGGTCAGGACAATGGCTATGCTTGCCGAGCTGGACTGCATAAGCGCTGTAAGAAGAGCCCCGACCACCAGGTAGAGCCAAAGCCCGTAATCAGGAATATGGCTGAGATCTACGCTTGCTGCCAGATTATCCACACTGTCTTTCATGTAGTCGAGCCCCAGAAAAAGCAGCCCGAATCCGATTAGCAGCCTACCCGCCTGCATCAGTTTGGGAGTGGATGAGAAAAAAATCATTCCCATGCCCCCCAGGCCGATAAAAGGCAGGGCAAAGGTGTCGATTTTTACCTTGAAACCTAGCGTAGCGACTATCCAGGCGGTAAAAGTTGTTCCGATGTTGGAGCCCATCATCACCGCAATGGCATTTTCCATGCTCATTACACCAGCCCCGACAAAAGCGAGAACCATGAGGGAAACTGCGGAACTGCTTTGTAGTATGGCCGTAACCAGGGCCCCACTTCTGATTGCTCTCAGGCGTCCATCTGTATACTGACGGATCAATTTTTTGAATGCCTTGCCCGACAGGGCCTTGATGGATTCTTCCAGAATAAACATCCCGAAAAGAAACATGCCAAGACCTGCCAAGAGACTCCAGATGTCAAACGTTTCGTTCATAGACCCTGTTTATTTGAAAGAGATACTCATGTGTGATCCGTGAAATACACATCCTTTAACGTGTCGACAGCAACAAACATGTATACTTGTAATTTATCATTATTTTTGTGTGAGAACAAGAACCTGTTGAAATGAAAGATAATTTTTATGAAGTTCAGAAGAATTTGATTAAAGCTGATTTGTTCAACAAAAATATTGCCATGATGCAGAAGAGGTAATATTTTTTCAGGAAATTATTAAGAAATTCACCTGATGCAGGTTGAGTTACAGAATTCATCAGCAAAGAGAAAGTAATGAAAGATACGCATACCAATATCAAGCACGTTACCGTCCTGCTTTCAGGGGGATTGTTGACCACTGAAAAAAGCAGAGAAATTAACAGAATAGCTGGGAAATATGATCTTACACAGTATGTCACCACTGCACAGAATATGAGGCTGTTGGGAGCAAATGAGGAGAATATTGAAGAAGTCAGGAAAGCCCTGGTTGATAAAGGTTTTTCATTAAAGGCTCCAGGGAAATTCCCCATGGCCAAAGTTTGTGTCGGCATGCCGTTCTGTAATTTAGGACTTTCAGACACTTTTGCTCTTGCGGACAGTCTGCAGGAACATTACGGAGGGCGGACTGGGGTAAAGCCCAAGTTTAAAATATCCATATCCGGTTGTCCCGCGAGTTGCGGTGGGTCTTTACTGGCCGACATCGGTATTATAGCAACCAGGAAAGGGTATGACGTCTATGCAGGCGGAAAAGGAGGACCGTTGCCAAGGGTAGGGAAGAAAGTTGCAAAAGGGCTCACAAAAGAAGAAGTGGTTGGGGCGGTCGGCAGGATTGCTGATTTTCATGCTGCCAGGACCCCAAAAAAACAAAGGGTGTTCAAACTCGTCGATGACCGAAATTTTCCTTTCTCAATATAGTGCTTATCCTTAAAGCAGGATTAGAGCAATTCTGTTTCAGGAGTTATTTGTGCAAAATCTAAGTCTCTCCGGGCAAGGTAGAAAATTAGCAGGTGTTATTCTGTTATTTGGCGCTTTCCTTGTATTCTCAAATACGACGACTTCAGTAATCGCAATTTCTCTGCCGGGTGATCCTTCCACCCCGATATTACTTAAGAAGAAAACACCCCTGGACAAACCGCTGGAATATCCTTTCAATGTCAATACTGCTGACGCCAAAACCCTGATGCGGGTTCCAGGAATCAACAGAACTGCCGCGCGGCAAATCGTTAACCACAGAGACAGAAACGGGGACTATACAAGCATCGATCAGTTGGCGGGCTTTTCAGGAATCAGCGAGGCCAGAATTTTTCAGCTCAAGAAATACCTGTCAGTACAGTGAAGATAAACAGATGTGAGGGGCGGTTATTCTTCGGCAAGGATAAAGTCGGTAATATATGGGTTTTCCGCCATCTCCCAGGCCAGGGTTGAAGTAGGCGTTTCACCGTAATTATGTCCGGGCCACACGATTGTATCCCGGGGCAGAACGATAATCTGTTCCTTGATGGACTGCAGGAGTGTATCAAAAGACCCGCCGACCAGGTCACTTCTCCCCACATCCCCCACAAAAAGCGTGTCTCCCGTAAAAAGATTGCCTTTGACAAGGAAACAGGCAGAACCGGGTGAATGACCAGGAGTATGTAAAACACGAATCTCAAGGCAACCTACCTTAAGAAGGTCACCGTCACCGAGCTTGATGTCAACAGAACCCGAGGCTGCAAGGCCCAATTCCTTTTCGGATATTTTTTGTATTTCAGGTTGAATAAAAAAATCGGCATCATCCTTATGCATGCAAATCCGGGTCTTGAATGAATGTTTCAGCTCCATGTTGGCCAGGACATGATCAGCATGACCATGGGTATTGAGGATATATTTGACCTGTATGTTGTTGTCCGTTACAAGTTTTTTGATTTTCTCGGCATCACCACCGGGATCAACTATGAATCCTTCCCTGGTTTCCGGACATGACACCAGGTAGGTGTTGACCATGTAGGAACCGGTTACGGTCTGAATGATATTTATTTTAGAATCCATGCCTTAATAATAAAATTGTTACGTATTACCAAAGGCGGGTTTACCCGGTTGAATAAACCCGCTCTTATATTTCAATAATGTTCAACTGATTTTATCAGTCAACATTAAAAGAAAGCTGTTCCTTGATTGAATAAATTTCATCTCCTTTTTTTCCACTAATGTAGTAGAAAAGCTTGGCCTCAACCTCGACCTCTTCGGTGTCTGTGTCAAAATGCATTATATACTGTTCTTTCTGGGTCTGCAAAGGCGGCAGGGTCAAATCGACAATCTCTTTGATCTGCCATGCTCCGTAACGCATATCCCGGTCCATATCTACACCGATTTCAAACCAGGTTTTGGTAGCCTTGAACATTTCCTGCTTGTCTGCGTCTTTCTCCTTCAGGTTTTTTGCGGTCACTTCCAGGACCACTTTGCCGGACCAGAGTCAGCCGTCCGGGACACGGTGACCGGTTTTGTTTTCAACAAACGCTGTGATAACGGCACTTGGAACCCATTTTTTACTGTCCTTCACACCGGGGATTTTACCGGGAAGATGTCTGTAGGGAGCGATTTCTACTTGAAAGCCAAGACCTTCCTTAACAGTTTCCAGATCATGACCGCCGGGGAAAAGGTGGCCTTTTTTCATGTGACAGTCCTGGCAGGTCTGTGAACCACCTGCACTGATATACATGTTCTGGTAGCTGCCGGAAAGCGTGTTGCACTGGATCATTTCTCCGTCAATGGCCTTGTAGATGCCATGGCACTGCATGCAGAATACGGAACGGCTCAAATCAACCGTCTCCACTGATTCATGGCCGTCACTGTCCTGGCCATTCGGTCCGTAAACTTTACCCTTTTCCGGATCTTTCCGCAAGCCGATTGCTACTGCTGTTGCCTTGATGTTGTGGCAGCTCAGGCAGCCGACACTGAGGCGGGCGAGCTCTTTTTTTGCCTTGTCACCTTCCGGTGTGCCGGCTTTGTCTTTTGCTGTAACGATCATTTCCCCGATTTCAACGGCAAGTTTTTCAGAGGCAAAGTTTACCGCCGGCGCATGACAGTCAAGGCATTTCAAAACTTGAGTCTTGGTTAAAGGAGTTTTCCACTCCTTGGACAGCCCGATTGCAATAAAATTCCTCATCCCGCCAAGCGATGACACTATTGCTTTTGAGTGCCAGGAATCTTGCCACTGTTTATAAATTTCCTCATGGCATTCAGCGCATCTTGAGTCGTCAAACATGGCAATAAGTTCATCAACAGTGTTTGCTTCCTTTGCAAAAGATGCCGGTAGAGTGAATAACAGCAAGGCTGCTATATTGGCAAAAAAAAGACATACGGTTCTCATTTTCATAATCCCTCCTGATACGTTTTACCTCATAGCATTGTTGACGAAATTAAATCTGTGTTTCTCACCTCCTTTGTAAAGCTTATTAATTGTTGATCAGAATTCGCTAATAAACGGCAGTTTATTATCTTCAAATACAGAGAATACGCACTGTACAATGGTTAATGTGGTATACCTCCACAGGCATAACTTCAACCTTGCTGATAGAGTAAAACGATTAACCCGACCATATATTATTATCTCAAATTACTGAATAACAATCAATTTCAAAACTGTAATAAATTGGCGGGGATAGTGAAGAGAAACTGTAAAAAACTTCCGGTAACTAAATACCGGTGGTAGTTTGTTTATTGGATAAGTTTTTCAGGAGTTCTTCAACCTTTTTGCCGCAACGCTGGCCATTGCAGTCACCATTGCCGATGCCGGTTATCTGTGCTACTTCTTCAAACGATGAGGCGCCTTGTTCAATTGCTTCAAGGATGCGGTGCAGTTTGATCCCCATGCAGATGCAGCCGGGTTTCAAACGTCCCATGATTCGGTCATCAGGTTTCATCAGTAGTGTGCAATTGGCTGTAAATTGATTCTGCCAGTTGTTCTCCTATTCCAGGAACATTTTTCAGATCCTGTCTGGAGACTCTTTTCAGTCGTTTCAGGCTGCCGAATGTTGTCAGCAGGAGCTTTTTTCTTTTTTCACCAACACCCTGAAGTGAATCAAGGCTTGAGGAGAGGGTGTTTTTTCTACGCAGTTTTCGATGATGCGTGATGCCGAACCGATGCGCTTCATCCCTGATCCGCATCAGAAAAAGCAGAACCGGTGAATGACGGGGAAGCAGAATCGGATTCTTTCTTCCCGGACGGAATAATTTTTCACCTTCCTGCTGCTTTTCCTTGGCTATGGCTACAAGTTCGATGTTATCCTCCAGTGAGTATTTTTTAAGGATATCCACAGCAAGGTTAAGCTGTCCTTTGCCACCGTCAAGCAGGAGCAGGTCCGGTAAGCTGTTTTCTTTTATGCCTCTTCGCATTTTCCTGTCCAGCACTTCCCGCATCATTGCATAGTCATCTGGTTCATTTTTATTTCTAATTGTGAAATGACGGTATGATTTTTTGTTTTTAGCTCCATATCTGAAGGAAACAAGAGAACCTACAGCCTGTTTGCCACTGATATTGGATATGTCAACACATTCGACATGGTCTGGCTGGTTGCACAGGGATAAAGATTTTTGCATGGCAGTGGAAAGGTTGTCCCATGATATTCTTTTCTTTCCCCGCTCTGCGAAAATTTGAGCAGCATTACGACGCGCCATTTTCATCAGTTGCATTGACCTGCCCCTTTTAGGTACCAGTAAACTGACAACCGCATCACGAAGTTCTGTCAGTCTTTCCTTCAACAATTTGAGGTCGTCGGGATCCTGCGGCAAAAGCAACTCACCAGGAGGCTGACGATCAGTGGTGTAGTACTGAAGTATGGTCTTGGAAAGTATTGTTCCATCCGAACCAAGAGGGTCTTCCAGGAAAAAAGACTGTGTGCCGCTGATCATCCCGGACCGTACAAAAAGAATTGCTATGCCCACTGAAGCATCTTTCCTGACCAGGCCAAACACATCCTGATCACGAGTATGATCGGCAACAATGACCTGGCGTTCAAGAGTACGTTTCAGGCCATCAATCTGGTCTCTTATTATTGCTGCATTTTCAAATTCAAGTTCGTGGGCGGCACGTTTCATTTTTTTGCCGAGATCGGTCATCAGCTCCTGGTTACGCCCTTCCAGGACCATTAATACACCGTTTACCAGTTCCCCGTAATTATTTTTATCGACCGGCTTATTGCATGGAGCCAGGCAATGACCAAGCTGAAAATTCAGGCAGGGCCTGCTCCGTGGTTTTACTTTGGGACAACGGCGTAAGGGGAAAATGGTTTGCAGCAACTTCAATGTTTCGCGCATAGAAGAAGTTGAAGAATATGGTCCGAAGTATCGGCTTCCATCACGTTTTCGTTTCCGGGTGACGATGATACGGGGCCACTCGTCCGCAACGGTGACCTTGATTAGCGGATACGTTTTATCATCACGGAGGATAACATTGTAGCGGGGCCTATGTTTTTTTATAAGAGAGGCTTCAAGAATAAGGGCTTCTTTTTCCGTTGTCGTAAGTATTGTTTCAATCCGTTTTACCTTTGCAAGCATCACGGCGGTCTTAGTGTGACCAGGCTTGACGTATCTCTTGTATGAGGCTAAACGTTTACGGAGGTTGACTGCTTTGCCCACGTACAGAACCTCTTTATTACCGAGCATCTGGTATACACCTGGTCCACTGCTGACGGTTTTGAGGAATGATGTAGAAAGGAGTTCTACCGATGCCATTGAAAGTGATCAGGTCTCGAGAAATGCGGCTTGAAAAAGTTTCCTGGTATATTCATGTTCTGGAGCGTTGAATATGTCCTCTGCCGGACCGCTTTCAACTATGCGGCCGTGCTGCATGACAGCCACATCATTGGCTAGTGACCGAATTACCCTGAGATCATGGCTGATAAAAATGTACGTCATGTTGTAACGCTTTTGCAGACGTTTGAGCAGTTTAATAATCTGGGCCTGTATTGTCATATCCAGGGCACTTGTCGGTTCATCGAGAATGAGCAGTTCAGGTTTGAGAATTATTGCGCGGGCAATTGCTATGCGCTGACGCTGCCCGCCGGAAAATTCGTGGGGATAGCGGTGAATCATCTCCGGCTCAAGATCAACTTCTGCCAGAGCCTTCTCGACCATTAAGCGCCTATCATTTTTGTCTTTGCCTATGTTGTGCACTGTAAGTCCTTCACCCACGATCTGCTCAATTGACATGCGGGGTGACAGGGAAGAGAAAGGGTCCTGGAAAACCACCTGCAGGTTTTTTCGTAACGGACGCATTGCACCGGTGGATAATGTAGAAAGCTCGTATTCGGTGTCGGCCGTACGATAAAGGATTTTACCATTGCATGAAGCCAGCCTGAGCAGACACATTCCCAGAGTACTTTTTCCTGACCCTGACTCACCGACAATGCCGAGGGTTGAGCCCTGTCTAACCTTCAGTGAGACATTGTCAACGGCTTTGAGTTTTGTTTTTTTTGTTTTAAAAAGCCATTTAGACCCGGTCTTCATTACAAATTCACAGTATATTCTGTCCAGGGTAATCAAATCTTTAGTAGCCGGAACCGGATCAGGCTTACCATGCGGCAGGGAAGAGAGAAGATGTTTTGTATATTCAGCTTGTGGTGAAGTAAAGATGGTTTCCGTTGAACCCTGCTCAACTATTTTTCCCTGGTGCATGATCGAAACGGTTTCAGCAATTTTTTGAACCATGGGAAGATCATGGGTGATCAGCAGAACCGCCATATTATATTCCTGCTGAAGATCTTTGATGAGCGATAAAATCTGCTCCTGGATGGTGACATCGAGGGCGGTGGTAGGTTCATCTGCGATAAGCAGAGCAGGGCGGCAGGCAAGGGCCATGGCGATCATCACCCGTTGGCGCTGTCCTCCGGAAAGCTGGTGGGGAAAAGCGTCGATTCTGTACTCGGGCTGAGTTATCCCGGTCCGCTCCAGGAGATGTAGTGCTTTTTCACGTGCTTCATTTTTACTGAGTTTCTGGTGCTGCATAAGTGGTTCCTGCAGCTGGCTTCCTATTGTATAGACCGGATTAAGAGATGTCATGGGCTCCTGAAAGATCATGGCTATCTCGTTGCCTCGAATATCAAGCAGCTTTTTTTTGGGAAGCGAGAGAATATCATCCCCCTTGAATAATATATATCCATTCATGCGAATTTCTGAAATCTCTTCAAGCAGGCGCAGGATAGAAAGGGCCGTAACTGATTTTCCGGATCCTGACTCCCCGACAAGAGCATGGGTCGCCGATGGTTTAATCTCCAGGCTCACATTATCAATGACCTTGTCCTTCCCTTCAGGATTCTGGTCATTAATGAACGAAAGAGACAGATTTTTTATTGATAGTAAAGGTTCGTTTACGTTCATTACAATTCTAATTAAAGGTAATAGAGAGATTTACTTTTACCGTATGAAGGATTGAACAGCAACAGGAAGATGTACTGAGGAGATATGAAGTTTGCAGTGGATTCCTGCCTTCACATAATTATCCTGACCCTGGCCCAAACGATCCTTTTTGTAGTAAATATAATTTTTAATGCTGAAATGTGAAATAAATATAAGTGTTGCACCTTGCCTCGTATTGCGTCAATTAGTATTGTTTGAAAATAATGAATAATTTTTATTATGATAAAACGATATAAACATCTTTGTGTATTTACAGCACTCCTGTTGAGTATCCTGCTTGTTTCCAACCCGGCTTTGGCCCTGACCATTGGCGAGGAACGGGAAATAGGACAAAAGCTGCTCTATTCTATCAGGACTCAGTTCAGTCTTCTGGATGACCCTGATATTTCTCAGTATATTAACGAGTTGGGTCGTGAAGTGCTGGCCCAGGCCGGACCACAGTATTTTGATTATCATTTTTTCGTCGTTCCCATCAATGAATTTAATGCTTTTGCCGCACCGTCCGGTCTGATTTTTTTCTTTTCAGGGCTGGTTGAAACAATGAAGACCGAAGATGAACTGCTCAGTGTAATGGCCCATGAAATAGGTCATGTAGCAAGCCGTCATATCGCCTCTCGTTCTTCCAAGAGCGGTAAAGTGGGTGCCATTTCAATGGCCCTGGCTCTGGCCAGCCTGGCCCTCGGGGATCCGTCATTGGCTTCCGGGTTATTTACCGGGTTTCAGGCTGCGGGGCAGGCCGCACAACTTCATTTCAGCAGGGTTGACGAAGAACAGGCTGACAGGCTTTCCTATGACTGGCTTGTTGCGCTGGACAGAGATCCCAGGGCCATAGCAGGCATGCTCAGTACAATGCGACGCATCACCCGGTATCGCTCCGGACAGATCCCTCAATACCTGCTCACTCATCCCAATCCCGAGGCAAGACTTCAATATGTTCAATCACAGCTTGATTATGACCATGATTTGAATGCGGGTAGAAAATTTTCAGAAACAGATAATTTTAATTTTCTCAGGATTAAATACAGAATAATGACCAGTGTTAAAGATCCCCAGAAAGCTCGGGCATATCTTGCCAATTCTCTCGCAACAAGCCGGAGTCCTGAAGAATCAGCAATGGCTTCCTACGGATTAGCCCTTCTTGAGGCGAGAGAGCTTAACTTCTCCCAGGGTTTGAAAAATCTTGCGGACGTGAAGAGATATTTTCCAAATCGCAACATTGTTGATATTGATATTGGAATTATGTATCTCGATTCCGGCGATGTTGATCGGGGGTTTCAACTGCTTACAGAGACTTATCAGAAGGATCCAGGGGATATGTATGCTGCCTTTCATCTTGCCCGTGCGTATGTGAAAAAAGGTCAACCGGATGAAGCTGAGCAGTTGTATAATAAAATTATGAAAGTTATGCCGGAGTACTCCAAGATTTATTTTGAACTTGGCAGGATCAAGGCCGGGGCGAAGAAAACCGGTGAAAGTAATTTTTATCTGGGTAAATTTTATGTGTATGAAGGAAAACTAAAACTGGCCCGGGAATACCTGTCAAAGGCGAAGAAAGATTCGACTGTACCACCGCTTCTCCAGCAGGAATCGGAAAAACTGGTAGCCCTGATTGATGAAATAGAAAAGTAATGGGAGAAGAGATGCTGAAGCGATTTTCCATCTCACTTGAAGAAGACCTGCTGGAAAATTTTGATGCGTATATCCTGCAGCACAGATACAGTAATCGCTCGGAGGCTGTCCGCGATCTCATCCGAAAAAGCCTTGTGAGGGAGGAATGGGAGAGCAACAGCCAGGTTGTGGGAGTGATTACACTTGTGTATGATCATCATAGGCCGCAGCTCCAGGAAAAGGTCACTGAATTGCAGCATCGGTTTTATAACATTATTACCTCTTCCACGCATGTGCACATGGATCATGACAACTGCCTGGAAGTCACAATTACCAAGGGAAAGGCTTCCGATGTACAGGAGCTTGCCCAGGGACTGATTGCTCTCAAAGGAGTTAAAGACGGAAACCTTACCATGTCAAGTACCGGTGGGAAACTGTATTGAGAGTGGAAAAAGTGTGAGGAGTATATTGTAGCAGCTGACTGGGTCTCGTAAACTTGTATGCTTTTTTTCACACCTGTTTGCCAGCGTTTATTACTTCGAACCCGGGTTGATATTTAAACTTTTTTCCAGTTTTTCGGCTTGAACTGCTGCTGCTTCTGCTTTTTTTATTACCTCTCCTGCTTCTTCCTCCAGGGCACGGGCTCTTCTGCGGTATTTCCTTTTAACCTTTTGAATGGCACTCCTGCTTCGTAGCTCTTCTGCTTCAGCGATCAATTCTTCCGCTTTTTTCCAGGCGGCAGCCTCTTCAGCTCTATATTCGGTAAACTCTTTGAGCAGTTTTTCCCGTTGTTGGACATTCTGGCGGGTAACTTTTCCGGCCTTTGGCTGTTTCTCAGTGGATTTCATGTCAGGTTTTGGGGGAGCAGGGCTTGAGTCAATGATCTCGACGCCGTCAGGAGGCGACTGATCGGTTATATGAATCTCTCCCTGAGCATCTTTCCAGGTATAGATATTTTCTCCTCCAGACATGGGATGCACCATGCAGAGAATGAAAAGAGCGGTTAGTATATATATACGCAACATTGATTTATTCTCGAAATTTATCGTCATCTGGTTGAGTCATTCCCATTGATATCCAGTCAGTACCTGTCAGCATGTCTGATCACGTCGCTGAGTTCGAGAGCGATTGTTGAAATTTCTTTTTCATCTTCACCTTCCACCATAATCCGTATTACCGGCTCGGTACCTGAGGGTCGCACCAGTATTCTCCCGTTGTTACCAAGCTGATTTTCTGCTTCAGTTAGCGCTTCCGGAAAACCCTGAATCTGCTCAGGCAGGATTTTGGACGACATGCGAACGTTTTCCAGAACCTGCGGATAGGTCGTCATAACCCTGGCAAGTTCAGACAAAGGTTTATGTTTTTTTATCATAACGGAGAGAAGCTGTAATGCAGCGAGGATTCCGTCTCCGGTTGTATTGTGGTCAAGGAAAACAAGGTGGCCTGACTGTTCTCCTCCGAAATTGTACCCTTTACTTCGCATGGTTTCGACAACATACCTGTCACCCACCTGTGTCCGGACCATCTGGCCGCCCATAATTCTCATGGCCTCTTCAAGGCCCATATTGCTCATGACCGTTGTCACAAGTGTTTTCTTTCTGAGTCTACGGCTTTTGAGAAGGTTTTTGGCGCAGATGGCCATAATATGGTCGCCGTCCACTACATGCCCCCTCTCATCACAAACTATGAGCCGGTCGCCATCACCGTCAAGTGCAAGACCGATATCAGCTCCAACCTGTTTAACTTTTTCGGCCATTATTTCAGGATGCAGGGCTCCGCATTTATGGTTTATATTTTTACCGTCAGGTTCAACGCCAATGGTCGTTACCCTGGCTCCCAATTCTGTAAACACATGCGGCGCTACCTTGTATGTCGCACCATGGGCACAATCAAGTACTATGTGAAAATCATCAAGAGTATATTTTCTCGGGAAGGTATTCTTAAGAAAAACGATATACCGGCCCTTGGAATCTTCAATACGGGAAGCTTTACCAACTTCGTCGGCAACAGGTCGCAGCGCTTCCATCTTCTGGGAAAATATCAGCTCCTCTATCTCTGCTTCTTTTGCGTCAGGGAGCTTGAAACCATCCCGGGAAAAAATTTTAATTCCGTTATCCTGAAAAGGATTATGGGATGCAGATATCACAACTCCGGCATCAGCACGCATGGATGTGGTTATAAACGCTATGCCTGGAGTCGGCATGGGACCTAGAATCTGGACATTCACACCCATGGAGCAGATTCCTGCTGCCAGAGCATTTTCAATCATGTAGCCGGAAAGTCTGGTATCCTTGCCAATGACTATATGGTGTCCTTTGGTACGGTCCTTGACAAGGAAAGCTATGGCACGGCCAATCTGCATGGCAATTTCTGTTGTCATAGGATGGATATTTGCTACTCCGCGAACACCGTCTGTTCCAAAAAGTTTACGAGTGGATTGAGTCATGGCGACATTTATAAAAAATCAGAATTAATGTATGGAAAATAATAACATGGAAAAACAATAGCAGCTTCCTGCAGGATTATTGAACGTTTTCAACCGGTGTTATGAGCACATTTTCCGGTTTCATGGAAAGAACCTGTATGGGGTCGTGCCCGGGAACGCTCACTCCGTTGACAACTACAGGTTTATGAGTGGGGGTATTAATGCCATTGACTGATACTGAAGCACGAAAGAGCATGACAAGTTCAGGTGTATCCTTGATAAGATTCTCCGGTATTCTGGCTTCTACTGTTATGGAGTCTGGCTGGACAGTCACTGGTAAATTTGCTTCGCGAACGTTTACCGGTATGTTAACGACTTTACGGTCAACAAGCTTTTCTCGGACGTCAAGCTTGGCGGTTACCACAGTTTCTCCAATGAGATCAAGAAAATCAGGGTCAAGGTTGAGATGGACCTGGAGAGTTGTTGAATGGTCGAGTCCGTCAAGGTCAATAACATAGGTTTTAAGAGCCAGGTCTCTCTCAAGGATATTTTTAGGTCCGGAAATTGCTAGATGGTCCGGGTCAAGGTAAAGTTTCTGCAGGACATAGCCACGGGCAGGTTCTCCCTGGGTTACCGGGTCAATGGGAAAATTTTTCTGGATGAGTTGATCAAGGAGCAGGGTGATGTTCTTTGGCTGCAATCGCTGGACTGAAATACCCTTGGGAAACGATATGGAATCCTCATCGTTTTTGATGACTATCGTGCCTGGCTTGGCATTGGACAGGTTAACAGGACGGGAAATATCTCTGTTTTTCAGATCCAGTACCATGCTTCGGGGACCACGGACTGAGACTTCAATTTCTTTTTTGAATTGATTGGAAATGGTCAGATCACGTGGTATGTTTATCACCTCAATGGGAACCTGAATCGTTATATCAAGTTGATCTTCGCCCACCACAAAATACCAGAGCATAATTGCAAGGCAAATAGATATTGCTTTCAGCAGCCAGTTTTCAGGCTTATTCTTGATCAGGGTGAATTTTTTCATGAGCCTTGAGCTTTGCCCAACCAGCTTTTCCATGAGTAGCCGGGGATATCAGCGCTGATAAATATTTTATGCAGACTGCTGGCCAGAGCCTCTTCATCCCGGGCAACAGTAATTTGACCCATCTGTGCAAGGGAAACTTCCTGGCTTTCTTCTGAAACTATGATAACAATAGCATCGGTTTCTTCAGATAACCCTAAGGCCGCCCGGTGCCTGGTTCCGTATCTTTTGTCAAGATCAGGCCTTTTTGACAGGGGCAGGAGACAACCTGCAGAATGGATCCTACCGTTATGTATTACAACTCCCCCGTCATGTATGGGTGAGGATGGCAGAAAAATGGAAATGAGGAGTTCACGTGTCAGTTTGGCATCTATGGAATTACCAGATTCGATATAGTCGCGGAGTCCTGTCTCACGTTCAAGGACTATTATTGCACCAATACGGCGCCTGGCCATATGAAATGCAGCCTTGACAACTTCGTTCAATTCCTGGGCAACCATGTCATATTGTTTATGAAATGGTGTTTTTCCGACCTGTGTTAAAACACGGCGGATGTCACGCTGAAAAACAATTATAATGATGAGAAAAATTGAATTTAAAAAGGTACGAAGCAACCAGTGCAGAGTCAAGAGGTCAAATTGTCTTGAGATAAAATAAAAAATTGTGATGACAACAATTCCGGCAACCATCTGTACTGCTCTAGTGCCACGGATAAGAAGGATAATTCGATATATGATTATTGAGACAATCGCTATGTCAATTACATCCTGCCACCGTAGAGAACTGAGAGTACTAAGCATGGATAAGGGGTGAAATATGTGCCAATTAATTGTTTTAGGGGTAATTTTGATTATATTTAGCATGTAAAAAAAAAATTGAACAGTAAAATTAAAAATTAAGGTAAAAAAAGCATTACGTGTAATGCAGTTATATTTTATAAAGATTTCTCAGAATCTTCTCATTTTCCTATTGTGCAGACTATTGAAAAAGGAAAACAAGTGTTGAAAAGAGACAGTTATGCCATCGAATAGATTTGAAAATATAAGAATTAAACCTGAAGAAAGCGGAACTGCTTCTAACGGTTATGATGGAGATATATCTAAAGACAAAAGCGAGTTGGATTTTTCTGATACAAAGATGACGCAGGACCCTTTGGATCGAAGAACCAGTCAAGTTTCCAGAAGGAGGGAGCTTCCAGTCATTCCCGGTAAAGCTTTGCTGTGGATAGCTGTTCCCCTGTTTCTAGTGCTCCTTTATGGAGTTGGCAGTTACTTTCTTGTCCCAACTTTAATTAAAGGTCCCCTTTCAAAAAACCTGTCCGACACATTTGACAGACCTGTCCATGTGGATCGTGTCATCTTTTCACCGTTCTCTTTACGGGTATATTTGTCTGAAATAGCTGTAGGGCCTGTCTTCGGTGACACGGACAAGCAGAACCTGCTCGAATGTTCCGAATTTCATTGCCGTTTGGATTTCCCCTCCCTGTTCAGCAGAAAGCTTGTTTGCCGGGATGTAAAAGTAAACGGGATGACCCTTAACCTCTTACGATTAAGATTAGGCGCATTTAATATTTCCGATGCTGCACAGTTTATTTCTCTAATCAAAGAGAGAAGCGATAAAATCATATGGCCCGCATGGCTTATATTGGATGGTGTCGATCTTGCAAGCAGCCGAATTGTTATCGACGATGATCTTGCAAAAAAACAACATCATGTAGAGTTGATCAATTTTTATTTTCCATCAACTGAGGAAAACCGATCCGGCAAAGGGTTTATGCCACGCCTGAATGCGGTTATTAATTCTAGCCCGGTACAGATCGATGGGATGCGTCAGAAAAATGCAAAAGGTGATATGGAAAACAGATTCACCCTCAAGTTTTCCGATGTTGTTTTAATGAACTACCTTACTTACCTTCCTGTCCTCCAACAGAACGCTTTTCAACTGGCAGAGGGACAGGCTGATATTGATATCGATTTTGTTATTCCTGAATTGAGCGATGGCTCAGAGAAAGTATCCTTCCAATTCAATGCGGCAGTTAAGGGGTTAAAGTTCCTTAACCAAAATGGTGAACCGGTCCTGAAAGTACCTGATGCCCAGATTGAACTTCAGGCTCTTCCGCATACAAAACAGTACATTGTAAAGAACATTAAATTTGTTAAACCTGTTTTCAGTTTCACATTGAGCGATACTACAGGCAAAAAACACGCTGCGGTTTCTTTTCAGGACTTGAAAAATTTCACACAGGGACTGAACACCTATCCATATGGAATAAAATTGGAAAATTTTTCATGGAGCAATGGCATATTTCGTCTTGCCTACGGCAATCAAAAAAAAACCAGCTATGAATGGGAGGATGTACAGTTTACCTTGTCAGGTTTTGCTAACGATACCTATCATCAACAGGTTGAGCAGAGAAACGGTCCTGCTTCTTTCTCTTTTAATGGCAGCGCTGAATCTGCAGAAAACAAAATGAAGTTTTCTACTAAAGGAGAGATTCATCCCGGATTGCAATCAGACGGTTTTCTCTCGATCAGCAACCTTGACCTGAAACAGTATTCAAGGTTTTTACCAGTAAACATCAGTTTTGCACAGGGAAGCGCTGATATTGAAAGTTCATTTTCCCTGACCTCCGGTTCAGATGACAAAAGCAAAAGTGAAAAGTTTATGTTTCACCTGCTTGACGGCAGGTTGACCGCCCATGATTTTACTTTTCTCCACAAAAAAAAGAAAATTATATCCGGCAAAAAGCTTGAATGCCAGAACCTGCAGGCAGATGAGCCCGCTAAACACCTTTCGTGTGAAAAAATCATTCTTAAGAAAGGCGATGTTTTTGTCAAGAGAGCAGGGCTGTCTAACTTGATAACTGAGGTGTCGGGGAAAGACGAGTGGACAATATCGTCCCATGGACTTGATATAACCCAGTCAACGCTGCATAAACTTGTCCCAAACCCGTTTGACAAGAACCAGCCTCTCCAGCTTGAATTAAAAGATATTTCACTGCATGCAGTGAATCTTCAGGAAGCAATCCAAAAGAAGGAAAACATAAACATGTCCGGCAGAATCGGCAAAAATGGAAAGTTTTCCGTCGCGGGGGTGTTTTCACCTGTTACACAAAATGGACAATTAAATATTCTACTTAAAGAAACTGATGTTCGAATGTTCAAGCAGTATATCTCTCCATGGTTTATTCCTGAACTAAAAAAAGGGACAATTGATGCTGTTGGAATATACCATATGCCGGCCAAAGAATTTTCCGGAAAAATGTTTGTACACAATATGCAGGCAGGCCGAATAAAAGGTCCGTATGTGAGCTGGGACAAGGCACAATCTGAAAACATTCGCCTTCAGTTCGATCCTTTTCTTCTCCAGTCTGAAAATATTAAATTGAAACATCCGATTGTCATACCCGGAATAAGTCATGCTGAGAAACCGGCCAATATTTTTCTCAGTCTAAAGCCAGACAGAGGAACACAAGGGACCGTTGAAATAAAAAAAATTGAATTTGTCAATGCTACGCTGGATTTACCTGAACCTGTCGTCTTGCCTGGTTACCAGCCAAAAGTTACTGATATCAGCGGTTCGATATCTGCTGTCGGCTCCAAATCCATGCCCTTTACAGTTCAGGGAGTCCTTGAAAAGAAGGCCCGTTTCACAGCCAGTGGTTCAACGGAAATCGACAGGATCAATGACTATTCCCTTGAACTCATCAATATTCCCCTTGAGACATTTCAACCTATACTGCATAAAAATGCCGGTCTAAAAGCAAATAATGCGACGGGATACTGGCAGCAGCAATTTAACAATCAAAAAGGAGAGATAAAAGTTACAACTCTTATCCGGTTACAAAATATACGACCGGATCCAGAGTCGGTTTATTTTCGTGTTATTTCAATGTATATTGACGATAAATTTTCACTCAATTTTACGAGTGAGGAGAGGTTTGATGCGGGTCAGGCACGTCCTTTCCTCCTTGATTCATTGGTTCGTGGCTTAAAACATGATGCTGTTAAGGCAGAACTGTCTGAGCAGCTCATTCTAAAAAAGCTTCTGCCTGAATTGAATCTGCCGGGTACTGCATCATTTTCCCCCGGATCATTTGAGTTTTATAAAACAGAGAGTCTGTCTGATTATCCTGAACTGTTAGCACGGCGTCCTTTTTTACGGCTTGAAATATCCGGTAATTTTGATCCGGAATCAGACACATCCGCTTTGCAGGAAATTTTGCAGGAAGATGCCGACATATTACGTGAAGCGGAAAATAAAAGGCGGGCTGCTGAAAGATCAAAAATCATTGAAAGTGAAAAGGCCGGAAAAAATAAATTACCACAGGAACCCAAACAGATCGTTGAGGAAAAAATAAGTCCTGTTGAACTCACACAGGATCTGCAGCCCCTGCCACCAAGAAGAGTAGCAGTCAGCCAGGAAAAGCTGTATGAACTCGCCGGTAATAGAGCTCAGGTTATATATGACTACCTGGTGAACCAGTTGTCTGTGAATAAAGGCAGGGTGGTAATTTCCCCCAAAACCGATGAATCCGGTACAGATGTGATTATTAAAGTTCAACCTCGTAACTATGAGAGCGAAATGCAGAGCGGGAGGGAGTGACATGATACGTAAACTGATTGAGAAGACCAGGAGCGTCAGGCGTTTCCAGGAAAATAAACGTATAGGGATAGATCAGCTCCGTCAATTGGTCCATCTTGCCAGATTTGGCGGATCAGCACGGAATGCACAGCCCTTGAAATATATGATTGTAACTGAATCAAAGTTACGCGAGCGCATCTTTAATCTTCTCAAATGGGCAGGTTATCTTAAGGACTGGCCCGGTCCTGACAGGGGAGAAAGACCGGTTGCTTATATAGTCTGCATGCTCGATAGAAAAAGGTGTAAGGGACCGGAAAGGGAAGCGCATTTCGACCTGGGCATCGCATCCCAGAATATCCTTCTCGGTGCAGCTGAACAGGGAATATATGGCTGCAGAATCGCAGCCTTTTCAAGGGATATAAGTAAAATTCTTTACCTTGAAGAAAGGTACAAGGTTATTCTTGTACTGGCCCTTGGGTATCCTGCGGAAAAGGTGGTAATTGAAAAACTAAAAAAGGATGGAGATATTCGATATTGGCGAGATGAAAAAAACGTACACCATGTTCCCAAAAGAAGTTTGGAGGACATTTTGCTGCCTGTCAAAAAGCTGCCCTTTGAGTAGCAAATAATAACATGGAATAACATGTTGTTTCCACCGCATTCCATGTACAACAGGCTTTATGTTTACTACCTTGACCGGATGGACTTGCCCCGTGTCGACGATCCTGATCATATCGGTACATGGATAGAAGATGATAATGCCATTCTTTTTTTTCATACCCCCAAGGATGATCTGGTCCGGGATATCTGTAGTACCAGCGGATCAGAAATAATCTATCAGGCGGACCTTGATTATCAGGATTGGGAAGCTGGGACGAACATAACTTCATTTGCAACCAAAACCCTGGCAGTCCAACCTGTATGGGAAAATAACAAGGGACAGTACGACGGATTTCAGAAAATTATTCTCGACCCCAGCGTGATTTTCGGCAGCGGATTTCATGCCACCACCCGCCTGTGCCTTGAAACACTTGAACTTGTCCTTAATCAATCAGGAGAAAAGATTGAGTCAGTGCTCGATCTGGGTACTGGAACCGGGCTCCTTGCAATCGCAGCCGCAAAATTTGGTGTAGATCATATTACTGCAGTCGATAATAATCCATTGGCCTGTGAAGTTGCCCGGCGCAATGTCCAACTCAACCGCTGTGATGCGCAGGTCAGGGTAAAACAGCTCGACCTCAAGTCAGAAATCCCCGATATAGGCAGGTACGACCTGGTCATTGCAAATCTTTATAAAGAACTCCTGCTTACTCTTGTCTCGAACACGGAATTCTGGAATGCGAAGATGTATATGCTGTCAGGTTTTATTGTAGGCATGGAGCCTGAGCTTCTCGCTTCCTTTCCTTCCCGGGAAATCATTTTTCTTCATCGTGGCAACAGGGAAAAATGGCGGCTCTGGCTGTTGAAAAAAAAGAAAGCAGGCCTTTAGACGGTGGAATTCATTCGGGAATACGCCTATGCTATTGAATGGCTGGGTGTCTTATCAATCGTTACCTTTATCGGCAGCTTGATTGCCATACCATGGATCATCGCGAGGCTGCCTGTCAATTATTTCATCCAGCATCGTGAAATGGTTGCCCGGCGGCACGAAAGGCATCCCGTTGTAGCAAAGATCATTTTCATATCCAGGAACACAATTGGTCTGCTTTTTATTCTTGCCGGGATTGTCATGCTTTTACTGCCAGGACAGGGAATAATCACTATCCTGATTGGAGTTTCCTTAATGGATTTTCACAAGAAGCATGTTGTGGTTGATAACCTGATCAATCGTCCAAAAGTTATCAAACTTCTCAACTGGATCCGTAAAAAGGAAAAAAAACCGCCTTTTGAATTTTACAACAAAAAGGCGGCTTGAAAGTAATTTATCTGATAACAGGTGTCAGGAAAACATTCTTTTTTCGTCCGTAGGCTTTGGCGAGTCAACCAGTCCGGCTTTTTCCAGGGCATCACTCAGGTTGTAAAGATCATTAGCGTCAGGATGTCCTTTGGCCGCATCAGCATCCTTCAGCCAGGGTGGTTGCGGGTCTTTGTTAGCAGCGGCCTCAAGAATATTTTCCGGCACTTCTCCCTGGCAGCTGAAAGTACCTACTATGTTTGCTGTACCAGCGAGTTCTCTGGCCTTGTTCATACCCATTTTGACATAATCGGATTCAGTTGCCGCTCCATGAGACGCAAAAATAAAAAGTTTACCTACATTATTGCATTTCTTCAGATATTCCTGACTTGCCGGGTCAGGCTGGCCGCCCTGGTACCAGAAACCGATAACAACAACATCAAATCCTGACGGATCAGGTGCGTCAGTGACAGGGCTGATATCCTTGTCTCCGGACAATCTTGAAAACGCGGTTTCCGCAAGTTTTTTGGTGTTTCCCCCTTGTGATGAATATACTACCAGTTGCTTCATGTCTTTTCTCCTTGGTAAACATGGTTAACCCTGATTAAGTCAGGTGATGGTAATTGATACTTATTGATTACAGAATTTTTGAATATTCAAATGTTAAAATAACATTTCAACCGATGAATATAAGTGTTTTGTCTCATTGGAATAAGGCTTAACCACTTGTTTTAATTACCCTCTACTGTATTCTATAGTGTTTTTGGATATGCCTCAAGCCGTTTTTACAAAAAAGAAGGCTCAGCATTAGATTTACACCTTGTCTTCAAACCTTATTCAACATTTTGTAATATGATCTTGACTGGTATTCGAACTCAAAGTGCCATATAATATGAGTTAAAGGTACATGTTTTACTTGATTACCACTAAGGCTTGGCAAGTGTTTGCTATTGCTATGTAACTTGATGTCATATCGACCAAAGGGAGATATCTTTGTGCTCAAGGGCAAAAATATCTCACATACGTTCGAGGTAAGCGAGGCACGAGACTCCGTATGACATAAATAGAAATAATATCAAGCTGTAACATGATCGTTGTTTTTTCCTGGCTGAGGATTGATGGTTATCAGAATTTTTATAAAGCATGATATATTGAGATAAACTTGGTTTTCATAGGAAACGGATAATGCAGATCACCATCTTTTCATTCGGATATAAACACAGCTTTCCTGAAGCTGATATAATATGGGATATGAGATTTTTGCCCAACCCGTATTATGTGCCTGAACTAAAAGAAAGAACAGGCCTTGACAGGTATGTAGCGGATTATGTTCTCGAGAATAATGTTGCACAGGAGTTTTTAAAACTTTTTATCCCTGCATTCCTCTTTACAGTGGACAAGCATTCTGCTGCCGGACGTGAAGCATTATTATTTGCAGTCGGATGCACTGGCGGGAAACATCGATCAGTAGCAGTTACAGAATATTTAGGTCGCCTGTTACAAAGCAGGCAGCATGAATTGAGTATTTATCACAGGGACATTGAAAAAGAGTGAGTCAAGGTATGAACGATCATAACAATGGAGGAAATCATGAAGGATCTGCTTAGAGATATTTTCTACATGGGAGCTGGCGCAGCATTCCTGACCAAAGAGAAAGCCGAAGAGTTAAAAAAAGAGCTTATTGAAAAAGGGAAGATGACCCAGGAAGAAGGCAAGCAATTCGTAGATGATATGGTGAAAAAATCTGAAGATGTAAAGGGTCAGCTTGAAAAGAAGGTTCAGGACAATGTTGCCGAACAGCTTCAGAAAATGAACGTAGCCAGCCGTGATGATGTGGATGAGCTGAGAGGTAAAATAGAAGAGCTCAAAGCTATGGTCGAGAAAATGCAGTCCGGAAACTGACTCGACTGAGGCAACAGAAGTCATGTTCAGTATCAGGAAAATTGGAGCCATAAGCCGGACCTATCGTAATCTCAACCGGTATCACCGGATAGTACGAATTCTTTTCAAGTATGGTTTTAGCGATGTTATAGAGATGCTCCATATCGACCAGTATCTGGAATCCGGTCTGAAGATGATCAACAGAAAACCTCGTGAGCAGATAGAAAAGCATTCACGACCCGTAAGGCTTCGTATGGCTTTGGAAGAACTTGGTCCAACTTTTATCAAATTAGGCCAGGTGCTTTCGACAAGACCAGATTTCATCCCTCCTGACTACCTCGTTGAATTAGCAAAACTTCAGGATGATGTTCCTCCATTTACCTATGAGGAAGTCGAAGATATTTTTCTTGATGAAATGGGGAAAAAGCCTGGTGATATTTTTCAGGAATTTGAAAATTTACCTCTTGCAGCAGCGTCAATCGGCCAGGTTCACTGGGGTGTCCATAAAAATGGTGACGAGGTTGTTGTCAAGGTTCAGCGACCTGATATTGAAAAAATTATTGCAGTTGACCTTGAAATTCTCGCCCACCTGGCAAACCTGATGGAGATGTACCTTGAAGAGATTCAGGGACACCGGCCCACATCGATAGTTGAGGAATTTGCCCGGACCATTTCAAGTGAAATAGATTATACAGTTGAGATTGCTCATATCCAGCGGTTTTGCCGTCAGTTTGAAGGCAAGAGTGAAATTCATGTTCCAAAAGTATATCGCGATTTAAGCTGTGAGCGTATCCTGACCATGGAGTATATCCAGGGTATAAAAGCTTCGGAAATTGATCTTCTGAAACAGGAAGGTAGTGACCTGAAACTTGTAGCTGAACGTGGAACCAACCTCATTATGGAACAGATTTTTGTTCACGGTTTTTTTCATGCTGACCCGCATCCAGGGAATATATTTATTTTGCCCGATAACGTTATCTGTTTCCTTGATTTCGGTATGATGGGGCGTTTGTCTCGCCAGAACCGCGAGGATTTCACTGATCTGATGCTTTATATAGTTGAACGGAATGAACGACGGGTAACTGAGAGTGTTCTAAAACTCACTGATCATTATGGCGAGGTGGATCGCGATGCTCTGAGCCGGGACCTGAGTGAAATGCTTGACCGGTACCTTTATCTCCCGCTTAAACAGCTTGAGGCTGGAAAAATACTGCAGGAACTGCTGGAACTTGTCTCCCGGCACAGGATCTATTTTAAACCCAACCTCTACCTTATGATGAAGGCGCTTACCACGGTTGAAGGGGTAGGGCAGATGCTGGACCCTGAACTTGAATTAATCAAGCTTGCTGAGCCCTTCATGATGAGGGTGAAAACAGACAGGATTCGGATGAACAGGCTGGCCGAAGAAGCCGGCATTACGTCTGCAGACTATCTTGGGCTGATTCGCGACCTTCCTGAGGAGTTACGCAGCATCCTCAGCCAGCTTCGCCAGGGGCGCATGAAACTGGAATTTGAACACCGAGGCCTGCAGACACTCAGAGCAGTTCTTGATCAGGTGTCCAACCGGATAGCATTTGCCATAGTTCTCGCCTCACTTATTATCGGATCTTCCCTCATCGTCCTGTCCGGGATCCCGCCAAAATGGCATGATATCCCGATTATTGGCCTTTTAGGCTTCCTTGTGGCGGGTGTCATGGGCTTCTGGCTTCTGCTCTCTATCCTGCGGCACGGCAAGATGTGAACGCTGAGAAGAGTGTGTTCAGTTCAACTGTCCGGATGAAAGGTCGAGTTGAAATATCCCTGTCTCTTTCCATTTCAAATTACTTTTGTTTTCACGGATGAAAAGACGTTTAATTCTGCTCATAATATCAATTGGGGCGTTACACTTTTCCCTCAGTATCATCCTGTTTCTCATGTTTGGGATTGGCCTTGAAAACCGCAGTATTGGCAGCGAAGTCTTCTGGTATTTTCAACAACCGGTTTTAGGTCTCACTCTTCTCGGGTTCATACCGGATTTCAAATTAATGGCTTTCCCTCTTAACAGCTTGTTGTGGGGAATTATCATTACCGTGATAATTAACTTGTATAAAAATGGTCAGATTTTTTTCTTTGACGGAATTAAAACGAAACTACATTGATTTGCTCCTGCTCAAAATTTTTTGAATTTTACTTGGGAAGATACTATTTCCGGCAATGGAAGGAATATTTTGACATGTTTATAACCAAGGCCGCCTTTCGGCGGCCTTGGTGTGTTAATGTAGACAGGTTTTATTCTATGACTTGTTAATACAGCATATAGTTTATGGCGCCATAGATATCAAATGCATATAATTATTTATAGCTGAGTTGCATGACAAGAAAACAGTCGATGGGCCGGAATGATTTTAACGCAGAAATGGCTTGTGCATCTTACAGGCATAGGGGAGACTTGTATCGATCATATTTTCATATTGAATGCTATTAACGATATTTCCCCGGCAATAACTTTATGTGACAAGGGACATGCAGTTATCAATATTTGCTAGGCTTATAATCAGTTATCTGATGCTGTTCAGTATGCTTGCTGGAGTCAGCCTGTATTTCATCTACCATCTCAGCAGATTTAATCAAATTACCCGGTCGATTATCCTGAATGATACATCAATCATTGAATACTCCAATCAACTCTCCGATATTTTACTGTCAGAGTCCCGTTCTGATCGTAAATTTGTAGTTTTAAAAGATGAAGCACTCTATGAAAACTACCTGCAAATGAAAAATGAATTCAACCAGCTTCTAAACAAAGCTTTCGCAAAAACGACTTCAGATGAAATTAAAAATTATTTAAATACAATCGGTGTTCAGCATCAGAATTTTAGCCGCCTGGTCAACGCAGAACGAGAATTGATACAAAGTTCAAAACCATACTCCTCTGATTGGTATGCAGAAAAAAAGAAGACAGTTGCTTCTGATATCATTGAACAGCTCAAACTGATCAGGCGAACAAACGAAAAAGATGTATTTGCCAAGATTATAAATTTAAGTGAAAGCAGTGATAGAGCGAGAAATGTTTCTATACTGATTTCAGTTTTTGCTTTATCTACTGGCCTGATAGTTGCGTTTATCATTACCAGAAGTATCAAGAAACCACTTGATGTGATGAAGGCAAAAACAGTAGATATCTCTCAAGGAAATTTCAAGGGAGATCTCGAAGTAAGTTCACCACCAGTCATTGCCGAACTGGCTTCAGCAATCAACACCATGTGTCACAGACTTCAGGAAGTGGATGATATGAAGTCTGAATTTTTTTCGCATATGTCCCACGAATTAAGAACACCTCTAGCCTCTATAAAAGAGGGAACTACAATGCTGCTTGAAGGGCTTGGTGGAGAGATTTCTGAAAAACAGCAGCGTATTCTGTCTATAGTGATACAGGAAAGCAATCGTCTGATAGAGCTGGTTAATTCATTGCTTGATCTTTCCAAAATTGAAGCTGGAATGATGAATTATCACTTTACCTCTACAGATCTTTCCGCACTGGTAAAAAAATCCCTGGATGCCCTGGCACCTTTAGCTGAAGCGAAAAATTTGTCAATAAGTAATAATATTGGCATCCTGTTGCCTGTTAAAGTTGATCATGAAAGGATGCTGCAGGTTTTTCGTAATATTATTGGGAATGCAATTAAATTCACTCCTGAAAACGGTAGTATTAAACTTGAAGCAAATGTCATGGGAAGTATTGTCGATTATCGTAGTATTATTGGTGATGATAAAGATTTTGATTCTGATAACGGTAAGAGGAAGCGTGAAGCAAAAGCTGGTGGAAGTTTTGTTGAAGTAGAGGTTCATGATACCGGAATTGGGATTCCTGAGGAAGATCTCGCGAGAATATTTGTAAAATTTCAACAGGTAATCCCCGCAAAAGGTGAAAAGATAAAAGGAACAGGCTTAGGATTAGCGACAGTTAAACAGATAATCCAGGATCATGGAGGAAATGTGTGGGCAACAAGTCGGGTAGGAAAAGGAAGTACATTTTATATTACATTGCCGTTAGCTGCATAATAACTGCTGTAAACATTGTTGCATGTGCTCCGGTTCAAGACAAATTTACTGAAATAAAATCGAACAGGCAACTGGAGCAATACAGGAAAAATCTGGCAGCAGGTTTATTTGAACCTGTGGTTGAAGAAAGCATGCAGATTATTTCAGAAACTGAAACAGAACCACCAGCTGATGTGGCATTCTATGCTTTGGGAGAAGTGTATGCGCACCATGATTATGAAGGGAGGGATTATGCTCAGTCAAAGTATTATTTTGAAAAGCTTAATGAGAACTTTCCTGATTCTCCGCTAACCTCAGAGGCAAATATTTATCTCAGTTTATTTGAAACTATTGCTGCTCAAGAAAAGACGGTAGCGGATGTTGAACAACAATCTATGCAAAAACAATCACAAATAAAAAAGAAGAAAAAAACAGTACCTGTCACCGTGCGTCGTAAATTTGTTGAAAATCAGAATTTCGATGATGCGGTGAATAGGAATGTGCAGATTTTAAAAGAAGTCGGCAATGAAAAACCTGCAGACGAGGCGCTCTATAACCTTGGTATGATATATGCCCATGTTGGTAATCCCGCAAAAGATTACAAGAAATCACAGATCTACTTTCATGTATTGACCATGCAATTCCCTGATAGCGAGTTTGCAGAAGAGGCACAAATTTTGCTTGGTCTTTTTGAAACTATAGAAAAAATCCAGCAGATTGATATTGATATTGAACAGCAGAAAAAACAATTAACCCGTTGATAAAACAAATTACATTATGGCGAAAACTAAAATTCTGGTCATTGATGACGACAAAAATCTTTTAGACCTTATTCACCTGAGGCTGGAAGCTTCTGGTTATAATGTCGTCGCAGCCGATCATGAAAATGTGGCAAAAGAAATTGCCAGCCAAGATGTGTTTGATGTTGCAGTTATTGACTTGCAACTGGTCAAGCAGGATGGCCTTTCACTGATGGAGGAACTACATTTAATTCACCCGGATTTGCCAGTGATAATTCTGACTGCTCATGGCAGTATAGAAAGTGCCGTCGAGGCTATGAAGCGCGGTGCCTTCACCTATCTGACAAAACCTTTTGACTCCCGGGAATTAATTTTGCAGATTGAACGTGCAAGGGAGAGAAGGCTACTGACCGGTGAGATTAACAGGTTAAAAGAACTCCTTGAGGAAAGATTTGATTTTGCCAATATTATTGCTAAAAGTGAACGTATGCGACAAGTTCTTGATCAGGTAGCGCGTGTTGCCGACACAGAATCAAATGTCGCTATTTATGGTGCCAGTGGCACTGGCAAAGAACTGATTGCCAAGGCGATTCATATTTCCAGCCAGAGGAAAGATTTTCCCTTTCTGGCCATTAACTGTGCCGCTATTCCTGAATCATTGCTGGAGAGTGAACTTTTCGGGTATGAGAAGGGAGCCTTTACCGGCGCAGTGAAAAAAAGTATGGGGCTTTTTACCAGGGCTGATAAAGGAACAATATTTCTTGATGAAATAGGTGACATGCCTCTTTCTATTCAGGCAAAGCTGTTGCGGGTCCTCCAGGAGAAAACATTTGTTCCATTGGGTAGCGACGAATCTGTCTCTGTAGATGTCCGTATTATTGTTGCAACCAACAAAAATTTGAAGAAGGAGGTTAAAAAAGGCAATTTTCGTGAGGATCTGTTTTACAGGATACATGTCATTCCCGTCACACTCCCTCTTCTCAAGGAAAGAAGAGAAGATATTCCGCCACTTGTTGATCACTTTATCAAGAAATTCAGTGATTCAATTGAAAAGAAAATTAAATCCATCACTCCTGTTGCAATGCAGAAGATCATGCTCCATGACTGGCCCGGTAATGTTAGAGAGCTTGAAAATGTCATTGAATATGCTATCGCCATGACTGACAGCGATATTCTAACTGATGATCTTATTCTACAGGAAGAAAAGGTTCGGGACGAACTGCTAACTCTTCAGGAAGCACGAGCTAAATTTGAAAAAAATTATCTCCGGAATCTCCTTACAATCACCGCAGGTAATGTTAGCAAAGCTTCAGAATTAGCAGGAAAATACCGAGCTGATCTCTATAATCTCATGAAAAAATATGATATTATTCCCCAAGACTATAAAACCTGAATTCTAGACGACAACCTGCTGTCCTACCAGTTATCATTTCTGGCAAAAATTCTTTTCGAAAAAAAACTGAATACCCCTAAAACTCAGTAGCTCAGTAGCTCAGTAGCTCAGGAGCTCATGAGTCATGGGCATTAACATATTGGTCTAATATGTTTTCTGTCAATCGGAGTTGAGTGAACTCCATTAGCTCGACGAATGAGAAACCAGTACTTTTCGCAACAGGATTTCTCGTTATGCTTAAATGACATCATTTTTAAAAGATATATAACTAACCTTTCAAAGTTTCGATGGAAAACTGATATTTCCATTCAACATCACAGGTATAAAATTTTTCAATGTGTAGTGTATTGCATACATATGATATAACCTGTTGATATATATAATAATAATTACTATCCATTGTATCATGCTGAATATAAAGTGTATTGAATATCATTCACAAAAAGAGTCCGGATCACGAGCAGATTTCCCTCCCATTATTTCCTTTCCTTTATAAAACAGGAAGTTATCCAACTATTATAAAACTGGCACTCTCCTTGCCTTAGTTTAATTGGAATCTTTGAATCAAGTTATAGCAAAACTCGTTACTAGCAAGATCTGAACCTTTTAATAACCGCGAAACTGTTTGATATGTTGAGAGAAAATTTTATAGACTCCCAAGAAACCTCAGATCAATCTCAACCCAAGAAAGATTTTATGATTATGGATTCTGTACCAAACCAGATTGACCTACGAGATCGGGTGTACTTGACGTCATTTACCCCCGCTTTAAATGAATTTACCCGGGAGGAATTTAATCATTTGAAAAAATTATAGAAAAGTGAAGAGAGTCGAGACACGAAGAAAGTCAATAAACAGTTTATCAATTTGTGGAGGATATTCTTCGATGAGAGAAAACATACAAAACATGAATGCAATAGCAGCTTCCTTTTTTGCTGTTTTATTGTTCTTTTTTACGGCTTTGCTCTTATTGGCAAGAACAAGTTATGCCTGTCCAGATACAGGTGAACTTGTAAACCATAACTCAACCATCAACAATATATCTGAATTACATTTACAATCAAAAATTAACGGAGTTTATGTATAATGAATACAAAAATATTGTGTAGCATTGCATCTGTATTGGGTGCTTTGCTCGTATCAACCATTTATGTACCACAAGCGGAGGCATATGAGACATATTCATTGTCACCGGATACCTCCACACCGCCATTTGGAAACTGTGTGGAGTGTCACGGGGATTTTCGAGCCAGCTCATCCTCGGAGACGGACCAAGACCCAGCAGACTGGGGTAACGATCTGCATGACGTTCATCGAAATCAAATGCTGAATGATTGCTTCAACTGTCACTCATCAGGCCCCCGTGTTCCGGTCTTTATAGATTCCTCGAATACCGCGCCGTCAGGTGCAGATCCGACTATTTCCTGCATGGGCTGTCATGGTGGCGCAGGTCTGCGCATTCACCATACGAACGCATTAGTTGGTCCCGACAGTGATGGTGAAACGTGCCTATCCTGTCATGGGGATGAATCGCCCCCGACTGAAGATGTTTTACCAGCTTGGTACGCCACTCTTAACTGGGATCCCTGCAATAACAACGGTTCAGAAACTTTTGCGGGCAGTCTTGGACTGGATAACGACGGCGACCTTGACTACGACGCGAATGATCCAGACTGTCAGGCTGCCAATCAGCCGCCTGTTGCAGCTGATGATGCGTACACCACTGATGAGGATACGCCATTGAACGTTGCGGCTCTGGGGATTCTGGCAAACGACACCGATGCGGATGGAGATCCTCTGACCGCTTCCCTGAGTACTCCCGAGAGTAACGGCATGTTGACCCTCAATTCCGAAGGTTCGTTCTCCTACACGCCGGATTCGAACTTCTTTGGCACGGATATATTCACCTACGTGGCGAACGACAATGTGGACGACTCCAATATCGCCACCGTGACCATCACGGTGAACGCCGTCAACGACCCGCCGGTATCTGATCCAAACGGCTTCTACATTGGGACCGTCGGTTCGGATGTGTCCTTCGATGGTTCGGGCTCATCAGATATTGACGGGACCATCGTCTCTTATAATTGGAACTTCGGGGATGATAGCACCGGTACAGGTGTCAATCCGACCTATGCGTATACGGAGTCTGGAATTTTCACTGTCACCCTGACTGTGACCGATGACGGTGGAGCTACGGACACTGCCACAACTACCGCTGTCATCAGTGATGTGCCAAATAACCGGCCCTTGGCTGTTGATGATGCGTACACCACGGATGAGGATACTTCATTGAACGTGGCGGCTCCAGGGTTGCTGGCAAACGACACTGATGCTGATGGAGATCCTCTAAACGCCATCCTGACTGCTGATGTGAGTAACGGCACGCTGGTCTTCAATTCCGACGGCTCGTTCTCCTACGCGCCGAATTCGAACTTCTTTGGTACGGATACGTTCACCTACGTTGCGAGCGACGGTATGGAAGACTCCAGTATCGCCACAGTGTCCATCACGGTGAACGCCGTCAACGACACGCCGGTATCTGATCCCAACGGTCCCTACATGGGGACTGCCGGTTCGCCAGTATCCTTCGACGGTTCGGGTTCGTCCGATGAGGATGGAACCATCGCCTCCTATGCTTGGGACTTTGGAGATGGTAGCAACGGTACCGGTGTCAATCCGACCCATGCATTTGCGGGGCCTGGACTTTTCACTGTCACCCTGACGGTGACCGATGACGGCGGAGCTACGGACACTGCCACAACTACCGCTGATATCAGTGATGAGCCAAATACCATGCCCGAAGCGGCTGATGATTCGTACACCACGAATGAGGATACTTCATTGAACGTGGCGGCTCCTGGTGTGCTGACAAACGACACCGATGCGGATGGTGACACGCTGACTGCCACAATGGTTACTGGCGTGAGTAACGGCACGCTGACCCTCAATCCCGACGGCTCGTTCAACTACATGCCGAATGTGAACTTCTCCGGCTTGGATACGTTCACCTACATGGCGAGCGATGGCCTGGCAGACTCCAATATCGCCACCGTGACCATCACTATAAACGCCGTCAACGACCAACCCATGGCGGTTGACAATAACTACACTACACCTCAGGACACCATGCTCACCTTAGCCGCACCTGGAGTGCTTGGGAACGATAGCGATCCGGAGGGCGATCCGCTGACAGCCAACCAAAGCAATAATGTTGCCAATGGCACACTTTCGCTGAATACTGATGGGTCGTTTACCTACACGCCAAACGCAGGGTTCTCAGGCTCCGACAACTTCACCTACGTGGCGAATGATGGAGCACTTGACAGCAACGAAGCAACGGTGACGATTACCGTTCAAGCAGGTGCCAACCAACCGCCGGTGGCTGTTGACGATTCGGCCACTACTCCTGAGGAAACACCGGTAACGATTGGCGTGCTGGCCAACGACTCTGATCCTGATGGCGATCCGCTGATGGTCGTGGCTGTCAGTGTTTCAGCAAACGGCACCCCAGTGAACAATGGTGACGGTACAGTAACGTACACGCCGAACTCCAACTTTACCGGGACAGACTCGTTCACCTATACGGTCCAGGACGGGCAAGGTGGCAGCTCCACCGCGACAGTAATGGTTGAGATGACGCCGGTTAATGACCCACCGGTTGCAAACGATGATGCCTACAGCACGTCTTTGGACACCATACTCATCGTGGCCGCACCCGGAGTGCTCGGTAATGATAGTGACCCGGACGGCGATACCCTGACGGCTCAACTGGTAAATAATGTTGCCAATGGCATCCTATTGCTGAACGATGATGGGTCGTTCGACTACACGCCAGACCCAGGGTTTACCGGAACCGACACGTTCACTTACTTTACGAAAGATGGTCTGGTTGACAGTAACGAGGCCACGGTGACTATCACAGTACAGGCAATCGAAGTTTGTGATGAAGAAAGCAAGCTTGTTATCAAGAGAATGGAATATGACCGCGATGACGAAAAGCTCAAGATTTCGGGACGGGCCAATGTCGGCACCACCTTAACCATCATCAATTCTGACACTGGTGATATTTTGGCCGATGGAATTAGGGTCAAAAGAGGCAGGTGGAAAAGGGCCAGGATAGGTAGATGGGCAGCCGAGATCGAAAACGTCGGCAGTGATCTTGAGAATATTAGCGTTATTTCCTCCAACGGATGTACAGTTGACCAGGAAGTCGAAGAACATTAATACGATCATGATGACTTAGAGGAAGATGAACGTAACGAAAGTCGCAGTTGCCATGGAAGATAAAGGTGCTTTGACAACTACCTTACAGAAATATTAATTAAATCCAACCAACGGGGGGAGCCTTCTTTCGGCTCCCCCTGTATTATTTTTCGGTTTATTACCCGGTATTTTACAAAATCTGAAAAGGATTATCTCATTTAGTGTGATTATCTTCAATGCAGAATGGTTGCGGATACTATTGTCAATAGTACTATTTCAGTTTTTGATCTTATTGCGGTCTATCGGAAAATCTCAAGCAACCTTATATATATTTGTTACAGGTATGTGCTCTACAAAGGTCCACCTCAGTTAATTTCTAATTTCTTGTCTCTTGGTGCTACTTTATAGGTATTATATTATTTTTAATTTTCATTGTACTCAGATCAACTATTTCTCTGGACGAGTCATCTTTTATTATTGATTTTAAGAGATTAGTACCTAGTTTGACACAATTTCCGGGACCACAAAAAATTTTATGTTTTCAGGTGAAAATGCCTTTAATTCTTGAGCAGCGTATTGGGTCAATAAAAAAAACAAGAAAATGATACATAGCAACCAAATGAAAATTTTTATCAGTGTATTTGCATGGACACTGTTTATCATGAACTCGATATTTCTTGAGCAGTCGATTGCCGAACAAGTGCAACCACAACCTTCTTTTCAAAAGAAAGTTGTTCCTGCTATAGATTTTAAAAAAGCAAAAATCAGGCTAAAGGAATTAAAAGAGAAACTGGAAAATACTGAGTCCTCGGAAAATGAGGTAATGGTCAACCAGCTTGGGGTGTCGTTAACAAGCCTACAAGAGCATAATGCCAATCTGCGAAAACTGGAGGCCATCTATCAACGTATTCTCACCTCAATAGAAAGGCGGGATTCGTTAAAGAAAGAAGAAGAAAGCCTGAGTAATAAACTCGATTCTCAACAGGAAAGTCTTTTTGTCCAACCGGCTCCGTATAATTTGAGCGTATATGATAACCTCCTTGACGAACTGACTACTGTAAAGCAACAGGAACAAACAATCAATATCGCACTGAAGTCATTAAAAGAGAAGCTTGAAGAAGAGAAAACAAAGCTTGAGCAGGCTGCGCAAACAGTACGCGAGACTACAGAAAAACTGTTTAAGGAGGACCAGACTCACAGGGCCTTGGAGATGAACTGGAAACTCGAATCTGCAAAAGTCGGTGAGGAGTTGGCGAATGTTTTCCTTAATCTGCAAAGAATCACTATGGAAAACAAGGAAACGGAATTGAGGCTTGCCCAGTTAAAAAAGCAAATCACCCAACGTCATGTGGATTGGGTACGATCAAAGCTTGCTTTTGACCAGCAGGATTTGGACAACCATCTTGACTCACTTGAAGAGCGGCGCACAACTCTACAAACACGACTCGATACTCTACGGCAGGAACAGCAGAAGGTTGAATATTTATGGTCAGAGGCCCAAAAGGATTTTGATGAAGCCCAGGAGGGGGTTGATGAATTCGTTAAGGCTAAAGCAACGGCTTTTCTTAAAGCACGTGAGGCATGGAGAGAAACGTATCAGACTGTTTTGGAACAGACAGAGAACATACTGCTTATTCTCGACCAGGAAAAACAATTCTGGCAGCGGCGATATGTTCTACTTGAAAACGATGCAAACTATGAGGAACTGGACAACTGGGAGAAACAAATTTCTGATTATATAAAGAATATTTCACGGACTATCAAAGTCAAAGAAACAGATCAAACAAATTTGCAGTCTGAAATTGCCAACATCCAGAAACAACTGGCCGACGAAAATTTAGATCCCGACATGAATAAGCATGTGGAAACACATGTGGAAGCATTGAATAAGATGGCGGAACGTAATTTTGAATACCTTTCTCTCCTTCAAGGGACCATGGCAATTGGGCATCGATTTCTTGATGAAATAAATCTGAAGCAAAAAGATATCTCTATCAGGAAAAAAATTAAGGGCGTGGGAACCAAAGTACAGGATATCTGGAAAATTGAGTTGTGGGTGATTGACGAACGATCAGTTACCGTCAGGAAGTTAGTAATCACGCTGTTTATTCTCGTTGTCGGCATGCTGTTGGCGAGATGGTTCACCCACTCAATAATTACACGAATTTTACTGAAGACTCGACTTGATAAAAGTGCAATAGCTGCCATCAATAAAACGCTCTATTTTTTTGCCTTGATTGTACTATTGGTTTTGGCTTTACGGTATGTCAACATACCGTTTACTGTGTTTACCTTCCTTGGAGGAGCCGTTGCTATCGGTGTGGGGTTTGGTGCCCAGAATTTGCTTAATAATTTTATCAGCGGCTTCATCCTGCTGGCAGAACGACCGGTAAAGATAAACGATATGATTGAGGTGGAAAACAACTTTGGTATCATTGAAAATATCGGTATGCGTTGCACCCGTGTCCGTACTCCCGGTAATGTGCATATCCTGGTACCGAACAGCAGCTTTCTGGAGAAAAATATCGTAAACTGGACTTTGTCAGACCAGGAAATCAGAGCAAAAGTGGAGATTGGCGTATCTTACAACTCTGATCCCGGAGAAGTGTCTCGACTTATGCTCAAGGCGGTACATGAACATAAAAAGGTGTTAAAGACACCGGACCCCATAGTGCTGTTTGACGAGATGGGTGACAGTTCTTTTAAATTCATTGTTTACTTCTGGGTCAGCATGAAAAGTCTCCAGTTTCTGGAACGAAGGATCATTGAAAGTGATGTTCGCTATCGCCTCATCGAGTTGTTCCGCGAAGCCGGTGTTGTGATGGCATACCCGCAGCGCGATGTACACCTCGACACCTCAAAGCCTCTTGATCTACGACTTATTACGCCCGAAAATGAAATTATTGAAGAATGCAGAGATATACATTACAGGGCCACGGTGAGTTCCTAGGGGAATATCCATTTGTTTCAATTTATTCAGCTCGGATACACCCAGGCCACCAAATTTATCCTTCAAGTAGTAAAAATTGGCTTGAGAGATTTCTCTCGTTCTATAAATTTCTCAGCCCCGGGAGCTTATCTTAGCCCTGCGAAGAGCGAGACAGATTTTTTTCTGTAAAATTGGATTTTTTATCGATAAATTCTCTATATATTATCATAATGAATGCAACAAACTTTTCTACTTTGAAACAGAACGGTTTTCATCGTTGGAGTCATAATGCTGGAGGTCTCTAATTGCTACTGGTATTATTTTTAAGGCCGCGTACAAATAAACAGGAGAACTGATTGAAAAATAATGAATCGATCCACAAATCGTTCGGACCGCCCGCTCCCAGTGGCTCTAATTATTTAAAGGGTAGAGAATAGAAATTTAATGTCAGGAAAAATGAAACCCAAAAAAAGAATTTTTCTCTTGATATTGTTGATGTCACTCATAGTACTTGTTGTAGAGACAATAACCATTGCTATTCTTTACAAGACCGCAGTTACAGAAGAAAATTTACGTCTTGAAGAAACGGTAAAGAGCCAGGCACGTTTGATTGAAGCAGTAGCACGTTTTGACAGGAAATACAGTAATGATTACCCATACGGTGCAGACCATGCAACAATCACTCAAATCAGAAATGCACATTCTCAATACAATGGGTTTGGAAATACAGGTGAATTTACCCTCTCAAAACGTGAAGGCAATAATATTGTTTTTCTTTTAAGCCATCGTCATGGAAATCTCGACAAGCCGAAGCCTGTCCCATGGGATTCAGGATTAGCAGAACCCATGCGGTTAGCCTTATCAGGAAAACAAGGGACAATTATCGGCCTGGACTACAGAGGGATAAAAGTACTGGCAGCTTATGAACCTGTGGCCGAGTTAGATTTAGGTATTGTTGCGAAAATTGACCTTTCAGAAATTAGAAAACCTTTTGTCAAAGCTGCATTAACAAGTGGATTATATGCCATAATTTTTATTTGCATAGGAGTCGTTTTATTCTTCAAGGTAACTAATCCAATTGTACAGAATCTCCATAATAATGTGGCAAAGTTAGAAAAGGCTTTAGTTGAGGTCAAAACTCTCCGTGGGATACTTCCCATTTGTTCACACTGTAAGCAGATTCGTGACGATAAAGGATATTGGAGCCAGGTGGAATCGTATGTTCGGGAACATACAGGGGTTGAATTTACTCACAGTATTTGTCCTCAGTGTATGAAAGAAAATTATCCTGATTTTGATAAACACAACTTGCGGAAGTCATGATGTTTTCAAAATGATCACAACAGGATAGAAACCTCCAGCGTTATTGGAAACTTTCAAACTGATAGGACCGGAAGAATTACTGTTAATATCTGGTAATACCAACTGTAATGGAAAGATCAGTTGTCGATGCCTTATCAAGGCATAATACATTAACCCTGAAGAAGCATAGCTGAAGAATTGATATCGAGTCATATACAGATAAAATTCAATCCTTCGTAAATGACGGTAACTACCATGCCGCATTTAATATAGCGATTTCCGGGCTAAATGAATGCCGTAGAAATAACTATCAACGTTGTATCAATAAATTTCTGAGTATTATCAACGGAATTGCTCTAAAGATGGCCCATGAATTTGGTAGTAAGGAATATTTTGATAATGAGAAAGAATCTGAAATATGTTGCGCTATCTGTGGGGCGACTGAAAAAGAAGCGGAACTGTTAGCAGGAGCCAGTGGTGCAATTTGTGCCAAATGTGTGAAAGATGCATATAAGCATTTTTCTAAACAGATGATGTAAATGAGAGCGAGGCATAACAAGCCCTTCGAGTGTCGACGGCCGCCTTCGTTGGCCGCGACACTTTGCTGGTGTTAAGATTGTCAGTGCTAATCCTGGCCTTCCTTCTTGTGTTTATCGATCATAAAACATACCAAGACACCGGTCAAATTTAGGGAGAGGTCGTTGCCATAAATAATTTCTTAAGGGGAAAACGGAAAGCAGCCGGGAATTAAAAAAGGCTCTAAAGAAGAAGTATATTTTCTGGTTTAGAGCCTAGAATATATGGATCAATATTTATGAACGATGATCATTTAACTTTTTCCTGTAGTTCCTGAATCGGAGTCTTAGGGAACTGACCACCAATAATACCTGGCTCCATAGGTGTATCGAACATATTTCCGTATTCACGCATAGAACCATCATACACTTTCACATTTTTATATCCGAGCAATTCAGACATAACGAACCATCCGTGGGTTGCAAGAACGCCTGTATCACAGTATGTGATAATGTTTTTATCTGCAGTAACCCCTGCTTTTTCATACATGGCTTTTATTTCAGCAACTGACTTAAATGTCTTGTCTTCATTCAGACTATCCAGAGTAGATACGTTGACCGCACCTGTAATATGGCCAGACCTCACCCACTTGTTTAACGAATAAACTTCCCCCTTATAGAACGCCTCCGGCCTGGTGTCCACAACAAGAGACTTGCCGGTTGCCAATGCGTGAATGATGTCAGGGGAATACATGGCCCTTATTTTTGTGTTGGGTGGATATTTAGCTTCAACATTTGTCCGGCTTATTTTTGACACATCCGTTGTTACCGGTCGACCTTCTTTTTGCCAAAGTGCAATACCACCGTCCATTACACTTACTTTTGGAAAATGCCAGTATTTCAGGGTCCAGTACACACGCATTACATGGTGAGGTTTGCCATCACCGTCATAGAGGACGATGTGATCATCCTGTGTAACCCCCATCTTGCTCATGACCCGTTCGATCTCTGCTAAGCCAAGAACCATATGATCTGTTTCTGGGGCAAAAACCTCGCTCCCCCACTTTACCTGTAATGCACCAGCGATGTGGCCTTTGGCATAGCCTTTTTTGCTGACATCAATGATCTTAATAGAGCTCATGTTGTCAGCTACCCATTTGGTACTAACAAGGGGTTGGACTGTACTGGTTGCGTATAAGACTGAAGTCATTATTAAGGATAAGAACAAAACGACCGACAGTAATCCTGCAATTCTGATTAATTGATTCATACAAAACCCCATTTCTTATTATTGGTAAGATAGTTTCTCAGAAAGATAACCGCTTAATTTCCAGCTTTATCCGTTAAAATTTTGAGGCATAATGCTACCATATTGTGTGTTTTATATTTTAGGGATCATAATCACTGTTGTCAAAATTTTAAGAAACCTGGGCAAATATTTTTCAGGCTGATGTAGCCACTACAAATCACGGAAAATTAAAATTACTGATGTACCGAAGCTTATTTGCAATCAATTTCAACTAATCAAATTTCCCCCTCTCAATGGAAGGTATTTACTGAGTATACGAACCAATTTGTTGGTTAGCAGAGCGAGTGTATACTCCGTAAGTATACGTATCAAAAGCATTTAATAATTTGTTAAAATTCCTTGTTACGTATACTTACTATATATCTTCAGTTCTCAGAAAATTCTCCAAGTTGATATTTTCAACGGTTATATCCTATGCATTTGACTCAGGTTTTCCTGAAATGGTAATATTTAGTATAAAAGATTTTTAAAACGGTTATTTAGTAAAATTCAATAAAGGAAAGGCAAGCCGTAAAAATTTTCACTCCCCTTGTGGGTGAACAGGTAAAAAAAACAAAGGATATTAGTGTGAATTGCTGGGAATTTAATAAATGTGGTCGTGAAAAAGGCGGAGTTAATGAAAAGGAATTGGGACGTTGTCCAGCCTATCCTGACCATGGAAAACATTGTGCCAATGTAGCTGGAACACTTTGTGGTGGAAAAGTCCTGGGAAGTATTGCTTTGAAGTTGTTAAGTTGCATAAAATGCGAGTTTTATAATAGTGAACATTACGACAAATCATACTGACAGGAAAAATGACACAAAACCTAAGAGCTCGTTTTTTCCTAAGTACAATTACACAATGCACTTTAGATTTATGGGTACGTACCAATAGTTAAGATTGCCAGTGGTAAGGCTTATTTGAAAACAAACACCCAATTCTCAATTTAAATCCCTCCATTAGTAATCATTGTTACCTGTTGAAGAATAATGCAGCTTAACGAATCCACCAAGGGCCTCGGTGCCTCCATTTTTGCTTTTGTTCTCTGGGGTCTACTTCCCATATATTGGAAAGCTCTCAACACTATTTCCGCCCAGGAAATCATCTGTCATCGCATTATCTGGTCGTTTGTGTTTGCCGGGGGTTTGCTGGTCTTCAGCCGTCGTATGGGAGAAGTCCGTCAGGCCTTTTCGTCATTTCGTCATTTCGGGCAAATGATGGTCAGCGGATTCTTGATAGGATCCAACTGGCTGATTTTTATCTGGGGAGTAAACGCTGGATATATTGTTGAATGCAGCCTCGGATATTACATCAATCCCCTGGTAAATGTAGTGCTTGGCTTTATGGTTTTCCGTGATCGTTTGCGACCGGTTCAGTGGCTGGCAATAGCATTTGCTGTGATAGGAGTCCTGAATCAGGTAATTCAATTTGGCAAACTTCCATGGATAGCACTTTTCCTGGCCTTTTCCTTTGCACTATATGGCCTGACCAGAAAAATGATGCGGCTCGGACCAATCTCTGGCCTGTTTGTTGAAACAGCAATTCTGAGCGTACCAGCAAGCTTTTTCCTGATATCGTTTATGTCCCGAGGACAAAGTGCGCTTGGCACCCAGGGAATGGACATTAATATGCTTTTAATTGGTTGCGGTGCCGTAACCTCCATTCCACTTATTCTTTTTGCCTATGGTGCAAGGCGTCTTAAGCTTGCAACGCTTGGCCTGCTACAATATATAGGCCCTACCGGCATGTTATTACTGGGCATTTATATGTATGATGAACCGTTTGGCACAGCCACATTGATAACTTTTTCCCTGATCTGGGTCGGGGTTATTTTATACAGTGTGGAAAGCTGGCTATATATACGACAGCAAGTAATAGTAGGGACAGACCTCGGATAACAGAAAGAAATATGATGGTTTAGATGCACATGAGTTAAGCAGAAATTTCGATGCATGCATAGAACAAGTGTAGATATTCAATGATTTGAATTTCCATATACCTGCTATCCATTAAAACTCGTGAATGATTCTTAAAAGTTCAAGATGTCCAGTGGAAATGTTAACTTTTGACCATATTTCCAAAGTCCATATATCTATATTGTCAGTTCAAACCTCAAGCAAACCTCAATTCTTCTCAACAGTGGGTTATTTGCGAGAACCATGTAATGTATTTTATCTATAAACTTTCTTTTATGTTGCTTCGGCTGAGATTTACTAAAGTTGCAGTATTTAGCACAATCACGCACGGTTTTAAAAAAGCGAGGACAATGAGCGGACAAAATTTTTGAATAATTAAAACGATGAAATGTTGTTTTTATAAAGCTATTTCATGGCTGGGGGACAGGGATTCGAACCCCGATAGGCAGAGTCAGAGTCTGCTGTCTTGCCATTAGACCATCCCCCAGTTTGGAAGGTGCATAAAAATAGAGGGAACACCGCAAGAAGTCAAGTAAAAACCCTTTCAACTGCCCCATCGTTTCATGTCCGAAACCTGTACACCCAGATGATCGCAGAGCCGGCCGGCAAAATGATTTGCCATGTCATCAAGAGTTTCTGGTTTATGGTAGAAAGAGGGCATTGGAGGGAAGATTACTGCTCCTGCATCGGTGAGTGCAAGCATGTTTTGTAAATGGGTTCTGTTTAACGGTGTTTCCCGAACAGCCATGATAAGCGGGCGGCGCTCCTTCAGGGTTACATCGGCAGCGCGGTGTATAAGATTACCGCTGTAACCTGCCGCAATGGCTCCCAGGGTTCCCACTGTGCAGGGAAGCACAATCATGGCATCATAAAGGCTAGAACCGCTGGCGACCGGGGCCGTGAAATCATCTATATCGAACCAGCGCTCAACTGTTGGCAAATCTGAAATATCCTTGCCCAACTCAAGTTTCAGCACTTTGCGGCCGGCTTCTGAAATCACAGCATGGACACGAACATTGTTCTGCTTAAGCATTGTCAGAAATGGAGAAACGTATACCATTCCGGTGGCACCGGTTATAGCCAGAATTACATGTTCAACCTTTTTCACAGCTACTTTATCCCTATGTAAATGGTTACAATTCCGAAGGTCAGCGGTTTATAGTCTGTTGAACTGAAACCGGCTGTCTTCATCATCTTCAAAAGCTCTTCAGGTTCATGAAAAGCGGCAATGGAACTGGCAAGATACTCGTAAGCCTCCTTATCACCTGACACAAGGCCGGCAATTTTGGGAAGGATACTGTTCAGGTAAAAGTTGTAGAGAGGTTTAATAACAGGGTTTTTGGGCCTGGAAAATTCAAGTATAAGGAGTTTTCCTCCTGGTTTAAGGACACGATACATCTCATTGAGGCCTTTTTGCGTTCTGGAAAGATTTCTAACCCCAAAAGCAACTGTGCAGCCCCAGAATGTCAAATCAGGAGCAGGAATTTCTTCTCCGTCACCGCAAACAGGGAAAATACGTGGTTTACGGTGGTCGTCAGGTAAATTTTGCCTGCCGCTGCGGAGCATATCTTCACAAAAGTCAACGGCAAGTACCCGACGGTCTTTTACCTGTCGGGTAAGTTCCAGGGAAAGGGGGAGGGTTCCTGCACAGAGATCAAGTACAGCGCCTTCCTGAAATTCTTTGAGAAGTCGTGTTGTCTTCCAGCGCCAATATCTGTCAACCTGAAATGAGAGGAGGGAATTTAACAGGTCGTAGCGGGAACTGATCGAAGCAAACTTTGCCCTGACAAATTCTTTTTTCTCTTCTGGCCTGTTCATGATTTAATATTTTTGTTTAACTTCAGTGTATTTCTGTTTCAGTTATCAGGGAAAAATTTCAACGGCAGAGCTTTTCCATCTGCCTCATCCCGCTTGATCAGGTAAGTAAAGAATTGTTCCAGCGCTTTCTGGTTAGCATTTCCCAGGTCATACTGGATGGTTTTCAAGTAATGGTAACAGGATTCAGGACTCATTGGAATACGAGGGGCCACACTTTCACAGATTTTTTCAAGTTGGTCAAGACCGTCATTACGGCAGTTAAGAAGTGTTGACCATATTTCTCTTAAACTATCAGGGTCAGACTGGATAAACTCTTCGCGTGCTGCGCAAAGGGCAAAAACAAAAGAGAGTCCTGTCCTTTTGTTCCACATCTCAGCCAAGTCAATTCGATGGGGATATGAGTCCTGAATTTTTAGCCGTAGCGCTTCATCACCTATCGCCAACACCGCCGCAACTTCTTTATCATAATTCCGGTAATCAAAGACTTCACCTACCTTATACTCCGGTAGTATCTGATAAAATTCTTCCAGGATAATTTTTAACAGGGCTATTGATGTGTCTGACTGTCCTGTGAGTAAAATACGTTTACCTGAAAGATGTTCAATGGGAATCTTGGAAAAGAGAAAAACACTTCCCACTGGCCCGTTTGCACTGATTGACAGGTCGGAGAGTATCCTGTATTTACCAGGTCTCACAGCATATTCATAGGAAGAGACGAAACCAAGGTCAAGTTCATCATGAGCTAGCATCCGGTTAAGTGTGCTGGGCGCCGCCTCTATTATCTTCCATTCAGGCCGTTTGACATGCTGCTTCCATACTTCATAAATCGGGGAGGTGTTGATATAGTTGACCATTCCTATTCTGATCATTAAATCACCTTTCAAAGAACCCAATCGGGTACAATCCCCTCGTTGCCGCTAACAAGAAAATCAAACAACGCATCTGGCCCATTTATACCCTGCGGCAGTAGAACGCTCAGGAAATGACAATTTCTACCCTGTTCAAGAGATCCGTATTTCTTTTCCAGACCAAGTGTTAATGCTCCTCCAAGGGTTGCCATAACAAGTATGTCTTCAGGATCAACATCAGGATTGTCCAGTTTAAGCAGCCGCATTTCTCTCCAGATTGAAAGTTCAGGATTACTGGCTCTGCTGTCCGTGCCAAGGGCTGGAAGTATACCATTATCCAGGAACAACTTCACCGGAGCGCGTCCGACATTCAGGTGACGGTTGCTTCCAGGGCAGAGACATATCTTTGTTTCAGTTTCCGCCAAGATTCTTACTTCTTCCGGACTTATGTGGATACAGTGTACACAAATAGTCTTTTTGTCCAGCACACCCAAACTGTTCAGGTAATTGACCGAACCTTTGTTGTCCTCACCAGCAGGAGGTATGTATGAATCTTCAATAAAGCCTTTAAGTTTGAGAAAATCAAAAAGTTCGCCTGATCCTTTACAGATCATGTCGTATTCAGAATCAGGCTCTGCGGTATGAATGGAGAATGGGTGCCCGAGCTTTCTGGCACGGTTTTTCACTGACTGAATGATTTCAGAATGAGTTGAGTAGGGGGCGTGAGCTGTAAATAATTTTTCGTCCGGGGCGTGATTTATTTTTTCGAGTATTGATCTTCGCGATTTTACAGATCGTCCAAGAACTTCATGAAAGTGAAGAAGGATGCCCGGGAAAGAGCCTGCAAGGTGTGCCCCTATTTGAGTATTGCCAATATCACCTAGAGCAATCACTCCAAGTTTGTGTTGCTGCAGGAGCATTGCACGGGCATCTTTTTCCACATTGTGACCGGTTGTTCCCGATTTTTCCCTGGTTGTAAGCAGTCGGGTAATCCAATCAGTGAAACCTGATATCGGTCGACTATTCGAATCTATATGAATATGTGAAAGTTCAAGGTGAATATGCGCGTTTATCAGAGGAGGCAAAAGAACACAGTTTTTGTGTTCGCGTATTGGAGAACCAGAATATCTTTTTTTTAATTCAGAGAATCTGCCGGATTCTAATATCTGGGTGCCGTCAGAAGCGACAGCGCCATCCTCAATAACAGGTTTTGAGATTGAAACAATCCAGGGCGCACGATGAAGGGTAATGTTGTCCACAATTAATATTGTTTACACCAGAGTGTAGTCCATCAGCCTTTGCCTTGGCAGAAAACCGGCATCACTGACCAGTCGCTTAATTTCAATCTCTGAAAGTCTGAAATGAACACCAGCCGCAGCGACTACGTTTTCCTCGATCATGGTACTGCCAAAATCATTTGCCCCAAAAAAGAGTGAAAGCTGAGCAATTTTAGGCCCTTGAGTTACCCATGAGGCCTGGATATTGTCCACATTATCAAGAAAAATACGGCTTAAAGCCAGCATTTTCAGATAACCGAAGGCTGTTTCTTTTTTTATGTCATGACTTGTTGATAAGGCAGTATTATCAGGTTGAAAAGGCCATGGAATAAATGCGGTAAAACCTGAAGTATCGTCCTGAAGATCACGTATACGCTGCAGATGTTCAAGGCGTTCTTCCATGGTTTCTATATGACCGAACATCATGGTGGCGGTAGTTCGTAAACCAAGATGATGAGCCTCTCTCATGACTCCAATCCATTCATCGGCTGAACATTTGCGGGGCGCCAAAGTCTGACGTACTCTGTCAGAAAGAATTTCCGCTCCACCTCCGGGTATGGAATCAAGGCCGGCATCGATGAGGCGTTGAAGTACAACCTGGACTGAAAGTCCGGATAGAGATGAAAAATGGCAGATTTCAGGAGGTGAGAAACCATGCACATGGATGTCCATGCTTTTCATGAACCTGAGCATATCCTCGTAAAATTCCAGGGGTTTGTCCGGGTGCAGGCCGCCCTGCAGAAGAATTTGCGTCCCGCCAAGTTGTTTGGTCTCGCTGATTTTCCTGAAAAGATCATCTTCGGACAGGACAGACCCATTCTGATCTTCGGGTGCCTTGAAAAAAGCACAGAACTTGCAAGCTGAAATACAGATATCAGTGTAATTGATATTACGGTCAATGACATACGTAACATATGGTTTGGGGTGGAGACGCTTCCTGGTGCTGTTAGCCAGAAAACCAAGTAAGTGCAGGTCGTTGCAACCGGACAGCGACATGAACTCATCACCGGAAATGCGTTCCCCTGCAAGCACTTTGTCAGTAATGTGTTTCATGGGAAAATCAGTACGTTTTGAGCACGTTGTAGAGAGTGTCCCGCTCTACCGGATCCCGACCGGCTTCCTTTATAAGCCTTATGAGTGTCTTGTGGCCGAGGGCCTGATCGGTATCTGCACCGGCCATATGGGTTATTACTTCCTCTTTAACGGTTCCGTCCATATCATCTGCCCCAAAGGAAAGAGCAATCTGAGCAAGCTTGGGCCCGATCATGACCCAGTAAGCTTTAATGTGAGGAAAGTTGTCCAGCATCAGCCTGGCAACGGCGATGTTTTTCAGGTCCTCTATCCCCGTGGTACGGGAATGGTCAGCCATTTCAGTGTTTTTCGGATGAAAGGCCAGTGGGATAAAGGCAAGGAAGCCACCTGTTTCATCCTGGGTGCGTCGAAGAATATCAAGATGTTCCAGCCGTTCTTCAACTGTTTCGATATGACCATACAGCATTGTGGCGTTGGTATTGAGGCCATGTTGATGGGCTGTTTTAGCCACATTAATCCAGCCCTCGCCGGAAAGTTTTTTCTCGCAGGTAATTTTTCTTATTCGCGGACTGAATACCTCTGCACCTCCGCCGGGTATGGAACCAAGGCCTGCGGATTTCAGATCTTCAAGCGTTTCACCGATTGACTTTCCTGCAAGTTCAGCCAGATGATAAATTTCGACGCAGGTAAAAGCCTGGATATGAACCTCAGGCCTTATTTCCTTGATGCCTTGTAATACTTCGAGATAATAAGAGTAGGGCAGGTCGGGATGAATGCCCCCAACCATATGAATCTCGTTAATAGGTTCATCCAGGCGGTCACGAACTTTCTGTTTAACTTCATTTACATTCATTTCATATGCAAGGTCTGAATCCTTAGGCTTGCCGAATGCGCAAAATTTACAGAGGTTGGTGCAGATGTTGGAATAGTTTACATGCTGGTTGTAAATAAAATAGGCCTTGTTGCCGTTTTTTCTCTCACGGACAATATCAGCAAGGCTGCCGAGGGCGAGAATGTCGTGCGATTCATAGAGACGTTTGCCCTCGTTCAGGCTTAGTCGTTCATCTTCGCGAACCTTTTCAAGAATATCACCAAATCCTGCTTTTTGAATAAGTTCGTCCATGAAATGTAAGAGGGACAGGACCGGGATCAATCAAGGAAAAAACGGAGTTTTTCACGGCGACTTGAATGACGTAGACGGTTGAGTGCTTTCTTTTCTATCTGGCGGATACGTTCACGTGATACATTGAATCGCTTACCGATCTCTTCCAGGGTATATTCTGCTTTTTCACCAATGCCGAAACGGAGCCTGATAATTTTTTCTTCACGGTCAGTCAATGAAGAAAGAACTTCTGTTACCCGATGAGCAAGTTCACGGTTCTGAACGGCATCATAGGGGGATTCGGACTCCTGGTTCTCAAGAAAATCTCCAAGGGTTGAGTCATCGTCTCCAACCGGAGTTTCAAGGGAGATGGGTTCGCGGGAAGCTTCAAGAATAGCCAGTATCTTGTCCATGGGAAGATCTGTCATCTTGGAGATTTCCACTGGGGTGGGTTCCCGCCCCAGCTCTTTGAGCAGTGAGTAGAATGCCTTAAAGAATTGGCTTCTCAACTCCAGGAAATGTACAGGTAGACGGATAGTTCTTGTTTTATCAAGAATGGCTCGTGTAATGGCCTGGCGAATCCACCATGAAGCATAGGTAGAGAATTTGTTCCCTTTCTTGTAATCAAAGCGAAAAACTGCACGCATAAGGCCGAGGTTGCCTTCCTGGATGAGGTCGGCAAGGGTCAGTCCCTGGTGCATATAACGCTTGGCAATTGATACAACCAGCCGCAGGTTGGCCCGTATCATTGCGTCTTTTGCTGTTTCGATGGAACGGTTGTATGCTTCCAGCTTTGTATGAAGCTCAAAAAGTTCGCGGATATCAGTATGCTTTTGAGCAGCAACCATAACACAGTGGCGCATATAGTTGAGCTGCTGTTTTTTGGGCTTGAGGGTGGGATCTCTTTTTTCCCACAGGTCGATGCGATCTATAAGCATTTTCATTTCCGTGGTATCGGTTTTGTCCTCACGGATGGCACCTATTATCGCATCAAAGCCTTCGCGAATTGTTTTAGAGTACTTTGCTTCATCCTCAGGGGTCAGCAGGTCAAACTGGCCCATTTCTCTGAGATAGGTAGTGGTCGTTTCCTCACTGTCGTGTTCTTCACTGTCCGGAAGCGCGTCCGAGTCTAAATCATCGGATATTAATTCTGATTTTCCGGTCCATTCTTCACCAGACAGTGTCTTCTTTTTACCGGATTTTTCCTGGGTTACTATCTCAATATTGTTTTCACCCAGAAAATCGAAGATTTCCTCAATGGCCTTCGGATCATTGACGTCATCCGGCAACAATTCATTGAGGAGTTGAAAAGTAATGCAACCTTCGTTTTTTCCCGCTTCAAGAAGGTCGTCCTTTATGCCTGCAAGCAACTGAATGCACTCCAATAATTAAAATTTATATTGACAAAAAAAATATATTTTATACTGACAAAAAAATAAACCGGCGGAAATAGCCGAGAATATTATAGTCTAATATATTCTTGTGAAAAAATCAAACAAAGAATTATGAATGGCGATCAAAATTGATTATATAGTATGAAGCAAAAGTATAAATGTGATACACATATATAAATTAAATCAAAAGTGAACCCTTGAAACAAGTAATTTCTGATAGATCCAGCGGTATTCTTCTTCACATTTCATCACTTCCCGGTCCATTCGGAATAGGGGACATAAGGAATGGATTTGATTTTATTGATTTTCTTGCTGTCAGTGGCCAGTCTTACTGGCAGATATTGCCTTTGAGTCCCACCAGTACTATTTTTGGTAATTCTCCCTATATGAGTTTTTCCGCGTTCGCCGGAAATCCTCTGTTTATAAGCCCTCAATATCTTTATGAACAGGGTTTGGTTGATGCTGAAGATCTACAGTCACCACTTTTTTCAAACTATTTTGTAGAGTTTGACAAGGTTGCCGCTTTTAAACAGGGTGTTCTCAAAAAGGCATGGGATAATTTTCAGTCTTCAACTGAAAAGTCCTCTTTTTTTAACTATTGCCGTAATGCTTCTTCGTGGCTGAACGATCATGCCCTGTTTATGGCTTTAAAACAGAAATTCAACCAGGAACCATGGTATAAATGGCCTGTTAAACTGAGAAATGCAGATAAAAAGAGTCTTCTTGTCGCTTCACTGGAGCTTGAAGAAAGCATTAATTATTTTCGTTTTGAACAGTATCTATTTTTCACCCAGTGGCTGCAGTTACGTAGCTACGCAAATGACAAAAGCATCAAAATTATTGGCGATCTGCCGTTTTATGTTGGTGGAGACAGCGTCGATGTCTGGGCGAATCAGCAAATCTTTGAACTTGATGTTAAATCCAGGGAACCGTCGCATGTCGCAGGAGTACCGCCGGATTATTTCAGTGAAACAGGGCAGCTATGGGGCAACCCTTTGTATCGATGGAATACAAGAAAAGGGGAAGTGAAGAAACAACTTTACGATTGGTGGTCCAAACGTTTGTCGACAATATTTTCCCAGGTGGACATAGTCAGAATTGATCATTTCCGTGGCTTTGAATCGTATTTCAGTATTCCTGCATCTGATAAAACAGCTGAACATGGTAAATGGAAACGGGGTCCTGGTATCAATTTTTTCAAAGAAATGTCAAAAAGACTAGGCAGTTTACCGTTTATCGCTGAAGATCTGGGTGTTATTACCCCGGCTGTAGAGCAGTTACGTGATGACTTGGGTTTCCCCGGCATGAAAATACTGCTTTTTGCTTTTGACGGAAACAGTGATAACCCGTATCTTCCTATGAATTATGAAAAAAATTGCATCGTTTACACCGGAACCCATGATAACGATACAACCATTGGCTGGTATCTCGATCCTGATGTGCCTGTGGAAAGCAAAATCCAGATGAAGAAGGCCGCTAACAACGATGCTGATGAAATATCCACCGTACATTTTGACCTGATGTACCTGGCAATGTCATCAACCGCCGACCTCTGCATTTTACCGATGCAGGACATACTCGGTTTCGGCAATGACTGCCGCATGAATACGCCCGCCACAATCGGTGAAAACTGGATCTGGCGTTGTGCGCCTGATAACCTGAACACGGATGTTGCGTATTGGCTGAAAGAGCAAACAGCTTTTTACGGCAGGCTTCCACGCAACCAGGAGTCTGTTAACAATATTGAGTTAAAAAAATGATGAAAACATTACTTATTCTCGGCAGTCCGAGAAAAAAGGGAAATACGGAAATACTTGTTGGTTATGTTCAAAAGGGCATTGAGGCTGTGGGAGGTACAACAGAGGTCATCAGACTCGAAGGGTTGGATATCCATCCCTGTATTGGATGTGGCGGATGCGAAAAGGAAGGGCGCTGCGTAATCCAGGATGACATGCAGCAGATGTATGAAAAAATTGACAGCGCCGACCGGATAATTATCGCCTCACCTATTTATTTTTACTCTGTCACTGCTCAGACAAAGGCTTTCATTGACCGTTGTCAGGCCCTCTGGAGCAGGAAGTATATTTTAAAGCAGCATTTACAGTCTGAGAACAGGAAAATTGGTTACCTACTAAGTGTGAGTGCGACTAAAGGTGAACGTGTATTTGAAAGCGCCATTCTGACTGTTCGATACGGTCTTGATGCAATGGACTATGAATATGGCGGAGAGTTCGTTGTGCGTGGCGCAGACATGAAAGGGAGTATTACAGAATTTAAGGACGAACTGGACAGGGCATTTCAATTCGGGAGAAAAGTTACGGAAGATTGATATTTTCCCGGATTCAGAGAGGGAACCGCTTGACAAAGATGACAGGATCATTTAAACACATTTCACCAAATGGCCCCATCGTCTAGTGGTCTAGGACGTCGGCCTCTCACGCCGAAAACAGGGGTTCGAGTCCCCTTGGGGTCACCATAATAAAACCAAGGACTTAGCTTAACTGCTGAGTCCTTTTTTTGTGCCCCAGTTTTAAATACCCAACACTATACCCAACGCGCAGTAAGTTTTATGCACCTAAAGTTATCTGAAGTCTGTAAAAAAAATAGGTTTGCAAGATGTTGATATTCGCAATCTCAACTTTACCAATTGAGGAGCTGTTGAATATTAATCATAATAACGAGCAAGAGGCGGTAGGATTTGAACCTGCAAGACAAAAAAGAGCAATATTGACCCCGCCACGTTTCCTTTGCTCTGACATAAGTGTGTGTGGTATCCAATTACCAACCGCGCCGGGGGTCTAAAAGAGACTCCTTATTTTGCTGAAAGAAGGTTCCTGTTAAATCTGTTTATAGAGACCTGTGTAACCCTCCCCTTTTTAGTGCCGCACAGAATTAAAGAATATCTAAAAACTAATATAGATAATAGATTAGATAGGAATCTCTACAACTGCTGAGATTCCGAGTTGTGTTGCAACTGGGGTGTAGATGTCTATGTCTTGACCTGGAAGGGTAAAGGACACAACCAGAGAATATCTTGTCTGTTTATTAAATTTTCCGAGGTAATGGCGCTCTCGCCACCAACCAACGGCAGGGTGAACGGCAATTAAATTTGACAATGCCAATTCCGCCGCATTTCCTGTCCATATATCTGAATGGATCGAGCCGACATTCCTTGCCTCACCGAGGGTCCAGTGATCACCAGCCCCTTCGGTGCCTGGATGTTCATCATTTTCCCGTGCCTTGCGATTGATTCGCTGAATAAAATCATCTTGTCCCTCTCCAGGTCCATTCAGTTCAAACCGTAATGCATGGGAAGCATAGCGGTAACGATCTTTCCATCCAACCTCACCTGGGCTTGGTTCTATGAAGTAGGATAATGTTACCCGCATCTGCACTTCCAAATCTCCCAGATCCCTCAAAACATCCTCAGGCCATGGCAAACGATATACATGCATATCCTTAGATATGTATCGACTTTGAGTTTCATGCCTATCAAATGGTTGGATAGTCGCTTCAGATATAAGAGATAAAGAGTTGGCTACACAGCTGAGAGCTCGTTCGAGATTTGGTACGCCGTAGCCGCATACCTTGGTTAGTAGGTAATGGTCGGTTTTTGAGTTGCCCCTGAGAAAGGTACGTTTTTGCGTCTCCGTCCACTCTGCTGAATGTACTATTAAAGCTCTCACGGTTTCAGGCCATGCCTCAGGGTAGGCAGCCTGAATCTTCGCAGCCATCCATGCTGCCTGCGCACATGCGGCGCTTGTTGCGTTAAATGCAGCGAACTGTGCTAAATGGGGATTGTGGTATGTGGAAAGAAGTTTCAAATCATCCGTATCAAAGATACTGCCGTTTGGTCCTTTGGCAACATTTCCTCCCTCGAACAAAACCTCCGGCTTGATTGGCCATTTCCTATGGGGCCAGCTGTACGATGTTGAGCTAAAAGGTGACAAGTTACCAGCCTCTGCAACCGGTAGGTATGATGTAAGTGTGGGGTCTGTGATCCTTGTCTTATTGGTGAAGGCTCCGACAGTTAGGGCATTCCAAGCCTGTGCAGGATCTTTTATTTCGCAGGTGAGATGAGTTTCTGGAAAACCTTTCCAATCCTCTGGTTCTTCAACATTCCCAGCGCTCAGGATGATAAGTCGCTGCATATCGTCGCTGTAACCTGATGCCAGTTCATCAATTTGACCTGACCATGAAGAAGGGCGACCTCGGCTCGGTTCATCATCACTGTTGACAGCCATGCAGATTACACGGGTCCGGTCGGGTGCCTGGATTTGAGCAAGGTAGACGCCTTGCGCTGTATAG
>CAMYLK010000009.1 GCA_947259225.1 uncultured Desulfobulbaceae bacterium | reverse complement strand
ATAATCATAAAAGGTTGCATTCGGGGATCGGGTATTACCCGCCTGCTGAATATGAAAAACTAACTACATGAAAACAAACCGTGTCCGTTTTATCGGGGGAAGATCACCGTCCGACCTAGGCGACTTTTTTGAAACGGCTTCGGGTCGCTAGCTTTTGGACAGTCCTTCCGGGGGCCGGTTAGCTCAACGTTAGGCACTAAAAATACTTATGGACCGTAGATTAGACGAAGAAAAAACTATAAAGAACATTGGAATTCTTAGCAAAAGAATACAGGAAAGATTTCCTGATTCTGGTTTAAATAAAGTGTGTGAAGAATTAATTATAATAGCACAAGAAAGCAAGAAAAGAGCTATCAGGTTTTCTAAACCAAATTTTAGCGTAAGAATCTTAGTGGTTATAGTAATATTAATAAGTTTAGCTGTATTGATATACAGCTCTAATTACATCAAAGTTACAGCCGATGTTTTTACTTGGGGAGAGTTTATACAAATTCTAGAAGCTGGACTAAATAATGTTATATTAATAGGTGCAACATTAATATTTCTTGTCACTTTTGAGACAAGACTTAAACGTAAAAGAGCGTTAACGGCATTGTATGAACTTCGTGCTGTTGCACACGTAATAGATATGCACCAGTTGACAAAAGACCCGAGCAAAATATTAACAAAACAAGTAATTACACCCTCATCACCTAATTTACCTTTCACACCGTATGAATTAACCAGGTACCTAAATTACTCTAGTGAAATGTTGTCACTAGTAGGTAAAATTGCTGCTATATATGGCGAAAATTTGAGAGACCAAATAGTGATAGCTGCTGTTAATGAAATTGAGAATCTCACTACCGGTCTAAGCCGCAAAATCTGGCAGAAAATTATTATATTAAATAGACTTCACAATGAAATAAACGCCTAATAGCATGTAAACCTGACCGTCCACCCATCGTGCTTGTTGTCTAGGGCAGTGTTTCATTGCTTCTACCAAAGGATAATCCGTTCAGGTTAGATCAACGTTAGCTTACGTAATGAAAAAATATTTAGCATTTAGTCTTCTTTGTTTATTTATCTACGGTTGTAGCCAAGAATCTGGCCCCTACCCTGCAACTCGCTTCACATATGCTGATACCAACTTGTCTTTGGTCACTCCAGACAATTGGTCGCGAACAAAAATACCAAGCAGCAACTATCAAACAATCTTTACAGAAATTCAATATGGTATCAAACCTAACATTCAACTCGAAATGTACGTTAAGCAAAGTGATATTCAGCAACCATTAGAGGCGTACCTAGGGAATAAAAAAAGATTGTATCCGAACTATAAGATTGTTGAGAAATCAGCATTTCAAACTGAGGGTGGTACTAGCAGCGGGTTAAAAATCAAAGCAAGAAGAGTAAATGCTGAAAGTACCCCAGTAATTCATATTAACTATGTCTTCTATAATAAAAGAGAAGTTTACATTATCTCAGCAACTTGTGCTGAACCAAGTCTAGGCCAGTTTGAAAGTATTTTTGACAACTCAATGAAAACAGTGAAAATATACTAATTAAATAAATTCAACAAGCTAACCAGGGCATCAACCGGGCAAAATAATGTGGATGTTCAAAAACAATGACAGTGTGTCATTACTCCGATTAATCGTTGCCCGTTAGCTCGGGCATTATATGAAAAATAATACCTCAAGAATACTTATAAGAACATATTCCATTCTAGTGGTGGTCATTGGATTCATTGCTATGCTATTTTTTTTCCCTACCGCCTCAGGGTGCAATGACGTTCCGACATGTATATTTTATTCAATCTGTGGGCTATTACTTTCTGCCTTAGGTTCCGCCCTATTCCTTTTGAAGAATATTGCGAGAAAATCTATGATAATTTTCTCTTTCATGTTCGTTGGCTATTTTATTTTTGAAATCGTATGGCTGTATGGCTCATAAAAAACGATCACACCGGGCAAGGGTTAGTCGGGATGGTGTTATTAAGCCCGATGTTCCTGCTCTGTTTATCTGGAGCATTCTTTTTGTTGCATTCAAAAGTTAAAAAGGAATTTAAACATACAGCCAGCCTATAAACCGGACCGTCCTGCCTAGGCTACTTTTTAACATGTCTGCGGGTCGCTTGCTTTCTGACGGCTCTTCCGTTAGCCGGTTAGACCAGTCGTTAAGTGTAAACTATGCAGGGAACTGAACAAAAGATAACAAATGACCACTTTAACAAGAATTGGAATTTCCATTTTTGCAATTACTGTTGTGCTGGGCCCAATATACACCGTTAATGACTATTCTATAATTTCTAATCTCATCAGTGAGCTTGGCGCACAGCATACTAAAAATAACTTCATTATGATCACTGCTTTTGTCATACTTGGAGGAACTATTGCTTTTGATGGATTTAAAAGTTTCCAAATCTCATTACTCCCCTTCATTCTTTTTGGGTTGGTAATGGCAGTTGTAGGCGTTTTTCCACACAAACCACTCGATGCATCTTTGGCATATAACTCTACATACCATAATTTACATGGAATCTTAGCAAGCGTCGCGGGAACAGTAATAACAGTTGGCTTTATCTGGCAAGGATTTCGTACAAAGAAAACGCAGAGACTAATTTGTTTCTACATGGCGTTGGTAGCAATTGTTTTTCCTGTTCTGATACTTTCTTACCCTAACTACCAAGGGATAATCCAAAGGGCTATGTATCTCCAAATACTTGGTTGGCTTTGGATAAAATACCCAGAAACATGGCAAACAAAGCATTCCTGTTGACCGCAAAAGGCCACGGAAACTGAACTTCACGTTAGAATCCGAGTGTAATAAAATGAGACAAAATGTTGCGCCTACGTCTTTATCTATTAAGATTGTCACATCTTTAATTTTGGTTCTTACTGGAGGAATGTTTATTGGAGCCTTTTTCAATTTTGTACTTTTATGGGCTGGAATATTTATGTTCACGATAGCCCTGTTCTGTTATTTATCTGCTCCAATTGCCTATGAGTTAAATGGAGATCAATTAATTATTAATTCTCGCTTAAGCAAGAAAGTTTTTGGACCGATATCTAAATGTTCACTTATTGACGAAAATAAACCTTCATTCACCATCCGCCTATGGGGAAATGGAGGTATTTTTGCGGGAACAGGTTTTTTCTGGAATAAAAAGTATGGCGTTTTCCGAGCTTATGTTTCAACCGGTGAAAGATCGAAGTTAATGCTTATTGAAACTCCCGAATCAAAAGTAGTTATAACTCCTGAGAACCCAAAAAAATTTCTTGCCTATGCAAATTCCTTAAGAGATATTAACAGGTAATAACCTTGGAAATATTAAATGTGTTTCTGACCGGCCACGAAACAGGACCGTCCGACCTGGGTGGCTTTTTCAAATGTCTGCGGATCGCTTGCTTTTGGACAGCCATTCCGGTGGCCGGTTAGCTTTACGTAATAAATTATTAAAGAATAACTGAAAGTGAACATCAACAATCGGTTTAAATACCAACTAAAACCTTCAAGGAGGCATTATGAAAAGCATTGTTATACTTGTTGTAGCTGCTGGCTTTCTGTTTTTATTAAATTACATTAATCCTAAATTTGATGACCACAAATCGGCTATTTCTACCGAAATCAAACTCGATAGCCCCGTTTGGGAAAATCTTAAATACAAAGATTTTTTTGTTGCATCTTTTACATCAAATGCCAGTAAAGGATCAATGGTATCTTTTGGCTTATGTAAGTACGTGAAAGTTGTTGATACTGAATGGAGTACTTCTCAGGAGAAATGAGCAACGAGGCAACCTAAACAAACGTCCAAATATCACAACTTTGAACCATATAGCCAGTAACTGAACCGGTCTGCCAGACCTGGGCGGCTTTTTCAAAAGTTTCCGGGTCACCAACTAGTGGACAATCCTTCCGGTGGCCGGTTAGCCCAATGTTATGTAGCGAACAAATTGAAATGGAGTGGAAACAGAAACAATTCCGGATCAGTGACGATCCCTCTGACATCAATGTTGATATTGTCTTACGCCTTCTTGCAGGTACTTACTGGGGGCATAGACGTCCTCGCCAGGTCATTGAGAAGCTGATACAAAACTCTCTTTGCTTTTCTCTGTTTTCCGGTCAAGAGCAAATAGGTTTTGGCCGAGTCGCTACCGACTACACGGTCTTCTCCTGGCTGTCAGATTTGGTTATAGCTGATGCATACTGCAACCAGGGGCTTGGAGCATGGTTTCTGGAATGTATTTTGAACCATCCATCAATCTCCCAAACGCAGTTCGTGCTCCAAACCAAAAATGCGTATCAATTATATGAAAGGTTTGGATTTACGGTGAGTGACAAGCTCATGACACGCAAGCCACCAGCTACATAACCAGGGAATAATTTGGACAACTGTATGTGCGTGCTATAGCCAATATCTGCATTTCACTTGTATTGATTAACCCTTTTCCTTCGAGGGAAAGTATACCAGAAAGTGTAAACGAAGTTATAATAGATGTCCAAGCGATGACATGAACTGAAAACATGGAGAAAAAAATGAAAAAAGTAATTCTTACTACATTGTCGATTTTATTCATTGCAATCCCTGTGTCGGCTTCCGACGGAGTGATTAATGTCCCAACCACCTTTAACGTTAAAGAAACAGCCGATCGCATGGAAATTGTTTTGAAAGAAAAAGGAATGACCATCTTCAACCGTATTTACCATTCCGAGGCGGCAGACAAAGTGGGTGTTGAACTGCGCGATACAGAGTTGATAATATTCGGTAATCCAAAAGTAGGAAGCCCTCTTATGAAATGCCAGCAAATGGTTGCTGTTGATCTGCCCCAGAAAGCGCTCATCTGGGAAGATGATAATGGTAAGGTCTGGATATCGTATAATGATCCAAGATACCTTGTAAAAAGGCACAATATCTCCGGTTGTGAGGAAGTCATATCAAAAATAGAAAAAGCTCTGGCCGGCATAACAAGATCAGCATCCACGAATTAATGTAATCAGGCAAATCGGTTCTGCGGACATGAAATACACGACAGGAATGCTGGTTTATTCGCTTGCTTTTATACCAGTATTCTATTGCAGTGACCTCCAGGCCCATAGCTGGGAGGCGCCTGTAGAAGCAGCGCGACAGAAAAACCCCCTTGAAAGCGACACTTTATCAATAAATACCGGCGAGGAAATTTTCATACAATATTGCTCGGAATGCCATGGCCATAATGCTGAAGGTTTGAAATCAGGCAAGACAGGGCTGGCAAAAGATACCGGTAACCTCCCAAAAAGATTAAAAAGCCATTCAGACGGCGATTTTTTCTGGAAAATCAAGAATGGCAAGGGAGATATGCCCTCTTTTAAAAATGAACTCACTGAAAAACAAATCTGGCATATAATAAATTATATTAAGAATATTGATAAATGAAAATTGAATTAGAAGAGCCTCATCATAGCCTTCCCCCTGACATATTTATCTTTCGCTCTACCCTTTCCCTATCGGGTGACAGTTTACAACTTTATACTTCACGCTCTGGTTTTCCAGATCCTAGTTGACTGCGGTCGACTTTTTTCTTGACACTCCTGGCTTCCGGTGCTAACAAATTTGACTGCAGTCGAGTTTCCACCTCTGAGGAGCAACAATGTCAGGAATCAGGGAACAAAAAAAAGAAAAGACCCGGGCAGCCATACTTCGGTCGGCCCTGCATCTCTTCACTAAAAAAGGGTATGAAAATACCAGTATTGATGATCTGGCAAAAACCGCTGGAATCGGCAAAGGAACTGTTTATACCTATTTTCAGACCAAAAGTGAAATATTTCTGACTTTTTGTGAGGAGCAGCTTGCATTTGTCTACCAGGAGCTTGCTGATAAATCAGATCCGGCTGCCTCTCTTTTTGACCAGCTTATGACACTGTTTATGGGTGAATTCCGTTTTGCCAGCCGCAACAAGGAATTCGGCCGTATCTTGATGCGTGAAACCGTTTTCCCAAAAGAGTTGACCGTCGAACGGTCAAGAGAACTGGATGACAAGTACATTGCCCTGTTAGTGCCAATATTCAAACAGGCGCAGAAGCGTGGAGAACTCCGGACTGACCTTGAGCTGATCCTTGTAACCGGACATTTTTACGCACTTTATATCATGACCATATCCGGCTGGTACATGGGGCGCCTTCACACCGAAGAGGATGTCTTCATGGCCATGGAATCTTTATTCAAACAGGCCCTGCAGGGTCTGGCACCATCGCCTGAGAAAGGAAGCAGCAAATGAGCTCGCATAACAGAAATAACGATATTCCACAGACAGCACGTGGCAGAATTCTTTATTTAATCTGGAAGAATCTGCCTCGCTTTGCTCTTCTTTTTCTCATCCTTGTCATTATAACACTCTGGTTTGTCATCAGTGGTGAAAAAACCAGGATGGCTAAAGAGAAAGCAGCCAGTCAGGCTCAAAACAGAAAAGCGGTGAACACTGTTCTCCTTGAACTCCAGCCGAGGACCATTCAGGATGCACTCAACCTGCCCGGGATTATTGAACCATGGATACGGCTGGAACTGATGGCCAAAATTAACGGCTCAATTTCCGAAGTCCTTGTACAGGAAGGCAGTATAGTGAAGCAGGGTGATATCCTGGCTCGAATTGAGCCTGATGACTACCGCATTGCTCTGGACTCAGCAAAAGCAATGTATAAACTTGCCAAGGGTGATTTTGAACGGGCAGGTAAAATGGTTCAAAACAAGACCATCCCTGTTGCTGAGCTTGAAAAAATCGAGTCCCAGATGTATACGGCAAAAGCAGCCATGGAAGATGCGGAACTCAAACTTTCCCGCTGCACGATAATTGCACCCATGAACGGCGTAATCCGAAGGCTTGATGCCAAGGTAGGCCTTTTTCTCAGTATTGGTGATCCCATCGCGGAACTCCTTCAAATAGACAGGGTAAAGGCAGTGGTCGGTATTCCTGAATCCGATGTGGGAGCAATACGAAATATTCCGGAAATGGATATTACCATCCAGGCCCTTGATAACCGCCAGCTTAAAGGAAAAAAATATTTTCTCGCCTCTTCACCCGAAACAGCAGCCCGGCTCTACAGTCTTGAACTCGAGGTTGAAAATCGGGAAGATGACATACTTCCCGGTATGTTCTTTCGGGCCCATGTTGTCAAAAGTATTGTTCCCGACGCCATTACTATTCCTTTATACAGTGTCATCACGAGAGGCGACGAACAGTTTGTTTTTGTGGCGGTTGACGGTGTTGTCAACAAGCAAAAGGTTGAACTCGGCATTATTGAAGGATGGTATGTTCAGATAACAGAGGGTCTACAGGCCGGCGATAAGGTTGTCATTGAGGGCCACCGTGAGGTGGAGCACGGCCAGGAGGTTAATGTGATCCAGGTAATAACTGAGCCGGAAAACCTGTCGTTATGATAATATCTGATACTGCTGTAAAAAAAAGCGTTACTGTTGTTGTCCTGGCAGTACTGATCCTTACCTTCGGTTCCTACTGCTACACTGTTCTTCCTCGTGAAAGCGAGCCCGACATCACCATACCCAATGTCTTTGTCTCCACCAATTACCGGGGTGTTTCATCAGCGGATATCGAAACATCGGTTACCATGGAGATCGAAAAAAAACTCAAGGGCCTGGACGGACTAAAAAAAATCAGTTCTGTCAGCTCAGAGGGTATGTCTTCCATCAATATAGAGTTTGTCACCGGAACCGATATTGATAAGGCCCTGCAGGATGTCAAAGACAAGGTCGACGAGTCAATCGGCGACCTGCCTGGTGATTTAGATGAAGACCCTTCGGTGTTCGAAGTTAACTTTTCCGAAATGCCCATCGTTGTTTTCTCCCTGTCCGGAACCTGCGGGCTCCCCTGCCTGAAAAACATTGCCGATGATCTTGAGGACAAGATAGAGGCCATTGCCGGTGTGCTGGAGGTAGAGGTAACCGGAGGCCTGGAGCGGGAAATACGGGTGGAGGTCTTTCCTGAAAAGCTGGCGTATTACGGTATGACCATTACGTCTTTTGAGCAGGTTCTACTCAGTGAGAATAAAAACACATCAGGCGGTTCTCTGCGATTGGGTGCAGGACGTTTTCTTCTCAGGGTTCCAGGTGAGTTTAAGTCACCAGAGGAGATTTATGGCCTGGTCCTTACAACTCACAAGGGAGAGCCTGTCTACCTGAAAGACGTTGCGCGGGTCGTGGACGGTTTTAAGGAAGAGACGAGCCGGGCCCGGCTGGATGGATTCGATGCTGTCAATATTGCGGTTAAAAAACGGTCCGGTGAAAACATCCTCGCCATAACCGAGGAAGTCGACAGGGTTATAGAACAAAGCCGCCTGACATGGCCGGTGGGGACTGAAATAGTCAAGGTTATGGACAAGGCCAAGGATATACGGAATATGGTGGCAGACCTGGAAAATAATATCCTTTCAGGCCTGGCCCTCGTAGTACTGGTCATTTTCTTCGCCATGGGATTGCGCAATGCCATCCTGGTCAGCCTTGCCATTCCTTTTTCCATGCTTCTTTCTTTCACAGTTCTGTACCTGATGAACATAACCCTGAATATGGTGGTGCTTTTCAGCCTGACCCTGGCTCTGGGCATGCTGGTCGACAATGCCATCGTTATTATCGAAAACATATATCGTTTTATGGAGCAGGGGGCTTCACGTGTTGATGCAGCAATGAAGGCAACCGCCGAGGTGGCCTGGCCGGTTATCGGCTCCACTCTGACCACGCTGGCTGCTTTTTCTCCCATGCTGTTCTGGCCGGGCATTATGGGCGAATTCATGAGTTACCTGCCCCTGACATTGATCGTCACCCTCTCGTCAAGCTTGTTTGTCGCGCTGATCATCAATCCAGCCCTGGCATCCCTGTTCGTGAAAATAAAACAATCTCCTGCTGTTGATGAAAATCAACGCAACGCACCTGCCGTTTCCGTTGAGCATCCTGTCAAAATTCAAGGGCCGGTTCTGACACAGTACAGCAGAGTGCTCTCCTATTCCCTTGACCATCCGATAGTTACCATAGGTTTCGCCATTTCAATCCTGATCCTCATGGTGCAGGGCTGGCTGCTGGTGGTCGGCCTTGCCAAACCTGTGGAATTCTTCCCTGAAATTGATCCCAAAGGAATGTATGTCAACGTCGATGTGCCCGAAGGAGCCGACCTTGATTATATCGACCGAATCATGCAGCGCGTTGAAATAGCTCTTGCAGGCGGTGGTGCAGTGCCGGCTTATGGCATGGATTCGTGGGATAAATACCGGCAGGCCCTTGAACTCAAACATTACACTACTGCCTCTGGCAGGAACTATAATGGTCCAAGCGACCTGCAGAACATTACAAACATCTATATGAAAGGAATAGTCACCGCCGGCCCGGGAAGCGCTTTTGATCCTAATGCCCCTAACCATATCGGGGTGCGTTTTCTTGATCTGGAGGAACGACGCCGTTCAACCCATGAAAGTGTGGATGACATCAGGGAAAGGGTTCAGGATATTGCCGGCGGAAAAGTTACCATTGCCATGCAGGAGGAAGGGCCGCCGACAGGATCTCCCATAAATATTGAAATTTCAGGCGACAACTTCACAATCCTTGGTGAAATTGCAAAAAAGGTTAAAAATATCATTTCCCGGATACCACACGTCAAAGATGTCAGGGATGATTTCAACGAGGGCACGCCTTCTGTCCAGGTTCTTGTTGACCGCCAGAAAGCAGCTCTTTTCGGCCTTTCAACAGACATGCTTGGTTTTGCCCTTAAAACTGCGTACAATGGCCTCGATGTTTCCTCATTCAGGGAAGGAAACGAAGATTATGACATTACCGTCCAACTGAAGGAATCAGACCGGAAAGTGACCGATATCCTCCGTGAATTGATGATACCAACCCCATCCGGAGTTATGGTCCCCCTCTCAACTCTCGCAGAGATACGGTTTGCCGGTTCCATCGGAGATATTGTCCGTATTAATAATGAGCGGGTGGTAACAGTCAAGGCCAACGTCGATGAAACCAAAATCCCCGGTCCCGTTGCACGGGCCCAGGCCGAAAAAATACTCCAGGACGTCCAACTGCCGCCGGGATATAAGATCAAATTCACCGGTGAGTTTGAATTTCAGCAGGAATCCGAGGATTTCCTGACCAAGGCATTTATCATTGCCCTGCTGCTCATTTTTCTGATCCTGGTCAGCATGTTTAACTCCGTCGGCCAGCCCTTCATCATCATGACTTCGGTGATTCTTTCCCTTGGCGGTGCGTTTCTTGGCTTAATGCTCTTTCGCCATCCCTTCGGCATTATCATGACCGGGGTCGGGGTTATTTCTCTTGCCGGAGTAGTTGTGAACAACGCGATTGTTCTGCTTGACTATACCAACAAACTTTTAGAGCGCGGCTATGTGCTCAAAAAAGCAGTTATATCAGCCGGGGCGACTCGACTCAGGCCTGTTATCCTGACAGCCATCACGACTATTCTCGGCCTGATCCCGATGGTCACCGGTATCTCTTATGATTTTCACAACTTTACCATTTCCTGGGTAAGTGAATCGAGCCAGTGGTGGCGCTCCATGGCGATTGTGGTCATTTTCGGGCTCATTGTCGCCACTTTTCTGACACTTGTAGTTGTCCCTACTTTGTATTACATGCAAAAACGATTCGTTGAAAAAACAGGTCTCTTCCGAAAGTGGCTAGGAGAAAAATACTGGGACCTTTATGACAAACTGGCTGACGAGCCACACAGGAACATTTAAGGGAAATACTTTCGCTGTATTCTTATTCCCTCTCTCCCATCCCCTTCCCTGCCCCATATCCATACCTTAATCGGCCGGAATAAGCCTTCCGTTGCACGAAACCTTGTGATATGAGCCGGTCAAGTCTTTAATGGTGCTCTGGAATGATATAGTCATACATTCCTCACTGTATAGTTTGAATTATTACTAATTGTACTTATATATTACCAGAAGACAGACAGGGCATTCTCAATGAAACATCAGAATGCCACATGACTTTCATGTTTATCATTCTATTAAACAAATCAAAGACATTACATGCATATCCATACTTTACAGAACTGGCAGCATAATCATGATTTTGCCGTGATCCATGAACATGGTGAACGGCGTACAATACAGGTATTGGCTCTTACCTCGATTACCATGGTTATCGAGATTGTCGCCGGCCTTGCCTACGGATCAATGGCCCTGTTGGCGGATGGCTGGCATATGAGCACCCATGTGGCGGCTTTCCTGATAACCATATTTGCCTATCGTTATGCCCGTAAACATGCCAACAGCCCGTCTTTTACATTCGGAACCGGGAAAGTAAGCGTCCTGGGAGGGTTCGCAAGTGCCATAGCACTGGCTGTTGTTGCCCTGGTAATGTGTATAGAATCCATCCAGCGTTTTTTTGTACCGCAGCCCATACACTTCAATGAGGCAATTGCTGTTGCTGTCATCGGCCTGCTGGTCAACGTTGCATGCGCATTTCTGCTGCAGGGTCATCATGATCATGACCATGAACACGACCATCACCAGGACCACAACCTGAAAGCTGCGTACATGCATGTCCTGGCAGATGCACTGACTTCACTGCTCGCCATCACAGCCCTGCTTTCCGGAAAATATTTTGGCTGGAACTGGCTGGATCCATGTATAGGCATAGTTGGAGCACTGGTTATTACCCGATGGTCCTACTCTCTCCTTAGAGAAACAAGCCCTATTTTACTTGATAACAGTATTGATGAAAACAATGTTGATGATATCGTTGCATGCATTGAAAACGATGCAGACAACAAGGTTTCAGATATCCATGTCTGGAGAGTCGGGCCTGCCCATTATGCAGCTATCATCTCCATTGTTACGCACACTCCCCAGGGAGTGGAACACTATAAGAATTTATTGCGTGACTTTAAGGAACTCTCTCATATTACAGTGGAGATTAATGAATGTGATGGGGAAACCTGTGTCCTTCCAGGCTATGAAACCGGCTGATTATTTTGCTAAGAAAAAATGCTGGACGGTGCGGCAATCTGATGCTTGTAAAAAAATATGGAGAGAAGATTCCCAGCTAACGCTCATGATTACAGGGTAAGCCGTGTTCCCCCCACAGGAAGGATGACAGAAGGGTTGGCATCAAGGATTTCCTCAATGACCGAGGCGCTTTCCCTGCGGAAATTTCTGTCTAAATGAACAAGTGCAAGCTTTTTGACACTGCTCTTTTCCGCAAGCTTGAGACATCCTGTAATTGAACCGTGATGATGCACTTCTTCATCCAGCATGAAGGCCTCATGTACAGCCAAGTCACTGTTCTGCATGAGTTCGGTCACCTCTTCAGTAGGGCGACCATCACCACTATAGTAGATTTTATTATAACCGTCATCAACCAGAATCCCCAGGTTGCGCTGCGAATGATCCGTCTGGACTGAGTGTAATGTTACTCCCGCAACCTGGTGACCAGCCCCCGGTTCAATATCATGGAATTCAAGATCGTAACAGAGCTTTGCCCGGAAGCCGGGAAAAGCCAGGTCCATCGCCGAGAACACCTTGGCTTCAGTTCCTGACTGTCCGGTGATAATAAGAGGCCTGGTCCTTCTCATTTCCCAGAAACGAAGCAGTAACAGGGGAACACCGAAAAAATGGTCCCCGTGAAAGTGGGATAGCCAGAGAATATCAAGAAGATCAGGATCGTGATAGTTGGCAAAATACGTATGAGGAACTGAAAATCCGCAGTCACAGAGAATGCGGACCTGATCGGCAGTCGTTATATGAATTGATGTATTACCGTGTTCTGCGTCACAGGCTTCCCCAACGCCGATAAAGAAAACATCCATAACTCACTCTTTAATTCCGTTTACGTACTTCTATCTCCCCGGAGATATCAATGATGGTTTCCATCAGCCCGGCCAGGACTCCATTATTATACCAGGGGGCCTGGTGAATCAACCGTTTTCTGCCTTTATTTTCAGTAATATACGTTTGTGCTTCCTCGTGGTGCATCATTTCAAGAATTTTTATATTAGCCGGTTCAGGGTGACAGTCATACAGGCTGGTTCCAATAAGTCTGCCGCCGCCTTTCCTGCTGAAATTGTCTCGTGACGCACCATTCATGGCCACTATGATGCCTTCTGTATCGCATACCGTTATTGAAGAAGGGTATTGTTCGAAATAAGATACGTCAGAAATGCTTTTTTTCATCTTATCCTGTCCGGGTCAGAAACAAATGTGAATAGCGGATCAAGCGGATTATCAAGAACCCTTTCGGCCATCTGGTCCGATGAAAACGGAAGAAATTGGAACATTTGCTCCTCAAGCTCGAGACACTTATAAAAGTTTTCCCTGATCCGTCGGTGGAGCACCTGGTCCTCCATACCGTAATTCTCCAGGATGTATTCCAGGCGATCCTCGAGGGTGACTATCTCCTCATGCCGGACCCGTTTATCAGCGTAGTAAATTATCTCTGTAGCCGAAAAAACACCCCGGCTGTAACGATGCGGGTCATGACCCTGTAAAAGTACATGTTCCCCGACAATGCAGGCGATTTCAGGATATCCAAGGCTGTGACATATTTCTGCACCCACCTTTGCATGGTCACAGCCGTCTTTCAGACAGGGGGTCTTGGCAATATCATGAAGCAGAGCTCCCGCAATAATAAGGGACTCGTCCGGAATAGAGTCACCCGGCACCTGATTTTCCCTCAATCCCGAAACAAGTTGAAGACCAACCTGTGCAACTACTATAGAGTGGCGCCTGATATTAGGCAGCATTGCATACTCTTCCATTAACTGGAAGCATTTTTCTATACCGGGTACCCCGTTCATTATCGACAGCTATTTACCGCTCAAACGATGCACAGCCTCAACAGCTATCCGGGCCTGGTCCGGAGGTGTCTGGGGAACAATACCATGACCGAGATTAAAAATGTGCCCGCGTGCACCGGCAGCGTCATCAAGAAGCCGCTTGATCCTGGCTTCAAGTTTTTCCTTGGGCAGGAATAATGAAATTGGATCAAGGTTGCCCTGTACTGCATGGTCTCCTACTCTGTCTATGGCATCCCTGATGTTGACACGCCAGTCAAGGCCCAGAACGTCAGCACCAGCCGTCTTGGAATGATCAAGCAGGGTGGCGCCGTTATTGGCAAAATAGATGATCGGCACATCCGTTACTTTGCGCAGATCACTGATGATTGACTGCACGTAAGGCAGGGCAAACTGTTTGAAATCACCCGGCGCCAGAACACCCGCCCATGAATCAAAAATCTGCAGGGCCTGGGCACCGGCCCTGGCCTGGGCCTGAAGATAGAGGCTGGTGCATTCAGTTATTTTTTTCATCATGGCATCATAGAGTTCAGGCGCCTGGAACATCATTCTTTTGGTTTCAAGAAAAACCTTGGAGGAACCGCCTTCGACCAGATATGTGGCAAGCGTAAAAGGTGCTCCTGAAAAGCCGATGAGAGGAACTTTGAGTTCACGCCGCAGGAGACGGATAGTCTCCATGACAAAGGGCATGGTCTCGTCGGGGTCCGGAACGATGAGATCATCCACTGCCTTCTGGCTGCGGACGGGGTCAGGGAATACCGGCCCTCTGCCCTCATGAAATTCCAGACGCAGGTTCATGGCTTCCATGGGGATCAGAATGTCAGAAAACAGGATGGAGGCATCAAAGCCGAAAATATCTATTGGCTGCAATGTCACTTCGGTGCAGAGCTCAGGGTTATGACATAATTCAAGAAAAGTCACCTTCCCTCGAACGGCCTGATATTCAGGCAGATAACGACCGGCCTGACGCATGAACCAGACAGGGGTATACTCAGTTTTCTCTCCGCGGCACGCACGTAAAAATGTATCATTCATCAACTTAATCCTCTATAGGTTCTTTTTAAAAGTATTTCAGCTGCCAGGCTGGTAACTGCAGAAAGGCTCCTGGGCAAGATAGTCTCCGGTCATGGCATAAGCACGGGCCCTGCAGCCTCCGCAGACATTGACATATTCACAGCGCCCGCAGTTGTCTTTATATCCCTTGAAGTCCCGCATCTCCAGAAAAAGTTTTGAATTTTCCCAGATATCCTTGAAGGACTGCTCCCTGATATTTCCCGCTGACTTGGGGAAATAGCTGCAAGGAAGTACATTGCCGTCAACGTCAATAAGGCAGATAAGCTGGCCGGCCAGGCAGCCCTTAGATCCGCCCGTGGAAAATTTCAGGCTGCGACGCTTAAATCGTTCCCCTTCCTCTTTTGAACGCTGCAGAACCAGCCGGTAATACTGAGGTGCACAGGTCGGACGGACAAGCATGACATCCTCATTTTTTTCCATATCGTAATGCCAGTTGAGTATATCCTCGTACTCGCTTTCAGGAATAAGCTCTTCCATGATGTCCTCAGCCCGTCCGGTCGGTACAATCATAAAAAGGTACCAGGCAGTCGCATTCAGACTTTTTACCAGTTCGTAGATCCTGGGAGCTTCTTCCTTGTTGCGCTTGGTGAAAGAAGAGTTTATCAGAAACTGGATGCCGTGTTCATTAAAAAGCCGGATGGCATTCATGGTCCCCTCGAAAGCTCCGGGCTGGTTGCGAAAATTATCATGTACCTCCGCGGTGGAGCCGTCCAGGCTGAGCGACACCATCTTGATGCCGGATTCCTTGATGCCCTGACAGATTTCCTCGTTGACCAGGGTGCCGTTGGTTGCCAGGCACATACGCATGCCAAGCCCGGTTCCATAAGAGGCAATATCAAATACATCGTTCCTCAGGAGGGGTTCCCCTCCGGAAAGGACCATGACGGGATCGGCGTAGCTGTGGATATCGTCGAGGACTCTTTTCGCTTCATCCAGCGGAAAATCCCGATGTTCGATCACTTCCAATTCAGATGAAGAGCGGCAGTGCACACATTTCAGGTTGCACCGGCGGGTGATCTCCCAGGCTATCCACTTGGGTTCAAATTCCATATTTATCTCCAGGACTCAGAATTACAGGGTAACAAGGTTGAATATATTCACCTTCACCACTCCGGTCAACTTGTTTGTCGTTCAATGTTGAATTGCACTTGTAAAGTGGTGCCCTCTGTGCGACAATATACTTGAAAGGAGCTGAAAAGTGTTTGGATAATGATTATTTCATCATTTCATCCAGTGAGCATAAGGAGGGACCTGCATGAAAGAAATTAAGTCGATTCTCACCCCGATTGATTTTTCAGAAAATGCCGCGAAGATTGCTGATGCCGCAATGTATATTGCAGGAAAATTCGGGGCATCACTTGACTATGTATTTGTAGTCCAGGATTTTGAGGACTACAGCGGATTCATGGCGCCACCGGTTAATATGCTTAACCTGAAGGAAGAAATTTTCCGATCCGCCCAGCTGCAAATGAATACGTTTCTTGAAGAAAATGAAGAAAAATTCAAAAAATTAGGCATTCCGACAGTACAAGGCAAGGTGCTTACCGGAGACATTGCCGAGGAGATCATGAACTATGCCAAATCAAACAATAGTGATCTCATTGTCATGGGTACACACGGCTATAAGGGATTTGAGCGGATTATATTTGGCAGTGTAGCCGATAAGGTTGTCAAGAACGCGTGTTGTCCTGTTATGACCATCAATCCGTATCAGGAGGAATGTGAAGCCAGATAGATCGTTTATGCCTGTACCATCAGGTACATTCGTGTCTACCTGGATGTAATCCCTCTAGAGCCGGGTAAGCACTCCCATAACTATTCCAGTTTCAGGTTTTTCGGCTGATTCATTCAGCAGCTTATCTTCGTCAAACCCGAAACTGTCCAGGAATATCCGCTGGGGGGAAACACTGCCAAAATCATACAGCTTCAACAGACTGCGCCCGTAGTCATTTACCGGAAATTGATTTTCCAGGAGAGTGTTCCATGCACCTGTACCATCCGTGGAAAAATTTTCCCGCAGACCTTTTTTATCAGTAGATCCGCCTAAAAGTTCATATAGGCCTTCCAGGTAGAGGGCGGCTTCGTCTGAAAACCTGTCCAGCATTGCAATCATATTTGAAGTATCAGGAATCCGAGCCGGTAGAAGCAGACTTATGAGTTCCCGGGGAAGCTTTCGGTATGTCCTCTCATATTCATCCGCAAGGCGATCAAACGCTTCACTGTTTCTGGTAATGAATATTCGTTCCTCTACGGGTGCAGAGGAACCCAGCGCGAAAATCCTGGACCATGCCTTCAGCCGGAGCCTCTGCATTCCTTCATCATCAGTGCTCGTACCAGAAAGTTCCCTGGTCAGGGAAAAGGTATCTTCCGATTCCTTTCGTAATTCCGAAAAAAGGCCTTTTTCTCTTTCACTTAATGACTGCATATCCTTTGCAAGCATTCGCTGGTCTTCATCCATAAATTCCCCAAGCTTCAGGACCAGCCTTGCCTGCCAGAGCAGCATAGCCTTCTTGTCCCGGCGTTCACTTTCTATGCCGTGGCCCTTGAGCAGTCCCGACACTATGGAACTCCTGGTTTCAGTCCCCTTGCCGGCGGACGCTCCGAGGCCTGACAGGGAAACATGGGCAAGCTGGGCCGCATAATCGTCCCGCCTGTGACGAAGGTCTGAAAGCAGGTTTTCAAATCTCTCTCTGTCCTGACCAAGTGGTGCGGGGAAGATACCCTGACACAGAGCCTGACGAACCAGTTCCTTGCAGACAGGCGAATCTCCCTCATCCTCTTCACCCTCTTTTTCAACAGGCTGACAGTAGACAATCGGCTGAAAAACAAGTACAAGGGGGAAAAGTGCCTGCTCGTCAGGGACAGTGTCAGGAAATATAATAGCTGAATGACATTTCATATGAAAACTTTAAAAGAAAAAATAACATTAACATTGACAGGCCTCGCCTACCTGTTGTTTCACCTGGGCAAGTCGCCTGAAACCGGATCAATTATCACGGGCACAACCACGGCCCTGTTAAATACGCTTCCTTATGAGATTGGCCTGACCTATCTGGTCATAGTCTATATCCGTTTCGCAACCAGGGGTGACCGTCCTCCCTGGGACAGGATACTGAGGATATTTTTTACTATCGGTATAGTATTCGGTCTCATTTACAATCTTTACGTCCGCGGAGCCCTGGAACAGCAGCGGCTCGAACAGGAAAAAACTACCGTATCACACTTTTTGGGGGATGATAACCGGAAGATGCCGTCGTATTGGGCATAAGTATTGCCGCCGGACCAATAAGAGTTCCGGGATTGGTTACCGAGTTGCATCCCGTCTGTACATGATCTCCGAGTACGGCTCCCAGTTTTCTCAATCCGGTGTCAATCATGCCATCAGGGGTCCTCACTTTGACATTACCAGGTAGAAAACGCAAATTGGCCATTTTAGTTCCCGCACCGAGGTTTACACTACCACCAAGGATGGAATCACCCAGGTAGGCAAAGTGTCCTGCCTTTGCATCATTCAGAAAGATGGAATGTTTGACTTCCGTCGTATGCCCGACAACACATCTCTTTCCGACCAGACAATACCCTCTTAAATAGGCGCCGTGCCTGATTTCAGTATAATCATCGATAATAGCCGGTTCTTTGATTAACGCACCCGATTCAACCAGCACCCCTCTGCCGATCCTGATCCTGCTGCCCAGAAATGTAACTCCCGCCATTATGACAGAGGCCCCATTCATCACGTTTCCTTTGTACAGGACCATGAGGCCACCTTTTCCTGTGTCACCGTATTGAATTTCACACTCCTTTGCGGGCAACAATTCATCCTCAAATAGTATAAGAGGCTCAATCAAAGGCATACCATTCCTGACTTTACTGCCAGCCGGCAGTTTTACCGGAATGGCATCTACAAATTCTTTCAGTAAAGCGAGGGCTCCCCACATATATTCGGTCTCAGGAAAAACCTCCGCATGGGAAAATTCAGCAAGGTCAAAAAAAGAATGTGCAGTATACATTTTAGAACCGGATCAAATAATTAGAAATTGAACAGAAGGTCGATACTCTTTCCACATTTCATTCTATATTGAAGAGCGATGTTTTATTCAAGAAAAAAACAGTTTTGTTCCCACTGGCGACACATCGGGTTGACTAAATATCGTACTGTGTTTACCTTCTGACTGGACTAAATAAATATCAGCCGCCAACAGGCTGTCTCAAAGGAGGAAAACGTGGAGTTCAACGATTCAATAACCACCAGCATGGACGATTTCAGTGAGAATCTTCAGGATCTGGAGATCCCTGATGTTTTGCCGCTCATGGCTGTTCGTGACGTTGTCGTCTTTAATTATATGATTATCCCCCTGTTTGTAGGGCGGCCCGGTTCCATTGAAGCGGTTAACGAAGCAATGGAAGGCAACAAGCTCCTGATGCTTGTTACCCAGAAGGACGCGACCAAGGACAGCCCAGCACCTGACGACCTTTATAAAGTAGGTATGGTCAGCATGATCATGCGAACCCTGAAACTGCCGGACGGCAGGCTTAAAGTACTGGTTCAGGCATTGTCCAAGGCAAGAGTGAAAAAAATACTTCAGCAGGACCCCAGCTACCGGGTCGAAATCGAGCTTATGGAGGAGCCTGAGAATGTTGAGTTGACTGTCACAGTTGAAGCCCTCATGAGAACTGTACGCGAGCAGACAGAAAAAATCATGTCACTGAGGGGAATACTCTCCTCTGATCTTATGATGATTATTAACAATATAGAGGATCCTGGCCGGTTGGCAGACCTGGTCGGATCCAATCTTCGCCTGAAAGTCAGCGAATCCCAGCAGATTCTTGAAACTGTTAATCCTGCTGAGCGTTTGAGGCTGGTTGCCGACCTCCTGAACAAGGAGCTGGAAGTTTCAACTGTTCAGGCCAAGATCCAATCAGACGCGAAACAGGAGATGTCAAAGTCGCAGCGGGAATACTTTCTTCGGGAACAGATGCACGCGTTGAAAAAAGAACTTGGCGATGAAGACAGTTATTCTCAGGAAATTGAGGAACTGCGTCTTAAAATCAAAAAGAAAAAGTTGCCCAAATACGCGAGAAAAGAGACACGCAAACAGCTTAAGCGCCTGGAAATGATGCACCCCGATGCCTCTGAAGCCACTATAATACGGACGTACATTGATTGGATACTTGATCTGCCATGGAAAAAATCAAGCAGGGATAAACTCGATCTCAAAATTGCCTCGGCAGTTCTTGATGAGGATCATTATGGGCTCGAGAAGGTCAAGGAGAGGATTCTTGAATATCTTGCCGTGCGTAAACTCAACAAGGAAACCAAGGGACCAATCCTCTGCTTTGTCGGTCCACCGGGTGTCGGAAAAACATCGTTGGGCCAGGCCATAGCCAAGGCCATGGGGAGAAAATTTCATCGTATTTCTCTTGGCGGGATGCGTGACGAAGCGGAAATCAGAGGTCACCGCCGTACATACATAGGAGCGCTTCCAGGCCGCATATTGCAGGGACTGAAAAATGTTGAGAGCAACAATCCGGTCTTCATGATGGATGAAATTGACAAAATCGGGGCCGATTACCGCGGTGATCCATCCTCCGCACTGCTTGAGGTGCTTGATCCTGAACAGAATGGTACATTCTCGGACCATTACATAAACATGCCTTTTGACCTTTCGAAGGTCATGTTCATTACCACGGCCAACATGAGTGACACCATTCCAGGACCGTTGATGGACCGTATGGAGGTTATCCGGCTTTCCGGCTATACTCTCGAAGAAAAAATGGTCATTGCTCGTAAATATCTTTTGCCAAGGCAAATCAAGGAAAACGGTATAAAACCCGGCATGATTAAACTTGACGATAAAACCATGGCAATGATCGTCACCCATTACACACGGGAAGCAGGGGTACGTAACCTTGAACGTGAACTTGGAAAAATATGCCGCAAGCTTGCCCGTAAAATTGCCGAGGGTGGAAAAGGACCCTATTCTATTTCAAAAAATACCATAAGCAAATATCTTGGACCTCCGAAATTTTTGCCTGAAGCTGAGCTTGATACTGTCATCCTGCCAGGCCTGGTTGTTGGACTCGCCTGGACAGAGGTCGGTGGTGAGCTGCTCCATATAGAGACGACACTCATGCCCGGCAAGGGGAAGCTTATTCTCACCGGACAACTGGGTGACGTAATGAAAGAATCTGCCCAGGCCGCCCTCAGTTACTGCCGGAGCCGCAACAAGGAACTTGGTGTTTCGGAAAATTATTTTGACAAAATAGATATCCATATCCATGTTCCAGCAGGTGCAATACCCAAAGACGGGCCTTCCGCGGGGATCACCATGGCCACAGCGCTGTATTCTGCAATTGCGAAGAAAAGCGTCAAAAAAGGGTTTGCCATGACAGGTGAAGTCACATTACGAGGACGGGTTTTACCCATTGGCGGGCTTAAGGAAAAGGCACTTGCCGCACTGAGGTCAGGGATTACCAGAGTAATTATTCCAATGGAAAACAAGAAGGATCTCGTTGAAATCCCTGAAGAACTCCGCAATAAAATAACATTTTATCCAGTCAAGGATATGGATGCGGTGATTGAGCTTGCACTCGGAAAAATCAAAAAAAGAAACAGACGAATCAAGTCAGGGTCCGGTAAAGCAAAACGGGTTGCCGCCTGATACATCATCCTCACGATCACTGTTACGGATAGTGAAATGGGGAGCTTTTCTGCTCCTGCTAACCGGTTTATCTGTTGCCGGCTGGATATGGTCTTATGCCCATACCCCGGCCCAGGGAAAAGAAGATTTCATAGTTCTTATTCCCCAAGGGGCAGGTGTCCGTCAGATAAAGACCATTCTGGGAAATCATGGAATAGTTGACGATGACATCCGTTTTCTCATTCTTGCCAGGATCACGGACACTGCCAGACATCTGCGCGCTGGTGAATACCGCGTTCCGCCCGGGCAGACCCCGCTCCAGGTACTCCGTCTTCTTGAACAGGGAGATGTAATACATCACCCTTTTACCATCCCGGAAGGATTGTCCGTCAGTCAGGTTGCTCAAATACTTAAAAAAGGCGAGTGGCTGGATCCGGACCGTTTTTTGAGCCTGACCCGCGACCCTGAGTTCATTACATCATTGGGACTGCAGGTTGATAATCTGGAAGGCTATCTTTTCCCTGACACATATGTCCTGACCCGCGGTGATATTTCCGAAGAACTCCTTATCCGTATGATGGTCAGCCGGTTTCTTGCCGTATGGAAGGATCTCGAAAAGCCATCCGAATCAGAGTTATCACGTCATCAGATCTTAACACTGGCATCCATTGTTGAAAAAGAGACCGCAGCTCCCGGGGAACGTTCTCTGATTGCCAGGGTTTTCCAGAACAGACTCGAAAAAAATATGCGTTTGCAGTCTGACCCGACAGTTATTTACGGTCTTTCAGATTTTAACGGCAACCTGACCCGCGAGCATTTAAAAACTGAAACACCGTATAATACGTATGTGATCAGAGGCCTTCCACCGGGTCCCATTTGCAACCCGGGCAAGGATTCCATTGAAGCTGTCCTTAAGCCCGCAGATGCGCCTTATCTCTATTTTGTTTCAAAAAACGATACCACCCATTATTTTTCTACAAACCTGACAGAACACAACAGAGCTGTCCGGAAATACCAGAAACAAAGGAAACCTTGAATTTCCTGGCCTGTCCTTACTTATTCAGGCTGATAATATTTTTACGCTATCAAAGCTTTGGCGGCAGGATGTCTACTCTCTGGAATTTGCCAGATTAACAGAAAAAAAATCGCACGGAATAGAAATTACCCCACCTCTGGTTTTCTCATTCTACAGGGTCCTGATGCGTTATGCTTTTTCAATCTGCTCGTTGTATCGCAGGTTATCCCACCTGCAAAACCTTTGACCCTTTTACTTTTCTGGTTTTCAGGTCATACAGGGCCCTGTTTGCCTCCGCGAAGGGATACAGTTTCACATGGGGCCTTATATTGATTTCTGAAGCTAAATCCAGAAATTGTTTCACATCATTTCGTGTGACATTGGCGACGGATTTTATTTCCTTTTCCTTCCAGAGATGCTTCGCATAATCAAGTTCCATGAGCGTATTCAGATCATGCTTATCTTTCCGGATTGCGTTAATGACCAGCCGACCACCGGGGGATAATTTTTCCAGTGAAGCAAGCACCGGTTTCCATGCCGGTGTTGTATCAATTATCGCCTGTATTGGCTCAGGTGCTGACTCTGGAATATCCCCAGCCCAGAACGCCCCCAACTCCATTGCAAAGCTCTGCTCAGCGGGATTCCGTGCAAAAACAAACACTTTTGACTTCGGGTACCTGGAACGAATCATTTTGAGGACAAGATGCCCGGAACCGCCGAAACCTGTTAAACCGAGATTGTCGCCATTATTCAGGCCTGCAAGTTGCATTGAACGAAAACCTATTGCACCTGCACAGAGGAGAGGGGCTGCTTCAAAGTCTGAAAAAACATCCGGGATACGATGGGCGAACTTCTCGGAGACGACCATATACTCGGCGTACCCTCCATCGACATGCATCCCGGTCCCGCAAAATTCAGAACATAAGTTCTCAAGTCCCCTGGCACAGAGACCGCACTCGCCGCAGGCCGAAAAAATCCAGGCAACCCCTACCCGATCTCCCTTCTCGAACCTTGTAGACTGTGAACCAGTTTCTTCAACCCGTCCTACTGCCTGGTGCCCGGGGATTACCGGCAGGATGGCAGAAACTCTCCCTTCTATTTCATCAATTTCCGTATGACAGACACCGCAAGCGGAAACACGTATCAGAATGTCGTACTCTCGAGGGACGGGCACAGGGTATTCTCTGAGCCGCAAAGGTGAAGGATTCCTGGCAAGATTAGAAATCCTTTCAAGAACGTATGCCTTCATATCATTATTAAATACTGATGCAGCATCCAGAACAAGTATGATTTATCAAATTTTTCCATGAACAACATGCTGTTCAAGCCTCACTATCCGGGATAGGCGGCAAGCCTCTGGAGAACTTTTTGGAAAATATCCGGATCAATCGTGTGGCATTGTGTTTCAAACTGTACGAGTGCCTTATCCTTATCAAAGGGGCCGTGCGGCAGGAGTATTGGACTCATTTTAGCCTTACCGGCCCTGCCTTCACCCTCATCGATCCGGTTATGATGGTACCCTTCGTCTTCAGACCAGGTCAGTGCGTATTTCCCTGAGATCCCAGTGTAACAGAACTGGAACCCGAGTATCTTTTTGATATCTGAAAACCAGACGATCAGGTCTAAATCAGTGCTAGAGAATCAGCGCCTTGCCGGCTCATCGGGGACCTGAAGACAGTCAGGTATTTCTACCAGGTGTTCTGTCATATATTTGAATATAATGCAAATACCTTTCAGCAGGAATAATGTACCACTCCAACCCTAATCCTGCTGTACCGGCTGCCCTATGACATCTTCCTGCAGGTCTGCAATCTCTTCGTTTTTTGCGGCCAGTTCTTTTACCAGCTCACGATTCTCTTCCTGCATTTCCTGAAGGGTGTCTTTCTGTTCAGATATTTTTGACAGAAGGACGTCCATATTAATCCTCAATCTGTCCATTTCCCGGGCTGTTTCATCCATACCGGCACTCCTGTCTTCCAACATTTTTTCAAATCCAATAATCTGGGCATTACAAGCTTCCAGACTCAACTGAAGTTGATCATAATTCAATGACGCTGACTGCAGCTGGTCCTGAAGAGATTGAAATTTTTCATTATCCTGTTTAGCAGATGCAAGTTCATCATCACGAACAGCAACCTGTTCCTGTGGTTTGGCTTTGCTGGCTGCGGCTTGATCCTTCTGTGTTTGGATAACTGCTTCCATTTTTGCAACCTGGCGTTTTGATGCCTGAACCTCCTGCAGAAGCCCCTGGTTTTTATTGTTCGTTTCCTGGAGCGAAGATGTGCACGCTGAAAGCTGTGATTCGATTGCCTGTAATGATTTCCGCAGTGAGACCAGTTCCTTTCTGGCCTTGAGCAACTGACTTTCCTTCTCAGTAAGAGAGTCCTGCAGGCTGGCAGTCTTTCCTAAAACCTGTTCGTGCTCTTTGCCTGATAACTCAGAAAGTTTCTGCATCTCGGCGACAGTATTGCTGAGTTCCTCCTCCAGGTTTATTCTCTTTTTATTGGCCACAGAACCCCATATGGAACCGATGAGGGTAAAAACAACCAGTATAAAAATAACCATATTCTTGTTCATAACTTTTACTCCTGAAGATCATTACCGGTGTGCACAGATGAGTCTACCTGTCCATTCTTCTGCATTATGTAATAATCTGTTGCAGAAGGTGGGACTGACTCCGACCCGAAACTACCGGTGGGCTTTTCATTGGTTTTTAAATTCAACAAGGCTGGATCAATAGCCATAATTTCTTCTTCAATTCGGCTGAGATTTCTTTTCACCTTTTCCACGAGTTCCGACTGTGGATATTTTGCAAGGATGCTCAGCAATAACTCCCGGGACGTGAGGAGAAGTTCAGTTCGTTTTTCAAGGTCTTTTGTGCTGTTTGCCATGACAAAGAGCTCTGCAGCTTTTCTTCTCTTCTCTTGTGCTGCAAGTTGAGCCGCTTCTTCAATCTGCATTATGGCACGGTCACTGTAGGTTGTATTCTGCAGGCTAGAGAATACTTCAATTGCCAGATCATATTCTTTTGCCCTGAGATGGGCCTGCCCCATATTCCATGTTTCCTGAAGCTCCTTATCACGGGCCAGGCGCAAAATCTCGGCCTCCTCATACTGTGCTGAAATCAATTCCTCAGTCAATATTCTGAGTTGTTCCTGCTTTTCGGGCAGCAATTTCAACCTGGGAAGCTGCTCTATGAGCGTAAGCCCTTCCTCATATTTTTTCTCAACTTTGAGGCGGTTGACATGGCTAATGACACTGGCAAACCAGGCCTCTGCCTTGTCCCCGGATTCAAGCAGAATTCTGGCCGCGACAGGAACCTGCGCCGAATCAGGATATCTGTCCATAAAATTCCGGGCCAGGACAACAACATTATAACCGTCACGTTCTGCATTATATGCCAGATAGGCCATTAACAGCTCGGAAAAGGACCTGACTTCTGTTCCCTTCTGCTGTCTGGAGCCAATAACAGACTGCTGACTGCGTGCCCATTCCACATTGTCGCCAAACCCGGCATATCTGTTAATAATATCCACGTAACGCTCAAATGCCCTGCCGTACTCTTCCTGCCCAAAATTAATGTCGGCAATAAGCTTCATCAGCTGAAACTCTCTTTTTAACTGGCTATTCCGGCGTATTTTTTCAAGCAAATCGAGGAAGACAGTTTCTGCTTTCCGTGCACTGCCGGTACGAAGCAGTGCCTGGCCATATGCAAATATCGTCTCCATCGAAACATCCTGATCACTTTCCACCTGAAGCTGCTCGTAAAGATCGATCACCTGCAGATACTCATTGCGGGTCATGGCCTCAGCAATTTCCTTGTCCTTCTCCTCCAGCATCTGATTTTTTGTCCCGGCTATCCACCCTCCTGACTGCTGATTGATCTTGATTATCTGCTGACACTCGCTTTCGAGAAATGATATATCATTACGTTCCACTGATACGAGCTGATCCGTGCCTGATTTATTTACGAGCTGTCCGGAACTTTTTTTGAGAAGCATCTCGTGGAGTTCATTGTAGCCTTTGAGAATATCATGTATCCGACGTTGACATGCAGCTATTTTACTCTGTTGCTCGGCATCCAGATTCAGCTTGAAAGCCTCGGCAATTATTACATTCCACGCTTCGAGCTTATTCTCATAAACAATAATACGGTCGTCAACCAGTGTCAGGGCAGGCAGAATATCATCCGGGGCAAGGTCTGCCTTTTCCCCGTCACTAAATTCCTCAAATTCTGTTTCGTTTATCTCCGGCCGGATGTTCTTGACCACTGGCAGAGATTTTGAATTATCAGAAGTACGTTGTTTGGTATCTACGGGTTGTGAAACCCTGTCTTTATCTTTATACCGATTTACAGGTTTTTTCTGAGCTGTACAACTGGTAAGAAGAAAAATACTGAGGTATATAAGCAGCAACCACGATATTTTTCTAAAATTACAATTCAACATTGTTTATTCACCGGTTAAGAGATAATAGGTCGTTTGCGGATCCATGAAAGATTTCCGATATGGATTTTTTAATGAGTAAAAATGAAAAATATCAGAAAAACTGGAAGTTTACAATTACTGGTTTCACAAAAAGAATAAATTTAAGATGGCTGATCGTAAATCGTCAAATAAATGGCGCATAAGTTTCGTAATATGATACGTCCTTAAGTACACCGTAAGATGAAAGCATTCGGCGCAGGCAGTGTAGAATCCGACACAGTTGCTGACGACATTTACGACGACATCATTGCTGCGTCTTCCAAAAAGGAAGGAAAAGGCGGTCCGGTTCAAAATGACCGCCGTCAGCTGCACTGCCAAAGGTGAGAACAGCAGGCAGCGATGGAGGAACTGCTGAATGAAACACATCGCTGCCCGGTATAAAATGGCCCCCATTCTTCGGATCGACAGGTATAAAGACCTGATTGGAGTCAGGATACCTCAGGGATAGTCCGTTAAAGCTCAAATCTGCCAGGTCAATATGGTCTCCCGGATTTTCAAGGTTGAAGATACTTTCAGCAATCTTCGACCAGGTCGGCAGGGACCCTGCCGCACCGGTGATATGGGTGGACCCTCTTACCATCTTCCTGTTATCATCAAAGCCCACATACACTCCAACTGCGTATCCGTCGGTTAATCGGGCCACGGTATCCCCGGCTGCCACAACCGGAACATAACCGAGAAAGGCGGCATTTCTGAACTGGTTTGCCGTCCCGGTTTTACCAAGCAGCGGTACCGGCAGATTCAGTTTTTTTATAATTTTCTGTCTTTTCGGGTCACTACTTTTCAGGCGAACATTATTATGAGCGTACCTGCCTGTACCGGACTGGACAGTATTCTGGAGAATATTGCTGACAGCTGAACTGATCTGTACATCAAGGACATTTCGAGCACCTGACTGCTTTGTATAAATATTTTTTCCGTCAACGGTATCGATCCGTTCAATGATAGCCAACCCGTTGGGAGGCATCTCCTCCTCCGTTGATTCAGAAGCACCTCCAAAATAGAAATTTTTTCCGGTAATCAGGGATTCATAAAGCCGCACAGCATCAAGAAGGGTGATGACATTGGACCCCAACGGAAAAGACAGGACAGGTTCCATTTCAGTAGCAATTCCGAGTTCATGGCCAAGACGGATCAGATAGTGCAAGCCTACCATTATTCGATAATCACGAACTTCGCTCAGTACCTCCATGGAATACGGTTTGGCCGAGAACAATTCCTCTTTTTCGTGTTCCACCTGAGCGCTTGCCTGCTGGTGAGCGTAAAAACTCAAATACCCCTCAAGAAGGACCTTGCCCCAGAATTCATCAACCTCATTGTCATCAAGCCACTTGATCCTGGATCGAATCTCATCCTCTGAAACCACGTACCAGTCATCATCTGGCTCACCGATTGAAAAAACCAGACGTCCCTGGCTATCCTCGTAAAATATCCCTTCCGGCTGCAGGGGTCCGCTCTCCCTGTCCAGAAAAGCAAGTGCGTCAAATACTCCCAGGAAAGGGTTTTCTTTGGCATACAACTTTTTGTGCTGCTGGAAAATTTCCACTGACTCCTGCAAACCCAGAAAACTCCTCCCAAGAATATCCAACCGAAGCTGCAGTTCCTTGACCTCGTGTTCAGATAACTCCTCTCCGGGTTCAGCTTCCTCTTCGAGGAGAAGATGTATTTCTTCGGCGTATTTGTCATAATGCAATCCGTAAGGAAGCTGCTTGAGCAGTAAATACTCCTGGAGGCGATCAGCAAAAAGAAAATCTGTTTCAAGCATTTTGACCGCCCTGTCATAGGAAGCCTCCATAAGGCTTTCTCGATTAACAACTATGCCAAACCTGTCACGGATGCGCTGCTTGAAATATTCATAACTCTCCAGACGGCCTTTTTTTTCACGGGGAGCCAGCTCCAGAAATTCAGCAACTTCACGCAGCCTCGGAGGAGCCAGGTGATCAGTAAGGTGGTACAGCAGCCAGATTGCAGCCAAGTTTTCAGAATTCACACCTGTCCAGCTCAGGGATACTTCATCATGGGGACTGATATGATCGGGGCGCGGAAAATATGGCTTGTCATGAAAAACAAATACATCGCGTCGGTTTACCAACCTGTCAGTGGGGTTCCAACCTAGCTGTAACGCAGCCGCAAAAAGAAAAGGCTTATACGTAGACCCCATAAGCCGCCGCGCATCAACGGCCCTGTTGAAAAATCTGTTCTCCATGCCACCCGCCATGGAACGTATAGCGCCCTTCTCCATAACGAGCGCCGCCCCCTGAAGTTCAGGAAAACGTTCGAGGCTGAGTGTGAGGTTCCCTGTCTGATCCATATCCAGGACGCTAATATATACCTTGTCCCCTTCATGAAGTTGTTCAAGTAATGCAGGCAAATCGCTTGTACCGGCTGTGCTCCAGCGCTGCCTTTGAAAACGGACAAAAGCCTCCAGAATTTTTTCCAGCCCCTGCCTGTGAATCTTCCCTTCAGGTTGATTTTTCCCGAACGACACCCGTATGAGGGGGTTACCGTCCTGATCCAGGGTAATTTCTTCAATGCGTCCGAAAAGAAAGGCTCCCGGCTCAACAAGAGCATCACCCGGATAATCTATATTGGTATATTCCTGCTGTACCTCCTCCCGCTGATAACCTCGCAGGCGTACATCAAGGCGGGAAAGTTCCTTGCGCAGGGCATAGAGCGTATCTTCCTGCAGATGCTTGTCAACCGTGGTCGTAATTCTGATGCCGGAGGTTGAAACATTACTGATCCCATGCTCATCAAGTGTTTCGGTAATTTCATCAGATCCAAGACCTTCTCTCACAAGATCCATTATTGTGTTCAATGAAAAAGACATTCTGCCGCGCTTAAAAACAATTTCGCTGTTTAAAGTCTGCCTGTACTCCCTGTCACTTATGTAACCGAGACGACTCATCTTGTTGAGAACATATCCTGCCCTGCTTCTTGCTCTCTTGCGGGCGCTTTCGACTGCTTCTTCGGTCGATTTTGTAAAAGGATTATAATAATTGGGACGTTTTACGCTGCCGGCAATGAATGCGTTCTCAAGGAGTGTCAGCTCACTGGCGTCCTTATCAAAATAATATCTGGCTGCAACTCCGAGGCCATGACCATTCCCGCTGACAAAAAACTGGTTTACATAGAATTCAAGTATTTTCTCTTTGGGGTAATGATATTCCAGACGCAGGGCATGAAGAAGTTCTTTGAGTTTTGCCTTATATGTTCTTGATTCCCGTTTAAATAGATTTTTGGCCGTTTGCTGCGTAATGGTGCTACCGCCCTGAATTATTTTACCGGCTTTAATATTGGCAATCATTGCCCTGGTTATCCCGAAGATATCAATGCCAAAATGATGAAAAAACTTATCATCCTCTGCAGCGACTATGGCATTGACAAATTCTTTGGGTATCAGGTGATATGGGAGATACTGTCGGTGCGCGTCCTGAAAAAGGACTCCAATTTTTTCAGACCCGTCCCGGTAGAAAACAGGGCTTTCCCGTCCGAGAATCCCTTCTATATAAGACAGTTCTATCTCTGGGCCCGGCTTAACCGCCACGAACCAGTATAAAACAACTCCGGCCACCCCGGCGGTCAAAATGACCAGGATGCAACAGAGAAATACCAGCTTTTTTATAAAACGCAGCATGAGTAAAAAATATTACCAGCAATTGTGGAATTGAAAAAACGTAAAAAACAACCTGTTCATTGTATCGGGATTATTAAACCTGAGAAACCAGGAAATGTATACTTTACCAAAGGTTCATACAGCAATTCAGATATTTAAACCACTAAACAACAGGTTTCGTATTTTTATCGAAACCAACAATATTTACGTTTTTTCTTGAAAAAAATCCAGTTTTAATGGTAAATTTTCATAGAATAAAAAATTAATAGTGCGTCATACATCGTTCAACTGCTTTCTTAAATAGAATCACACAATAAATTCCACATATATTATTATGAAATCAAACGAATCGCCAATGAGGTTTTTGTTATTCTCTGCCCTGGTGGCGGTGGTGTTCTCTGGATGTTCTCCACTTTCTGAAACTGCCTTTTTATTTCAGGAAACCGATCAGTATGAGGCCACTGAAATCGGCAACAGGAACAGTACCGCAGTTCAATACACGGAAAATGAGCCTGAACAGGTACTGGCAGAAGAGCTTTCAGCACTGGACAAGGTGGGAGAATGGGAAGAAAGCCCCATAGTTGTGGAGATTATTGAACCTGAAGAAATCACCTATGATTTTCCAATAGTCATTAATAAACAGGTAGAATTCTACCTGGATCTTTTCCAGAACAAACAGCGCCGTTATTTCGAACGCTGGTTATCCAGATCTTCCAAATACCTCCCTTTTATTCAAGAACAACTCAGGGAAGCCGGTTTACCTCAGGACCTGGCCTATCTTGCCATGATCGAGTCAGGTTTCAACCCTTCCGCCTATTCTAAATCTCATGCCGCCGGCATGTGGCAATTTATTCGGTCTACCGGGAAAAATTACGGGTTGAGCATCAACTCCTGGGTTGACGAGCGGCGCGATCCCGAAAAAGCCACCAAAGCTGCTATAGAATACCTGTCATTCCTCCACCAGGAATTTGATTCCTGGTATCTTGCAGTTGCCGCATACAATGCCGGTGAAGGTAAAATCGGTCGTGGAATTAAAAAGTACAAGACCCGTGATTTCTGGAAGCTCGCCAGCAAGAAATATCTTAAACTGGAAACAAAGCGCTATGTACCTAAGTTGATAGCGACTATTCTTATTGCCAAGGAGCCGGCAAAATACGGGTTTAAAAATGTGCAGTATCAGAAACCTGAAAACTATGACCGGATAAAGGTCCCGCCGCGTACCGACCTCAACGCGGTTGCACTGGCCAGCAACTTCAGTGTAAAACAAATAAGGAAACTGAACAACGAACTCCTGAAAAACTATACGCCGCCAGGTAAAAGTTCTTATGATCTGAAGATCCCCAACGGTACATACGACCTTGTTGCCAGCAACCTGACAAGACTCCATCCTGTTGTAACCACAGACTATAAAACCCATACTGTCCGTAGAGGTGACACTCTTACTGCTATTTGCCGTAAATACAAATTGAGCAAAACAACCCTGCTGAAAGCCAACAACCTCCACAGTGCCAAGCTCATTGCCGGCCAGAGACTGCGGATTCCTTATCAAACTACAAAATACGTCCTACTGAAAAATGGTGAAACTCCGGCAAGTCGTTTTGCAGGATCAAAAAAGGATGGGCAACTCTACCTGCATTTTGTGGAACGCGGTGAAACTCTCTCTAAAATATCCAAACTATATAATGTGCCTGTAGAAATTATCATGCACTGGAACGACCTGGAGAGTGTCCATAAAATCACAGCCGGACAGTCTCTTGCCCTGTACCTTAACAAACCTGTTCAGCCGGATATTACGATTGCTTCGGCGGGTACTTCTGCAAGCGTAAAAGCATCTGACAGGCAACCCCAGGTCACGTATTACCGTGTTAAAAACGGTGACTCTTTGTGGACAATAGCCCGAAGGTTCGAGGTATCTCCCCGTGAAATCAAGAAATGGAACAATCTAACATCTAACCTTATCCATCCCGGTATCAGACTGGTGGTGAAAAAGGTCTAGGTATCCACGGCCAGGGACACCTCCCGGCAAAGCCATTTTCACACGACATAACATCATATAATAATTAACCGGATCATCATAATTTTTCGAAAAAAGCCGGTTAGTTATCTCAAATTGATGGGTCAGGAAAAATACATATCCGCCAACCAGCCAATTGATATACTGCTCCTGTTCAATATCTGGTGTCGACCTGAAGAGTGCCGCAAAATTCAGTCTCGTCCTGAGTAAAGTGAAATCAATCAAGGCAACACCGGGACAGTTCAACGTAAACAGAGGAACCATGTCCTATCGAATGCAGATCAGTCTTTCTTCCTGAAATACCCAACAGGTATAAATGAAAGTTCGGAGACGAACATTATAGAGATAGTTTTCAACACAATTGCTCTTTACTATTCTCAGTTTCATGCCTATTGTCGGACATACCGTGATAGAAATACACACCACTATCGCTTGCATATGAGCCAGATGAAACAGGTATTGAAGTTTCAAACACAGGTTACATGGCAGTTACCCGCTGAAATGAATAAATTTAAAAAATAATAACACTTATACGCAACATGACAGATACACCGTATCCCCAATTTGAGTATCCCGAGGATGTCTCTACCATACAGCTTGGTGACAAAACAGTCATGCTTATCGGGACTGCTCATATTTCACAGCAATCGACAGACCTCGTCAAGCAGGTAATCGAACAGGAAAAACCCGAAACAGTATGTATTGAGCTTGATGAAAAGCGATATATGGCGCTTTCCCAGAAGCAGCACTGGGAAAATCTTGACCTCAAACAGGTTATCCGGAAAAAACAGCTCTCCACCCTGCTGGTCAACCTGATCCTTGCATCCTACCAGAAAAAACTCGGCGGGCAGCTCGGCATTATGCCGGGAACAGAACTGCTTACAGCAGCCAATGTTGCAGAAAAAAACAACATCAACGTTCTCCTCTGTGACAGAGATGTCCGTATTACCCTCCGCAGGGCTTGGCACTCCACCTCACTCTGGAAAAAAGGCTACCTGCTGGCAACCCTGATAACCAGCCTGTTTGACAAAACAGAAATAAATGAAGAAAAGCTGGCCGAGTTACGTGACAAAGACGTACTTTCAGAACTGATGAATGAAATAGGGTCGGTCATGCCGGACACCAAAAAAGCGCTCATTGATGAGCGTGATATTTACATGGCTGAAAAGATCAAGACTGCCGAGGGAAAAAGAATTGTCGCTGTTGTCGGAGCCGGGCACATGGAAGGAATCCGCCAGGTCATCAACACGGACAACAGCTCACAAATTGAAGAAATAGAAAAAATCCCACCTGTCAGCAGGACATGGAAAATTGCGGGCTGGGCTATTCCCACCGTGATCATCGTCTCGCTCATTCTTATCGGTATTCAAAAAGGGGCCGGCGCTGCCGGTGCAAACCTCGGGTACTGGATACTGGCAAACGGTATTCCATCAGCTATTGGGGCGATACTTGCCTGGGCTCATCCCGCAACTGTTTTTTCAGCTTTTGCAGCTGCACCTATAACGAGCCTTACCCCAGTCATTGGTGCCGGATATGTTACAGCTTTTGTCCAGGTCATGAACCGGCCTCCTGTTGTCAGAGAATTTGAAACAGTGAGCAGTGACATTGGTTCAATGACCGGCTGGTGGCAGAACAAACTATTACGCATATTCCTTGTCTTTATTCTTACTGGACTTGGTTCCATGGTCGGAACCTGGGTAGGCGGATATAAAATTTTTACCAATCTGATCAGTTAGACGATGCCAGAGAAAAAAAATAAACCTGTTCTTACGGGTAAACAGAAAAAATATCTGCGCGGCCTGGGACACCATATGGTCCACAGTGTTATTGTCGGACGCGAAGGGATGACAGACAACCTCATCAAATCATGTGATGATGCGATTCTGGCCCACGAGTTGATCAAGGTCAAACTCGGCCAGAACTGCCCCCTTGAAAAAAGAGAAGCCGCCAGGCAACTCGCAGAAAAAACCGAAGCTTTCCTGGTCCAGCTCATAGGCAAAACGATTCTTCTTTACAAACCCAATCCCAATAGAAACAGGGATGAGAAAATACAGCTGCCTGGATTGCCTTAACGAAGATATAGAGGGTATCGCAGTGGGAACAGCTTCGTCTTACGTCTTACTACGCTGCACCTTCGCCTGCTTCAGACCGCTTCAGTCCCACCCCCAATGCCATAAATCCTGTCAATCACCTCATGAAGATCATTGAGCTGGAATGGTTTGTTGACCACTCCCGCAAAACCGTATTTACCATACTCTGACATTACCGGATCATTAGAATAACCACTGGAGACAATAGCCTTAACATCCGGGTCAATTTCGAGCAGTTTCATGATAGCTTCCTTACCCCCCATACCTCCTGGAATGGTAAGATCCATGATAACAATGTCAACAGGCGAATCGGTCCCCATCCTTTCAGCATACAGTCTCAAGGCCGCTTCTCCATCGTTCACCGTGTCAACTTCAAAACCAAGATGTGTGAGCATGTCGCCCGCTATGTCTCTTATCATGGCATCATCATCCATTACCATAACCCTGCCCTGGGTTGTCTTGATAATATCGGCCAACCTGAAATCATTCTCCGTTATTTTATGTTCGGGAGATGCCGGGAGGTAAATGACGAAGTTGGTTCCACCGCTTCCGGAATCGACCACGATCATTCCGTTATGTTTATTTATGATTGAATGAGTGAGGGCAAGTCCAAGACCGCTGCCCCCTTCCTTGGTGGTGAAATAAGGGTCAAATATTTTATCAATCATATCCTCAGGAATGCCCGGGCCGTGGTCCATAATTGACAACTGAACATAGTGAGTTTCATGCAGCTGAGGAAGCCCTGATTGATCACTGTTATAGTTTTCACAGGTGATGTTAACTGTTCCACCTTCCGGCATGGCCTGCATTGCGTTAAGGATGATATTCTGAATAACCTGGCTTATCTGGCCGGTATCAATATTTACAGGCCAGATATCTTCAGGAATCCTATACTCACTCCTGACATTGCCACCACTCAAGATAAAACCTGCAGATTCCCTTATAACTTCACCGATTGCAGCAATTTCCCGGACTGGTTCTCCACCTTTGGAAAAGGTCAGAAGCTGCTGAGTAAGACTTCTGGCCCTCAGTGATGCTTTCTCAGCATCCTCAAGCAACTTCCTTGTTTTCGCCTGGTCTGTACTCATATTGAGTTGGGCAAGGCTGATATTACCGAGTATTGCTGCCAGAATATTGTTGAAATCATGGGCAATCCCACCTGCAAGCACTCCAACCGATTCAAGTTTCTTGGCTTTCAGTGCTTCTGTTTCCATCTGTGACTGTTCTGTAATGTCACGGAAAACCACCACCACGCCGACGATCTGGCTGTCACTGTCGCGGATAGCTGAACCGTTTTCTGCAATAATCCGTCTGGTTCCGTCTTTGGCTATCAGTATCGTATCAGCCTGGTCACTAAATATTTTCCCGTTTCGTATCAACCGGTCGACTGCATCCTTACATATTTCACCTGATTTCCCGTCAGCAATATTAAAAATTTCACTCAATGTTTTTGAATATGATTCCTTCTGCGTCCATCCGGTAAGTTCCTCTGCTGCCTTATTGATAAAGATTATATTTCCTCCCACCCCGGTGGTGATCACACCATCACCAATGCTCCGCAAAGTTACAGTTAATCGCTCCTTTTCAGAAGCCAGAGAGTATTCAGCACTTCTTCTCTCATCAACCTCAAGGGCAAGCGATCTGTTCGCAGCTGACAATTCCGCAGTACGCTCTTTTACCCGCTTCTCAAGTTCGTCCCTTGCATTCAGAAGTTCTTTTTCAATATAAAGGCGCTCCTCGATCTCTCCTTTTAACCGTCTGTTCAATCCTTTTTCCATCTCCCTGGCATCTTGAACTTCCTTGACTGTCATTTCAAGCTTATTGCCCAATCTGCGTGTTAATATCAAACCAGCCAGGCAGACTATAGTGACAAATAAAGAAATAATAAGGGCAAAAAGAGCGCTTTGTTTGCCATGATCAGCAACAGTTGAATTAATAGAGAGAATTTCATCCCTGTTTCTTCTATTTATGTCTTCCAGCAGACCCAGGCTCATGTTACGTTCACTCCTGAACTCGTTGTAATGCTCCTCCATTGAATAGAGATACGCTTCAAGGTCACTGATATTAACAAGAAGGGAGGGGATAATCTCAATGATACTGGCTGTGAAATAACGAATACCCTCATCAGCCGCGGTCAGGGTCCTGATTGTGTCGGTCATCGACTGTATTTTATCAGCTACGGTAAATTCCAAACCAGTCGAGTCAGAAATTTGAAGCAACCCGAGTATAGCGGGATTGTTATTTGCGATACTTGCATTAACAAGAATATGGCTCTCAAGAAGATGTTCCTGGGCAAGAGATATCAGAGCATAAGCCTGCTGGAGGGAATCTGTATTTTTTCCATCCAGCGCCTGTTCAGCCATGAGCTGACCCGCCGCCTGTTCCATAAAGAACAACTGTTCTGTTAAATTATTTATAAAAAAATAAATTTCATATAAAGCTGTATTAACTGCAGCATGATCATCCAGCAGAATGCGAAAACTTCTCCGGTAGTTATTGAGCTGATTCATCAGCCCTAACTGGTCTTCTGTATTTTCTCTTGCTCCTGCAATTTCTATTATTTTATCGAACTGTTCAAGAAGAGTAGATTTTTCATGTTGCAGCCTATGCGGTTCCTTGAGAATTACCGTAATCAACTCGCGAATATCCAGCTCAAGGTCTGTGAGCATTTTACTCAGATCAGAATCACGTATAACTACATGGAGAGTATGATCCACATCCTGAAAAATATCTCTGTTTTTACGGTCAAAATAATTGATATACAGAATGAAAAGAAACGCTGTCAGGGTCAGAGTGATGAAGGTAACCAGCAGAAGGTTCCTGGTATTAAAAGAGACAGATAGTTGTTTAGATTTCTTCACTTTACAAGGTAAACCGTCTTGAAACAGGTTACTTCGGAACAATCATCTTCGTCCCGATAACAACTTCAGGTTTCAGTTTGATATTGAGTTTCTTCAGGGTGCTCACACTCAAATAACGCTGCCCTTTTTATTCTCAACCAGGGGAACGTCTCCGGGGTTACTCCCTTCCCATATTGCTATAAGCTGATCCGCTGCAAGAGAACCCTGCTCATCACCCGACTTGATCACCCCGCACAAGGCCCCAGCTTCTATTTCCCAGTCACTGGCGCCTATTGTAACAAGCTTTGTCTGGTGGGTGATAAATCTTATGGCATCATGCCATTCAATCTGCTTATCATTCTCGTCAGTAATGCCTGTCATGTTGAGCAAAAGAACAGCATCAGCGGCAGAATCCAATCTGACTATCGCCTGGCGTACATCTGAGAGAGTGCCCACTTCAACCATTTCTACAATGGTGGCAGCATAGGCTTCTTTTTCTTTTTCAATCTGACTGAGGTTGACGTCATTGCTTGGGCTTTTTTTATATAATACGGCAACGTTACTAATATTGGGCTCAATCACCTTGGCAAAGCTGACAGCTTCACGGTAATGTTTTTTTTTCAGGACTCCGGTTACGTTACCTGCAGGAAAACCGTATTTTGATGCATCGTCATTCACACCACAAAATACAACAGGTGTCTGCACCTTATCCATTAAATACGGTACTACAAAATAAGACTGGGCATTATCATCTATGGCAATCACCGCGTCAGGCTGATTTTTCTGGAAAATCTCAAAAACCTCCCTGGCTTTTTCAACAGCTCCATTAAGGTTTCATTTCGTATCCATATAACAAAAAGTGAGATGAGCACCCTGCAGATTTTTCTTGAGCGAATCGGCAATGTCCTCCACCCATTTGTATTCCGTATGATAACTTGCAACCACCATTACTTTATTTCCCTGTACGATCTCCTGATGATCTGCCAAAGCCAAACCTGCATATAACAGAATACCGATAGAGATAAACAGGGAATAACAGGTGCGTGATGCCTTGGAAAAGATTCGTCCCACTCAGTTGGATCCTTTTAGATAAGGTATGCAGTCAATCTTTCAATTGCATGTTACTTTTTGATAAAATGAGATGCACTCTATTACTGTAATGTTTCGCGTACAAATAGAATTGTAACAGCCTCTTTTCATAATGCGTTAAAATTGCGTGAAAAGTCAAGTGGAACAGAAGTCAACAGGACTTTATAGACGTTGTTCCAGGTCCTTCGAATTGAACAAAAAACCGGTATCACCTTCCCCCGGACAAAGGGAGGATAATACCGGCTTAAAGATGTAAAATTTTATCAGGTTGATACTAAATAAAAGCCCTGCTGTTACTTCAATTACATAAGTATATTATTCCTGGGAAACAGAAAATTTCAGGATTTCATGATAGGCTTTTTTGTATTTCTCAACAGCTTCTTTCGGTTTTTTCTGATCCTCAAACGTTTTGGCAAGAACGTAAAGCGCATTATAATTGTCAGGATGTGCCTGCAGGATTGCGTTTAAATCCTTTACGGCTTCATCAAGAAGCCCTTTTTTTCTCTTTAATTCACACTGGCAAACCTGGGCTTTCATAGAATCCGGTTCAACTTCCAGAGCCTTGGTGATTGATTTCTGAGCTTCGTCAAGCTGATCCTTTTCAAGATAGATACAGGCCAGCTGTATGTGCGCCTGTGCAAGGTCGGGATCAATTTCAACCGCTTTTGTCAGTTCACGAATGGCTGTTTCCAGCTGGCCCCGTTTGAGCATGGTAAGGCCAAAGCCGAGATGGCGTTTGCTCAATTTTTCTTCGGCAGTAGCCTCTTTCATCTCGGGCCTCAAGTCGGCCAGAAACTGTTCATGCGTTTTCTCGCCGAGCATGACCTCGACCGAACCTTTGAGCCGGTCTATCATGTCACGGCTGTACCCCATGCCAGCTGCAACGTTCCCGTCCTTGTCAACCAGAAGTATGGTCGGCATGACAAATATCCCGAGAGCAGCGTATGCCTTTCTATCCTGGTCAAGAAAAACCTCAATATTGCTTTTCGACTGGTTTACCACCTGTTCAATGACAGCTGCTTCATCATCTTGAACATTGACGGACAGGAGGTGTACCTGCTTTTCTTTCAGGAAAGAAGAAAGAGATTCAATTTCGGCGAGAAGTTGAGTCGACCGCTCCTGTTTTTCAGGTATATCAGCTCCCCAGAATACAGCGATAAAAGGTTTGCCCTTGAGCCCTGAGAAAGTAACCGAACTGGCGGAGTCCTTAAAACCTTTTAAGGTGACATCGGGGACAGGGTCACCTTCATCAAACTCCCGAAAAGGAAAAGCTACCGCCATCAGGGTGCCGGTATTAATAAACAGAACGGAAAGAACAACAACTACACGCAAAACAAACTTGAGATTACTTGACATCTTGTACTTGGTTACCTTTCGTTTTAATTTCAGGGTATTACATAATCAGCAAAACCATACATGAGATACATTGTGGTATACTTGTATCACAAAAAAAAATAAATGAGAAGGAATCGCAGGAAAAAAATCCTATTTATTTACAATTTTGTATTTGGCGACGAGATGAATGGTGTTCGAAAACCTGGAGCGGGAAAAGAAATATATTCTTACATGCGATTTGTTGGTATAGTAAACAAATGTTTAATAGAAAAACAATACATCCTTTTTTCTATTTTAAGGAGCATTATGGGTGACACTCAATATGTACAGGGTTTATCAACGAACCTGAAAAAGGCTGTCTGCTGGATAAGTGAGACGGTACAGAACTCTCCTGACAAAAAACGGGATGCGGTAATCAAGGAGGCTGAGCTTCGTTTTGACCTGACTCCACGCGAATGCGAGTTCCTGAACAATAATTTTACCGAAATATCCTCAAAATGCAGCCGTTAGTTAATCGCTGCTGCCATTGAGTTCCACATATGCAGGCATTTCAACCGTTACACTAGTCCCCCGATCCGGGACACTGTCAATTTTAATTGATCCACCATGATCACTGATGATCTTCTGAGATATTGCCAGCCCGATTCCTGTCCCGCCATCCTTGGTTGTGAAATACGGGTAAAATAGTTGTTCCATATTCTCCGGGGCAATTCCGCATCCTGTATCGCGGATGTGTATGATTACGGAGCTGCCGGATTCACTGTTTTCAGCCCGTACGGACAACTTGCCTCCCTTATCCATTGACTGCAGGGCATTGAGCAGGAGGTTTATAAAGACCTGGTTCAATCTGTCCCTATCAGCCAGAACACTTTTCAGGTTGCTCCCGGCCCTCAGGTCAATTGTCACATTGCCGCTTTGCGCATCCGACGAGACCAGCCGTATGTTTTCATCCAGAAGGTCCTTAAGAGAGACTTCTTTCAGTTCCAGTGATGCCGGGCGGGCGAAACTGAGCAACTCTGATACAGTTCGATTCATCCTTTCAACTTCCTGTATCAATAAGGCAGCGGTTTCGCTCTCACGGCTGTCGGTCTCAAATTTCCCCTTTAACAGAAGGGCGAGTCCTTTTATGGAACTGAGGGGATTGCGAACTTCATGGGCAACTCCCGCAGCCATCCTGCCAACAGCAGCCAGGCGTTCATGCTCCCGCATTTCTTTTTCCAGCGCCTTTAACTGGGTAAGGTTGGATATGAGGAGAACCTGACCCTTGTATTCCATCTCATCATCCTGGACTGCATTGATATGGCATAGAAAATTCTGAAGTTTTGTATTCAAGGTGACTGAGATTTCCTTTTCCCTTCCCTGCCTGTTGTCAATTTTCTCCATATCCTGGTCACGCTTCGTAAAAAAAACGGAAAATTCATCCGGTAATATATTCTCAGGCTGTTTACCGGAAGCATCTTCTTCCCTGATTCCTGTCATCTCAGATGCAGCGGTATTCCATGTTGTAATTCTCCCCTGCTGGTCTGTCGCTATTATCCCCACGGGGAGTTTTGCCACGAGAAGACCTGTAAAAGCCTTCATCTCACTGAGCGTTTTCTGCGATATCCTGAAACCCTGCACGGCTGAAAGAGAAAGCCAACCGCCTATGCCGACCAGAAGCATGGTAATAGACAGAATGAGCCCCTGGAGTTTCTGGCGACGAAGAGAATCATCAAAGGCGCTCATGTCAAGACCGACTACAATGAAATACTTTTTATGCAGGCCTGCGTGTTCCTCAACCCGGCCCTTTTCTTCAAGCCGCCGTGGAAGCATCATACCTCCAGACTTATGCATTCTGCGCATTCTTCCCTGCCGGTTTTGAGACATGGACCTTGATAAGGAAAGATAGGGGAAAAAAAGTCGAACCGCCGCAAAAGTTCTGCCTTCCAGGCTCTTTTCAATTATGCGATGCGATATAACAGGGGGGCCTTTGGGCTGTGGCCCCTTAGGTATTTCAGGCAAAGTGAAATCGAGAGTTCCACCTATTTCAGCCTGGTTGCTGTGAATCTCGATGGTGCCGGATTCATTCACAACAGCAAGAAATTTGATACTGGGGTCCTCGGCGACATGATCTACAACTCGTTGCGCATACTCATTCCATGGTTCCGTACTCCAGATACCCTTTCGCACGTCTGAGAAATAAGAAGACCTCGCACCGGAGTGGACAACCCTTATTATAGTGTCGGCTTTCTGGATCAATGCCTGCTTCATGAGATACTTTTCTCGTTGGACATTATTTAACGTAAACGTAACCACAATAAGCACCAGAAGACCTGTTGCAGCTGCCAACAGCCATGGGGAAACATAAAAAAGTTGTGGTCGTGAAAAAATTCTCATCATAATCATCCTTTACAATTCCTACTTTGCAAAAAACGCTCCGGAAGCATTACTTAGGGCCAATTACTAGAAACACCCAGGATTTACGAGAAAAAAAAGTAAAGGTTGAAAGCATGAATGTGTAAAGTTTACACACCTGGAGTTTTGTAGTGGATACTTTTTATACAGCCCATACACATCATTTTGTCTATTTTTCTTCAACAAACGACTTCTCGTTAATATTTTTACAATAAATCAAACAAGTTAAAGCTCGACAATATTTTCTGGCACAGTATTCGCTAATAGAGAGTAAAGGCAAACACAAACCCTTTATTTAAGGAGAAATTACAATGAAAATGAATGGCAACAAAAAGAAAATCATACTGGGACTTGCCCTGATTGGTGCAGTTGCCCTCGCCGGCATGCAAACTGCCGGAGCCGGTCCCCGCGGAGGCGGTTCATATGGCTTGGGCGGTCCTCAATGTGAAGATTGCGGTGGTTATGGTGCTTATGGGTATGGTCGTCAGCCGCTGACTGAAGAATCTCAGAAGGCACAAGACAAATTTATGACCGACACAGTTCAGTTACGTAAAGACATGGCAACCAAGAGGGCTGAAAAGAAAGCACTCATGATCAGTGATAACCCTGATGCCAAACGGGTCGCCCAGCTGACCAGTGAAATTTTCGACATAAATGAACAGTTAAGATCCAAAGTGGAAGAAAGCGGTATCGAAAATGCAGGGTTCAGAGGCATGGGATATGGACGTGGACCTGGTATGGGATATGGCCGCGGGTCGGGACGCGGATGTAATGGTCCTGGCGGATATAATCAGAAACAACTTTAACAAAGAAAGTAACACGTACTGCAAGTAACAAAAAATTTTCCTCCTCCTTCAACCCCGGCGGGTTCCCCCCTCCTTTTGCCCGCCGGGGTCTCCTTTTTGATTCTCCCTACATCATATTCTCCGGATCCACATCCACAGTCATTTTAACCTTGCCGGAACATATTTTACTGGACCTTTCCTGCAGTTTCCTGCAAAGCTCATGCAGTATTGATACCTGGCTGCTTTTTATCAGCACCTGCCATCGTGTCTGATCCTTAATACGGACAAGCGGGGCCGGGGCAGGTCCTAAAACTTCTACATACGGGGATTTTGCATCTATACTATTTCTTAGCAAGGCGGCTACCGCCTTTGCACATTTCTCGACCATTTTCTCGTCCTTTGAACTGAGCCTGATATTGACCAGTCTTGAAAAAGGGGGATAGAGGAGTCCATGCCGAAGAGCTATCTCCTGTTTATAAAATTGCACATAATCATGCTGCTTCGCATATTGGACTGAATAATGTTCCGGATGGTAGGTTTGAATAATGACCCTGCCCGGATGATCACCGCGACCGGCCCGGCCTGTAACCTGTGCAAGAAGCTGAAAAGTTCTTTCCGAAGCCCGAAAATCAGGTATGCCGAGTCCACTGTCAGCCCACACGACTCCGACGAGAGTCAAATTTGGAAAATGAAGCCCCTTGGCTATCATCTGTGTACCGATAAGGACATCCACATCCTGTGAGTACATAGATTTTATGGTTTGGAGAAAATGTCTCCTGTTTGATGCTGTATCGCTATCTAAACGCGCAACCCTAGCATGAGGGAGAATCTGTCGCACTTCTTCCTCTATCCGTTCCGAGCCAACCCCTAAACCCCGCATTTGCTTTGAACTGCATTGAGGACATACTATCTTTGTGGTGGTGTTGTATCCGCAGTAATGACAGACCAATCTCTGCTCTCTGCGGTGCATGGTAAGGGAGACATGGCAATGACGACACTGGATTATATGTCCGCAATCATCGCAGATCATGAAACTGGCAAAACCACGACGGTTAACAAACAGAAGGCTTTGCTGCCTTTTTTCCATGTTTTCCCACAATGCGTTTGTCAGTTGATCTGAAAAATACAAGTCCGGACGGGAAGTTCTGTCCTCGGCAAGATTGACAATACTGACTTCGGGAAGCTGCTGATCTTGAACACGTCGCTTCATTTCCAGCAATTCATACTTCCCTGCCTTACCGTGATAATAACTGGTAATTGAAGGTGTTGCAGAACCTAGCAGTACGGGACAGTTGGAGAATTTCCCCCTGAGAACAGCAAGGTCTCTCCCGTTATAATGCAGGCCATCCTCCTGTTTATAGGCAGGTTCATGTTCCTCGTCGACCACTATAAGACCCAGGTCGGGAAAAGGAGCAAAAACGGCAGAACGGGCACCTATGACAATTTTAGCTTTACCGGTGAGGATGCGCTGCCACTGATCATGACGTTCTCCTGTTGTAAGCCCGCTGTGCAGGAGGGCAAGCCGGTCACCGAACCTGGAAAAAAAATGAGCTTCCAGTTGGGATGCCAGGGCAATCTCAGGTACCAGCACCAGGACGCATCTCCCCTCATCAAGTGTTTTTGCTGTCGCCCTGAGATAGATTTCTGTCTTGCCGCAGCCTGTGATGCCGTGCAACAAGTATGCCTGGAACGAACGGTTTTCGATGGCCGGGAATAATTTATTTAAAATATTCCGTTGATCAGGTGTAAGTACCTCAGGCTCTGGATGAAACGGGAGATCCTGGCCGAAAAGATCACGGTATACCCGCCGTTTCTCCAGGGTAAGGGCCCCTCTTTTCTCAAGGTTGAGCAGGGCCTTGCCAGCCCCTGAGTACACACGGGTTAACTCTGGCCTAAAGAGCATGTCACCTTCTCCGATTTGTTCATGTTCATATATCAGGGAAAGTGTCTTCTGCTCCGTTTTCTTTAAACCGGAGAAACAGTTACGGCAGTACTCAAGAAACTGCTCTTTCCCATCCGGACCGGGAAATTTAACTTTCTCCTGAAGTTCGCGCGACAGGCAAACCTGCACCTGCGTTTTTACGTTGAATTGCTTACGGCTGACCTCATTTTCGATCAAAATCCACCCGTTCCGCTCCCATTTATGGATAGTGCTCCTGCTGGCGGTTTGTTTAAGAAGAAGAGAAACAGATGAGGGCGAGAGTTCACCTTTATCAAGAAGCCGGTCAATCCATGCCGTGTCTTTGAGTTGCAACTTTGGCAGGGTCTGGAGGACCTGTTCACGACATTCCAAGACCAGTCGGATCCTTTTACCGCTTGCTGATGTAAGGCCTCCGGGCAAAGCAGTACGAATTACTTCACCTATGGGATAATGGTAATAATCTGCTATCCAGCGATAAAAAGGGATGAGATCCGTTGGAAAAACAGGTTCCGGGTCAAGCAGTTCAGAAATGGGCTTGACGGTGTATCCATTTCCCTCAGTCCTGCTTTCGACAGGCCCAAGTATATATCCGGTAATAAACCTCCTGCCCAGAGGAACAAGAACTCGGTGGCCTGGCTGGAGCTGACCTCTGTTATCAACCGGCTCAGAATAGGTAAGAGTATTTAAAAGAGGAGCAATAACAGCGACTTCATACATTTTCATATATCAGACAGGAAGCTCTCTAGAAGCGCGTAAAATCTTTTTTATGGCAGATCATCCCATATATAACTGGAAAATTGTAAAATGGAATGCAAAGGTAGAGAATAGATTTTCCGGAAAAGTTATTCGCTCTCGTCACAGACCGAGCAAATGAATTCTCTGAATGATTCACCCAGTGTCTGATGCTGCATGGCAAAGTCAACAACTGCCTTCAGATAACCCAGTTTATCCCCGGCATCATACCTGTTTCCCTCAAACTCGTAGGCATACATTCCACCTTTATTGGCGAGCTGGACAAGGGCATCAGTCAACTGTATTTCACCACCATGCCCTGGTTGGGTTTTTTCAAGAAAGTCGAACACCTCGGGCATAAGTAGATATCGGCCGATGATCGCCATATCTGATTTTGATGTACCGGGAGCAGGTTTTTCAACCATATTCTCGACCATATAGGTCCTCTCAAATTCAGTCGGATTCCCTTCCACTATTCCGTATTGGTTCGTCTGGTCCATCGGCACTCTCTGAATAGCGACTATTGACTGCTGAACATTGTTATACAGGTCTATCATCTGTTTACAGCATGGAATCTCACTTCTCACGAGATCGTCACCGAGCAGGACCATGAATGGCTCGTTACCAATAACATTTCGAGCCATCCAAATCGCATGGCCAAGACCGAGGGGTTTTTTCTGGCGTACGGAAACAATATCAATGAGGTTGGAGATATTGTTGAGTTCTTCTCTTAACTGATACTTATTCTTTTCATTAAGCACCGTATCAAGCTGAAAATCGTAGTCGAAATGATTTTCAATGGCTGATTTACCTTCACTGGTGATCAGAACTACTTCATCAATACCTGAAGCAACAACTTCCTCTACAATATACTGGATTGTCGGCCGGTCAACGATGGTGAGCATCTCCTTGGGGATAGCTTTGGTTGCCGGCAGAAAACGGGTGCCGAGTCCGGCAACCGGAATAACTGCTTTACGAATTTTTTTCATCTGTTCTTTGCCAATCGTGCTTGTTTTCCATGTTTTTCGATTTCATATCCTGTATATACACGGATACATAATAAAGTTACATCCTGTATAGTACCTTGATATTCACAATATGTCTAAATAATATCCATGCTTTTGTCTTGTCCGGCTGAGCTGCCGATATCCTCGCTCGAGGATCCCATCATCAATGCAATACGGTACAATCAGGTCCTGATCATTGCCGGCGATACAGGCTCTGGCAAAACCACTCAGATACCCAAAATGTGCCTTAAGGCTGGTCAAGGGAAAAATGGAATTATTGGTTGCACCCAGCCGCGCCGGATAGCTGCTGTTTCAGTTGCCGAAAGAGTGGCAACAGAAATAATTGATAAATCCAGAGTAGGATACAAGATCAGGTTCCGGGACCGGACAACCCCGCAGACTCTTATCAAATTTATGACCGACGGAGTCCTGCTCGCAGAGACCAGAAAAGACAGGAAATTAAATCAATATGATACCATTATTATTGATGAAGCTCATGAAAGGAGCCTGAACATTGACTTTCTCCTCGGTTACCTCAAAACCCTCATTCCGGAACGGCCGAATCTTAAGATAATTATCTCCTCGGCAACCATTGACACGGAAAAATTCGGTGCTCATTTTGACAACGCTCCCATAATAAATGTTTCCGGACGTACGTATCCCATTGATACAGAATACAGGGACTGCGACGATCCTGATTTTATGGATTCGGAAGCATATGTGGACCTGGCAGTCAAAGAAACGGTAAATATCTCGAACCATTCTCCGTTAGGCGATATCCTTATTTTTATGCCGACAGAGCGCGACATCCTGGATACCGTTGCAACATTGCAGAAGAAATTTCCCAACACGGCCCTGGTTCTCCCTCTCTTCGGACGCCTTCATGCTGTTGATCAGCGAAAGATATTCCGACCGGCCAGGCTGCGCAAGATCATAGTAGCCACAAACATCGCGGAAACATCAATTACAGTACCTGGTATCAGGTATGTCATTGACAGCGGGCTTGCCCGTATATCAAAATACAATCCACGTTCCAGGACTACCAGCCTGAAGGTCTCAAAAATTTCACGGGCCAGCAGTGATCAGAGAAGAGGACGATGTGGCCGGACCGGTCCCGGTCGCTGCATACGGCTTTATGACGAGGATAATTATCTCACAAGGCCAGAGTATACCCAGCCGGAAATCCAACGTTCAAACCTTGCAGAAGTAATTCTGCAGATGGTCAGCCTGCAACTCGGAGACCCACGGGAATTTCCTTTTATCGATCCGCCCTCTGTTCATTCTGTGCGTGACGGATTCAAGGTCTTGCTGGAACTTGGGGCCATTTCACACGATAACAGGTTGACAAGAAGAGGGAAAATCATGGCTGGGCTCCCTCTTGACCCTTCAATCTCCAGGATCATTATTGAGGCAGCAGAACTCGGTGCCCTCAAAGAGGTCAAAGTTATTGCCGCCGGGCTATCCATACAGGATCCCCGTATTCGACCGGCAGAAAAAGAAGACAAGGCCGACGAAATGCATCGTCGTTTTCTGGATAAAAAATCTGATTTTCTCGGACTTTTGAAAATCTGGGAAACCTTTCACTCCACGGAGAGAAAGGTCAGGTCACAGGCAAAACTCAGAAAATTCTGCGCAAGTCATTATCTCTCCTGGCAGCGCATGCGGGAATGGCTTGATATTCATGAGCAGATCACCGACCTGACCAAACATAACAAAAAATTTCATGATAATGAAAAACCTGCAACATATGAAGCTATACACCAATCCCTGCTCAGCGGATTCTTAAGGAATATAGCCCAGAAAAAGGAAAAAAATATTTACAGAATCCGAGGCAACAGGGAGGCTATGATATTCCCGGGCTCTGCTCTCTTTAACAAGGCCGGCCAGTGGATCATGTCCGCTTCATTCATGGAGACCAAAAGACTTTACGCGTTGAATATAGCTGTCATTGACGCGGACTGGCTGGAAATAATCGGCGGAGAACTCTGTAAACGAAGCTGGTCAGATCCGCACTGGGAAAAAAAATCAGGCCAGGTAGTCGCATTTGAAAAGGTCTCTTTATTTGGCCTGATCATTATCGCAGGTCGAAGGGTCAACTATGGCAGGATCAACAAGACAACTGCCGGCGAATCCCGCGAAATATTTATCCATCAGGCCCTGTTGCGTGGAGATCTTGGTGGAAGATATGCTTTTCTGCGACACAACATTTCACTTCTGAAAAAATTCCGGAACATGGAAGACAGGACCCGGAGGAAGAACATCGTCCTCGATGATTTTGCCCTGTATGACTTTTACGATAAGCGGCTTGGCCCGGTTTATGATCGTTATACTTTAAACAGGGCTATCAAAAAAAGCAGGGGCGATGACTTTCTTAAAATGAGTGAAAGTGATATCTGCAGAGATCAACCGTTGGACAATGAGCTGTACCAGTATCCTCAATCACTCAAAACCATGGCACTTACCCTGCCGCTTTCCTACCGCTTTGAACCGGGCCATGAGGCTGACGGCATAACTGTTGATATCCCCTTATCTCACCTGCGGACCATAAATCCGATTCAGTTCGAATGGCTTGTACCGGGACTGCTCGGTGAAAAGATTCATACCCTGCTCAAGTACCTGCCAAAAAAACTGCGGCGGCGCCTGATTCCCCTTCCCGAAGCTGCAGAAAATATATTGGACTCGCTTGAATTGTATAAGGGATCACTTTACGCAGCTCTTGAGAAAACTATTTTCAAAATGTATCAGATCAAGGTGCATCGAACCGACTGGCAGCCTGGCAAGCTTTCTCTTCACCTGAAAATGCGATTTCGCCTGAGAGACAATAATGGTGACATTGTTATCCTCACTCGTTCATTCAACGAGTTGCTCAGCTGTCCTTTTGATTCTCGCTCCCCAGGCAAAGATACTTTGGAGGAAATCACCCTGCCCGATGTTATACAATTTACAAGTTGGGAATTTGATGTCCCGCCAAAACCACTCTCAACTAACCACCACGGTGACATTGGACAGAATCTTTTTTACCCGGCATTGATAGTCAACGAAACAGGCAGGTGTGTAGAACTCACTTATATTGCGGAAAAGGACAAAAGTATAGAACACAACATGAACGGAATGCGTTTTCTGTATGGTTTGCAGTTTAAAACAGAAATTAAAGCACTTGCCAGGGAATGCAAGGCTGCACTCACCAGCCATTCCGCTTCATGGCTTTCCCTCGGGCTGTCATCTACTCCCGGAGATCTGAAGAAGCTGATTCTGCACTTTATCCTTAACGACATATTTGATATTCACCCTGACATTTTACCTGATAGAAATACCTTTGAAAGGATAACTGCGCAAACAGCAAAAAAAGGACTCATCCGGTGTGGTCGCAGTCACATAGAACATATCCTCAAGCTGCTTGCTTTGCGACGCAGATTAAATACTCTTATTACCGAAGGATCAGGGATAAAAGGGGCTGTTTACGTAAAATCAACTGATTTCAAGGATCATCTTGAACTCCTGCTGCCGCAAACATTTCTTTCTGAGAAAAAATTCAGCGATCTTGCTGAAACCGAAAGGTACCTCAAAGCCCTGGAAATTCGTATTGAACGGGCAAAGCATTCTCCCGCCAAAGACACCCGCAAAGCAGAACTTATCATGAAGGCTGCCCATCGGCTAAAAAATTTTCCTGAAATCCAGCATGAATCTTCAGAGTGTAAGCAGGTTATCGATGAATATAAAGTGCTGGTTGATGAGTACAGGATTTCAGTTTTTGCACCTGAAATTGGTACCAAAATACCTGTTTCAGAAAAACGATTACAAAAAAAATGGCTGGATGTAGAAAATATCTGTCTTCGTGTAGAGTAAACCACTCATTAATATCATTTTGTGAATTGTTATGTCATGGGTTAGAATACGTAATTGATTACGTTTTGAGTGTTTTCATTCATCTGGATCATCGAGAACAGTCCTTCGGCGTAAAAACTACTAACTTGGAGTAAATTATGCACTGTCTGGTTACCGGCGGTACAGGCTTTGTCGGTCAGCATTTAATACGAAAACTTGACCATCCCGTCGTTGTTGGCAGGAACCCTGAGAGAATCAAACAGCTTTTGGGTAACGTTACACCCTTTCAGTGGAATCCTGATGAACCATTTTCACACAAGATATTTGATGGAGTTGACACGGTTTTTCACCTGGCTGGAGAATCTGTGTATAAAGGACGATGGAATGCGGCCAAGAAAAAACGCATAAAAAAAAGCCGGGTGGAAGGAACGCGTTCCCTTGTGAGTGCCATGGGAGAGCTCGAGCACCCGCCTCGAACATTGATTTGTGCCTCTGCCATCGGGTATTACGGATCACGCGGTGACGAAGAATTGACAGAGAACTCAAAGCCCGGCAACGATTTCCTTTCTGAAGTCTGCGTTGCCTGGGAAAATGAGGCCGGAAGAGCTGAAGAGTTTGGTGTACGGGTCGTGTCTCTTCGCATAGGGGTCGTACTGGGAGCCGATGGCGGTGCCCTGTCACAAATGCTGCTTCCCTTTAAACTGGGACTGGGCGGCAGGCTGGGAAATGGTCATCAGTACATGTCCTGGATACACATAGATGACATGATCGGAATTATGCTTCATGCCGCGGCAGACAAAACACTGCATGGACCGTTAAACTGCGTATCTCCGTCACCAGTCACCAACCGGCAGTTTACACGTGAGATTGCCGGGGCACTCCATCGGCCAGCCATTCTTCCAGTACCGGATTTTGTCCTCCGGGCAGCACTTGGGGAATTTGCCACAGTTGTTACAGGGTCACAGAGGGTTATTCCCGAAAAAATCATCCAATCAGGATACCCTTTTTCTTTTCAAAACCTTTCAGGTGCCCTTGAGGACCTCTTAAATCAATCAAGGTCAACATAGAGTTCAAGAGCGGTCTCCCTCGTGTGGAATACGTCAGGCGAAAACCGGACATGGAATAAATAAGCTACTCAACAGCACTTCTTTTACATAAAAACTCCTTGGATGGAACACTCAGAGAAGCTAGAATAATATGAGTCTTATACTTGCCTTTGGTGATTGACCTTTGTCTTATACAATTGCAGGAATTGTATTGTGAAACTGAAGATCAGAGCTTTATTATGTGCATTGTCTGCTGTATTTCTTCTTATGTTGTCTGCTTGCGGCAAGGTGCCTGAAGGTAATGCCGCAAATGGTGAAAGATGGTTCAGGATGAACCGGTGCAACGGCTGCCATGGCGAAAAAGGAACTGGCGGCAAAGCGCCTGTCATTGCCGGGACTTCTCTGAGTTACACTCGTTTTCTCAAACAACTGAGAAATCCTAATTCAGCCATTATGCCAACATTTGAATCGAAGCAGGTGTCAGACCAGGATGCTGCCGATATTTATATGTGGCTCCAACAACAAAAAAAATAAAACTTTGAGAAGACTATGCGCTGGAAACAATTTTTCACACCTGTTGAATCAATGGACGCCGTTCAGGCAAAAAAATTCATTGATGAAAACGTACCGGATTCATACACCCTGCTTGATGTACGACAGCCCAAGGAATACGAGGCCGGGCATATCCCCGGTTCCAAACTTATCCCTCTCCCTGAACTCAAGGATCGGTTATCTGAAATTGATCCGGAAAAACCTGCGTTAGTATACTGCGCTATTGGTGGACGAAGCAGAGTTGCGGCCCAAATGCTGGCCGGAAAAAATTTTAGCAGAGTCTATAACCTCAGCGGCGGATTAAAGGCTTGGACAGGTAATTATGCTGTCGGCCCTGAAGATCAGGGCCTTGATCTGTTTGACGGCAATGAAACTCCGAAAGAAGTGCTCATCGTCGCTTATTCACTGGAAAAGGGGCTGCGTGAATTTTACAAAAAGATGATTCCCAGAATACACAATGCCAAGTCACAGGAACTTTTTCACCAGCTCTTTGCCATAGAGATACTTCACCAGAACCGGCTCTTTGAAGAATATAAAAGAATAACCGGAGACGACCTTGATGTTGAAAAATTTGACAGGGATATAGTCTCACCAGTGATGGAGGGTGGAATCAACACAGAAGAATTTATTCAAAAATTCGGTGCTGATGTAAACTCAGAAGAGGACGTCATCGGCATGGCCATGTCAATAGAAGCCCAGGCCTTTGACCTCTACAGCAGGGCTGCGGAAAACAACTCCAACAAAGAGAGCCGCGAGGTACTTGACCAGATAGCCCGGGAGGAACAGTCTCACCTGAAACAGCTGGGTGAACTTTTCCAGCACCTGTAAACCACATCAGAGGTGGATATGACAAAGCAGCTCGTGCTCGCAGGCGGGGGGCATGCTCACATGATGGCCCTGGCCCACCTTAATGAGTTTGTTGAAAAAGGGTATCAGGTCACTGTTATCCAGCCTTCACCATACCACTATTATTCTGGTATGGGCCCGGGAATGCTCGGCAATATGTACTCCCCGGAAGAGATACGCTTTTCGACCCGGCACGTTGTCGACAAGCATGGCGGCACTTTCATCCTGGGCAAAGTTGTGAAGGTTGACCCTGATGCCTGCATCATACATCTTGAATCTGGGGAAACAGTCCCTTACGATACGATCTCTTTCAACATCGGGAGCTATGTTCCGGAATCAATAATTACAGACAACTCTGAAAACATTTTTCCTGTTAAGCCCATAGAACGTCTGGCGGAAGCCAGGAAAAAAATCCTGCAACTGTCTGCTGATAACGTTGTGAAAGTCTGTGTTATAGGTGGCGGGCCGTCAGCAGTGGAAATTGCAGGTAATGTATGGGGGTTGACCAACAAGTCAAATATTCATCCTGCTGACATCAAGATATTTTCCCGATCCACCATTATGGCTGGCTTTCCGCAGCGGGTCCGTGCCAGGGCTATTCAATCCCTTGTCAGCCGCAACATCGAAATTCTCGAGCAGAGCAATGTTTCAACTATCCAACACGGTATCATTGAGCTGGAATCCTGCCAGACATTTCCAGCAGACATCATCTTTGTAGCTGTTGGGGTTCAGCCCTCCCCTGTTTTCAAAGAGTCAGGACTTGCTGTTGGGCCTGATGGAGGGCTTATGGTCAACAAATACCTCCAGAGCACTGATTACCCGAATATATTCGGTGGAGGTGACTGTATCCACTTTAAAGAAAAACCTCTTGATAAGGTGGGCGTGTATGCTGTACGCGAAAATCCGATCATCCTCCATAACATAATGGCCTCTCTGGACGGAACAGAACTCATGGAATTCAAGCCCGGGGGTGACTACCTGCTCATATTCAACCTTGGAGACGGAACCGGAATTTTTCGTAAAAAATGTTTTCTCTTCGGCGGGAGACCGGCATTCCTGTTAAAGGATTATATAGACCGCAAATTCATGAAAAAATTCCAGGCCCTTGAACATTAGCCCTTCCTTGTTCTCCAGTTAATCAACATAAAAAAAACCGGCCCAACAAGCCGGTTTTTAGATTCAATTAAGTTTAGAAAATTGTCTTAGACTAGTGTTCGTTGTACCTCTATTTCTTTTTCATTAAATACTTAAACGAAACACTGATCCGGGCGCGATAGGCTACCACTTTTCCCTTATTTATCTGCATATCAAGCTTTGTTACTTCGGCAATCCGCAGGTCTTTTAATGACTTTCCTGCTGTTTCAACAGCATTCTTGGCTGCATCCTCCCAGGATTTCTTGCTGGTTCCTACGAGTTCGATAAGCTTGTAAACGCTCCCTGCCATAACATACCTCCTTAAATAAAAGAAAAGAATGTGCAACTGCTGTTGCTTTAGCGATACTATAAATTCTATCAGATAACATACCGAATGAACAGGAATAAAAGGTGAGACTCGCCCCTCACTGAAATTTTCTTTTTATAACGGCAAATCACCTTGACTTCGCAAATAACAAAAGTGTAATATGAAACGTATAATTAATTGTTATTATTTGTATTTTTTTTGTATTTTGAGTTTTTTTTAAAAAATATTTTCAATAATTCCAAATGGAAACATTGTACCGTAATGCCACATTGAGGGCATATCATATCAAACTGTTTTTTTGTTTTTATAGATAGTTATGAGGGGGAAAGAAAAACTTAATTTTTCGGAGGTAAAATGATGAGGCAAAAATTGACAAAGTTTATACCGTTATGCATCATGTTAACGGTGTTAACATGGGGATGCGCGCAGAACAAAACAGCTCCCCCTGACACGGCTATGAATCCTGCTGCAGAAAAGCAGGCTGCTAACGTTTACAAAGGTAAAATTGTCGGCAAATCAAAAAAAGCAAAAACCATTTCAATTGAGGTTGGCAAGGGTGATAAAGCCAAAACCATGATGGTCAAGTTTGACGGCAAGACCAAGGGAATGGATCATGCCCGAAAAGGAGAGGCAACAATAATTACATGGGAAATGCGGGGCAGTGATAAAGTTGCAACCGTTGTTAAACCCAAGCTTGCCAAACTGCCTGAGGGTATTGTTGAAATCAAGCCGAAAGAGGTAAAAAAGCTTATTGACAAGAACGCCGCAATGGTGATCATCGACTCCCGACCGACAAAGCGCTACGCTCAATCTCATCTTCCCGGAGCGATATCCATCACTGTCGAGCAGATGAAAACCAAGTTACCTGAACTCCTACCTGCTGACAAGGACAAGTTGTTGGTATTTTACTGCGGGGGCTACACCTGAGGCATGAGCCCGAAATCCGCCGGTCTGGCGAAAAAAGCAGGATACAAAAACGTAAAGGTCATGCTTGCGGGAGAACCTGCCTGGATCAAAGACGGGAACCCGACTTATGCATCCACTGGTTTTGTCAGCAAGGGAAATATTGTTCTTATTGACCTGCGATCAGTTGAAAAATCGGAAAAATCCCGTATCCCAAGATCAGTTACAATCCCTTATGATACTCTGGGTGACAAGCTCGAAGATATCCCGACAAAAGCTCCAGTCGTCCTATACAGCGACGATGAAAAACAGGCGCTCAAGGCTCTCGAAAAACTCCGCAAGGAAGGTTTTAAAAAAGCATCACTGGTTTATGGAGATCTCAATCGCTGGCTGAAATCAGACGGCAATTTTGAGTCAGGGCCGGTTGTGACCGAAATTAACTGGAAAAGAAAACTTGGCAAGGGCGAAGTTAGTGCTGCTGATTTTGAAAAAGCGGCAGCCGGGTCATCAAAAGCTGTCATTCTTGATGTCCGGACAAACGATGAAATTGCAGCAGGAAAGTATCCCGCAGCCGTTACCATTCCTCTGGATGAACTGCCGAAAAGAGTAAGTGAGCTCCCCCAAGACAAAGAAATCTATATCCACTGTTCTACTGGTGCCAGGGCTGAAATGGCCTACAAGCAACTGAAGAAAGACGGATATAAGGCTTCGTTTCTGGTCGCTGATGTTGAATGCGAAGGAAAAGAATGTGAAATAGAAGAATAACATCTACATTTATGGTCGGCAGTCAACAAGGCTGCCGACCATAATCTGATAATAACTGTCCAGCAGATTATTTCACAGCTTACCAACCCTGCTTCACCATCCCTCCCTTATTCCTGATAAAATTGAGCCCATTTTTCCACAATCCTTGACTTCACAAGTTGCATAGATGTAACATTAATGATGAATAAAGTATCATACGTGTTTGAGGGACTGCCTTTACAGAAGGCAAAAACCTGTTGCTGCTCTCTCTAAGCTATTACTTTCCTTGACCTCTTCAGGGTGTATGAGAGCGGAACAGTTTTGATCGGAGGAGAACAATGAGGGCCGCACAACCAGTTGCGGGGTTTATGTCAATCCCTGCAGCAGTAATTATTTTTTGTCTTTTTACAACTTCGGCCATTGCTGATGGCTATCCCCATTTTTTTCAGAACAACATCGAATGTGATTCGTGTCATTACGTTTATGGTACCGAACCACAACTTCTGCCACCATGGACTCATCGTGATCCGGTTGACGACGATACCCAGTTCAATTCACTCTGCTGGAGTTGTCATAACGGCCTCGATGCCGTCCAGGTTATGACCCATTCCAGTTCCCAGATTGATGACGACTACGGCAGCTGGACGGTTGAATGCATAGTCTGCCATGATCCGCATTTTCATGAGCAGGCCCAGACATTCGCTTCCGCGAGCTATCTCTACGAGAATGTATCTACCGGCGTCACCCTGACCACGATCTCCAAAAGTGGCGCTGGCTGGACACCGGATGAGTTTGCTGGGCTGGTTGTTTTCCCGGACACATCCCAGCCAATGGTCAGCTACAGGATTACAAGCAACACTACAGATACATTGACTGTGCATATACCCATGGATCTTGGGATCGTTGGTGCTGGTGATACCTTTGCCATCAGTTACGGTAAGCTGGTCAAGAGTTCCATTGATCTTGCTGCTATCACAGATCCGCTCGTTCCCCAGGACAAAACTGACATCATGACCGTCAAGTTATTCAGCAGTACCGGTACGAACTCTTTTGTCGATGGTGACACGACTTATGATGGTATTTGTGAGGTTTGTCATACTGAGACAACGCATTTCAGGAATGACGGGTCAGGCGGTGACCAATACCATACAAACGTGGGAGGAGCATCAGAAACGGACTGTATTGACTGCCACAGCCACAAAGGTGGCTTTGCCCATGGAGGAGGCTCTGGAACAGGATGCGGTGAATGTCATGGTCATGATGCCGGATACGGTGGATTGACAGGAGGAGCAGGGACTTATGAGACGCATTCCATTCACACGGAAAGCGACGATGAACTTATAGGCCCCCGTCCGATTCTTGACTGTGAAGACTGTCATAACACAACCAACTTCCCGTTTTTTCGGTCCAAGGCTGACCCGAACGCTGAACTTACCCTGGCCCAGACAGACATCTGTAATGACTGTCACAGCCCCGGAGGGGGCTTTGACGGCGTTGATGATGCTGTTGTCGGCGCCAAGAGCAACTGGGTTAACGGTGTCTATACCGGCATATCACTCACTGCAGGAAAAGAGAAATGGTGTGTCACCTGTCATGACTCGGGCAATTCGGTAATTAATGGTCGCCAGGCACCTGATGTGGCAGGAAACAATTCCACCTGGGGTTACTATGCATCCGGTCACGGCCGAGCCGGTGCAGCTAAAGAATGTGGTGAATGTCACGGGGTCACCTTGGACCATAATTTTGATAACGCCAGGTCGTATGCTGCAGCCTCCAATAATTATCAGGCAGCATTTCGTCTTAAATCAGTTGGCGGGCAGCCCCCCATGGCTATACCCAAAACAGGCGACCAATGCGGCTACGACAGCAATGATTACAGGCTTTGTTTTGAATGTCACAGCGAAAATAACCTGCTGAGTGATACGAAGGCAAGCGGGTTATATAATTGCTCGACCAACCCCTACAAAAATGCGGGGACTATCTCGACAGGGTTTCGTAACTTGAGCGAAGATGGCTATGGGGCCCCTCCTGCAAATGCTCACTGGGACCATCTTGTTGATATACACAACATAGGCTTTACCAATACCTGGAACTCTGATGGTATTGATAGTTATGATTCCGAAACGACGTGTATTACCTGTCATAATGTTCATGGTGCTTCTCGGATAAGTGGGGGGCCAACTATAAAAATGACCCGGACTAGCCTAGATATTGTCCATAGTAATGATGCTTCTGGTGATTACGGTGCCGATGGCCCGGACAGTGCCTTTAATTGTTTAAATTGTCACGGTGGTGGCGGCGGGGGTAAGTATTACTATATTGCCCCGCCTGGCCTGGCCAGTATTGCAATAGAGGACAACAACAGCAGCGATCCGTTACCTGCAGAAACCAATTACACCAATAATAATAATATCACCGTTACATTAGACGGGTATGCCGATCCAACAGAGATGATCTGTGCCCAGGACGGTGCTTTTTCCATAAACCTTCAGCCTGACAACGGTGGTGATGGCTGGGGGCCCTATGCCTCTTCTTTTACCTACCCAATATCGGGTACTGACGGTTCCTATACTATCTTTTGCAAGACACGCAACGCTCTTGGTGAATCCCTGCCGCGCAATGATACCATCACCCTTGACACAACCATCCCCACAGTCGGCACCTCTGCGCTTACCTCACCTAACGGCTCCGAAATATGGAACCAGGGCACCACCCGCTTCATCACCTGGAGCGGTATCAGTGATACCAATCTGAAGAGCCCCTTCCCCATAAATCTGGTTTACTCGACCGACAGCGGAACCAGCTATCCCTTCAGCATTTCCTCCAGTGAAGGCAACGATGGGACTTACACCTGGGTATCGGTACCCTTGATTGTAAGCAGCACCGTGCGAGTTAAGATCACGGCTACAGACCGGGCCGGGAATCAGAATTCTGATGAATCAAACGCTGATTTTACTATCCAGGCATTTACCCCGTCCCTATGGGACTTTACGTTGACTGACAACAGCGCCGACCCTGCTGCAGCAGAGACAGGATTCACAAATAATCGGACTGTTGACGTTGCCATCACAGCACAAGCTTATCCGGACGAAATGATCCTGGCCGAGGACTCCGGATTCAGCCAGAACAGCACCGGCTGGATACCCTACAATGATTCCACAACGTATACACTGTCCGACAGCGATGCAGAAAAAACTGTCTACATAAAGGTGAGAAACGAGGCTGGTGAATCAGGCACCATAAATTATACAATTGAGCTGGACCGTGGTGCGCCCAATGTTGCAGCGGATGACCTCCTTTCACCGAACGGTGCTGAGGTCTGGCAGGAAGGTGACACCACCAGGCAGATCACCTGGGCCAACGGTGATATTTCCGACACTGAAGGCAACCTGAAGGCCAGTCCAATAATGCTGGATTACTCGGTTGACTCCGGTTCTACTTTTCCTGGTTCTATTGCAGCGAACGAGGCCAACGACGGCAGCTACGATTGGAACCCGATCCCCAAACCAGCCAGCTACAGGACCCGTGTGCAACTGACTGTGACGGATAAGGCAGGCAACCAGACTTCGGACAGCTCGGATGCGGATTTTCTGATCAAACCGCCTGCTGCCTATATCGTGACCAATACGAACGATTCCGGTGGAGGTTCTCTGCGACAGGCTATCACTGACCTGGAAATAGCTGGCGGTGATGATTCGATCTGGTTCGATATTGCTCCAGGGTCACTGACCAACGGGGTAGCATTGATCAACGTGGCCACTATTCTGCCGACCGTAGCAGCTGACGGGGTCACCATTGACGGCGGCTCCCAGGCTGCGTTGCATGGAGATACCAATCCAAAAGGACCGGAAATCCGTATTCACGGCACCTATGGCTTTGACGGCCTTAATGTTACTGGTGACAATGTTACGGTCAGGGGACTGCAGGTCACAAACTTTTACTTTTACGGCATCGATATGAGTAGTGCCAATAACTGTGTCCTTGAAGGTAACCATGTCGGCTTCTGGTCGGACAGCAACTCGGGCTACACCAAAACAGGCGGTTCGAATTACTACGGTGTAAAAGTCAATGGTGCCAACTGCCGGGCTGGCGGTGATGAGGATGTTTTTGACAGGAATTATATCAGCGGAAACATCCGAGACGGGATGTACGTTCCAAGTTCATCCAATGTGACTATCCAGAACAACTATATCGGGCTGTTGCCTGATGGGGCAGCCATGAGCAATGGTTTCAGTTATGACGGAATCGGCCTTTCCGGCTCCAATGGTGTTATCAAGGATAATATTATATCCGGTAATGGTACAGGCATCTATGTGGGCAGCACCACCGGTCCACTTTCCATCACTGGTAACATATTCGGTTATTATTTTGACGGAACAACATGGCATGACAGGGTCCAGCAGAACTACTGGGCCATCCGGATCAACAGTACCTCGGCCGGCAACATCACCATCGGTGGGCCAAATGTGGCGACCGATGACAACACATTGAATGACAGCAATGTCTTTAGTGTTAAAGCAAGCGGCACTGGAAACCAAGGTTCGGCAATCAGTGTTTACCATAATAATGCCAGCCCTACCAAGATATATGGCAATTTCTTCGGCACCAATCCGGAACTGGATGAGATTTTTCCTGGAAAATACGGGGTCTATCTCACTGGATTCAGGGGGTCCTATACTCTGGTTGGAGGCTCTACAGATGATGATCCCGATGGGGCCGGTAATGTGTTTGCCAATATGACCGCCAATGGTGTCTATGTGGCAGATGGAGCTAATGAAGTCAGGATAATTCGTAATTCCTTCTATAATAATGGGACTGAAGGTGCACTGAGTGACGACGGTATCTACCTGGATGGCACTGCAAACAATAGTATTATCCGGCCGACCATTACAGCAGCCGACACCTCATGGATTACAGTTGACAATGTGGTTTCTGGAGATACTGTTGAAGTGTATATCTCTGATTACGACGGAACAGGAACTGCGTACGGTGAGGGCAAGATCTTTATCGGTTCTACCACTGCATCCGGGAGTTCTGTGGATGTTGATGTCAGCGGTTCCGGTGTTGCTATTGGACAGTGGGTGACATCCATACGCCTTGACCCATCCAATAACACCTCACCATTCAGTTCCAACTTTCAAATACCCTGATCAGTATTTGTCTTCAACATGCTCAAAGGGGTGGTCTTCCTGACCACCCCTTTTTCTTTAAATATCGACGGTATAGTATAGAAGCCGATTCTTCCCCTCCTCTTGCCGAGAGAAAACTTTATCATCTCGTATTTAAGTTTTTTTTGACATTTAAATCATATTAGTAGCAATATATTTTGAATAAATGAATTTCGATTCTTTATCTTTTGGGGGCTGCCTTGTCAAAAGGCAATATCTGTTACTGCATTCTCAAAGCCAATAACGTTCAAAGCTTTGCAGGGAAGTATGGGAACAATACAGGTCAGGAAGGAGGAGGGCCATGCCTTTCGCAAAATTCCTGTCGAGGATTTATAATATCCTGGTCGCAGTTTTTGTTTTGAGTGTTCCATTCCAAGATCTACGTGCCGACGGTTATCCGCATTTTTTTCAGAACAACATCGAATGTGATTCCTGTCATTACGTCTATGGTACCGAAGCAAAGCTTCTTCCTCTCAGGACAATTCACGATCCGGCACACATCGACGACACCGGTTCAACTCCCTCTGCTGGAGCTGCTACAACGATCTTGACGCCCTCAGAGTAGAACCCCTCTCCAGCCTGCAGACCGATGATGATTAAGGCAGCTGGACTGTTGAATGACGATTCTGTCACGATCCGCACATCCAGAAACAGGCCCAGACATACGGGTCAGCAAGTTATCTTTACGAAGAAACTTCCACCGGGGTTACGCTAACCACTATTACAAAATCTAGTTCCCGCTGGACGCCGGACACCTTTGCAGGACTAGTTGTTTTTCCTGACACGCCTCAACCAATGGTCAGTTACAGGATCATCAACAATACGGATGATACCCTTACTGTTCATATTCCCATGGATCTTTGTGTGGTCGGGATTGGCGACACCTTTGCTATCAGTTACGGCAAGCTGATGAAAAGTACAATCGCCCTTACTTTGGTTACCGATCCTCTGGTTCCAGCCAATATGTTCGACGTCAGACCTGATGGGACATAAACAGGACATGAATTAAGAGACACACTGAGGTAGAATTTGAACCTAAAGAAGTGAGAATTGTGTCTAAAAAGAAGAAGGGTATACCATTGCTGTTTCTGAAGTTGTAATGGTTCAGTTAAACGAAGTTTCTATTAACTAAATTTCAGTATCATACACATCACTGACCTGAATATTCTGCAAAATCTGTTTGCACATTGCTCACGTCAAGAATTGGTTCTGCTTCTTGCTTTACCAAGGCATTTCAGAAATCGATCACAAAGCTGTACACTCCTTCCTCGATAACACTTTTAACCTTGTAGCCCGAGTGGTTGAAGATATTCTGCATCCGCTTGTTATCCCGGAGGACTTCCGCTGTGAATCCTGCTATACCGTTGCGCCTGGCAATTGAGATCAGATGATTGAACAAAAACTTGCCAATCCCCATGTTCTGCCAGTCGTCACGTATTACAAAGGCAACCTCAGCCTTGTTGGTCCTCTCATTAAGAAAATAACGCCCAACCGCTATTATTTCCTCTCCACTTGCCTCAGGAACGGTGGCAACAACCGCAACGTCTTTGCGGTGATCGATATAGACAAAGTCATGGATCTGCCTGTGGGTAAAGCGTTTCTGCCTGCTCATGAACCTATAATACACGGTCTCCTGAGAAAGATCATACAGCAGGTCACGCATATTTGGCTCGTCTACCGGTCTTATGGATCGGAAGCTGACCTGGGTTCCATTATCAAGCAGATAAGAGGATCGCATTGATTCCTCTCCGGGGACCATAAACCTGTCACCGAGACCTGCCAGTTCAGGGCTGATATACCTTGCATCAACAGCTTCCTGGAAAAGCTTTTCACGGTAGTTTGGATGAGCGATGGAGATGAGGGCCATGACTCGCTCCTGTATCGCTTTACCATGCAGATACGCAACTCCATACTCGGTAACAACAAAATGAACAGTTCCTCTTGAGATAACGACTCCGGAACCCGACTGCAGGATTGAAACAATCCTTGACCTGTTTCCACTGGCATTTACAGATGGCATCACAATTATCGCCCGCCCTCCTTCCGATCTTGCCGCGCCTCGATTGAAATCAACCTGCCCTCCGATGCCGGAGTAGAACTTTCCGGCCACAGAGTCGGAACACACCTGTCCGGTCAGATCTATCTCCAGGGCCATATTGATGGATACCATCCGTTTCTGTTTGCCAATTATATTTGAGTCGTTTACATACTCAGTCGGTCGAAAACTGAACAGGGGATTGTCATTAATATAATCGTACAACCTCCTCGTACCCATGCAAAAACTCGCTGTAATCTTCCCCCTGTCCATGGTTTTTCTTGCACCGGTTACAGCGCCGGATTCAATCAGGTCGATGATCCCATCAGTCAGCATTTCGGTATGAACCCCCAGGTCCTTTTTGTCATAAAGGAAATTCTGCATAGCCTGGGGCAACCGTCCTACTCCTCGTATTCTCCCAAGACCGAACTCCACTGTGGAGCCGTTAGGTATGAGACCGGCAACATTGCTGCCAATTTTTTCACTAATTTCAGGAACAGGGCTCGATTTTCTTTCTATTAATTCCGATTCTACCGGCACCAGTATATCAAGGTCGTACACATCTATCACACTGTCACCGTGCACCCAGGGCATCCGCGGATTCACCTGTGCTATGACCAGAGACGCGTTTTCAGCTGCACTCTTCACGATATCAACAGATATTCCGAGACTGACTTTTCCACTTGAATCGGGAGGAGTTACCTGTATAAGGGCAACATCGATTGGAATGCGTCCACTATGGAACTGGCGGGGAATATCAGACATCAGAATCGGTGTATAGTCGCCCAAACCTTCCTGTATCATCTGCCTGACATTGCTGCCGACAAAAAAGCTGTTGACTTTAAAGCAATCAGAGAGCTTTATTTCGGCGTAAGGAGCGTCTCCCTTTGTGAAAAGCTGAATTATTTCGACATCTGCCAGTTCCCCGGCCCGGGAGGTCAAAGCGGACACAAGATCCACAGGTTCACCGCAACCGGTACCCACAAAGACTCTATTGCCCGGGCGAACATTGTCCACAGCATTTTTAGGGGTGGAGACCATGTCGGCAAATCGGTTTTGCCAGTCAACATCATACTGCATGATACATGTCCTTTCAGTTGTGGGAATGGTTCTGTTTTATTAAAGCCGACAATGTCATGCGGGCATCAGCAACAACAGGTTCCGTACCCATCTCACCGACAATCATTGGGTTGATATCAAGCTCAATGATCTGGGGAAAATCAGTTGTCAACTGACTGATACGCTGCAATGCAGCCGCAATGGCAGCTATATCTACTTCCTTCTGGCCCCTTTTGCCTTTCAGCATTTCGTACGAGCGCGTTGACTGCAGCATTTGAACAGCCTCATCTTCAGTAATGGGAGCAAGATGGAACGTTACGTCTTTCAACACCTCCACAAAAATGCCTCCCAGGCCGAACATAAGCATGGGCCCGAATTGCGGGTCCCGCGTCATACCCACGATGACTTCCAGCCCCGGGTCGGCCATTTTCTCAACATAAACACCTTCAATGATTGCCTCAGGAGCCTGTTTCCTGATGCGGAGCATCATAAGTTCATAGGCATCGTCAACTTCCTGGCTCGAAGTGACATCAAGGCGAACTCCTCCCAGGTCTGTCTTGTGGATAATATTTGGCGAAACAACTTTCATGGCCACAGGAAAACCAACGAAGCGGGCAATTTCAACTGCCTCTTCCGGGCTTGTCGCCTGGCGGCCATCAAGAATTTGAAACCCGTATGCCCGAAGAATATTCTTGGCCCTGACTTCACCAAGCTGCAGTCTTCCTGTACGCTGTCGCCGGCTGATGATCCGCTCAACCCGCCGGCGGTTGACCGGAAATCTGGTAACCATCCGCGGCGGACGGTTTCGCCAGACGCTATACTCGTGCATGGCCTTCAGGACCGCTACCGCACGTTCAGGGGACTCGTAATCCGGCAACCCACCGGCAGCAAGTTCCCTGCGGCCGGGCATGACATCCTTTCCACCCATAAATGAAGCAAGGACCGGTTTTGATCCGTCCATATGGTCGATAATGGCCCGGGCTGTTTCACCAGGCCGCGTCATGGCTTGCGGAGTCAGAATAATAAGGACTGCATCAACGGCAGGATCCTTTTGAGCAGCCTGGAGAGCGGCAACATACCTATCCGGTCCTGCATCGCCGAGAACATCTACCGGGTTGGCAATACTGGCCGCAACCGGCAATTGGGCCCGAAGAGCTGTCGAGGCATTTCGGTCAAGAACCGCAACCTGCAGACCGGATTTTTCCACAGCATCAGCTGCCATAGTTCCAGGTCCGCCGGCGTTAGTGATGATCAGGACCCGGTTCCCCATGGGCAAGGGCTGCAGATTGAAAGCGGTAGCGTAATCAAACATAGCGTCGAAGGTGTCGGCCCGGCAGACCCCTGAGCGCTTAAACGCAGCACCATAGGCGGTATCAGCACCCGACAGCACCCCGGTATGGCTGGCTGCCGCTTTCTGCCCTGCGACTGTAGTGCCGGATTTGAGGATGATGACCGGTTTCCTGTTACTCGCCTCTTCTGCGGCCTTTATGAAGTTGTCGCCTGAACTGATGTCCTCCAGGTAGCCGACAATAACACGGGTCTGCTCATCCCGGGCCAGAGCGATCAGCATATCAACCTCGGACAGGTCTGCCTTGTTGCCAATGGATATGAGTTTGGAAAGACCGATATGACGATTCTCAGCAAGATCAAGCATGGCAGTGCATAATGCCCCTGACTGCGAAAAAACAGCAATTGATCCTGCCTGCGGCATTCGTCCGGCAAAGGAACTGTTCAAATTTGCATCCGTATTTATAAGGCCGAGACAGTTGGGTCCGAGAAGCCTCGCTCCTCCTCTTTTACAGATATCGGCGAGCTCATCCTGCTGTTGGCTGCCCGTTTCTCCAGTTTCCCTGAAACCGGCAGATATGACAATAATACTAAAGGCTTTTTTCGAGATCGCATCTCTGGCAAGATCAAGCACATATTTGCTGGGAACCGCGATAATTACCTGGTCGATTTTTCCCCGGTAGTCTGCTAGCTTTTTAAATACTTTCAGGTCAAACATTTCACCGCCGGAAGGATTTACCGGTATTATTTTTCCAGCAAAACCGCCAGCGACAAGATTGGCCAGAATATCGTGTCCCACTTTCCCTGGACTGCGGGAAGCACCAACAACAGCAACCGTACTTGGTGAAAATAATTTATCCAGCATGATAGATTTATCCTTAACTTTTTTCGTCAGGGTCCGCTACAAGCGAATATACCTCAAAACCGACCTGGTTGTCCTGGTGATCTATAAATGAACGCCCGGATGAAACAGCCTCTTCAAAACGAAAGAACCACGCTTCGGTATGATACGTAAGCAGCTACTCCCTTGCTGCCGGTATTGGTTTTTCATACTTCAGTAAACGGGCCACAGAACCGAATTGCTGATGGTTGTCAATTACCTGTAACCGTTCCGGTACATCAGGGTGCTCGCCCCCTCAGGTGTCATGTTTTAAAAATAAGGGATCGGGTAACAATTGTTATGCAGGGATGAGTTGTCATGATCAGCCTGAGAAAAATACCTCCTGATTTCGGTGTATAAGCTTTCCAGCTGCAAGTCAATTCAAATAAAGGTCACCTTGTAAAAAGCCGGGCAGGGTCAAAAACTCTATAGTAATTAAGGTGTTTACAAGACTGAACCGTCGGGGTAATAATTTATATGACCGCCCATTAAATTACAAAGATATTAATATAAAAAAATGTTTTGACAGAACAATGGAACACCAGAAAAAAAAGATCGTTTATTACAAATCATCAATCTGACCCCGCTGTATGATGGCTGGCCGTGTGCTGACAAAACTCCTGCAGAAATACCCTTACCTGGAAGTTGAAGAAATTGACGTCGTGGCCCATCCGGTCCAGGCATGGAACGATAACATCCGCATGGTCCCGGCCCTCAAATCAGGAAATAAAATACTCAGCGGGATTCTTCTGAATGAAGCAGAGATCAGAAATTTTTTAGAAGGGTTATAGCTCGAATAATTTCCATCACCTGACCAGCTTGAGATTACCTAAAAAAAATCTTCCGACCTGGCCCGGCGCCATTGTGCGCTGATCAGTTTCCACTCTTTGTCATACTGTGCCAGCACCATGTCAAAACGATACAGTTCTGCCTGCATGTTCAACAACGCATCCAGGTCGGAGACATTCTGGGCGGTCATGGCAACGAAGAGTTGAAGATGCGCCTTTTTTTCTTCCGGAAAAGTCAATTCTCCTGTCCGGGTGAATATATGAATATTCTTGTTTGTAAAAAAATATCGGGCAGCAACGGCTGTAATTTCACGTTTGGTACGGCCGTTTTCATCACTGTATTGATCTGAAATCAACTTTTTAATTTCACCGATATCCCGGTTTTCTGACGCTTCTTCTCCTGCCTTGACAAATCGGCTGATCTGTTCTTCAGGAGAATCTCCATTACCGCAGGCTGGCACGAATAATAATATAACCAGAATTGCAGTTATGGTACACAGTTGGATCGTCTTCATTTCAATCAGATTGTGGTAGATATTCGTTATTGACTGCGGATATTTTTTGCAAACGCTTCAGAATCGTGTCCCGTGTATTTTTCTCCTGATTAAGCATAATGACAAATGGCTTCCCATCGTTGAGATATCCAGCGTAATTATAGACGTCTTTCAAGGTACCGGACTTGATATTTGCCCCTTTTTTTTCCTGCATGAGCTGCATGAATGGCCTGAAAGCCAGTAATGTCTGCATCATGGCCTGAGCGGTCATACTGTTTTGCCTGGACAAGCCTGATCCTTCTTCCATGTGTATCTTGTCCGCTGAACGCACACCGATCATATCTGCCAGTGTTTCCTGCGCCGCCATGTCAGCTTTTTGCCAGGTTGCAGGGTATCCGGACTTTTCAGCTCCGCTAACAAGATACACCTGATTTGCCACGAAATTATTGGAGTATTTGAGAAAGGAATAAACAACTTCATCAAGAGACCTGGTATTTCTATGTATATAAATCAGCCTTGCATCTTCAGGCACCTCTCTGACGCCGACCCGTCCATGACCTGGTATTGCTTTTCTTCTCTGCAGTTCACGGAAAAGCTCGGCTGCATATCGTGCAGATTGCGCCTCCGGATGACATGCCTCCTTGCAGATGTTTACTCGATATTCCCCTTCTCGAAATCCTTTGCCCAGTTCTTTCATCAGTGGCAATGTTGGGGTCTGGGGTTCAGCGGAGATAATCTTTCCGCGCCCATCAACTTTGAAGTTGATAGTATTGAAATTCACTCCCAGAGCACCCACCGGTGAGTCGTAGGGGTTGTCACTCTTTCCCAGGCCGGGGACCTGTCCGTGCAGATCAAATAAGCCGTTATCAATATAAATTCCATTTATTGTTTTTATTTCCCGTTCAAGCAACCTGTCGAGTATTATATCTATCTCTTCTGATACAAGAAAAGGATCTCCATATCCCTTTATATAGAGATTGCTCTGCTGGTCAGCATAAAATGCCGTCTGAAATCGGAAGTCCCTGCCAAGTATATGAAATGCCGCAAGCGCAGTCTGAATCTTGACAATACTTGCCGGGATAAATGGTTTGTCCGGATTGCAGGATGAAATAATCTGCCCGTTCAGATCAGCTACAATGTAACTGCCGTTTTTTATGACATCGGAAAAAGAAAGGCAGGATGCGAGGGCAGCCTGCCTTGGGGAACAAATAAATAAAAAAACAACCAGAAATGACAGAAGTGCAGAAAAACTTCCTTTTTTCACTTATCTCCGAAAATTCTCTTTAACCTACCTTGGGAAGGTTGGCCAGTGATTCGGCAATCTGCTCGGTCGGCAGAGAGTAGTTATGCAGTTCACCTGCAAAATAACTGTCATATGCTGCCATATCAATAAGACCATGACCGGAGAAGTTAAACAGGATTGTTTTCGGCTCGTTCAGGTTTTGGGTCGCCTCTACAATTGCACCCCTGATTGCATGACAGGTTTCAGGTGCCGGAATAATTCCTTCTGTTTTTGCGAAAAGCACTCCAGCTTCAAAACATTCAAGCTGGTGGACATTAACAGGTTCCACAAGATTTTCCCGGACCAGTGCAGACACAATAGGTGCCATGCCGTGATACCGCAGTCCGCCTGCATGGATACCCGGCGGCATAAAATCATGCCCCAGTGTGTGCATCTGTAGAAGCGGTGTCATTCCTGCCGTATCACCGGAATCATAAGCAAACTTTCCTTCAGTCATTGTCGGGCATGATGCCGGTTCCACACCGACAAGGCGAATATTTTTCCCTTCGAGCTTGTCAGGGATAAAGGGAACAGCCAGGCCGGCAAAATTTGACCCGCCGCCGCAGCAACCGACAATGACATCGGGACTCTCCCCGGCAATCTCCATCTGCTTTTTCGCTTCCAGACCTATGATGGTCTGATGGAGAATAACATGGTTGAGAACCGACCCCAGCGCGTAATTTGTATTCTCGCTTGTCACAGCATCTTCGAGAGCTTCACTGATGGCAATACCCAGCGAGCCGTTATTGTCCGGATCCTGCTCAAGGACGGAACGGCCGTAATTTGTGTACTGGCTAGGGCTGGGAACAATTTCTGCGCCAAAAGTCTGCATGACCGATTTACGGTAAGGCTTCTGGTCATATGACACTCGTACCATATACACTTTACACTTCAGACCGAACATACTGGTAGCCATGGCAAGTGCGCTGCCCCACTGCCCTGCCCCAGTTTCGGTTGCCAGTCGTTTGACACCTTCACGCATATTAAAATAGGCTTGTGCGACTGCACTGTTCGGCTTATGGCTTCCCACAGGAGAAACACCCTCATTTTTAAAAAATATTTTTGCTTTGGTGCCGAGAGCCTGCTCCAGTTTAAAAGCCCTCACCAAAGGAGACGGGCGCCATATTTTATAGATCTCAAGGACTTCTTCAGGGATAGGGATGTGACGGTCAGGGCTCATTTCCTGTTCCAGAAGACCCATTGGAAAAATAGCCGCAAGCTTTTCAGGAGCCATGGGCTGCATTGTTTCCGGATCCAAAGGAGGCTGCAGTCCGTTCGGAATATCCGGAGCTACATTATACCAGCTGGTGGGCATTTCGTCGTCACACAAAAAAACCTTTTTGCTCATGTTTTCTCCTTTTTCATGGAAAAATCAACGGTATTAAAAAGCCAGTGGGAACTCATCTGTACTGACCTTCACTTCTAAATAACTATCTGAGTTGTCTGCCCTGCACATGCTTTTCGGTTCATATTTTCAGCGGCACAGATTTATGCAATATCGATTGCCACAACAACTTCTTTTGGTTCTGGGATGTTAAACAAAACACATACCACATTACAAAGCAGTAGCTCAAGGGATTGTTGCTGAACGTGTAAAAAGATTAACCATATTTTACATGAAATACTCATTAGTACCTGTTGATACTTAATTTACAACACTCGATGATCTGTCAGGAGTTGAGGATACATCAACGATGTTTGTTTTTCTCACCCGTGCCAATAAGACATCTTCCTCATCCTGCTGAAAAATATGCTGTAACACCTCTCTGGGATTCACACCAGCCATACCCGGAACAGTAAAAAGTTCAAAGTAAATATCTGTTCCATCCACACCTATATGATTGACCAGTGGCCTTATATCCAGTTTTTTCTTTTTCTTTTTCCGTACCCGTTCAATAACAAAACTTTCCTGTTCAAAAAATTTTTTTACCCCTTTCCTCTGGGTGCTGTTTAGCGGCTTGTTAACATGAGCCCGGTAAGAAATTATCTGTGCCCCTGCTTCCGTATCCGGTTTGACTTCCAAAGTATAAACATTCATGCCTTCAGGCAGTTGACTGTTCAGTTTCTCGATTGCGACACTAAAGTCATCGATACGCAAAGCCAGGACCATATCAAAATATTCAACCTCACTCTCTAACCCTACCGGCAGGGCGGGACTGAAAGACACACGAGGAGACGGATTATAACCCTGTGAATAGCGAACCGGGATACCGGCCCTTGTGATGGCCCTGAAAATAAGCTGTAGTACTTCCAGGTGACCGAAAAACCTGGTGTCTCCGAGACGGGTATATCGGACTCGGTAGGAATAATTTTTCCCCTTTTCTTGTTCACCGTCTTTCATTCCGGAAGTGTCACTTTGCGCAGCCTTAACCTGAATTTCTGACGTGGTATTGACCACCGGGCGGATCACTTTGAAATCACACAATCCGCACAACTGACATCCGTTGGTCCGGCAGTCCGGAGTATATTCCCTTGCAAGGGCTTTATGGTATTCCTGGACAAAAAAGTCCTTTTCAACTCCGCATCCAAGGTGATCCCAGGGAAGTGGTTTGTCCGGATCCCGGGCCAGCAAATACCCATCCAGGTCTAACCTGCACTCCTTCGCAGCCTGTTGCCAGTTTTCCAGGCGAAAGTGTTCCGACCACCCGTCAAGCCGAACCCCATTGTTCCATGCCTTTTCAACCAGGTGTGACAGGCGGCGGTCTCCACGAGAAAAAACACCCTCCATCATACTTTGACAGGGATCATGCCATTTCAGGTTAAAACCCCGACGCGGCAGCAGCTTTTTCAAAAGGTCTATCCGTTCACGCGACTCTTCAAGTGACAACTGCCTCTGCCACTGAAAAGGCGTATGCGGTTTTGGCACAAAAGTACCTACACTGACGTTAATCTTTACTTTTCTGACATCCGGACCGGCAGTTTGACGTGCTTTCCCCGCTAGTTCCACAATTGCTTTCACGTCCTCTAACGTCTCAGTCGGCAAGCCGATCATAAAATAAAACTTTATCAGATTCCAGCCCATGGCAAAGGCACTGCGGCATGTTTCGAGCAGATCTTCTTCACTAATTCCTTTATTTATGACTTCCCGCAACCTGTCTGTTCCAGCCTCTGGTGCTACTGTGAAGCCGGTTTTGCGAACACGTTTTATCTGGCTCATAATATCGTCCGTCAAAGTACCCACCCTCATGGAAGGCATGGATACAGAAACGTACTGATCTGCAAAGCGGTCCATAAGCCTGACCATGAGTTCAGGAAGACAGGAAAAATCACCTGAAGAAAGTGAAAGCAGTGCCATTTCGTCAAAACCGCTACTTTTTATTCCTTGTTCCGCGATGGCCATAATATCCTTGACCGTTCGTTCACGGACTGGCCGATAGATCATACCGGCCTGGCAGAAGCGGCAGCCGCGGGTACATCCTCTGGCAATTTCCAGGCCAAGACGGTCATGAATTGGCTTCACGATCGGAACCAGCGGCTTGCTCAATGTATCAGGTCTCGGGAGACCAGGAATAACTCTTCTTTGAACTGCAGAATATCCGGGCTTGAGAGATTGAATCTCTATCAATTCCGACCCGGCATATTTCGGCATAAAAAAAGAAGGTACATATACTCCTTCAATATCAGCCAGTTGCTGGAGGAGTTCCTGTCGGGAAATATCCAATTGCTTGGCAGCCGCTACCAGTTCTGCTATATCAAGGATAATCTCCTCACCATCTCCAAGGACAATAGCGTCAAAAAAATCCGCCACCGGTTCCGGATTCAAACTACAGGAGCCGCCTCCCAGAACAAGGGGAAAGGGCAAGGTACGTTTCTCGGCCCTTGTGGGAATGCCGGCCAGGTCAAGGATCGTCAGAATATTCGTGTAGCAGAGTTCATATGGAAGAGTTATACCTATGACATCGAAACTGCTGAGCGGTCTTCTGGATTCCAAAGTAAACATTGGAATATCACGGCGGCGCATCTCGTTTTCCATATCAATATCAGGACAATAAGACCTTTCAGCTAAAAATTCCTTCTTGCCGTTCAGAATATGATACAGTATCTGTAAACCCTGATGCGACATACCGATCTCGTAAAGATCCGGAAAAACAATGGCAAAACGGGAGCTTACCTCGTCCCAGTTCTTTGTGACAGCATGAAGTTCTCCGCCTATGTATCTCCCCGGCTTACGGACCAGGGGTAAAACCTGATCAAGAGAAATTTGATTGTACATAACCAAAATGAGTTGCAGTTAACTGTGTTGATTTAGTGAAAAATGTTGACATATCAAGCTTCCACGATGTTTAATTCAAAATATTATAAGGAAATGTTAAAACCATCATCAATACTAATCAATTTTCTGCAAAGCTTCAGCATACAATGAGACTGACCATGAAAAAAAGAGCTTCCATCATAACTGTTTGCCTCATGATCCTCCTTGTTCATACCGGTTTGACATCAGCCTTCGCCAAACCACTTCTTGAGCAAATTCAGTTTGAAACCCCGGGCCCCAATGAAGATCGGATAATTTTCAAGTTGAATGGAGCCCATTTACCCACATCATTTGCCCTGAAAGGCGACAGGCCGCGTGTAGTGTTCGATTTCTCTGAAGTCGTGCCGACGAAAAAAGTCAGGAACACTATCCAGGCTGATGGTACCTTTGTTAAAAGTATAAGAACTGGGATTCACAAGGGAAATAACCCGAAAACCAGGATTGTGTTTGATTTAAAGCCCGGTATGTTAATTGACTATGATCAGGACTTTGATGAAGAAACAAATACGCTTGTAATCCGTGTCTCTGCTGCTGGCATGACGCTGGAACCCATCACTGAGGAACTTGAAGAACCGGAAGCGGTACCGAAAGAAAAAACTGACCAAGTTAAGGCTGCAGAAAAACCTGTGGAGACAGAATCGCGGGAACCTGAGCAGAAGACCGTAGAAGCAACACCTGTTGAACCGATACCTGTGGCTGAACCTGAGCGTGTGAAGCAGGAGGAGGAAGAGGCGCCTCAGGAACCAACCCAAATCGCCAGTGTCCCTCCAGCAGGTACGGAAGAAATGGCAAAACCTGAGGTTGAGGAATCAACCGTCATTCAGCCTTTGTCTGAAATTGGAGAAACAGAAAAAGAGGCCGCTGAAAAAACACCCACCCTCATTTCTGTTGAATTTGATGATACCTCTCATCGTGGTGAAATTGTAGCCTTTAAGCTCAATTCATTTAACCCTCCGGTCGTTTTCGGTATCGAAGAGGACATTCCCCGGATCGTCTGTTTCTTTAAGGATACAAGCGCCTCCGATGACCTTGAAGAACTCATTGAATCAGGAGGCAGGTTTATTAAGAGTATCAAAATAGGAAAATACCGGGACCCGGACAACATCAGGGTCGTTCTTGACCTGATACCTGGAAAGAACTACGATCTCCAACAGATTTTTTTCAAGGAAGACAGCCTGTTCATGATTATTATCAACGCCACCGGAGAAAAAGTCGTTAATTAATATTCTTTAATTTATGGTAAGGCAAATTTACCATTTTTCTCTGGCATCACTGATCTGCGGAGGGGTTAATTCACCTTACTCAATTACTTTGATATTGTAGTGCTCAGGTAAAGTGAGCTTGAAAATACTTTCCGGGATTACAGCATCAACGATAACATGATCATATTTCAGGGTAACATCTCCCTTGAGAACGGCTCCCGTAACCTTTAATTCATCAGGGAGAATGCAATCACCTTCAATTACATCGCGCCATGTGTACTTGATATCCAGAAGAATTTTTCCCATGCTGTTTCCAATCACATAACGATGTATACGCTCTGCTTCAGCATCGAATAAAACATTGTGCCTGTTTTTTTCGTTTGGTGAAAAAATAAGCCATGCCAGTTCACTGTTATTTTTGTCTTTCCGGACCTCAAGCAAGCAAGACGTTTCAGGTGTTAATCTTCCCTGCAATAAAGTGATTACTTCATCCGGCTGGAGATACAGGGAAGCTCCCTCATGTTTCGTAATGGATTCAACTGATCCCACAATACCCTGTCCATTCATACTATCCACCAAGGTAAAGGTTTCACCGGTGGAGACGAAAATAACAATCGGTCTGTCGATTTGATCAAATATTGTGACCCGCAAAGATGATGGCGGCAGAACCTGGAGAAACCCGGCAGCTTTTTGATGTTTACCAAATGTCTTCAGCACAAAAGAAACATCAGCGTCAATTGACTTTGCGCATGCCCTGTTATGCAATACCTGGTATCGGTCCAGGAGATATTCCCTTTCCTTGCCCTCCACCGGGGTTGTTTGCGGGAGTTTGGCTGAGCAACCGGCCAGGAGAATACAACAGACAAGTATCAGGCAATACGGGTAAAGCGGCCAGGTTCTATAAAACACGGTTATTCTTTCTGATTTTCAAGGAGTTTTATTTTATCCAGCAGCACTTTTTTTCTTTCCTTGTTATTTTCCTCCACAAGTGCATAGGCCTTTTCATAGGCATCAAGAGCATCTTCTTTTCGTCCCAGTTCGAGATAGACATCACCAAGGTGGTCATAAATAGCATAATCCTCGTCTTTAGAAAGTCTGACCGCTTCCTCGAGTGCCTGCCTTGCCTCCTCAATCCTTCCCAGCTTGTAAAATACCCACCCCAGGCTGTCTCGAATATATCCATTGTCCGGTTTCAGTTTGACGGCACGCTGGATATATTCTAGCGCCTTGTCAAGATGAATGCTTTTATCCGCCCATGAGTATCCAACATAATTCAGGGCCTCACCATGTTCGGGCTGTCGCTTAATGAGTTCCTGCATTAAAGACATGGCTTCTTCCTGGGAACCCAGAGTGTCGAGAAAAAGACCATAATCGTACAAGAGTTCATCATTATCAGGAAACGCTGACAACGCTCTGTCAAAAGTAGTTCTGCCAAGGTCGGTCTTACCCTGCAGCTGATACAGAGCTGCCAGCATGACGAACATATCAGGGCGGCGGTCCTGTTCATTCTCTATAGCCTTTTCAAGAACTTCAACTGCCTGTTCCGGCCTGTCAAGAAAACGAAGAACCCTTACCTGTAAAATAACCGCACTTTCAAATTCTTCTGCAGTACTGTCAATCCTTTGCAGTTCGTATACGGCCTGGTCGTATTTCTCGGCCTGGGTCAAAATTACTGCCAGAAGATAGCGGGCATCAGCTGTATTCTTTCTCTCCAGGTATTTTTGTAAAATCTCCACAGCCTGGTTATATTTCTCAAGCCTGGCATAAAGACGGGCAATGGAAAGATCTACCCTGTCAGGTTCACCAGTGAGAGTTTTCAACCTGTTAAGTTCTGCAAGGGCTTCTTTCTCTTTGTTCTGCAGGAGCAGAAAATTTATCAGGGCGAGGGACACTCTTTCGTTATCCCCATCCTGCTTAAGAATCTCACTGTATATCCCGATGACCTTGTCGAATTCCTTCTGCTGTATGTACACCTCGCTCATTTCCATAAGCAGATCTACTGACCAGCTCATGTCCAGAGCTTTCTGGTATTCATCAACAGCCTGTTGGTACTTTTTATTATTCAGGTGGATACGGGCCAGCATAACATGGGCAGGATAGGAGTTGCTGCTGACTGTCAAAAGCTCATTCAATACCTGTTCGGCTTGATCGCTTTTGTTCAGGTTCAGGTACAGTTCACTCAGAAGAAGGAGGGAACTGACCTCTTCCGGGTTCTGACTATGAATAACTCTATACTGCTCCGCTGCTTCATCATATGACCCAAGACCGATGTATACACGGGCCAGAAGCCTTCGGACACCTGTATCATGTGGCTTATCATTAAGATAGTTGTTCAACAAGGTTACAGCCTCATCACCTCGTTTCATCCTCAGGAGCATTACGGGAATCTTTCGTATTATATAATCCGCTTCCGGATCGCAGATCAGTGCTTTTTCATATGCTTCCAGAGCCTCTTCAAACTGCATGGCAAGCTCAGCCTGTCTGCCCCACAAAAAATAAAAGTATGCGCAACCGTAATCCGTTTCTTCAACCAGATCGACAGAATGCATGGAACCCTGGGGCTGGCAGGCTGACAGAAAAATAATAATCTGCAGCAAAACAACAGGATATATAAATTGATGTATCAGTTTTTTACTGGTTCGCATTGATAATTCTTTTCCTGCAGCAAAGTATTTACCGTAGCCCGGATTTCTTCCCCAACCTTGTCCAGGGGTGCGTCTGAATTTATTCTGGCAATACACTCATTGTTAAATGATGCAAAGAGAGCCGCAACCCTACGTAACTGCCCTTCCTGTTCAAATTCGTTGAGTTCATCGCCGCGAAGCTCTTTGATCCTCGCAAGGCTTGCTTCCGGATTCATTGTAAGAAGAATAACCAAATCAGGCTCAGGAGCGAAACTGTTTTTTACAAAGACTTCCTCAGGATCAAGTCCGGCAGCTCCCTGATAGGCTGCTGTGGAATAGTAATATCGATCAGTCAGAACTATATGTCCCGCTGCCAGTGCCGGTCCGATGACATCATGAACATGCTGACGCCTGTCTTCAATAAACAGCTCCAGCTCTTCTTCAATGGATACCTGTCCTCGATCAGAATACAACTCCCTGATTTTTTTTCCATGTGGCCCATCGGTAGGTTCGCGGGTTTGAATCACTGCGCACCCCTTTTCCCGCAGGTATTCTGCCAGCAACCCCACCTGCGTAGACTTTCCAGTACCGTCTATTCCTTCTACAGCTATGAGTATGCCCCTGCTCATTGTCTTTATCAACTATCCTTATTTATCCTGTTTATAATAATTTTACCCGCCATGACATAAGCTTCCACAAGACTTGAGCAGTCCGCGACACCATGACCCGCAATATCATATGCCGTGCCATGATCGACGGACGTACGCACTATTGGCAACCCCAGTGTGACATTTACCCCGTCAGCAAAATGAAGAAGCTTAAAAGGTATCAACCCCTGATCGTGATACATGGCGATGACAGCGTCAAACCTCCCTTGTGCAGCGTGATAAAAAACCGTGTCCGGTGCCCAGGGTCCGCTGACATTGCATTCACCCGACGTTGCGTGAACAGCAGGGATAATGATCTGTTCCTCTTCCCGGCCGAACATTGCCTCCTCTCCTCCATGGGGGTTCAACCCGGCCACAGCTATCCTTGGATTTATCATATCGAAATCTTCCCTGAGTGCCAGATTGGTCATTCTAATACATTTTTCGATCTTTTCTACAGAGATCATCTCCGCGACACGACTTAACGGTTCATGTATAGTGACAAGTGTTACTTTCAGCTGCCGGCCGGCCATCATCATGAGATAATTTTCTGTCCCGGTCAGATCCGCCAACATTTCAGTGTGTCCGGGGTAATGATAGCCAGCCATGCTCAATGTTTTTTTTGTTATGGGACAGGTTACCATGCCGGCCAGAATCCCGTCTCCTGTGAGCTTCACCGCCTCTTCAATATATAGCGCCATGGCCTTGCCTGTTTTCTCATCTGGCTTCCCCCAGCGTAATTCAGTGCTGTCCAGAGATGAAAGGTTATAAACAGGCACAGTACCTCTCTCAATTGCCTCTCCTGGTTTCCATGGTACAATTTCCGCGGGAATACCAAGTGTTGATGAAGCATGTTGCAATACTCCCAGATCGCCTAAAATAACAGGTTGTACACCTTGATCCTCCGGTATCGAGGAAAAAAATTTCAGGAGAATTTCCGGGCCAATGCCAACGGGGCATCCCATTGTGATCCCGATCATGGCAGACACCTTTTATAAACATTTTCGCAGCCTGTTTTATTCATCGTAAATTTCAAAAGCATCCTGCACGATCTCAATTTCAGGTGGAGAGCCGTCACGAAGCATAACTGCTACAACATCGAAACGGGCCAGCTTGTCAAACAGTTTCCTGCTGTTCAGGTATGCAAGGGCAACGCGCGACATCTTCTTTTGTTTGCGGTCGTCAACTGCATCAAAGGGACTTCCATAGCGGGTTGACCTTCTGGTTTTCACTTCGACAAAAACAACTGTTTCCCCATTTTCTGCAATGATATCAATCTCACCGAAACGTTTGCGATAATTACGTTCAACAATCGAATACCCTTTTTGTTTCAGGTATGCGACTGCGACTTCCTCACCGTAATGGCCGGTGCTTTTCCCTGCCATACCGTTGGCACTGTTCAACTTACTTGAAAAAAAACCAAGGATTGCCTCTTTCACCACAACTCCGTCTGACTGGTCTGGATACGTGGAGGAACATCAGCCAGAAACTCCCGGACCCCTTTAAATGTACGGCGATGGATCACACAGGGACCGTGCGTTTTGATGGCATGGCGATGGTCAGCAGTCGGATAGCCCTTGTTCTGCTTAAAGTTGTATTCAGGGTATTTTGTGTGAAACTTCTCCATCAGCTTGTCACGAGTCACTTTTGCAATAATTGAAGCTGCTGCAATGGAGGCGCTTTTTGATTCACCTTTTACAAGGGCCTCCTGCGGGAGATTGACCGGAGTGGTAAACTTACCGTCAACAAGAAGAAAATCCGGCTCCGAATTAAACTGCCGGGTGAGGTTGGAAACTGCCCTCGCCATTGCTTTCAGGGAGGCCTGGAGAATATTGATTTGATCGATTTCCTCTGGTGAGACTACAGCATAGCCGATTTTTGCCCCACAGGTGTGAAGGAAATTAAAAAGATTCTGGCGTTCAGGAGCACTCAGCTTTTTTGAATCTTTGAACCGTTGGTATTCGCAGTCCTGCGGGAGAACTACACAACCGGCAACCACAGGGCCTGCCAACGGGCCACGCCCGGCTTCATCCAGACCGGCTATACACCTGTAACCTGAACGAACAAGTGAGCGTTCAATGTGAAAAGTATCCGTCTTTGCAGGGTTGTTAAAAGAGAGAGAGGCACAAAGTCCGTTGTCCTTAGGCAATGTTACTCTGTGCCCCTGAAAATTCAACCTGGATAAGAACTTTAAATGATGCCGCGTTCCTTGATACGTGCTGCCTTGCCCCGACGCTCGCGGAGATAGAACAGGCGGGAGCGGCGGACTTTACCACGGCTGACAATCTCAACATTCTCAAGACGTGGTGAATGCAATGCAAATGTTTTTTCAACACCCACCCCGTGGGAAATTTTACGAACGGTAAATGTTGCATTCATTTTGCCGCGTTTCCTCTTGATCACAATACCCTGAAATACCTGGACACGTTCCTTATTGCCTTCAACAATACGAATGTAAACTTTTACTGTATCACCCGGACGAAAATCAGGGTGATCAAACCGCATCTGTTCCTGGTCTATTCTGTCAATAATATTCATGGTCATAACTCATTTTTACGGGCTTGCCCCGAAGGATGCCTCCACATCATCCATCACCTGACTGCTTAATATTCGCAGTTTTTATAGTATGCTTATAAAATTATTCTAAAAATGTTACTTCAGTTTATACTCTTTTTTATGTGCAATCATCTCTCCACCTCAGGTGCCAGCAAGCGGTCCAGGATAATGGACACAGCGGATCGCACTGAAAGATGATTATACTTACCAATTCCTCTTATTGGAGGAAGTATTTCATCAGCCCGCGCCAGTATCTCCGGAGCTAAACCCCAGGCTGTTCCGAAAAGCAGAAGCAGCGGCCTGTCGGCCACAATCATCTTACGGACAGCTGAGCATTCTATCGTACTCTGTCCTGGGCGGGCGCAGGTTGCCAGAATCAGGGGTCGGACTCCCCATTTCTCGGTTATCCCATTGATTACATCATCAAGGCATGTACTGCTCCGGATCAATGACAGAGCATCCTTTCGGTTCGGATTCACAGAACCACCGTAACCTTGAGTCCAGTGAGCAACAATCTTCCCGACCAATTCCTGCTGCTGCGCATCAGGAGTCACCACCCAGTAGGTCTCGACTCCATAAGTGCATGCAGCCCTGGCTATATCATGCAGGTCAAGATTCGTAACAGCAGAGCCAATGAGTTCGCCAGTTCGGTTTACCACCGGGTAATGAACAAGCGCCACATCAATCTTCAGTGACCCGCTATCCTCCATTCCCCTTGCACACTTCCTTTACTCCAGCCAAAAGATCTGCCTTGTCGAGCAGTCTTTTTTCCCTGGCTGTAAATTCTACTTTTTTAAGAAGATCAGGCCTTCTGGCCAATGTCTCCCTTACCGATTCCAAAAACCGATACTGCTCTATTTCCGTATGATCTCCGGACAACAGAATCTCCGGGACGTCCATACTTTGATACATACGCGGCCTGGTATATTGCGGATGCTTCAACAACCCGCGGCTGAAAGTATCGTTAGTTGCAGAATCTTCCGATCCCAAAACCCCGGGAATAAGTCTCGTTACAGAATCGACGATGACCATTGCCGCAAACTCACCTCCGGTAAGAATGTAGTCACCTATCGAAATCTCTTCGTCAATGCAGCATCCGGTTACCCGTTCATCAACACCTTCGTATCTGCCGCAAACCAGAATCAACCTCGAAAAACCTGCTAACCTCTCAGCGGTCTCCTGATTATAGGTTCTTCCGCGGGGCGACATAAGAACAACATGTCCCCTGGGTTCTGTCTGCTGAACATCTTCAATAGCGGTTATTAAGGGTTCAGGTTTCATAACCATCCCTTCACCCCCTCCGAAGGGGCGATCATCGGTCATCTTATGCTTATCAGTCGCATAATCTCGGATATTGTGCAGATTGACCGAAATCTTACCGCTGCCTATCGCCCGTCTCAGGATTCCATCTTGAAACGGCGAAGCGAATAGCTCCGGAAAAATTGTTAAAATGTCAAACAGCATGGGCCCATACAACCGTTAAGCGGTTATTTCTTGTTAATATCAAGCAGCCCCGGCGGCAAACTCAACACCACCTTGTTCTTATCGTAACTTGCTATAAAATTTTCTTGTACAGGTATCAGGTACTCGTTGTCGGCATCTGAAACTGTAAGAATATCATGCGCACCAGTTTCAAATATTCCTGTGACCCTGCCAAGCTCCTGGCCGTCTTCAGTAACGACCTTTTTTCCTTCAAAATCCAGCCAGTAAAACTCACTGCCATCCAGTTCCGGCAAGTCTTCACGCTGCAACCAGATTTCACTTCCGACAAATTCTTCGGCAACACTCCTGGTCGAGCAGTCGGAAAACTTCAGGACAACCTGTTTCCCCTGGACCCTGCTTTTTTCAATACTGTACAGTATCCATTCTTTCTCGTTGCCGGAAGCAACAAAAACTTCCTTGTAGACAAGAAAGTTTTCCGGCTGCTTTGAGTAAGGGTATACTTTTACCTCGCCCCGGATACCGTGAGGCTTGGTAACCTTACCGAGCAGAATAAAATCTCCGGTGTCCTGACCGGTAGAAGTCATCGCTATTCTAAGATCTCTAGACGGGAACGTTTTTCCAGCTTTCCTGCGGCGGCGGACAGGACTGACCGCATGGCTTTTGCCGTCCTTCCCTGTTTGCCGATTACTTTGCCGAGATCCTCTTTGGCAACCTTCAATTCGACAATGATCGTATCACCCTCTTCCCTTTCGGTCACTTCTATAGCATCAGGGTTGTCAACCAGTTTGTCGACAATGTAGCTAATAAGATCTTTCATAGATTAATCTCTAGTTAAGCGGCAGCATGTTTCTTGATAAGGTTGCTGACAGTCACTGAGGGCGTAGCACCCTTGCCGAGCCAGTCATTCAATTTTTCACTATCAATTTTAACTACAGCCGGATCCTGCATTGGATCGTATGTTCCTATAATATCCAGGAACTTCCCGTCACGTTTTGCTTCACCGTCAGCTACAATAATACGATAAAACGGTTTCTTTTTTCTTCCTAACCTTGTCAGGCGAATTCGTACAGCCATTATTTTTCTTTTCCTCCAATGGTCAATTGTGATGTACTCGTGGAAAACCAATTAAAGTAAACGAGCACTTCGATATTGCAAACAGTTACAACAATGAATTGTCTTTCTTCGCACTTTATTTGGCGAAACCAACAATAGTTCAATCCGGAATATTCCGGAATAATTATTTACCGAACAAGTCCCTTGGGCAATTTACGTCGTCTTCCACCGCGTACCATACTTTTGCCTTTGAATTTCTTCATCATTTTCAACATCATGGTATAGCTTTTCAGCACCCTGTTCACATCGTTGACCGAAGTGCCTGAACCTTTTGCAATCCGCTGCCTGCGACTGGCATTAATGATCTGGTGGGCCTGTCTTTCTTTCCTGGTCATAGACAGAATAATAGCTTCTGTCCTTTTCAATTCGCTTTCATCAGGCTTTGGAGCATCCTTCAATTGTTTGAGCTTACTGACTCCAGGAATCATACCCATCAACTGTTCCAGGTTGCCCATTTTTTTTATCTGCTGAATCTGGTCAAGAAAATCCTCCAGGGTAAAGGCATTTTTCTGTATTTTCTTAGCCAGCTTCTTTGCTTTCTTCTCATCAACAACCGCTTCTGCCTTCTCTATGAGAGAGAGCATGTCACCCATACCCAGTATACGGGAAGCTACACGGTCCGGATGAAAAACCTCAAGCGCATCGACCGCTTCACCGACACCGACAAATTTAATGGGTTTACCGGTTACCTTTTTAACGGAAAGTGCTGCACCGCCCCGTGCATCTCCCTCCATCTTCGTCAGAATGACACCGGTTATTTCCAGATCAGTATTGAACTTGTCCGCTACCGTTACCGCATCCTGGCCGGTCATCGCATCGGCTACAAATAGAACTTCGGACAAAGGAATCGCCTTGCTGATCCCCTTAAGCTCTTCCATCAGGGCCTCGTCTACATGCAGCCGGCCTGCTGTATCGATGATGACAGTGTCATACTGCTCTTTGCCTGCCTCAGCAACTGCCCGACGACTGATATCCACCGGATCATCGTCAGTGGTGGAGCTGAAAACCGGGACTTGGATCTGCTCTGCAAGCACTTGCAGTTGATCGATAGCTGCCGGTCTGTAGACGTCAGCCGGAACAAGAAACGGCTTACGCCCCTGCTTCTTTAAGCTTGAGGCAAGCTTTGCTGCCGTGGTTGTCTTACCCGAACCCTGCAGGCCAGCCAGCATGATAATTATCGGCTGCCTGCCGTCAAGACGCAATGCCGATGTCGAACTGCCGAGAAGCTCCACCAGTTCATCATGGACAATTTTGACAACCTGCTGACCAGGCGACAGGCTGGACAGAACCTCCCTGCCCACAGATTTTTCTGTGACAGCAGCGATGAACTCTTTGACAACATTGAAGTTGACATCAGCCTCAAGAAGTGCTCTCCGCACTTCCTGCATAGCTTCCTGAATATTCTCCTCGGTCAGTTTTCCATGACCGCGAAGTTTTTTAAATACGCCTTCCAGGCGATCTGTCAAATTCTCGAACATCTATCTTTTTCTCTTTATAACCGGCACATTATCAAACCGGAGAAGATACAAAATATTTCAGCCAAAACTTTCAACTGATTAAACAGATAATTTTTAATCGAACTCACTTCCAATGTCAAGCATGAAGCGTAACACGCTGAAAAGACGCTCAATCCATGAGCTTGGAAACCACCTTTTCCAAACCTTCCTGGGTATCAAACTGAATACAGGTGGCGGTTCCCCGCGGGACAATTTTTCTCATAAGACCTGTTAAAACTTTCTTGGGACCGACTTCTATGAACAACTCAACGCCATCTTCCAGCATTTTGTTCACAGACTCGAACCATCTCACCCGGGATGCTATCTGCCTGGCCATGATATCACGTATTACAGTCGGCTCATTTTCTGTGGCAGCTGTAACATTAAAAAGGACAGGCGCCCCTGGAGGAGTAAAACTGATTTCTCTCAATAACAGGTCAAAATCATCTACCGCCCCGGCCACCAGTGGGCTATGGTTGGCGACACTGACCTGGAGGGGGACTACCTTTGCACCTTGGTCCTCGCAGAGCGCATTGAAACCGTCAAGCCCTTCCTGATCACCTGATATAACCACCTGTTTCTCTGAATTATGGTTTGCAACCACAACCACTCCGGGACCCGAATAGCTGTCAAGGAGAGAATCGATCTCCCCTATCGTCATACCAAGCACTGCTCTCATGCCGCCTGCATGAACCTCTCCTTCACGCTCCATCAGTTCACCTCGCCGGGTTACCAGAGCAAGGCAATCCTCCGCGCTGATGACTCCTGCTGCAAAAAGAGCACTGTATTCCCCCAGGCTGTGACCAGCAAAAAAAAAGGGTTTTAAATCAGGAACTGCCTTCTCCAGGGCCTGCCAGCAAATCATGTTGGTCACGGTCATAGCCGGCTGCAAATGCAGAACCCGGGTCAGTTCCTCCTGCGGGCCGTCAAGACAGAGTTTACGTATTGGGAATCCGCTTTTTTCTTCAGCAAGTTCCATGAGTTCCCGAGCACCTGCATATTCATCAAGGAATTCACTGCCCATTCCTACGAACTGGGAGCCCTGACCCGGAAAAATTATCGCTGTTTTTTTCATAGGTTTCTGTCTGTTTGATTTTTTTCAGTATTTCACATCTCAGAAATGTTCGCAGCTGTATATTACAAACTTACACACTGAATCTGCATGATGAGGTTTCAGCTCCTGGTGTTTTCCATACGTTCTTTGTTGTTATCAAAGAAAAAACTGTAAACTATAAAAATCGTCACCCCCACCGTAATGGCTGAGTCGGCAACATTAAAAGCGGGCCAATGGTGGCGCCCAACGTAAACATCCAGGAAATCGACTACTGACCCGAGACGAATCCTGTCGACCAGATTGCCCAATGCACCTCCGGCAATGAGACCGAGACTCAACTCATAGAAATAGGACTCATGCCGCAACCGCCAAAACATAGTTATAATGACACACAGAGCAACCAACGCGACACCGACAAAAAAGACTTGGCGCCATACGGCGGGCTGACCTGCCAGAATACCGAATGCGGCTCCGGTATTCGTCAGGTATGTCAGGTTAAAAAAACCAGGCAGAACCGGGCGTGTCTCATATAATGCAAAATTGCTGACGATCCAGAACTTACTTACCTGATCACAAAAAATAACAAGGGCTATTACTGCCCCGAACCTTACAGGCACTGTCACCTTAATCACTCAATGCACGAACAACGCCGGCACAACGTTTGCAAGCTGCCGGATGCCCACTGTCCTGGCCAACGCTCGTTGAGATTGTCCAGCAGCGTTCACATTTCTCTCCCGGAGCCTGTCGCACACCAATTTTCAGACCCGGTATATTTTCAGCTTCGACAATCTCGACACCAGTGATTTCACTAAGATCGGATGTTTGCCGGAGGCTCGAAACAATGCAGAGTTCTCTCAGCTGTTCCAACTTGTCCGCAAGAAACGTTGATGTTTCCCCATCTGCCTGTACAAGGACTTCAGCATCCAGGGAAAGGCCGATTACCTTTTCCCTTCGCGCCGTTTCCAGGACCCTGGTTATTTCACTGCGAATTTCCAGTAATTTTGACCAGGTCTCTGTAAAGCTTAAATCTTCCGGAATATCCTCTACCGAAGGAAACTGGGCAAAAAAGACATTTTTTTCAGGTGGACTGTCCGGTGTAAGACCGTGCAAGTTTTCCCAGGCCTCTGTCGCTGTGAAACTGAGTATCGGTGCCATGAGTTTGAGCAGGCCGTCCAGTATCCTATATATCACAGTCTGCGCCGCCCGTCGCTCAACAGAATCAGGTTCTGACACATAGAGGCGGTCCTTGAGGACGTCGAGGTACAGGCTGGACATATCCGTGCCGCAAAAATTATGCAGCCGATGGTAAATTGCATGAAACTCATAGTCCATATATGCTCTGGTTACTCGTTTGCAAAGCCCGGCGAACCGGTCCAGGGCCCAGCGATCCAGATCTGTCAGTTCACCATAGGCTACCGTGTCGGAAGTTGGGTCAAAATCATAAAGGTTGCTGAGCATAAAGCGTATTGTATTACGCATTTTACGATAGGCGTCGGAAACATGCCTGAGGATTTCATCAGACACCTTGACATCATCGCGGTAATCCTCACTTGACACCCACAAACGGAGAATCTCGGCACCATACTTGTCGATGACCTCCTGCGGTGCGACTACGTTGCCAACACTTTTCGACATTTTTTTGCCCTGGCCGTCCACAACATAACCGTGTGTCAGCACTCCTTTGTAGGGAGCATGCCCCCGGGTCCCGACAGATGCCAGCAGGGAACTCTGGAACCAGCCGCGATGCTGATCACTACCTTCAAGGTACAGGTCTGCAGGTGAAGAAAGCTCTTTCCGCACCTCGCATACAGCTGCATAGGTGACACCGGAATCGAACCAGACATCCAGGATATCATTTTCCTTTTTAAAAGATTGTGATCCGCAACCCTTACACCTTGTATCCTTTAGAACCAGTTCCTCGGCACTATATTTAAACCAGGCATCAGCTCCTTCCTTTTCAAAGAGCGACTCGATTATCTCGCAGACGTTCTTATCCCTGACAACTTCACCGCACTGTTCGCAGGTCAGGACCGTAAGGGGCACTCCCCAGGTCCTCTGCCTGGATAAGCACCAATCAGGCCGTGCTTCCACCATGCCGTAAATTCTCTGCATTCCCCAATCGGGTGTCCAACTCACGTCTTTGATGGCTTTCAAAGCCTTTTCCCGCAGTTTGTTTTCCTGCATGGAGATAAACCACTGTTCCGTAGCCCTGTACATAACGGGTTTCTTACAGCGCCAGCAGTGCGGGTAGCTGTGGACTATATCTGTTTCACGGACCAGCACGCCATCGGCTTTCATATCATCATTGATCTGGCGGTTTACGCCTGGTATCTTCTGCCCTTCATATTGCCCGGCCTCTGCCGTATATGTTCCCTGCTCGTCAACCGGTGACATGATTTCCAAACCATATCGCAGGCCGGTGAGATAATCATCTGCTCCGTGTCCGGGAGCAGTATGTACACATCCTGTACCGCTGTCTGCAGTAACATAATCGGCCAGCACCATCAGCGAGTCACGGCCCATGAATGGATGTCTGCATTTTTTCCCTTCCAAGCCAGCTGCCGAAAAGGTCGCCAATACACTGTAATTGTCAATTCCAAACTCCTTGAAACAATTTCCAACCAGTTCCTCGGCCAGTATCCATACCTCATTATTCACCTCAACAGCGGCGTAGACAAAATCCGGATGAAATGCGATTGCCATGTTTGCCGGGAGAGTCCAGGGTGTTGTTGTCCAGATCAGGATATAAACTTCCTTATCCTCAGGAAGGGAAACCACATCGGAGATGTTATCAGCCAATGGAAATTTGACATAGACCGAAGGTGACGAATGGTCATGGTATTCAACTTCAGCCTCAGCAAGGGCCGTACCGCAGGTCGCGCACCAGTAGACAGGTTTTTTGGAATGAACTACCGAGCCCGAAAGTAGAAATTTATTGAACTCACGGGCAATATCAGCTTCGAACCCATAATTCATGGTGAGGTAGGGATTATCCCAGTCACCAAGCACACCGAGGCGTTTGAACTCTGCCTTCTGGGTTTTAATCCACTTTTCCGCATACTTACGACAGGCTCCTCGTTTTGCCAGGGTGGATATCTGTTCTTTCTTCCCGCCAAGCTCCTTGTCAACATTGTGTTCAATGGGCAGGCCGTGACAATCCCATCCGGGAATATATGGCGCATTGAACCCTGACATCCGGCGGGACTTGAGAATTATATCTTTAAGCACCTTGTTAAACGCGGTGCCAAGATGAATATGACCGTTGGCATATGGCGGACCGTCATGAAGCACAAAAAGAGGCTTGTCCGAGGCCGACTCCTGCAATCTCTGATAAAGGCCTGTCTTTTCCCAACGCCTGAGAAATTCAGGCTCCTTCTGCGTCAGGTTGGCCTTCATTTTGAATTTTGTTTTGGGAAGATTCAGTGTATCCCGGTAGTCCATTGTATATCTCCAGGAGAATAATAAAATCGTAAATTATTTGGTTGCAAAACTAAAAATAATAACAAGCGGGCGGAAAGATGCAAGCCCAAACAGCAGAAAAGCCGGAAACCTGCAACAAAAATATCAGATAAGGATTATCGACTTGCTGAACAGGTGCTCTACAGGCAGTTTATGTGAAGCAAAGGTTGAATTGCGGCTGGATTGATCAAACTCAAAATTTTCTTTCCGGATTATCAGAACTCAACACCCTTTTGGGCACTAATACCATTTTCATAAGGATGTTTTACATCAAGCATTTCAGTAACAAGATCAGCCGCATCCACAAGTTTTTCTGATGCTCCCCTGCCGGTAATAATGACATGCATATTTTCCGGTCTTGAACTGATGGTTTCAATAACTTCCTTTTCATCTATCATATCGTAAGAAACAGGATATGTGAGTTCGTCCAGGATAACTATGCGGTGCTTGCCCTCTCTTATAATCTTCCTGGCAAAATCCCAGGCCTCTCTTGCTGCAGCAACATCCTTGGTCAAATCTGCCGATTTCCACGTAAAGCCCCTGCCCATGACATGCACCTCCATAAGCGGGGCAAAATGTTTGGCTGCTTCAAGCTCACCGTACTTCCAACTTCCCTTGATAAACTGAATCATACAGACTGGAAATCCATGCCCTATGGCCCTGAACGCAAGACCAAGTGCTGATGTCGTCTTGCCTTTACCGTTCCCGGTAAAAAGCATCAGCAGGCCGTTTGATCGGCTTTCACTTTTGGTCATATTCCCTGCTCCTGTTCTTCCAAAATCATTTCAAGAAAGCTCCACTCCTCTGGTACGGCCCTGAGACTTTTCATGTTGACTCTTTTCATACTGACCAGTTATCTTTACTCTGCCAAGAGTTGAATGACAACCCTGTCAAGAGTGATCAAATAATGTAAAGGAGTTGGAGTCGTGCCTGAAGAGCAAAAAAAATCAACCTGTCAGATATGTGGAGCCGCAAAAAAAATCCATAACACAAGTGGCTTCGCTGCATGCTCAACATGCAAAACGATAATAGCTAATGTCAAAAACCATCCGGAAGAGATAAAAAAGCTGTGGCTTCACTTTCATGATGAACCTGTGCTGCCGGAGCCGGTTTCAATCCCCATTCCGCAACCGGAAGAATTACCTGACGTTGTTGACGGCAAGCGCTACAGAGCTGTAGACCGTGATCAGAACAAATGGTATCTTTCTGTCAGCGAGGTAGATGGAAACCCGGTTGAGGTTTTTGCGTCAACGGCCTTTGACCGAAACCATGAACTGCAATCGCGCATTTCAAACCTGACCACTATCACCCGTCTCATATCTCTGATCCTGCGCCACATTTTTCTTTACGAACCACTGACAATGGGTAAATGTTTGAAGCAGATCCAACGTTCCTCGCGCCAGAAAAATGATCTTCCTGATATGCTTTACGGTGTCCTTAGTCGTTACCAGAACGAAATAGACAACCGCAGTAAAAAATCAATAATGCCCTGAATATCAGCAAATAAAATCACTTTTCAAACAGATCAAGAAATTGGCCAAAGCCTTCCTCCTCAAGCTTATCAACCGGGATAAAACGGAGGGATGCGGAATTTATGCAGTACCGCAAACCGGTCGGATTCGGGCCGTCCTCAAACACATGCCCCAGGTGTGAGTCTCCAGTACGGCTTCTCACCTCTGTCCTCACAGAAAACAATTTACGGTCTTTCTTTTCACGAACATTGTTTTCAGTCACAGGTCTGATAAAACTGGGCCATCCAGTTCCTGAATCAAACTTGTCAGTAGAAGAAAATAGAGGTTCACCGGAAACGATATCAACATATATTCCCGCTTCTTTGTTATTCCAGTATTCGTTATTAAAGGGTGGTTCCGTACCTTCCTTCTGGGTTACTTTATACTGAATGGGAGAAAGTATTTGTTTCAGTTCATCAGCGGATGGCTTGTGAAAGGTGCTGGTGGATAAATTCACATCTTCATTATTTTTCCATGTTCTCTCAAGAAACCCGGTACGTCCGGAACCTGTTTTATACCTTGAATAAGGTAAAACATTTTTCCGGGCATAATCCTGATGATATTCTTCGGCTGGATAGAATGGAACCGCCGGCAGGATAGCAGTCATTACCGGTTTATCAAATACTCCTGAAGCATCAAGCTGTTTCTTTGATTCCTCAGCTTTTTCTTTCTGTTCATCGTCCAGATAAAAAATAGCCGTGAAATACTGTGATCCACGGTCTGCAAATTGCCCTCCGTCATCAGTGGGATCAATCTGGCGCCAGAATACATTCAGGAGTTCGTCATAGTCCACAACATCAGGATCATACACAACCTGAACTGCTTCATAATGACCGGTCGCTCCTCCGGTGACCTGCTCATAGGTAGGATTCTCCACATCACCACCTGTATAGCCTGCCTTGACGTCTATGACTCCATCGATCTCTTCAAAAGGAGGTTCCATGCACCAGAAACAGCCTCCTGCAAAAACGGCTGTCCTTGTTCTGGTAGCGTATACCGGACTGACACCAAAAAAAAGAACCGCAGAAACTGATAAAATAAGGCTCAACATACTCATTTTCATACCTCCCGAGCACACTCCAAGTATATAGCAAACAAACATATTACCGTTGCCCTTTCCTAGAAGAGTAATCATTACTAACTGCAGGTCAAAAGATTAATTGGGCCGTTTGACATGGATCGCACCAATAAAGTCATGTGCAAGAAAACAGGATGTGTTTCGCAACAATTAATGGCCCAGTAAATACTGTGTGAAGAAAATATCAGGGCAGGAAGACGGGTAAGTCAGATAAACATAGGACAAACGAATAAGGGCACCAACTGAAACCAGACTGCTCGTCCTTAAATTATAGAGGGGACCCTAATTAATAAAATAACGAAAATATAATTTGCCAGGCACTGGACCAGCCGTCTCTTATTAGTGCCTGTTTAACACCACTTTTTTTCGAACACTTGCCAATTCAACGGTCTTTGCCTTGGGAACGCCCAGTTCATAGGCAAAGGAGCTGGGATAGCGGAGATAATTTAAAGTGGCGACAAGATAAAATTCCGAACCAACATCATCCGGCACCTGAAATGTAAAGAATTCCTTCCTGACTTCACTTGCCTGCAAACGGTTATCAAAGGAAATTTCCTTGGCATCAAATGAAAAAACTGTCTGTTGTCCTTCATTATCTAGACAGATGGCACGGTAAACTCGCCTGCCTTCGGGTATATCATTTTTCAGAACAATTGAATCAAATTTTCCCTTACCAGAAACGTCAAACATTTCCTTATCAAGTGAATTAGCCGCAAGAGGAATTGTTTCCCCCGCGACTTCCGCGACAAGATCAAGGTACAGCAGCCGGAGTTCAGCGCTCCCCGTCGGAAGTTTATGACCTGACCTGGAGTTGTCCACATTCACATAAATCATCATCTCTTTGCCGGCTTCAACTGCAGGCTCATTGACCTGTATGTCCAACTGAATAGCTCCGTTCACCTGAGACTCTGAATGTGCTCCTGGAAAACGATGTGTGTAAATCTTGGATCTGTTTTTGGGTTTGATCAAGGTTGCCTGCGCTGCTTCGCCGGACTCATATACAGGTTGTCCGGCTGTAAGGAATCCCTGTATATTCATATGACAGCTCTGGCACTCGATGCCCCTTTTGGAGTACTGACTCTTCTTCCATTCCGAGAAGGTTGATATTATTTCAAGGCCGAAACGGTTAGTTCTGTTATGGCATATTGCACAAATTTCACTTTTTGTCTGCAATTCTGAGTAGGCACGGTGATGACTGCTCTCATATTGAAAGGGTCCTAATTTCTGTTCACTGGGACTTGATATATAATTTCCACCTTCCGGTTTTGAACCATCATACCCTCTTATTGTATGGCAAAGATCACATTCAACACCTGACAAATCACGCCCAACACCCTTAACCGAAGAAATATTTCCACTGTTCTGGCTATAGGTTACAGGTGAATGGCATGCTATACAAGCCCTCACTTCACCTGAGAGGTCTTCACCATCTTCAAAGCGCGGTAACAGAATCTTGTAAAATTCAGCATTGAACACCGGGTTCTTATATGAATTTGCATGCATTGATTCAAGAAACTGTTCAAAGATATGAGCATGGCAGTTCTTACAGGTAGACGAAGCCTGATAATCACCCTGAGCAGTTACAGGGGAAGAGGCAGTTGACCGTGCACCATTCATCATACCAGATGTACCTGATGTAACTGGAGCATTGCATGACATAATTAAAGAAATAAAGGCACCGCAAAATACAAATTGAAAAATTCGGGCAAAAACAGAACCAGGACCTTTATCATTTTTCTGGAGAAGAAATAAATTCATATCCACCTCATTGAAAAGTTTTACTGTCAAAACATCTTCAATTTAGACTGACCCAAAAATAAGCTTCGGCTGCTTAACCCATCCTTACTTCCCCATACATGATACGTACTTGTATAAAAGGATGAAACAAATAAAAAAATCATTTCATCCATTCATATAAACCGTTATGGAATAAAAGTTATACCCTGTTTAAATTATATGAATTTTGACTGAGAAATGTCAATTTCGATGGGGAGAAACTGCTCTTCGAGAAAAAGAAGAAATAAATGCTGTGCTGTGATTGGTAGAGTCTTTTCTGTGCTGGTGGTTTGAGTTGAAAACTGGTCGGGAAGAGAGGATTTGAACCTCCGACCCCAGCGTCCCGAACGCTGTGCTCTACCAGACTGAGCCACTTCCCGACTTCGATACTCCAAAATAAAAAACAGCCGGCAAAATTGCCAGCTGTTTTAAAAAATTCTTTCTGTAAAAAATTATTTTTTTACAGCATCGGCAAGCTTGCTACCTGGTTTGAACTTTGCAACTTTCTTGGCAGGAATTTTAATCATTTCGCCGGTACGCGGGTTTTTGGCTTTACGCTTGGCGCGTTTCACAACAGAAAAGGTACCAAAACCAACAAGTGTTACCTTGTCACCCTTGGACAGGGCTTTTGTAACGGACATCAGCATGCCGTTCAGTGCTTTTTCTGCTGCGGCTTTACTAATATCCGCTGCACCTGCCATAGCTTCAACTAATTCCTTCTTGTTCATACTTCCCTCCCGTTCTTTTTAAGAGTATTGCCACCGAGGCACCAAAGGCTGGTCAGGTGTAAATCCTTTTTTACAACCTGTCATCGATATTGTTTGATTTAATACAAAACAAAATACTTTGTCAAAGGAAAAAATGCGTTTTCTCCCAACAGTGCATGTTTTTAGACGAATGTAACTATATTGTTTCCTCTAAACCTCGATATAGATCATCGGCCATACATATCGATATACACCCGCTTCATACCGAAATCATTAAAAATCCCAAGTAGTTTACAGCGGGCTTCATCCTGTGATATGCGTACAACATCTTGTGTTTGCACTTGAACATATCCGGTTTCAGGATCAAGTCGGTCAAGACGGAACCGGCAACCTGCAAACCCCATTTCAATCAAGGCCGATTCACACCTTTCAACAGTATTAATTCTCTGCCTGGTTATTTGAAGCCCGCTTGGTATTCGGGTTGCCAGGCAAGATGATGTCGGCTGCTCCCACGTGCTCAATCCGATTTCTTTACTCAGGGTCCGCACCTCATCTTTTGAAAAACCGGCATCGGCAAGGGGCGTACCTATCTGGAGTTCCCGCAATGCTTTTAATCCGGGACGATCACTTTTCATATCGTCTGCATTTGTTCCGTCAATCAGGGTATGAAACCCTTTCTTTACGGCCCTGTCAAAAAACAGGCCATATACTCTTTTTTTACAGAGATAACAGCGGTCTGCCGGATTAGAGACAAATTCATCCCGGGCAAGCGGATCAAAATCTACAAACTCGTGATCAATATCCAAATGAGGAGTGTTACGGGGAAACCAGTCGCTTACCCTGACAATTTCCTGTTGAGTAAGCAGGCAGGACCTGGAAGTAAGAGCTAATATTCTGTCCGTCCCCAGCGATTCAATGGCGCACCGGAGAAGCAGAGAACTGTCGGCTCCGCCGGAAAAGGCAATAGCAACACTGCCGTATTCTTCAAGAATCTGAAAAAGTTTTTTTTTCTTTTCCGTTAAATGCAAGCCTATATCACCTGAATAATAAGTGCACGGTTATTCTTTAATATCCGTAGAGTAATCAACCGTGGGGAAATGCGCCACCGGTTCTCCCAGTTCGAACTTCCTGTCTACAATCCATTTTTTCAGACACTCGGCAATTTCCAGGGCCTTTACTCTGCTGGACAAAGGAGCTGTAGGCACCTTTTTACCAGCCACTTCAATCTCTCCGGATCGAAGTTGCGCATAGCTGACTTCACCGTAATTCCGCTGGATGCCGTTGGTATAATCATTGCCATAATCGACTACCTGGGTGTAGATATCTTTATCCGACACACCGGTAAACATGGCCATTTCCTCATCAAGAACAGGAATGGGAATCCCCAGGCCCACCGCAATTGAACAGCCGTAACCCTGCAGGCTTACCCCGCGAAGCCACCGGGCAGACATCTGTTTCAGATCACCCTGGACCATTAATGTTCCGGAAGGCCGTCTCGGGGTTCCGTTTTCACTCCTCGGGGTGCCGGGATTATGCTGGGTGCCGTTCCAGGTTACATACCCGATTCCCCCTCCAAGAAATATCCTGGTTCCCAAACCGATTGTCCTGTAAAAAGGATCATTCATCAACGGACTCAATTCACCTGCACTGCAGTAATTTGCATTACGGCACTGCGGTTTCAGTGTTCCCATGTACGTATAAATGGTTCTGTCTGATAAATTCACAGCGCAGTTATAATTCTGATAACCGTTACGTGGGTTGCATAGAAGAGCATAGGGTAAATCTGCCAGCGTAAGCTCTTTCTTGCATTTTCTGTTTGCGTAGCAGTCAGTGGGATAGGCTTTTGCTTCAAGAAATATTTTCTTACCGGCAACCAGGTCTTCTATAATATGTCCACCGCCGTAACGAAACTCGCCCGGGTATACCTTGTTAAGTGGATCATCTTCAGACGGTTCCGTGGCCCCAAGATAGATATCAACTGCGGCAAGTCCTGCATAAGCCGGAACCTTATTGACCCATACTTTTGCAGCCTTGATAGTCGGGGTTGTCTGGCCAAAATTGAAGAAAGCCCCTGAAGAACACATTGTTGAAAATGTACCGGTGGTCACCACATCAACCTTACGTGCCGCTTCCACCGGCCCATTTTGATCGACAATGTCAATCATTTCCTCGGCGGTGACCACAACAGCCTCTCCGGCTTTAATGCGGGCATTAATTTCAGCGTAGCTTTTTTTCACCTTATATTCGCTCATGGTTCCAGCGCTCCAGTAATTTTTTTAAGACAAGGGTACACTCTCTACCCGCTCAGGCTATATTATTGAAAAACATGTGAAGCGCAAGCCTTTTCAATTTTTTCTTTGCAAGTTCGGTAAGATGCTTTAGCATGAAAAAATCGGCTCCAATAAATGAACAAGTAATAAAAAACATATCAATCTTTTTATATCTAACCCAGAGCTATGACGAAAAAACCGACAATCAGAGACTTGCGTCAAAAAATAGATGCAGGTGATGATAAAATTCTCGAACTCCTCAAATACCGTATAGGCTACGCCCAGGAGATCGGCAAACTGAAAGCAGAAACCAAAAGAGCTAAATGGGACCCTAAACGGGAACGGGATATTTACTCGCGCCTCATTGAGGAAAACGACAATGTTTTTCCGGAAAAATCACTCATCTCTATTTTTCATGAAATCATCACCAGCTGCCGGTTGTCCCAGAAAAAAATTGAAGTTGCCTATCTTGGCCCGGAGGCAACCTTTACTCACCTTGCCGGTGTTAGATATTTCGGGCATTCAGCGAGCTACAAGGCCTTGGAATCGATCGATGAAGTTTTCAGCGAGGTGGATAAAAGCCGAACCCAATACGGCATTGTTCCGGTTGAGAATTCAATAGAAGGAGCGGTATTCTCCACGCTTGACTCATTCATGAAATACAGCGTTAAAATATGCGGTGAAATCCAACTTCCCATAACGCATAATCTGGTATGCCGTTCAGGAAATATAGGAGACATCCAGACGGTAGCCTCCCATGCGCAACCACTGGCACAATGCCGGGAATGGTTGAAAAAAAACCTGCCCAGCATTCCTACTCTACCTGTTTTCTCAACCGGTGCTGCCGCGCAGATGGCTGCAAACAATCCAAATATCGGTGCCATTGCCAGTTCACTGGCAATCAAAACATATGAATTGCAGGTCGTGGTCAAGGGAATAGAAGACTATCAGGGCAATACAACCCGTTTCCTGGTGATCGGCAAAAAATCGCCCAATACCAGCGGCAACGATAAAACGTCCCTGCTCCTTGGGCTGCTTGACCGTCCAGGAGCTCTAAACGAGGTCCTGACAATCCTGTCTTCGAAAAATATCAACCTGGCAAAAATCGAATCACGACCTGTAAAAGGAAAACAGTGGACCTACCTTTTTTTCCTGGATATGCTTGGACATATGGAAGATCCTGTTATTGGAGAGGCCTGTAATATTCTGCGTCAGACCTGTTCCTACTACGAATGGCTGGGATCCTATCCCCAGGCAGGTGTTCTGGAATAAGGGGGTCTGCCGTTACCCGCCGATTTTTTCCTAACAGCAGAGAGGGCAGTAACGCTTACCTTTTCATAATTTTGCAGACCGGACCATAATTTTCCTTCAGAAGTTGCCACCTGGCTGTTGCTTGCTTTCACGTAATGAAAGCTCAGCCGCTTATGAATCCAATGAGTCCGACAACCCCGCTTCCATTTCCAAACCGGAAAAGCCGGACCGTGCCTACAAAATTTAACTTTCGGCATGGGACTGATCTTCCTGTTTACAATAGAAACGCCTGAGATTACATCGATTTGACAGAAAAAGCCGAAGATAAGAGATCGTTCTTCACAACCCATCATCCAGACTTCAATTTTCTGGCGCAGATGGATATTCTATATTCTTCATGATTCGTAATAGCGTCATCTGTTCCAGTTGTCATTTACCACATCATACTTTATATTGATGAACAAATGTATTCAGATTGTTACCACTGGACACTACTGATTCCAAAACGGATTAGCCCAAATGCTGATACTTGCCATTGAAAGCTCCTGTGATGATACAGCCGCGGCCGTCCTGGAAGATGACAAAACTGTCCTTTCAAATGTTGTGAGCAGCCAGTTTGATGTCCACGCACGATTTGGTGGAATAGTACCGGAACTGGCATCTCGCTGTCACATCGAGTCGATTTGGCCGGTTGTCCTGGAAGCCCTGGCAGAAGCAGATGTCGAACTTGACCAGATAGATGTCATTGCGGCAACTCAGGGTCCCGGACTGATCGGGTCGCTTCTGGTCGGATTTACTTTTGCCAAGGGACTCGCCCTTGTTCAAGATATTCCCTGTGTAGGAATAGATCATATGGCTGGTCACCTCCTCTCTTCTTTTCTCGATCATCCCGGCCCCGGTTTTCCTTATGTAGCTCTTGTGGTATCAGGGGGTAACTCTTCCATATACAAAGTGGCTGATCATGCCACATTCCACTGCCTGGGGCGAACTCGTGATGATGCTGCCGGTGAGGCCTTTGACAAGGTAGCAAAACTTCTTGATCTCGGTTACCCCGGCGGCCCGATAGTCAGTGAAATTGCAGAAAATGGTGACCCCCAGTCAATATCTTTTCCCCGGGCATGGCTGGACAAGGACAGCCTTGACTTCAGTTTCAGCGGACTGAAAACAGCAGTGGTCAATCATGTTCACAAACTTCAACAGCAAGGTGCCTTACTTCCTGTTGAGGATATCTGTGCTTCTTTCCAGGAAGCTGTTGTTGACGTTCTGGTTGAAAAAACAATACGCGCCGCTGTCAGGAACGAAATTAATACGGTTGTTCTTGGCGGCGGAGTCGCATCTAATAAGAGGCTGCGGAACATGATGAGACAACGTTGCGATGCAGAGAATTTTGACCTGTATATTCCCCGCCCAGTTTTCTGCACGGACAACGCCGCCATGATCGGGCTGGCAGGTTATTACAGCTATCAACGTGGACATTTTGTCTCTCCTGACGATGACGTCTATTCCCGGTCACCACTTCACTGACAATGGCTTTTAATCTGCAAAGAGTCGCACGCTATTACTCACTGCGCTTCAAAAGGCTGCGCGGCGACCCGAGATCACTTGCCCTGGGAGCGGCGGTGGGTGTGTTCATTGGCATTACTCCGACCCTGCCATTACATACTGTCGCCATCATCGGAGTTACCCTCCTGATGAGGGTAAGTACCATTGCCGCACTTATTGCTGCAACCGTTGTCAGCAATCCACTGACTTTTGTTCCGCAATATTACATCAGCTGGAAAGTCGGTGACACCATCCTGCCGGACCGTTTAACCTGGGAACGGATCAAGGAAGTTTTGGATGTACTTACAACCCAGGGGATTGCGGACAGCCTCAAAACCATCAGCCACTTGAGTGTTGATGCAGTTCTTGTCATGATGACCGGCGGTATACTAGTCGCACTGCCCTTTACTTTTTTAACCTATTATTATTCCCTGCGCTTTTTCATCAAAATCAGGGAAAAACGTCGACAAAAGCAGTTGCTCAACTGAAAAGCCGAATGGTTTACCAGAATACAAAATCAGTTCTTGAACAACAGGGCCTGGCTCCCCATAAAAAAAGGGGACAGAATTTCCTGGTCCATCGTCATACAGCTGAGCGAATCGTTGAGCATGCCGACTTGAACTCGGATGATACTGTCATTGAAGTAGGAGTTGGGCTGGGAGCTTTGACACATCCGTTATCGTTAAGAGTTAAACAGATCATAGGTATAGAAACCGATTCAGGTCTCATTCGATTCCATGAACAGGAAAACGACCTTCCTGATAATGTCCAGCTGATACATCAGGACATCCTGAAAGCCGACTTTCATGAACTTGCCAGAATATGCGGCGGCCACCTGAAGATACTGGCCAACCTGCCCTACTCGATTTCATCTCCTTTTCTTTTCCGCCTGATTGAACATTACGAGCTTATGGACTGGGCTGTCATTATGCTCCAGAAAGAAGTTGCGCTGCGACTTGCTGCCGAACCCGGTACCAAGGTTTATGGCGCACCGACTGTCCTCATGGCGAGTTGCGCCACCATCACCCCTCTTTTAAATGTCAAGGCAGGTGAATTTCATCCGAGGCCAAAAGTTGACTCAATGGTAGTCAAACTCTCATTTCTGCCTGTACCTGACCTGGTAAGTAAATCACCAGCTTTTAACCGCAAACTTTTCAGGCAGGTTGTCAACGCTGCTTTTGGCAAGCGTCGAAAGACACTGCTCAATGCACTCAGTTCAGCCAACCTCGCGCCTGATAAAAAAACCATGGCGGAGACCATTACACATGCTGGCCTTTCAGTTTCAGAACGGGCTGAGCGACTTTCCCTTGTACAGTTTGTTACCCTGACAAACTGTATACAATCCCTTCGTTCTTCTCGGGTAAACAGTTGAATTAATAACTGCAAGCAGGTGAATCATGCAGAACTTTGTGTTTCATAACCCTACTAAAATCATATTCGGCAGGGGGACCATTCCTTCTATCGGTCCGGAAACGATCCTATGGGGAAAAAAATGTCTCCTCCTGTATGGTTGCGGAAGTATTAAAAAAAATGGAGTTTACGGCCAGGTTTTCTCATCGCTCAAGGAGGCAGGTCTTGAAATTGTAGAGCATGGCGGGGTTCAAACGAATCCGCTTCTCTCACATGTCAAGGAAGGAATAAACAAGGTCAAAGCCCATAAAATTGATGTTGTGGTCGCGGTAGGAGGAGGAAGCGTTCTTGACAGCGGCAAGGCTGTCTGTGCCGGATCAGTTGTCAACCACGACGTCTGGAAATTCTTTACCGGGAAAAAAAGCATTAAAAGTACCCTTCCCATGACAGCGGTACTCACCCTTGCCGCCTCAGGATCAGAAATGAATTCCGGCATGGTCATTACCCATGACGCTACCAGGGAAAAATTCGGTTTCGGCCACAAGCTCCTTTTCCCGAAGGTTTCCATCCTCGATCCGGAAGCGACTTTTACTGTTCCCATGGATTACACTGCCTATGGAGCGGTTGATGCCATTGCCCATGTACTCGAATACTACATGACCACAAAAGACCCGGCCACACCGGTTCAGGACCGTTTCATAGAAGGGTTAATAATAAATGCGATGGACAGCTGTGATCGATGTCTGGTAAACCCTCGTGATTACAACGCCCGGGCCGATCTGATGTGGGCTGCCACTCTGGCGCTCAACGGGATGACCGGTGCAGGGCTTGGCAGGGTAGGCTTCCCCATGCATATGATAGAGCACTCCCTCAGTGCTCTTTATGATGTACCTCATGGGGCCGGACTTTCCGTCATTATTCCCGGCTGGCTGCGATGGCATTCTATAGTGGATGCCCGCAAAATCATTCAGCTCGGCTCACGCATTTTCAATTTTGAACTGCGCGGTATTGAACCTACGTCAAATGCAACAGTTAAAATCCTTGAAAACTGGTTCACCAGAATCAACAGTCCTATCAGGCTTGCCGAGTTTGATATTCCCCCTGAAGATATTCCCCTGATAGCTGAAAATGCCCTGCGACTGGCTAAAATTTGGCGACTCGACCAATACTCACGGGAAACAATCGAGGGAATACTGACACTCTGCCGTTAGGTTAAATATCTTTTCACTGTTTCTTCATACATGGCGGCAGTACTGACTCTGAAGTGTAGCAAGCAATCTTGTAGCTCAAAATCAATGACATTTGTTCAATACTGCGATAATATTAAATTAATCATATCATAATCATAACTGATACCAGGCTTACATTCATCATGACGAAAAAAAAGCTTTCCAGGGACACTCAGGCTGAAAACTGGGTGACTGAACTTGATAAATATCTGTTTAATGAAGGTACGCACGAACGGGCATATGAAAAGTTCGGTGCCCACCTCATAACTGTTGACGATGTTCAGGGCGTAGCATTTGCGGTCTGGGCTCCAAACGCCAGAAAAATATCCATCATCGGCGACTTCAATGGCTGGAATGGTGACAGTCATGTGATGGTTTCGAGTAATTCAGGCATCTGGACTCTTTTCATCCCAGACCTTCCTGAATACAGTGTATACAAATTTCGCATAACAGCTCAGGACAACCAGGTGTTTGACAAGTCCGATCCTTTTGGTTTTGCCATGGAGGAACGTCCCCGCACCGGCTCAGTTGTGGTGGATATCGACCAATACCAGTGGCATGATGAAGCCTGGATGATTTCCCGCCAGAAGAACCAGTCACTTGAAGCTCCGATTTCCATTTATGAAGTGCACCTCGGATCCTGGAGCAAAGTGCCAGATGAACAATGGGGTTCACGTTACCTGTCATACAGGGAACTCACAGAGACTCTCATCCCATATGTCTTGGAGATGGGATACACCCACATCGAGCTACTGCCCATTGCTGAGTATCCCTTCGACGGATCATGGGGATATCAGGTTCTCGGTTTCTTCGCCCCAACCAGTCGTTTCGGTTCAACTGAAGATTTCATGTACTTTATTGACAAGTGTCACCAACATGGAATCGGTGTTATTCTTGACTGGGTACCTGCTCATTTTCCAAAGGATGGAGCAGGGCTCAATTTTTTTGATGGCACCCATCTTTATTCCCATGTCGACCCTCGCCAGGGCGAACATCAGGACTGGGGAACTCTGATCTTCAACTACGGACGCATGGAAGTCCGTTCATTTCTCATTTCCAATGCCCTGTTCTGGCTGGACAAGTATCATATTGACGGGCTGCGTGTAGATGCAGTTGCATCCATGCTTTATCTTGATTATTCCAGGGATGAAAGCCAATGGATTCCTAACCGGTACGGGGGCCGGGAAAATCTCGACGCCATTAGTTTTCTCCAGAAAACAAACGAAGTTCTGCATGGTGTCTTTCCTGGCATACTGACCATAGCCGAGGAATCAACATCTTGGCCCATGGTTTCTCAACCTACTTATCTTGGCGGACTTGGTTTCAGCCTGAAGTGGAACATGGGCTGGATGCACGATACCTTGAATTATATGAAGCAGGACCCCATCCACCGTAAATTTCACCATAACCAGATGACCTTTGGGATGCTCTATGCCTTTCACGAAAATTTCATTCTCCCCCTCTCCCATGACGAAGTCGTCCATGGAAAAGGCTCTCTGCTGAATAAAATGCCCGGAGATGATTGGCAGAAATTTGCAGGATTGCGAGCTTATTATGGTTTCATGTGGGGATACTCGGGCAAGAAACTCCTCTTTATGGGATGTGAGTTCGGACAATGGCAGGAATGGAACCACGACAAAAGCCTTGAATGGGAAGCCCTGACAGCAAATAACCACCAGGGAATGAAACGGTTTGTTCGCGACCTTAACCTGGTGTATCGCGCTGAACCTGCGCTCTACGAGAACGACTTTGAATGGAGCGGCTTCGACTGGATAAACGCCAGCGATACGGACAACTCCGTATTCTCATTTGTCCGTTATGCAAAATCCCCAGAGGATTTCCTGATCATCATCTGTAACTTCACACCTATGGTCCGCCATAACTATAGAGTAGGAGTGCCGAGGGGGGGGAAATATATTGAACTGGTTAACAGTGACAAGGATGTGTATTGGGGCAGTAATGTTACTAATCACGATGAATTGCAAAGTCTCGATATACCCTCTTACGAATATAACCACTGCCTGGACCTGACTCTGCCCCCTCTGGCAACAATATTTCTGAAACCGGTTTAAACTGCCCTCACAATATCCAGACCGACACATGACACCACGTACTCTACTGCTGATCACCATTGGTATACTCGTTTATTTTTCATTATCCATTTATCATTCCCGCCAGTTAGAAAAATATCCTGACAAAGGTGAGAGAAATGAAAAGCCTGGCGACTGGGTACAGATAACTACCTCCGGCAGCATGATGGACAGCAGCCAGCCTGAACCATTCTCCGATTCAGGGAAAAACGACAATACCGTGAAACAGTCCGGCCGGGAAGGTAAAGTCAATATCTTGAGACAACAGCTGCAGACTGCAAGTGAAGAGAAAGAAAAACTCAATAACGTGTTAGAAGAAGAGCGATCTCAAAACAAAAACCTCAAACTCCAGGTTGATGACCTGCATTCACGACTATCTCATCAGCAGTCAAAATTACATGAAACCAACACACAACTTCATGAAAAACAACAGGCCCTTGAAAAGGCCTTATCAAAGATAGTTCATCTCACAGATCAAAATACAGGCCAGGCAGCTCAGCTTCAAGAACAGGAGGTAAACGGCAGCCAGCTTGATTCATTGAAAAAATCGCTCATAAGTAAAGCTGGCGCTGTTTCAAAAGCAAATAAACGAATTGCTGCCCTTTCCGTTCGGGTTGAACAATTAAATGAAGACCTTGCCGAAACGAATAAGAGTATTAACAGGCTGCAGTCATCTCTTGCCGCTTCCAGATCTGAAAACACAAAAGTCGTTCTAAAGCAGCAGATGCTAGAGGAAGAGCTTGCCCGTTCAAAAGCAGAGAATGAAATGCTACTCGCTAAAACAGGAGGCATGCACAACCGGTTGAAGGAACTGAATACCCGGCTAGCATTGACTGAAACCAGATTGAGCAAAACCCAGCTGAAAGCCGAAGCCATGTTTCATTACGGCCAGGAGCAAAACAAAAAGTTTGCTCCTTCCTCGCAGAAAATTGAAAAACTCCTGGCCCGGGTTGCAGAGCAAGAAGAATTACTTATTAAAACAGAACAAAAACTTGATGCCAAACAGGCTGAAATAGAAAATCTGACTGGCATGCAGGATAAGTTTGAAGAGGTTTCAAATGCTTTGGGTGAAGCTGAGCAGCGAATTGAGTCCCTGTCAGCTGAAATGGTAAAGAATGCCGATAATCTGCTTCAAAAAGAGTCGTTCATCTCTGAATTAAACTCTGCCCTGGGTGAAGCACAGACAAAAGTCAAAGAATCAGATATCACATCAGAAGCCCGGAAAGCGGAAATCTCAAACCTGAAACAATCTGTTACCAACCTGCAAAATGAAAAAGCACAGTTGCAGGAGCAGGTTAACAAAACTACCGGTGAACATGCCCAATTAACCGCGAACAATAAAAAGTATCAGGCTGAAGTCCAGAAATTTTCGCGTGACCTGCAGTCGCGAAATACAGAGTTTCAATCTCTTCTATCGCAGCAGGAAAAACTCCAGGCTAAACTCAAGGAAACAGAGATTGCCATGGAAAAAATGAATAAAAAGTTAGAACAGAAAAAGAAGATGGAGCAGCGGCTGAAAGGTGTACAAAAGGAATTGACAGGCAAAAACAAAAAAATTGCACAAGCTGAAGACAGAATAACTGAACTGGATCGTCAGAATAATAAGAATAAAAACAGCCTTGCAAAGGCTGAAACTACCATAAAAAAACTTGAAGCGTCTCTACAAGAGGGGAACAGAAAAAACACTCAGGCAACAGAACAACTCGATGAAATCAGGCGACTCAAGGATATAATGGAGGAGAAGGACGCAAAGCTGATGCTACTCACTGACGAAAATTTCCGTCTGAGTGGCGAAATTCAGACAATTTCCATTGAGCTTGATAAAATAAAGCAGGGAAAACAGGACAGAGCCGGACTTTATTCTGAACTTGGGGACAAATCAAACAGGCTCAGTGAGTCAGAAAATCAACTTCGTCTTGCAAGGCAAGAGATCGAAGCATTGAATGCAGAGCTTGAAAACAGGGAAAAATCTTTCTTTTCCATACGGGATGAATTCTTCAACCTGCAGGCCAGATATGACTCGCTTACAAAAGAAAAAGGGGTGGAGATGGATTCTTCGGAGTAATTCATTACAGTAAGCGAAGAACCAAGAGATTGACCAGCCCGATAACAAAACCTAAGAGTGCACCGAAAAGATTAATATACTTGAACTGCTCTTCCATGATGGAGAGCAGCAGCCTTTCAAGTTTAAGCAAGTCAAGCGAATCTACCTTTTCTGTAACAATCTGTTGAATATTCAGCGACACAACAAGGCTGGGGACCTCTCTGAGGAGAATGCGGTTGATAGTAAGTACCGCATATTCAGTTATTCCCGTGCGAACCCCTGCAGGTAATATATTATGCAGTATACCCAAAGGCCTGTTCAGGAAAGAATCAAACATGGAGTTCATCATCTTATCAAGCATTTTCCTGATCCTCTGGGAGCGAAGCAGCACCACCGTTTCTTCTGTCAAAGTCTGCTTGATTTTCTTTACAGTTTCAGGTGATAAAAACTGACGGGTGATATCTGAAACACTTCGCTCTCCATGCCTGACCATTTCCTCAAGGTTATCTCTCAACATGGTCGACATTGCTTCTTTCACCCCCCCGGAGCGTAAAACCCCAAAAACCTGGACGGATATTTGGTTACATATGGCATCCAGCTGTCCATGTGCAACACGATCCAGAATATCAGATAAAGGGGTATCAAGAAACTTGCGGGTCTGTTCAGCAAGAACCGTGCTGAATCGCTCCTGGACATCCGGACTCTGGAGCCAGGTTATTATGTTTTCTTCATTGTCTACCAGATATTCCTGTACTTTCTCTTCAAGGACTTTCATGTCCAGAAAACTTCCGGCCATGGCTCCCAGAGGGCCCAGGGAATCCATGAAATTGTCCACACCGCCGCGAACTGCTTTTATAATGCGTTCACGCACCGGCGGCTCTGCAATCATTCTGGCCAGCTGCTGAAGGATATCCGGAGAACGCTGCTGAATGATGTCCAGTATCAAATCATACAGGGGTTCAGGAAGATGATCAGCTATTTTATTCCCGTCTGCGGCTGACTGTTCAAAGTATTCCCGTAAATAATCGGCCAGCCATTTTTGGGCTTCTTTACCGTCAAGAATATTCCCCACCAGGTCCTCAATAAAGCTGTAAAATGCAACGCGTTCGCCGGGTTCGACCAGGTCATTCAGCGGTTTTTCACCAAAATCGTCGAGTTGTTCTATGACGGTCCGCGCAACCCTTTGTTCAAATTCACCACTTTGTAAATACCGGTGGACACCCATACGGAATTGGTACTTTATGGTCCGGACAGCCACCTTGAAATAGGTTTGAAAACGTTGGGGTATCAGCTGGGGCAGTATGCCCAGTTCACGATTGAGCAGATCATGCACCCTTTCGTCAACCAGAGCGTAAAGATGGTCCTGAAACCTCTCCTCTGACAATGCAGTTCCTATATCCCTGCTTGTCAGAAGATGACTGCCGACCATCTCGCCAATATTTTTTGCAAGCTCATGCCGTTTAGCGGGGATGACCCCCGGAGTCATCGGCACCCGGAGTCCGAGTATATGCAATCGCTTAAGAGGCCGGAACAACATCCTTATGGCTACCTTGTTGGTCAGGTAACCGATGAACGCACCCAGAATCGGAGGTCCGGCATAGGCCAGATAAATTGAATTCATAATCTCCACTGAAAATTATTCAGGTTAATCTCCTTCACGAGACAGAAGTTGTAACAGTTCATCAGGATGGCTCAGCAGGTGGACGGCCCCGTTCTTTTTGAGTTCTTCCTCGTCCCTGAATCCCCAAAGTGCTCCAATCGGAATCATACCGGCTGCCTGAGCTGTTATCATGTCTGTCGCGGTATCACCGAGGTAAAGAACTTCCGAAGGGTCAATTCCAAGCAATCGCGCCAACTCAAGTGCCCCGGCAGGATCGGGTTTCTTGGGCCGGCCGGAGCGTTGTCCGAAAACATTGAAAAATGGCCAGTCACTCAGGAAGTAATGAACACATGCCTCGGTAAAATCCTGCGGCTTGTTGGATAAAACATTCAACCTGATTTGGCGATTCACCAGATCATCAAGCATGGAGTCAATTCCTCCATACAACCTGGTTTTTACCTTCCAGTTTTTTCCATAGTCCTCGCGGAATGCTGAAATCAAACGACTGACATGGTCCCTGCTTCTCTTTTCCTCAGGCAGAATACGCTCAACAAGTGATTGCAGGCCGTCCCCGACAAAATACCGATACTCATCAACTGAATAAACAGGAAAACCCTCTGCATGAAGAACACGGTTGCCTGCATTGGCAAGGTCTTCCAGTGTATCCAGCAGGGTCCCGTCGAGATCGAATATAACAGCTTGATATTTCATCCCGCCTCTCAAAAAATGAATCGAATTTCAAGAAATTAAAGCACAACCTGTCCCTCGTCCACAAAAAACCGATACGCTGCCGTGTATTTCAATTGCAAATCTTTTCTGTTTGACAGGAAAAAAGAGTTTTTTTATTGTATAATCTGAGTTTTAGACATATACAATGATGTTATCATATACTCATTACCGGAAAGCTCATGACAAAAATTATAGCCATGGCAGGTAAAGGCGGTACGGGCAAAACAACCACATCGGCTTTACTGTTAAAATACCTTACAGAAAGACACATGACACCAGTCCTGGCCGTTGACGCGGATGCGAACGCCAATCTCAACGAACTGCTTGACCTGGATGTCCAGTTGACTCTTGGAAAAATACGCAAAGACATCAAAAGCGACATGCCTTCGGGGATGAGCAGGGACCAGTTCATGGAGATGAAAATTCACCAGTCCCTTATAGAAGAACAGGGTTACGACCTCATGGTTATGGGGCAGCCGGACGGCCCAGGCTGTTACTGTGCCGCCAATCAATATCTGGCCATGACAATGGATAAACTGTCCGAGAATTACAAGTTTATAGTCGTTGACAATGAAGCAGGCATGGAACATTTGAGTCGGATGAACCTCAGGGAAATAGACTGCCTGTTAATCGTATCCGACCCTTCTGCAAGGGGAATACTCACAGCCAGACGTATTGCTGACATTACAGGCCCCCTGCAACTCATGGTGAAAAATAAATTTCTGATTGTCAACCGCGCACCAGACCCCGTTCCGGAAGCCCTGCAGGAAAAAATTGACCAGGCGGTGGCTGAAGCTGATTTACCCCTTGGCGGAATAATTTCTTCAAGTGATGACCTGGTAGCCCACGAACTCAACGGTTCGTCTTATCTTAACCTTCCGGACGACAGCAAGGTCGTGCAACAGTCGTCCACAATTTTTGACACTGTTTTCTCCAAGCTGCTTCAATGAGTTCCTCAACCAATGACTCCCGGTACATGGTTGACCTGGTAAAGGTATCAAAGACATATCTGCCAGACATTACAGCCATTTCTGACGTTTCTCTTAGCGTGAACAAGGGAGAGATAGTGTTTTTAACAGGAAAAAGCGGAGCTGGCAAAACCACCCTGCTGCGGCTCCTCAGCAGGATAGAAAAGCCGACCAAAGGAGTGGTTGAAGTAGCCGGGCTTGATCTCAGTAAACTTTCCCCGGGAAAATTGCAGAAACTTCGACGTAACACCGGAGTTGCCTATCAGGATTTCAAGCTCCTGGAGGACCGTACTGTTGCACAGAACATTGCCATTGCTATGGAAGTCTCGTACACAAGGGCGTCGGTAATGAAGATGAGAACCAAAAAACTCCTGCAGCAACTTGACCTCTCTGAAAAATACGATACGCTGGCTGATGAACTATCACGGGGAGAGCAGCAGCGTGTAGCCATTGCCCGGGCATTTGCGGGCAATCCGGAATTAATCATGGCTGATGAACCAACGGGGAATCTCGATAGCGAAACAACTTCCCTTGTCATGGATCTTTTCAGGTATTACAACCTGAGGGGAACGACGCTGGTCATTGCCACCCACGATGAATCTATTTACCGGGATACTGATCACCGGGTAATTGAACTCCAAGAGGGAAAAATAATTAATGGGAATCCATTCCCGGACAATGAAGTAAGCGATATAACGTTAACTTCAGACGAAACCGATAACGTGGTAGAGTAGTTAATGAACTTTCTTATTGCTGTTTTTTCCCAAACGTTCCGCAACCTTTTTCAAACCTGGAGTTCCCAACTCCTTACCCTGCTGACAATTACCCTGTCAGTACTCATATTTGCTTTTTTCTACCTGGTTTACACAAATGTACTTCATGCAGGGCAGCAACTGGATGACGATCTTCGCCTTATAGTCTATCTCGACGAGGAGCCATCAAAGGAAATGCAGGAAGAGTACAGACGTAAAATTCTCAAGTTCGACAAGGTCGATAAAATCACTTTTGTCTCAACCAGTGAGGCTTTTGAACGATTTGCGGACCAACTTGCTGAGGACAGGGATGTTCTGACTGATATGCCTGAGGATTTTCTTCCTTCATCCATCGAAGTCTATCCGGTCCGCACCCTTGATACACTGACAAAAATCAAACGTTTTTCGGACTACCTTTTGACACTTCCCGGTGTGCTCAAGGTGCAGTATGGGCGGGAATGGGTTGAACGTTTTTATACCTTTATCCAACTGCTGCGCATTATTGTCATCCTTTCCGGGACACTCCTTATTCTGACCACAACGTTTATGGTAGCCAATACTATCCGCTTGACACTCCTTGCCAGGCAGGAAGAGCTTGAACTGCTTCGCCTTGTTGGCGCCAGCACCAACTATATCCGCATGCCCTTTTTTTTAGAAGGAGCCATCCAGGGAATGGTTGGTTCCGCTTTCGGTATCGGCGCACTTTACCTGCTCTACAACTGGATGAAATTGCGTTTTGCTGTCTCATCGATCATGACGCTTTTTGAATTCACATTCTTTCCTCTGCATATCACTCTCATCATAATTGGTGTGTCAACCATGCTATGCGGCAGCGGAAGTTTTTCATCAACCAGAAAATTCCTCCAGTTATGACCAGCGGATCCCGCCTGATACCTTATCCCGTACTCATAATGGTGTTATCATCTTTCACCTTGTACCATCCTACGACTGCCAGTGCTGAAGATCGTCTTGTTGAAAAATATGATATTCCCATCGAGCGGCATGAAAAAAACATCCAGAAACTTCAAAGCGGTATCGAGATACATCTTGGCAAGCTTCAGATCAGCGGCACCAAGGAGTACAGCCTGCTGGCTGAACTTGAAAGTATAGACAACACCCTTGCCCTCCAGAAAATACGTCTGCAGGTAATGAAGGAACGTCTTGAGTCCCAGAAAGAACTGCTGATAATAAAAATCAGGGACTTGAAGCAGGCTGAAAAGGACAAAGTCATAGTCAGGCAGCATCTCCAGGAACGGCTTAGATCTTTTTATCTCATGGGCAAGACTGGTCTACTGAATGTAACATTTTCAACTCGTACCCTTCCGGAACTGATGCTTTTAAATGATTCGTATAAAAGTCTTCTGGAATATGACCATCAACTCCTGGAAAAATACAGGAAGACAATATCTCAATTGATTCTGGCAAAAGAATCACACGAAAAGGAAAGCACTCTCCTTGATAACTATATTGGGCATGCCAGAGAAGAAAAAATAGCACTTGATAGCATCAGAGATGAAAAAGAGCAGCTTCTCATGCGTGTGAAAACTGAGAAAGGCTTATATGAGCAGGCCCTGAAAGAAATGAAAGCCGCAGAGATGGACCTGCAAAAATCCCTGGCCATACTTCAGGACAAAAAAACATATCTCGAAAAAGGTTTTGTTATGAGCAGGGGTAATATGGTGCCGCCGGTTTTCGGCCACATTATATCACATTATGGAGCCCCGTTGGATGATACAAAACGCCCTGGCGAACTTGCCAGAGGAGTGACCATTGATGCCCAAAACGATTCGCAGGTAAAGGCAATTTTTGCCGGAAAGGTTATTTTTTCCGGATATAAACGTGGATATGGCAACATGGTTGTAATAGACCATGGACTCAACTACCTTTCCATTACCTCAAGGATAGAGAAACTGAATGTAAAAACAGATGATATCGTTGAAGAGGGAGATACAATCGGTATTGCCGGTGATATTGCCACCCTGTTTGAAAAAGGGATTTATTTTGAAATAAGACACAACAACGAGCCGGTGGATCCACTGGAATGGATTGGCACCGAGGGACTGACCGGACTATAAATTTCTGCGCAAAAGAGTCTACTCCAAATACAGAAAGGAATTGATGATTATTTTAAAAATATGTAAAACATTTCAAGAATAAACTATGATTATCAGGAATGGGGTAAATGCGACATTTACACTCTAATATCACCCACAATCAAATAAGCTTGGCTATACTATGAAAAAAACCTTAACCCTGCTTCTCTCGCTTCTTTTTATTTACACTGCATCAAATGCTGCAGAGGAAAATTCCCAGCGAGAGGAAACATACAAGAACCTGGAGGTGTTTTCCAACGTTCTGACACTTCTACAGGAGCACTATGTAGATACCATTGATCCTCAAGAGGTCATCACTGGTGCCATAAACGGCATGCTCACATCTCTTGATCCGCACTCCTCTTACCTTGACCCTGATGATTTTAAGGAGCTGCAGGAAGAAACACACGGCAGCTTCAGTGGCATAGGTATAGAAATCACCTTGAAAGACGGTATTTTAACCGTTGTTTCACCAATTGAAGGCACCCCTGCCTACCATGCCGGCATTGAGGCCGGAGATCAGATCATCCGCGTTGAGGATGACCTGACTAAAAACATGACTCTGATGGAAGCTGTAAAAAAACTGCGGGGTAAAAAGGGAACCAAGGTAACCATATCAGTATTTCGCAAAGGCTGGCAGGAGCTTAAAGATTTTACTCTTGTCCGTGATGAAATCCCTGTACAAAGTGTCAAAACCATGGAACTGGAGCCAGGCCTTCTGTATACGCGCATTTCCAATTTTCAATCAAACACAACCAAAGATTTCAGCGAAGCGTTACGAGAATATAATGAAGAAACACCTGTTGAAGGACTGGTTCTTGACCTTCGAAACAATCCGGGGGGACTGCTTGACCAGGCGGTAAAAGTGACGGATGTTTTTCTTGAAAAAGGTGTCATTGTTTCTACCCGTGGGCGCGATGAAGATCAGGACATGGTTTTTGAAGCCAAGCAGGAGGACGACCAGTACCAATTCCCCATAATTGTCCTGGTAAACAGCGGCTCAGCCAGTGCCTCCGAGATTGTCGCAGGAGCACTCCAGGATCATGGCAAGGCAATTGTGCTTGGAACAGAAACTTTCGGCAAAGGATCCGTGCAGACCATAGTTCCAATGCCTGACGGAGCTGGCCTGAGGCTGACAACTGCCCGTTATTATACGCCAAGCGGTGATTCAATACAGGCGACCGGCATAATACCTGACATAACTGTTGAGTTTGTGCCGCCAGGGGATGACAAAATCACTCAAAATAATGGTCACCAGTTAATAAGGGAAAAAGATCTTCCCCGCCATTTTAAAAATGACAAGGAAAATTCCGAGGATACATCAGAAGCAGCTGAAGAAGAGAGAGAGGATGACGAAGAAATTTCAGAGGCAGAACAACGACTGCAAAGTGATAATCAACTGCGTACTGCCCTCATTATTCTTGAAAGCCTGCGGATTGCCGAAAAGGTCCGTAGCAAGGAAGCAAAAAAAGAATAAAAGATTTTACAGACCCAGTTCCTTCAAAATCCGCTCGTTTTGGGTCCACTTCTTTTTGACCTTGACCCAGAGACGCAGTGACGCTTTTCGATCAAGCATTTCCTCGATGTCACGTGTTGCTTTTTTTCTGATCTCTCCGAGCATCTTTCCCTTCCGCCCGATGATTATTCCTTTCTGTGACGACTGTTCCACCATGATGGTAGCATGAATTACAACAGGCTTTCCCGGGTCAGATTCCTTAAAACTGTCTACCAGAACTGCTGTTGAATAGGGAATTTCTTCTCGGGTCATAAGAAAAACCTTTTCTCGTATAATCTCTGCTGCAATAAACCTTTCAGTTGCATCGGTCGGGATATCATCAGGATAATATTTCGGTCCCTGAGGAAGCAGTTTCACAAGTTCCTGGATCAGCAGGTCTGTCCCATCACCGCGCAGGGCTGAAATCGGAACAACTGCCGCAAATGGATATGAAGAATTGAACCATTCCATAACAGGAAGAAGTTTTTGTTTGTCCATCTGATCAATTTTGTTCAAGGCCAGGACAACAGGACAACGAACCTGTTCGAGATATCCGATAAACTCGTGCCTCAGTTTGTCTTGCCCTTCCCTGGATATTATAGAGGAATCTGCAAGAAAAAGGACCACATCCGCCTCTGTTAATGTTTCAAGAGCAATGCGGACCATTTCACGATTCAGCAGTTCTTTCGGTTTATGCAGACCCGGGGTATCGAGAAGTATGACCTGATATGCGTCACCGGTCAATATGCCTAGAATCCTGTTCCTGGTCGTCTGTGGTTTCGGAGTGACTATAGCTATTTTCTGGCCAATAAAATAATTGAGCAAAGTGGATTTTCCAGCGTTTGGAGGCCCGACAATTGCAACGACTCCTGACCTGTGCAAAGGATTGCCATCCTCTTGATAGATGTTAGACTGATCGCTCACGAAATTCGTATTAAGATTATAATGACAAACTCATTTATACCTGATACAGGACTGTAGCTTACCATGACCTTATAACTCTGCAACGTGTTTTAATAAAATGATATCACAGGGTTCCCTGATAGAATACATTGAGGCCGGAAAATTCTATTGTGCCTATGTAACTGACACGACCGGGTCCAGGCTCCGCCTGCTTGGCCAGAACGGCCGGGATATTAACCTGCCCCAATCAAGAATTGTGATAGTATCACAGAAACCTTACTCCCTTAACGAAGAACGGGACCACCTTGTTGCATCCCTTAAAAAAGCTTCCGAGAAACGGCAGGAGTTGGCAGAGTCCATTAACCTTCACGAGGTATGGGGAATTGCTTCCGAGGAACCTGTTAATGAATTTTCCGTTGTACTTCTGGCTGAGCTGACCTTCGGGGAAAAAATATCTGATGATCAGGTTGCTGCTTTTGTGCGTGCTGTTGTTGCTGACCGTTTCTATTTTAAATTTAAAAACGGACGCATTACAGCCAACAGTGCTGAGAAGGTAGAGCAAATACGTCATCAGGTGCAACAGGAGGCCGAAAAAGAAAAACTCTTTGAAGCAGGATCGGATGCACTCAAAAAAATGATGCATGGTGATATGGTCCCAGATGAAGAGTGGCCGGAACGAAACCAGATTCTGGAATGGATAGAAGATGCGTATCTTCACGGAAGTGACTCTCTCCACTCTGATCCTGTGCGACAGCTTTTGAAAAAAACCGGCCTTACCGGCCCCCACGACAGTTATTTCATCCTAATACAATCGGGCAAATGGCACAGGGATGAGAATATTCCCCTCCTTAGATCAGGGCATCCTATCGAGTTCAGCCCGGATGCGCTTAATCTTGCTTCCAACATGCTTGAAAGCACTTCCGAACAACTCCTGACAGACAAGAAACGTCATGATTTCAGGAAATTGTCGACATTTACCATAGACGGCCCTGATACGATGGATTTCGATGATGCCCTTCATGTTGAAGAATATGACGATGGGGTTCAGATCGGTATTCATATTGCCGACGTTACACACGTAATTTCTCCAGGAGACCCTTTATTTCAGGAAGCCGCCGCCAGATCCACATCGCTATACTTTCCCGAGGGACAGGTGCCAATGCTTCCTGAATCACTTGGCCATGATGTATGCAGCCTTATCTGCGGTAAAACACGACCGGTTATAAGCATAATACTTCATCTTGATCATGACGGTCAGCTGCTGAAAAGAAAAATAGTACCTGCTGTAATCCAGGTAAAACGGAGAATGACCTACGACGAAGTAGATACAATAATCAAAGAGGATAAAAGCCTTAACCTGTTAAATAAAATATGCAGTACCCTGCGTCAGGAACGCCTGAAAAAAGGTGCTGTTTTTCTTCCTTTCCCTGATATACAAATTGCATTCACTGAAGCAGATGGCGTATCAGTTACCACTTCACCGGTTGATACTCCTGCCCGAGCACTTGTCGCGGAGTTAATGATCCTTGCCAACAGTGTCACAGCCGATTACCTTGCCGGTCAGGAAGCACCTGGACTCTATCGAGCTCAGGCACCGCCCCGCAAAAGAATCGTTAACGGCTTGAATGACGGATTGCTTGCGATAGCTCAGCAACGACGTTTTCTTTCCAGGGGGGAACTCCTGCCAAAACCTAAAGAACACAGTGGGCTCGGCTTGAGCTGCTATACGACAATAACATCTCCCATACGCCGATACCTGGATATGGTCATGCAGCATCAACTCAACAGCCTTATTCGTGGAAAAGGCATCCTCTTTTCAGAAGATGAGTGTAGAGAGTTTGCATCAAAAATCAACAATAACCTGAGCAGAGCAGGCATGATCAAACAGCAGCGGCAGCGGTACTGGATCCACCGTTATCTTGAGCAATACCTCGGCAAAAAAATGAATGCCATGATCATCAACAAGGGGCCGAATAGGATCAACCTCCTCCTGACATCCTGCCTTCTTGATTTTGATTTACCGGTTAACCCCGCTTTTCCCGTTCAGCCGGGTGACATAATCAAAGTAACCATTACCCGGGCCAATGCCCTGGATAACATGCTCCGGATTGACTGGTAGCACTATACTGGAAAATATCCCTGCAATGAACTCTTCTGAACATCCGAAAACAGAATTAAATTTCAGCGTTGCCAGAACAGAGATCTTGCATTAGATATTTCACCTTCGTACAGAACTAAAATGATAGGCTCGGTAGAAAATCAAAAACTACTGTGCCGAATGTTAAAAACTTCACGACAAAACTCAATTATTAATTGTTGAGAGCGGAGGACTACAAAATGACACTCCTGTCCAGGTTATTGCCATTAACCATTTTTTTGCTTTTTGGAATGATCCAACCATTGTGGGCCTCCGGAAGCGTGGAAAACTCACTTGACCTGACCAAGCACACTGTGGGCTATCTTGCCCTTGCCATTTTCACATTGGCATACCTTCTCGTCATGGTTGAAGAATTCACCCATTTGCGCAAGTCAAAACCGGTTTTGCTGGCAGCAGGTATTATCTGGGCCTGCATTGCCTGGATATATGCTGCCCATGATATACCTCATGCCGCTGAACAGGCAATTCGCCATAATATTCTGGAATTTGCCGAACTTTTTCTTTTTCTCCTCGTTGCCATGACCTATATCAATGCCATGGACGAGCGCAACGTATTTCAAACATTACGTGCAAAACTGGTATGTTCCGGCATGTCCTACCGTACACTTTTCTGGGTAACGGGAGTCTTGTCCTTTTTTATCTCCCCTATTGCCGACAACCTGACAACAGCCCTGCTCATGTGTGCTGTTGTTATGGCTCTTGGGAAAGACCAGCCAAGTTTTATCGGGATAGCCTGTATCAATATTGTGGTGGCTGCCAATGCAGGCGGTGCCTTCAGTCCTTTCGGAGATATCACGACCCTGATGGTCTGGCAAAAGGGAATTGTGGCTTTTCAGGATTTTTTCATGTTATTCCTCCCCTCTGTCGTCAACTGGGTCATTCCTGCCTTTATCATGAGTTTTGCCGTTCCCAAAACCAGTCCGCCGACTTGTGAAGTCAATGTTTCAATCAAACGCGGTGGAAAAATTGTCATGGCACTGTTTGGCCTGACGATTGTCACCGCCGTAAGCTTCCATAACTTTCTTCACCTTCCCCCAATGGCCGGGATGATGACCGGACTTGCATATCTCAAGTTCTTCGGTTTCTACCTCAAGAAAACGCATGTGAAATACACCAAGAAAATTAACGATTACGACCCGGCAAAGGCAGAAGAAGTTCTAGGCGACACTGTTGCATTTGATGTATTCCGCAAAATTGCCAGGGCCGAATGGGATACCCTCATGTTTTTTTACGGTGTGATCCTTTGCGTTGGAGGTCTGGGGTTTATAGGCTACCTGGGCTTTGTGTCCCAGGTAATGTACATTGACTGGGGCCCAACCTACGCGAATATTATGGTCGGGATCCTGTCTGCCATTGTGGATAATATTCCAGTAATGTTTGCCGTTCTGACAATGTACCCTGAAATGTCGCAAGGACAATGGCTGCTGGTTACGTTGACCGCCGGTGTCGGGGGAAGCATGCTTTCAATCGGGTCAGCGGCGGGAGTTGCACTGATGGGACAGGCAAGGGGGTATTACACTTTTTTCGGACACCTCAAATGGACACCCATAATCGGACTTGGATATGCGGCATCTATTTACGTACACTTTCTCGTGAACGCCGGGCAATTTTAATTAACAGATAAAACACGAATTAATCAAAAACTTCAGCGTCACGAAACAGGGATGCCTTCTGATCCTTATCTGACAAAATGGGATGCCCTGAAACAGGCCAGTCTATGGCCAGATCAGGATCATTCCAGATAATGGCACGTTCATGCTCAGGTGCGTAGAAATCTGTGGACAGGTAAAGGAACTCGGCATAATCTGATAAAACAATAAACCCGTGGGCAAAACCCTCTGGAACCCAGAACTGTATCTTGTTTTTTTCCGAGAGATGGGCACCTATCCACTGCCCGAAAGTCGGTGAACTCTTTCTGATATCTACCGCAACATCGAAAACCTCACCTTTGACAACACGGACCAGCTTTCCCTGGGGTTGCTTAATCTGATAATGGAGTCCGCGCAGTACATTTTGCATGGATCTGGAATGATTATGCTGGACAAAATATTGAGTTATCCCTGTTTTTTCCAGCCATATCTTCTGGTTGAAACTTTCAAAAAAAAAGCCGCGTTCATCACCGAATACTTTCGGTTCAATCATGAATACATCAGATATATCTGTTTGGAGAATTTTCATATCATCTACCTATGAACTCTCCAATTTCCGATTTCCATACATGGTCTCATAATATTCTCTATAGGATCCATCGATGACCGAATCCATCCACTCCCTGTTGTCGAGATACCAGTCCACTGTCTTCTCCATTCCGGTTTCAAAGGTCATTTTAGGACACCAGCCGAATTCTTTATCAATTTTAGCAGCATCAATCGCATAACGCCTGTCATGCCCAAGCCTGTCAGTAACGAACGTTACGAGAGATCGACGAGGTTCATCGCCAGGAAGCAACCCTACCCTCATGTCAAGAAGGTCACAGATCAATTCCACGACTTCCAGGTTCTTTTTTTCGTTATGGCCTCCGATGTTATATGACTCCCCAACACGACCTTTTTCCAGGGTCTGAATAATTGCTTCGCAATGATCCTCTACATAGAGCCAGTCACGTATATTTCCCCCATCACCGTAAACAGGAATTTCCTTTCCTGCCAGGGCATTGCTGATGACCAGAGGTATCAATTTCTCAGGAAACTGATATGGTCCGTAATTGTTTGAACAGTTGGTGACAAGAACAGGCAGTCCGTATGTATGATAATATGCCCGTACAAGATGATCCGATGAGGCTTTGCTGGCTGAATAAGGTGAACGGGGATCATAGCAGGTGGCCTCAGTAAAATAACCGCTTTCACCAAGGGATCCGTAAACCTCATCTGTACTGACATGGAGGAACCGGCAATCATTTACAGATGTGTTCACTTCCTGTTCGATCCATCTTTTCTTCGCCACATTAAGTAATGATAATGTTCCGAATACATTTGTCCTGACAAATTCATCAGGACCGGTTATTGAGCGGTCAACGTGCGATTCAGCAGCAAAATGCACAACCGTATCTATATTATACTCAAGAAATAACTTCTCCAGCAGTTTCTCATTACAGATGTCTCCCCTGACATAATGATAGTGCGGATTACCATCAACTCCCTTCAGGTTTTCCAGGTTTCCCGCATAGGTCAGTTTATCAAGATTAATTACCTGCCAATCCTCTTTCATCTTAAGGATAAGACGGACAAAGTTTGCTCCAATAAAACCGCAGCCCCCTGTAACAAGAACCTTTTTTGCCATTTTTATCACCAATACCGTTCCCTACTCCATAAACAGAGCAGATATTCATCTAAGGATTATGTTTCTGCAATAAAAGAAAGTAGTCAAGCAGACATGTTTATCAAGGAAATGCCTGAACGTATATTTCTCAAAATTCGCGCTAGAAGTTTGAAAGCTTTGTCTATATACGACTCTTGGAAAATACTCGCAGTAAGAATATTGCATGTCGAGGATATTTTTCAAGGCAACACTGTAGCAAAGCTTCCCGACGTTGCAGCAGATATTTTATAAAAATATGCGAGCTAATATAGAAACTCCTTCCGGCTCTGTCAAACAGGTATTGTCAAGATATGTAAAATTCATATTGCAAACTGGTGTCCTGTTATGAGTTTGATTATTAACCAAGCCTTCAGCAGGAAGCCCTCACCAAAAAAAAATATGATTCATGCTCAATGAAAAAGTGAGTATGGCTGATTCCGCTTTTGTTTATACAGGTTACTCCCGGAATGGAATTATGGGTGATTTTATAGACAAACAAGCTGATATAGAGTAAAAAAATAAGTTTATATTTATTCAGACTAGAAGGGTGTTGTCCACTTTCAGGAGAGGAGACCGGAGATACTTTTTCAACTCTACCGGACCGGTATATTACGAATGAAATCATTTCGCACTTCTCTATATTTCTTTCCTCTCCTGTTTGTTCTTTTTATTCCACTCCTGGCTATAGCCGAGGAGGAAGAAGAAGCAAATATTGCTGATATACTCATTACCACCTCTAAAACACATCTTCTGCTCTTCAGTACTATAAAAAACAGTTTTACACCTGAAATGTTAGAAGGTGTCCGCAACGGTATTCCAATAACCTTTGATTTTTTCATAGAGCTTGATGAGGTGAACAACAACTGGCCGGACACTACCTTGGTAGAAATCACTATTCGGCATACCCTGAAATATAATCAGCTCAAAGAAGAATACCAGGTAACCCTGCAGGAACGTGACAACAAAACTATCACAACAGATTCAATTGACGAAGCCATGGATTTGATGGCTGAGTTAAATGGTTTAAGAATCATAAACCGCAGCGAACTCACACCGGATGCTTCCTATGCTCTTCAAGTCAAAGCCAAACTGGCAGAAAAAACTTTACCCATGAATATGCATTACATTGTCCCTTTTATCTCGTTATGGGATTTTGAGACAGACTGGCGTACTATAGAATTCAGATACTAGAAATAATGCTCACACCTCAGCAGCGACAAAAAAAAAGACGCTATATCCGTTATGTCATTATCTTCTGCTGCTCTTTAATTCCTCTCCTTGCAATACTGCAGCGAATCCTGCTTAAAGGGACCTTTTCCCTGCCAATCAGCAGTACAATTCTGATTTTCGGCCTCATCAATATCAACGGTCTGCTGCTGTTACTCATGCTCTACCTGGTCCTTCGAAACCTGGTGGAACTTATCTTTGAAAGGAAACACAACATCCTGGGGAGTAAACTTCGCACCCGACTTGTAGTTTCATTTATTTCACTTTCGTTCGTTCCAACAGCACTTCTGTTTCTCATAGCACTCAGTTTTGTAACTACTTCCATGGATTACTGGTTTAACACGAACGTTGAAGATTCATTGCAATCCTCTCTCAAACTCGCCCAATCAATTTTTCAGGAGACTGAACAGAGAGCTGAAAATATGGGAAAGCGGATCGTTGCTGCCGGTCACGGTC
>CAMYLK010000008.1 GCA_947259225.1 uncultured Desulfobulbaceae bacterium | reverse complement strand
GTTGTAATATTCTACAAATGCATGAAGTTCTTTCTCCAGTTCCCATGGCAGATAATAATTCTGCAGTTTGACGATATTTTTCATCGTTCGGTGATAGCGTTCTATTTTGCCCTGCGTCATCGGGTGATACGGCCTGCCACGAGTATGCTTCATCTCTTTACCAGCAAGGTATTCCTGTAAATCTTTTGCCAGGTAACAGGCTCCATTATCTGAAAGTAGACGAGGACGATGCCTGACCTTGACGGTATCAACACCGCTTTTCTCAATGGCTAGGTCAAGCGTATCTTTAACATCGTCAGCTGACATACTTTTGGTCAACTTCCAGGCAACAATGTAGCGGCTGAAATCATCAAGGATCGTCGACAAATAATACCAACCCCAACCGATGATCTTCATATACGTAAAATCCGTCTGCCAGAGTTCATGAACTCTCTTTGTCTTATGACGAAACTCATCGGCTGCTTCCATAACGATATAGGCAGGACTGGTGACCAGATCATAGCTTTTTAGAATACGATAAACACTGGATTCACTGATAAAGGAACCCTTGGTATCTGTTATGTGCCATGCGAGTTCACGGGGACTCATTTCAGGACGATTCAATGACGCATCAATAACACCCGCCTTTTCTTCCTCGGGAATCCTGTTCCAGAACCTACGAGCATTTGGTGGCCGATTAGCAAGTCCTTCATACCCGTCCTTCTCGTACTGGCGATACCACCTGTAAAAGGTACTCCTGGGAACATCAAGTTCATGCAACGTTTGCTTGATGGAAAGTTCGGACTCCTCGACAAGCCTGATGATCTCCATCTTCTCGGCCTGTGTATAACGCATCATTCGGCCTCGTCCAGATCCGTGCCAGCCAAGCTTTTTTTAAGAACGACATTCTTTAAGGACAGGTCAGCAACCAGTTCTTTCAGTTGTTTATTCTCCTGGCGAAGGCCTGTAACTTCCGTACTTGTTGCCTGGCGTTTTGTATCTCCAGTCAGGCGACGTTTCCCAGCTTCAAGGAACTCCTTGCTCCATTTGTAGTAGAGGTTAGGATTTATTCCTTCACGACGGCACAAAGCTGCAATGCTTTCCTCACCACGCAATCCTTCAAGGACGATACGGATTTTTTCTTCTGATGAATACTTCTTGCGGGTTTTACGGCGAATCTCTCGGACGATAGATTCAGCTTTCTTTTTTTTAGACATAATGATCACTCCTTTTAAGTGAAATTCTACCTCGGAGTGTCTCTTAATTCATAGCACTTTTATGTCCCATAAGGTCTGACGCCGAACAACATAAGAACACCTAAAGCAAAACCAATCATAGTCGTACCAAAAAGGAGTACTGCTCTTGGCATCGTAACAGAAATAAAAAGGATCTTTGTGACTACAGTTCCGTGTTCTGCAGGATAACAATCAATACAAGCAATGATAAGATTGCGGAAACAATGAGTTTAAAGTGTTGCATTTCCCCTCCTATCAACAAATACAATTTCAGATGATTGCTAATTAGAAGCTTCTTTCATGGTCACAGAAAGATTGGTCGTTGTTTCTGAACTCACGGTATAACCTTTTTCTAACAGTACCTTTCGACTCGAGTCCATTACATTGTTTCGAACTTGAAGTAGAGTAAATTTCTTGTCGAAAACATCTACCCAATAGAAAACCTTTAACTGAACATATAAGGGCTCAAGAGAGTCAATAAATGCTCCTGGTGAAGGATCTGCTAAAACTCCTTCAATTTCCTGTACAGCTTTGGTTAAAATTGAACATGCAACCTTTGCATCATTAGCGTAATCTATACCAACTGAAAAAGAAGTTCTCCTCAATCCATCCTTTGTGTAATTAGTGACTGGTTTATTAAACAACTGGGAGCTGGGCACATACACGTCTCGACCATCATCAGAACGAATATGTGTATATCGCAGCTCAATACTTTTCACCTGCCCCTCTATCTCTTCCGTTCTTATTGAATCTCCAATATTGAAAGGCCTATTAAAAGCTAAGAATAAGCCTGCCAGAAAATTTTCACCTATTTCGCGGAAAGCAAAACCAACTATTATTGCTGTAGCGCCACCACTAGCCAACATTGACATTGCAAATTGTTCTAATCCCAGAATATTAAAGGCTATTATTAAGCCTAAAAAGACTACTAAGTATATCACGAAGATGCGGAAAAAATTATAATGGATATTGCTTAACGACGAGCGACTTAAAAACAGATGAACTATTTTTGCGAAATTCTTTCCAAGTATATAGCTGATAAGTACAATAAAAATTGCAGCGAGAATACGGGGGGAATACGAAACGAATGAGAACCATTCATCTTGCAGGACATTTAAGATCGTACTGGCATCATTCATTTTATTCATTAACAAAACATTTTTCAAAAAAAGTTAATCCAACAAATATTTAATTTAGGGGCTTAGGAAGCAAAACTTAAGTTAATGGCTTTTTCCTAAGCATGTTTAATAGTTTTTTATATAAGTTTTTTGAACGGTGATTAAAGCGAAATTCAGTTTCCTTCAAATGAAGAAAAAAGGTTTGCTTTGGCACGCCATTAAATTTCACCAGTCGTCGTTTAGCATAGCTCCAAAATGATTCTATGCCATTAATATGTTGGTTACCAGAAGCAAATTCGTTTTCTCCATGTGAAACTCGAAAATGCTTAGAATAACCAACATCAACCAGGCCGTTATAGCCTCTCCAGCCGTCGGTGTGAATGATACTGTCGGCGGAGACATGACCTCTTATCACTTTGATTAAAGAGGCTTTGGTAGCATCAGGGATGGTCTCGGTATAGACTTTGTCATCCCGCTTAAAAATACCGAACACGATGGTTTTGCCACCAGCTCCTCGTCCACGTTTGCCACGAATCCGTCGAGGGCCAAAGTAAGAATCATCAAGTTCAATAACTCCTTCAAAAGGAGATAGTTTTTCACATTCCTGGGCAATCCGTTTACGAAGCTTCAGGAATAATGAGTTGATACTTCTGATACTGATCCCAGTTAATTGAGCAGTGTCAGAGGCAGTAAAATCTTGAGCAAAATAACGAAGAATTTGTCGAAATTTTCGCTCTGAAATTTTGCTGCACTTTTGATAACGATTTTTTAATGGCATATTGGAAGCTTATCACATTTTTTGTGATTTTTGCTTCCTAAGCCCTTAATTTATTATATCATTTGGAAAATTTGTTGAAAAATAATATCTGTCAAAATTAAGGAAATATTGTTTTTTTTAATTTTAGGACAATTTTTTCCTTATTCACCACCCACTGCTGCCCTCTTCTGCCGCTTAATCGAAATCCACATCCATTATTTCTGATTAATCTTGTGATAGCTGTACGACCGATTTTTATTTCAAGGTCAGCCGCAATTTGAAGTGCTCCTTTTATGGTTGTGAAGTCTGAGTAGTTTAGGTGGGTATTTAAGGAAATGTATCGAGTTAAACCGTTACGCCACGCTGTTTTTCTTATGTCATCACAAATAGTTATGTTGCCTTTTATGACGAATGGGATGTGCAGTGTACAATATGCTTGGTATTGCAGAGCAGCAACCCTTCTTTTATGCCGCTCTCCCGCAGACACTCCTCCACCTGGGGGGTAATGTTGATGAACGCCCTTCTGGTGGGCACTTCGAACCAGAATTCCTTGTGATAGCTTTTCATACCTACACCTGAATATTGTTTATTTTAAGATGCCGTTCACTCTTGAATATGTCAAATTTCATGTTATAAGTAAGGATTTTTTTTGTTGATCGTAAGATGTTCCGAACCGAAAAGACTACCACATTGAGCGTCCTTTTCTCCATTTTAGAACGGCTCTCAAACCTTCCTGAGCAACTCTGCCACCTTGCTTCTCGTCGGACAGAGCAAAATTGACAGCATTTATTGCATCAATGTTTCTCATATTATTATCCTCAAAAGCTTTCCGATCAAGCACATCACGTAAAATTGTTCTAAATCCCTGTAGCCTTTTTTTAGTTAAAATTTTCTTTATAAGTTCTTGAGGCTGCTCCACGCCCCCGAATTCATCGAGACGCTTTAGGATATACGTTAGCGTTCTGGATGACAGCTTAAAGCCAAGGGTCTTTTCCAGCACTACTTGAATGGAAGCTAGCAACGTTGCTTGGTCAGGGCCATCCATGAGAATCTCCTGCAAACCGGACTCATCGACAACCGGACCCGCCAATTTTCCTTTCGCTTTTCGTTTCCCCGCGAGCCTATGAGCCTCTGCCTGCCGGCATAAGTGCTCTGCCTGCAGAGCAGCAGCCTGAAGGTAGGCGCTTAAATTGTAGAAGCCTGCGTGAATATACTCAGGAAGAGCATAGCCACTTCGACTATGCACATATCTATACTTGTGGTCAATCTCGCCCCACGCCTCCTCAAGAATAGTCCGTAATTGAAACTCGATCTGAAGCCCTTTAAATTCTTCGTCTGCATCAGAATTCTCACCCAGCATTACCTGGTAATGGATGGATGAGTATCCACTGTATCGCAGATCCAGGCCCTCTGGAATCGCGTCACCAGGATCTATCGGCAAGATAAATGATCTTTTTTGAACCGGTTTTCGTATAAATCGTAAAATTTTCTCATCAGCTAAAAATCCAAGATACGCTTCGACCCTCTTAATATCTGAAAGACGAAGACAGATAAGCCTGATTCCCAGTAAATCGTCGACTCTTTTCTGAAAATTCTTATGTGTAATAGTCTTTGCTTCGCCGCCAAGTTGTTTGTTCTCTTCATCGATTTTCTCTATAAGCCGTGCTTTATCTTTAATGCGGTATGTAATTGTATGAAGACTTTCCTTTGGTGATGATGGATCGTCCCAAAGAAGATGTATAATGTACTCGGCAAGTTTCTCGTATTTTTCTTTTTCTTTCAAAAACAAGATTAAAATTGCTTCCTTTTGACGTTTTCGCATGTATCAGATCTCCCATGAAAAACAAAGATTACCTAGCAGCTATCTACTATTATTTTTTGCGTCTACGATGTGCATCACACTTACTCTCACATTTTTCAACGTACTGATAAATGCTATTCTGGTTGGATTGTTACTTTTTCTGGTATAGATCAAAATCCGGGTACAATTTCTTTGCGCATTTCGGACAAATCCTGTGACTGAATTCAGCCTCGGAGGGGTCTTTAATATACGATTCAATTTGATGCCAGTACCCCTTGTCATCCCTTATTTCTTTGCAGGATGCGCAGATAGGAAAAAATCCCCTCAATAAATTGGCTTCATTCTCTCTTTTCTTCAGTTCATTCTTGATATCGGTAATATCTCGCTCTGTCGTTGCGATAGAATCGATGACTCCATTATCGTCTTTGAGACATGTAACAACAATCCATACACTAAAATCTGACCTGATTTTGTGACACGCTGCGTTTCGTACGACTCACAAATTCTACCTGAAGCAATTTGTTTAGTGCACTCCATTTCCTCTTTCTTTTTGTCAGGTGGAATAATTTGTGAGATATTAATCCCCAACGCCTCGGCCTCAGTATGGCCTTACATTTTTTCTGCCCCTCTATTCCACGCCTTTATGTTTCCCTGTTAGTCCTGAACAGTGATAGCGTCATTCGAATCTTTTAGAATAACGGCCAAGCGACGGATGTCTGCATTGATTCCCGTTTTCATGTCTTACCAACGCCTCTGAAGAATTTCTTTTTCGATTTCCCATCTTCCTATTATTCCAAAACCGCTCCAGGTTCCTTTTTCACCAGCATGATCGAACAGGGCATTCTTCTGACCAATTCATCGTTGCTGCGATTGAAAAAAAGATCTTCCACCCGCCCCTCCTCGTGGGCTAACATGACCAGCAGATCAATATTTTCCTGCTCGATGGTTTTGAGGATCTCTGCGGTGGGCTCTCCTTCCCTAACCAATACTTTTATGGGCATGCCCTGTGCTCTCTCGGCACCAACAAGACCCGCCAGCTTCTGCTTGGTTTCGAGAATGCTCTTTTTGTACTCATCGGCAAGTTCCCTGGTATTAAAACCCCATTCTTTAGGACCGAAGGGATTGTATATGGAATGGATAACAAACAATTCGGCCTCATATTTCTGGGCAAGAGAAACCCCGTAATGAATAGCTTTTCTGCATGTTTGAATCATTCTGGCTACAACAAGAATACGTTTATATTCGCTCATTATATCCTCCTGTTTGAATTGATCTGTTTTGCATTAACAAGCAAAAGGTATTCGGGTATACGAAATATACGGAAATTTCGATTAAGCACTTATTATTCATGCGTGAAGCAACTCGAAATACTTTCAACTCAATTCCACCTCCACGTGGTGGTCCCGATGGTCGTCTACAAGGGGAATAATGCCTTGTGCTTGTTCTGTACCATCTGCACCGATCCCTTTTACCTCGGCACCGTCTACTGTTACGCAGGTCACATGCTCCGACTTTTCACCGACGCACTTGACGGTGATGCGGTACAGGGTTTCGCGATAACGGTAGTCGATTTTGTAGGATTCCCAATGGGTCGGGATACACGGTGCAATACGTAAATGGTCCACTTCCAGTTGCAGACCTAAAAGTGTTTCCACGATGAGCCGGTACATCCAGCCCGCCGCTCCCGTGTACCAGGTCCAACCGCCTCGGCCTGTGTGTGGCGGCGCAGCATAAATATCCGCGCACATTACATAAGGCTCGACCTTGTAGCATTCGATCTCCGCAGGACCGCTACCGCGTTTGACCGGGTTGAGCATGGCAAATAATTCCCACGCACGTTCCCTGTCACCCATCATCGCAAATGCCATCGTGGCCCAAATCGCGGCATGGGTATATTGACCACCGTTTTCACGGACCCCGGGAACATAGCCCTTGATATAACCGGGTTCAAGGTCTGATTTATCGAAGGGCGGATCGAGCAGTTGAATTATCTGTGCATCGCGTCGCACCAGCTGTTCATTCACCGCCGCCATCGCTCTGTGGGCGCGCACGGGATCACCACCGCCGGAGATGACCGCCCAACTCTGGCTGATCGAATCGATCCGACATTCGTCATTTTCGGATGAACCCAGGGGTGTGCCATCATCAAAATAGGCCCGCCTGTACCAATCGCCGTCCCAACCATTACCTTCAATATTATTTCGCAGCAGCGCAGCCTGAGTTGTACAGACTTCGGCAAAGACCTCGTCGGCCTTGTCCCGCGCAATTTCTGCAAAGAGCTGCAGGTTTTCGTACAGGAACCAGGCCAGCCAAACACTCTCGCCCTTCCCACCTTGACCGACGAGATTCATGCCATCGTTCCAGTCTCCGCACCCCATCAACGGCAATTGATGATCCCCAAAGCGCAAACCATGCGTAATGGAACGCACGCAATGTTCATAGAGGCTTGTCGATTCAGCTGAATGGTTCGGTTGGTCGTAGTAAGCCTCCTCTTCCTGATCCAACTCACGGCCCTCCAGGAAATGGACGGACTCATCAAGTACTCCAGTATCTCCCGTCATCAGAACATAACGGCAGGTTGCATACGGTAGCCATAAGTAGTCATCGGAAAAATGAGTGCGCACCCCTTGACCGTTGGGTGGATGCCACCAGTGCTGAACGTCACCCTGAAGGAACTGACGCCCTGCGCAACGGATCAACTGCTCACGGGCAAGCCAGGGCGTCGCATGGATCAACGCCATGGTGTCCTGTAATTGATCACGGAAACCGTAGGCGCCGCCGGACTGATAATACCCGCTCCGGCCCCAGAGCCTGCAGGACAGTGTCTGGTAAACCAGCCAGCCGTTGGCCAGCACATTCAACGCAGGATCCGGTGTCTCCACATGCACCGCACTCAAGGTACGGTTCCAGTGTTCCCACACTGCTTCCAAAGCCTGCCTCGCTCCAGCCGGCCCGCCAAAACGTTGGATGAAGTGTTGCGCTTCATCGGTATTTTGAGCAGCGCCGAAAACAAATACGATCTCACGTTCTTGCCCGTCTGCCAGTTCGATCTGGCTCTGGATCGCGGCACACGGATCAAAGCCGGCACCTGTCCTGCCAGACAAACGTTTGCGATGAAGTGCAGACGGGTTTGCCAGAGAACCATTACGGCCAATGAATTCTATACGATTTCCTGTAACCGTTCTTTCAAGCTCGCTGACCTGTGCAAAAACAATCCGATTAGCGCATTCGCGGCCGTAGGAATTGCTGGCAAATAATGCGCCAGTGTACGGATCCGTTACGGTAACAATGTGCATCAGATTGGCGTGCCGCCACTCACCGAGCACCAGTTCCCAATAACCGGTCAAAGATAAGCGACGCTGCCGCCCTGAATGATTGCCAAGCTTTACCACCGCGAACTTCACCGGTGCGTCCATTGCAACATAAGTGGACAATTCCGAGGAGATGCCGGCTTCGTAATGTTCAAACACGCTGTACCCAAACCCATGCCGGCACACATACCCGGACCGACCGCGGGCGGGCAACGGTGTCGGTGACCAGAACTCACCGGTATCCTCGTCACGAATATAGAAGGCCTCGCCACTGCTGTCGCCAACCGGATCATTATGCCAGGTGGTAAGCCGGAATTCGTGGGCGTTTTCTACCCAGGTATACCCGCTGCCGCTTTCGCTGACAACCGTGCCGATGTGTTGACTGGCGATGACATTGACCCAAGGTGCCGGCGTACTCTGACCAGGTTCAAGAGTGATAACGTATTCGTGACCGTCGGGCGTGAACCCCCCCAGGCCGTTGCAGAAAATGCGATCACGAGTTGAAAGTGGATGAACCGGTTCAACTGCCGGTTTCCGCAATGGCTCCAGACGATCCGACTCACGCTCCGGTGAAACGCGTCGTTCCACCTGTTCGACCAATGTCTCGACGGTATCGGCGAATACAAGACGGGCGACAGCCTGAAACAGAACCATATCCTCCCGGGAAAGCTCTTCGGCGCGGCGCACGAAAACCCCTCCCGGTTTATCGATAACATGCGCTTCGGGTCCCGCGTTGATCAGCCCTATGATCTCATCATGTAAAACAGCCCGGTACCCGGAGAAATCCTCGTTCACGATAAGCAGATCTGCAATCAGTCCCTTCATCCGCCAATATGCATGGGCTTGCAGCACCTGTTTTACACGGTCGATGCGATTAAGGTTGCTGATGCGGAGCAGGACGATCGGCAGGTCACCCGAGATACCAAAGCGCCAAAGCCCAGACTGACCGAGCTGGTTGCGGGAAATGATGCTGGGCGCAGAACGACGCAGGGCGCTGGAATAAATGACCGAGCTGGCAAAACGACCATAGACCTGTGCATCAACTTCAGTCGCGCTCAAATGACGCAGCACCTCCTGGCTTTGGAACCATGCCATTTCAAAGGCACGCTCAACGAAATGCCGGTCACAATACTTCTCAAGCAAAGCCAATGCAGCCTCGCGCGTGGTCGCGACACCGGAGATGATCTGCACTGTCGCCGATTCGTCAGGAGACAGGCTGATGGTGCGTCGGATCGCTACGATGGGATCGAGCACCGAACCATCAGTGTTAGACAATTTCGCAGGACTGTCAATGCTGTCCAATACCAAAGGGTTGGCTGGTGTTCGACCCCGACCGATGAATTTGGCGCGGTCGGTTTCGTAAGACGACTCGTCGGCAACTGCACCGGGTGTTGCCAACAGATGAAACATCCAAACCTCCTGTTCCCCTTCTGTGCGTCGGCGACGTGTGCAGAGGATCGCCTGTTGGTCAGACAGAATTTCAGTTTGTACGAACAGGTTACTGAAAGAGCGATGGGCCAGGTCGGCATTGAGCGGCGCCAAAACAACCTCAGCGTAACTCGTCACTTCGATATGACGGGTATGGGACGACTGGTTAGCAAGTGTGACACGGCGGATTTCTACATCGTCTTCCGGTGAAACGCTGATCTCAGTATGCGCTTCGATCGCCTGATCACGCAGCCGGTATTCAGCCCGCGCCTGCACGAAGATCGCCTCGTAGTGATCTGCACTGCGCAGTGTCGGTTGATATGCTGTGGACCAATACCGTCCCGTGTCGCAGTCGCGCAAATAAATGAAAGTCCCCCAGCAATCGGAGGTGACATCCTCGCGCCACCTTGTGACGGCCAAGTCGCGCCAGCAACTGTAACCGCCGCCGCCATTGGTCGCCATGACGTGGTAACTGCCGTTGGACAAGAGTTGAACTTCCGGTATCGGGGTGTTCGGATCGGTAAACACACGCATGATCACGCCTGTCTCCAAATCTGGGGGATGGGCGGCGGCACTCACTTCAGCAGTGTGCGGCTGCAAAGTAGCTCCCCTCTTGGGCACCCGTTCCTGCAGCAACAATTGTGTCGCCTGTACGAGGGGGTCGGACATAAATCGGCGCTGCATCGGCCTATTGAGCAATACATGCGCAAAAGCCAACAGGCTCATTCCCTGATGATGCGCCATGAAAGAACGTACTATGGCGTGATTCTGACCGCGGGATACTCGTGATGGAGTGTAATCGACCGCTTCATAGAATCCATATTCTCCGATAAAACCATCACCGGCCAGGGTCTGCAAGTTGCGACACGCTTCAACCGGCATCACCGTCAGCGCCAGGGCGCTGGCATATGGAGCGATGACCAGGTCGTCTCCAAGCCCACGTTTAAGACCCAGCCCGGGCACACCGAACGCACGATACTGATAGACCTGATGCATATCGGTGGTGTTATAACAGGACTCGGAAATACCCCAGGGCACAGCGCGTTGCCGACCGTATTCGATCTGACGGGCCACCACGGCCTTACAGCTCTGTCCCAGCAAAGTATTTTCATAATCCGGCATTATCAGTCGCGGCATAAGATACTCAAACATCGATCCGCTCCATGAAATCAAGCTCACTTCGTTGCCATGACTTGTCAGCAGACGACCAAGCGCGAACCAATGCTTCTGCGGAACATGACCCTGGGCAATAAGAAGAAAGCTGGCCAGGCGCGATTCTGATGCCAATAGATCATAGCAGGAGGGATCTTGGCGCCGTTCACCCACGTCGTAGCCTATGGCCAGCAAATCACGCGTCGTGTCGTAGAGAAAATCAAAATCCATTACCGCCAGTTCATGGCAACGATTCACCAAATCGTCGATGATTCTAAGCCGCTCCATCGCGTTCTTATTAGGTGCACCTGCAGTCACGGTTGTCACGGCTGACGACAATTGTTCTGTCGTTACTACGTGCGCTCTAGCCAATTCAGTAAGGGTCGGGATGTTGTTGCTTAACTGATGCGGCTCAGGCATCAGGAATCCAAGTTCACCTCGAACTGCACGCGATTGCCGGCAAAATTCTTTTGCCCAGTAATAGAGCTCGCCAACAATATCAATATCCGGCGATATGAATGTCACTAGTTCCTCGGCTATACGACAAATATCATCCAGCAGAATTTCAGCGGCAGTCAGTATCTGGGGGTGCTCGTTCAGGGAGAGAGATTGGAGAGTGTCCTGCAGCAACTTGACATTTTTCGCAATATCAGGGGCTGGTGGCGAGGGCAGATGTTCGGCAAGGAGTTGCAAGGTATCCTGTAGCCCCTGAAACACGTTTAGCGGCATAACCGGCTGATCTTTCAACTCAATCAGTCCCGCCTGCAAAGTAAGCAAACTGCCGATCAGGTTGCCGCTGTCTACTGAAGATATATATTGCGGTAAAAGGGGTTTAAGGGTGCGCGTGTCATACCAGTTGTAAAAATGACCTCGGTAGCGTTCCAGCTTTTCCATGGTGGACAGTGTATTTTCGACAAGCCGCAGGACTTCTCCAGCCGAAATATAACCAAAATCATACGCAGCCATGTCCGCCAGCAGTGACATGCCCATGTTCGTGGGCGAGGTCCGTGAAGCGATTGCCGGCGCCGGATACTCCTGGAAGTTATCAGGCGGCAGCCAGTTATCCTGTGGACCGACAAAGTCGGCGAAGAAGCGCCACGTTCTCCGAGCCGATGCCCGCAGGAACGCTCGTTGATCTATAGTCAAATTCGGCACGCGTGACACGAGCGGCCTGCTGATCCACCAGCAGACAACGGGCGACACCAGCCAAAACAACAAGACAGGCATACAGAAAAGCAAGTCCGCCGGCCGGCTGCTCACCATTGCAAAGGCCAGCAGCAGGGACAGAACAGGCGCTATCCACATCTCTATGAAAAAATCGACCAGTGTATGGCGTGCGTTGCGAATCGCATAGGATTGCATATGCCAGAGTAACAATCCGCGCCTGGTGAACAGCATGCGTACACCAGAGCGCAAAGTCGCATCCAGGCAAATCAAAGTGTCATAGGGTAAAAGGACCAATGTCAGCAAAGCCTTCCCTATAGGGCGGTATGCAGATTTTCCTGTCAGGATAAGATGCACCGGCCAATTATATTCTTCAGGCTTACGGATAAGCTCGATCACGGTTCCCAGCAGGGTGGGCAGGAACACCACAGCCGCGACCAGCAGGGTCCAGAACCATGCTGATCCTGGACCAAACAGCCAACCACCTGCCAGCAAAGCAAAAAGCGACGGCGACACAACGCTGCGTCTCAGGTTGTCAAAAATTTTCCACACCGACAAGCCCGAAAGCGGGTTCGGCTGCCACCTGGCCTTTGATCCGCTTGACACTGGGGGTCCAGGCACGCGCGGCAGCAGCCAGGCGGCAAGCTGCCAGTCGCCTCGTATCCAACGATGCCGCCGGCTGACATCTATTGCATAACTGGCTGGATGATCTTCAATAAGGTCGACATCGGTCACCAGTGCTGAACGTGCATACCCGCTTTCCAATAAATCGTGACTGAGAATGATATTTTCCGGGAAACGTCCATCTACAGCCTGGCGAAAAACGCCAACATCGTAGATGCCCTTGCCGATAAATGAACCTTCCCCGAAAATATCCTGGTAGACATCTGATACTTCGCGGGTGTAGGGATCGATGCCTGCTTCTCCTGCAAACAGTTTTGTAAACCGTGACTGGCTGGCACTGGTCATGCTTATCGAAGCTCGTGGTTGCAAGATCGCGTAACCTTCGACAACGCGCCCCTTGTCACTGTCATAGACCGGCCGATTGAGCGGATGAGCGATGTTTCCTATCAGTGTACGGGCAGCGTCTCGGGGCAATTGCGTATCGGTATCCAGAGTGATGACGTACTTGATCGAAGCGAGGATAGACTGATCACCGACAACATCCGAGAATGCAGCTTGCTCTTTTCCCCGCAGATAAGCATTGAACTGTTCAAGCTTTCCGCGCTTACGCTCGTATCCCATCCATACCTTTTCGTATGGATTCCATACCCGGGGCCGGTGAAACAGATAAAAAATGCTCGGACGATCTTCAGCATAGGTTTTATTGAGATTCTCAACAACAGCGCGCGCATGGTCGAGCAACGCGTCATCGTCTGACCGGGTTTGCTCGGGCGCGTCTTGATAATCAGTCAGCAAGGCGAAAAATATGTTTGGATCTCGATTGCCGAGATAGCGGATCTCCAGGGCTTCGATAAGATCATCAATCTGTTGCGGACTGCTCAGCAATGTGGGAACAATTACCATTGTGCGGTGAACGGCTGGAATGCCATGTGAAAAATCCAATCGTGGTAAGGCGCGAGGCGGTATGATGAGCGTGACCAAGAGGTTCACCAGGGAGACCGCCAACGCCGAGACACCTATTATTCCGGTGACCGCAAAAAACCAGTACCGCCAGTCACTTAAGGCGAACCCGCTGAAAGAGCAAAGCACCACCGATGTCGCCAGGGCTGTAAGCAACAGGATAGATCCGAGGTAAAGGGTCAGGGGAAAAAATCGAGTCACACGGCTGATCCGTAATTTCCACGACAAACGGCAGCCAACCCCCTGCTCCAGGATCTGTCTCCCCTTATCAATCAGGTAGTAGCCGACATGCGCGGTGCGGTCCTTGGCACCAGATCGTTCTGCAGCAGTCTGTGCGAGAGCAACGGCTTTGCGCGCCACCGCCAACTCGCTGCACGAGCTATCCCTTGCCACGTCTTCGATGACATGCCGGTACCGATCACGGGTGGCAAAATTCTGGTCAGCGTGCATCCCCATTGGATCTTCACGCAATGTCTGCTCAACGACACTGAGCGATTCGACGTAATTCTTCCAATCCATTGCGCCGATGAAACGCAGACTGCCTATACTGTTTGCGATGGAGATCTGATTGGTTGCAGCTGTTCGGGCGGCAACCTCAGACAACTGCATTGCGGTGATCCCCTGTTCGAGGAGTTTCTGTTCAAACCAGGTTTGAACAAAGGCCATTGCGGCCCCCTGAGCCTGAAGTCTTGCGTAAAATTCCTCTACAAACGGTGCAGTCAGGGGAACATCGGCATAGGCAAACTCGGCGAGCAATTGGATAAGCTGTTTTGGTTCCTTTTCGGCCGCATCAAGCATGCGGTCAGCCCAAGTTATGGCCTCATCAAGAGCCTCACGTCGAAGGGCGATACGCAACCCAACGCGGCGAAGGTTCTCCAGCAGTGCTAAACGCAGCATGATCGGAAATGCCCACAATTCCCCAAGCTTTAAAGGTTCAGACGTTTGGTAGGCAACGACGAACTGGGTGACATTGTCGCTGTCCACACGACCGTCCATGTGGGAGATCAACTCCAACGCCAGGTCATAGATGCGTGGAAATCCGGCTGATATACCGTCAGCCAGTTGCGGCAACTGTCGGCTGTATCCGCGCGGCAGATGGCGACGAGCCAGACTGATCTGTTGCTCGATGAGATAAAAATTGTCGAGCAGCCAGGCCTCAGCCGGCACGATCCGTTGTTCCGATGCTCCCGCGGCTGTCACAACGTCATACGCAGTCAGAAGAACACGCTCATTATCCGCTAGCCGTGGCAGTAATTTGTCCGGCCCCGGCAGTGAATCGATCTTGTGCCGGCCGGCCAACGTCACCGCGTGACGCTTCAGTTGCTCGATACTGAACAGCTCCGAACGCAGCAACTCAGTTTCCTGGGCGTTACGCAGCGTATTCCGTATGCGTTCCGAAAATCCGTGCTCTTTGATGGTTATGACATTCTCCTCGCTCGAACTCGTGCCCTTCAGCCCTGTACCGATCTGAAGGCCTGTGTATTTTTGTACACTCTGCCATTTACCACATTCGATCTCATTTCCTTAAACCTGTTTAGAGAGAAATTAAGGCCGTTCTGGTACTCATTAACAGTGACGTCGAAACTTTTATTTTTGATTTCAAAGCCAAAAATAAATAATAACTATTCAGCAGCACCCTATCTTCGTCCGATCAGGCCGTCTCACATAGCCGAGCTATAGTTTGGCGGCCTGCTCGGAGTCTGCGCTTATCTGAATGAATTTGGGATACTTCTGAACAGTTACAGTTCAATGTTTTTTGTCCCTTTTTGACATTACGCAGAATAGTTACAGATAAATAAGCTTTGCAGTAAATAATTTAGCTCCGCAATAATTCAAGCTGCTCAGCTGTAGTTTTTAAAAAAAAGCAGGGCTGACATTTCTGTCACCTGAATCCATGATGGTCGTCAGTGGTCTGTATGCAATAAAGGAACGATTTTGATTATCCTTATGTGACATCATAGAGTTACTGCCACAGCAGACGGGCCGCTGACGGACACCCGAAGGGCGGCGAGGTGAATAAACATCAAGGGCTTTTACAATGACTTTCAACCTACATTCATCCTGTTACGATCCATACACATTGATAGCAGTCACGAATTCAGGTGACAGCCTTATTCAAATTTAATGCGGCTATTCTTTGGTCAATAAATTCTTTGCTTCATTTTTAGATCTCTTTGCAGCCTTTTTTTCCTTCGGAGTCATGGCTGGTTTTTTCTTTCCTTCTCTGTTGCTTTTTCGTTCTTTTGTCATGGTGCGCTCTCCTAATAATTGAGTGGTAATCTTTGAGTCACTCATTGCAGGCAGATAAGGCTAAGCCTGATCAATGATGCCCTGAAAATTTTTATAATGATGAATATTGAGACGGGGGTGGTCAGTCCTTAGGGACCATGGAACATCCTGCTCTCCTACAAGAGAAAGCCTGATCAGATGGAAGTTTATATTCTAAATTATACCACAAACATAACATCTAATCAAAAATAAGGGGTTACCCTGGATAGTGAAAATCATTTAGCATAGCTCCAAAATTTTAGACGTTTCCTGGTTTTGCTGCCGGACAATTATTTATCTTATGATCCTGGATATGTACCGGAAGAGACCAAATCTAGCTGCTGCATTGTCGGCCTAAGGATTGCCAGTCAGTTGGAGTGTTCTGTTGTCACCATCAAGTTTTTCGACAAGTTGACAATAAAATCCTGAACGTTTGTCACGACTGACGTTGCTTGTGTGGATCCACGGTTGGCAAGTTTGTCTATGCTGAATTCTGATATATCAACTATGTAAAAATATACAGGGCGTACCACTTCATCTCTCATTACTCTATAGCTTGGTGTCATATTTCCAAAAGCAATAGAATGTAACTGCGTAGCCATTGCGATAACAGTTGTTGCCCTCTGCGCATGAAACCGCATCGCATCCTGTGCTTGATAGACATTGGAAATAACTTCCGGGAGAGGTCCATCATCTCTGATTGAACCAGCCAGCATATATGGCACATCGCATTTTTCACAGGCGTACATGATCCCGTCGTTTATTTCGAGAATCTTGATTGTCTCTTTGATAGATCCTGATTTACGAACGGTATTCAGGATATCAAGGTGGTGATAATGTCCTTGCGGTTTCGGTGCTTGGGTGTAAATGCCTTGTCCAAGCCCAGTCCGGTACAGAGCCGCTTCCAAATCGTGTGTTGCCAGGGCATTGCCAGCTAATAATGCATTGCAATATCCTGCCTCAATAATATTTTGCATAGCGTCGCGACTATCCTTGTCGAATGCTACCGCTGGTCCAAGCACCCAGACAATGTAGCCATGCTGCCGATCATGACGCAAAAGGTTGTATAGCATGTCATAACTTCGTGAAAATGATGTTTCACGTGTTTCGCGAGTACGGAAAGAGAATTTATCGGCGTTTTCCTGGGTATCAACATCAAACCCATTGGTATGAACAAAGATACCCTCTTCTCCGTTCTCCGTTCGACCAATAATAACATTATCGCCTTTCTTTAGACGGCGAGCTTCGACAACTTCGATAATGTCTTCACGCAATATGAGAACACAGTCCATACGGCTTTCCGCCACAAGAATCCATTTTTCGCCTCCAAGATGAACATATTCAGGATAATTTGATGTACCGTGATAACCATCAGGTGCAACACCATTACATATTACCTTTTTGGTTAGCACTGGAGGCGCAAGACTAAGTGACGATTTGCTAAAATCTGGTGGTTTGAATTCGGGAAGTATAAATGGCATTTTCTAGAATTCCATCCTATGTATTCACTTGACCTTTGACACTTCAATCACAACAAATTGAGAGGTTAATGAGTGTTTGAAAACTACTCTGACACCATGACTAAATGATTATTGAAAATTTAATAGCTAATACCATCTATGATCATTCCTGATTATTCACTATTGTTTTTTTTGGATATTAGATGTACATTATTTGCAGTTACAAAAAATGTACTTGCAAATATTGTTTATAACATAACGATGACATCAAATAAAGAAAAGATCATAACGCCCAGCGTGACAATCTCTCTTGAGAAGTTTCTTGAAGACATTCAAGGTCGTAGGTTTTCTGATGTTGTGAACGATTCGGAACAATCTTTCGTCCAAGTTCTCGAATTCTTTAATAATGAAAACAGACAGCGCCGCATGGAGGAAGCCGAAATTCACCACGACAGACCTCCTTTAGCCGGAGTTGTTCGAGAACTTGAATCACATCCAGCTATCGATCGATCTTTATCAGATATACAAACTCAAAGAAGCAAACGATTACGCCAGGCGATTGGCGTGGTTGTACGCATGATAATGCAGAGACGTGGGTGGCAGAAAACCGGCCGTAAAGGATCACTGGGTGTTCGAAATTCTAAAAAACAGCCGGAAATAAACCACAACACAGGTGGACTGGCATTCTGGTTTATACGTGCAGAAAGATATGAGTTAGTGGAAGGAATGCCCTATCAATCTGTACGGCAACGTTGCCAATAGCTCAAAATGGATACAATAAATTACCAAGCTAACTCTCAATTCTTGTGCAATACCAATCCGCCTGTAAAGAAGCGTTAACTGATAGAAGAAAAGCTTTTTCCATATTTCTGCCAAGACCTGGAGATAATTTAATACGTTTCTTATTATTCTTGTCTCTGTTTTTCTCTTAGTCGCTAAATTTTAATTTTAGAAAACGATTATAAAAAAAAATCGCTTTAATAGTACACTGCATTATTAACAACAATTTTTATGCAATTTTATGCATGGAAAAAAATCCTGTATTTTAACATGTTATGACATTTATCGTCCTTGTTGAAATATTGAAAAAAATCAAAGGATAAATTTACTAGTTATCATGAAAAAAACAGCCTTAGTTTACTGCGAAAACCAATTTGGCCTGGTGGACGGAAAAACAGCCACAGGACTCATCCGTCACTCTGAAATTTATACTATTGTCGGAGTTATCGATAGTTCTTTAGCCGGTAAGGATACAGGGGAGGAACTACAGGAAGGTAGAAATGGTATTCCCATCTTTGCAAATCTGAAAGATGCTTTGAGTAAACTTTCAGATGTTCCTGATTGTTATATTTATGGAAAAGCACCTCTGGAGACATTTTTATCAAATGAAGAAAGGTTTCTCATAATAGAAGCGATGAAGGCTGGAATGGACATCATTAACGGTCTTCATCAACTATTCTCCGAAGATCTTGAATTCGCTGACATGGCAGTCCAAAACAATATCAAGATTAAAGACATCAGGAAATCTCCACAATTGAAAGATCTGCATGTTTTTACTGGTCGAATATCAGAGGTCAATATTCCGGTAATCGCCATGTTGGGTACCGATTGTGCCTGCGGCAAAAGGACTACCGCTGTAGAGCTTAACAATGCTCTCAATAAACTTGGCATAAAATCGGTACTGGTAGCGACAGGTCAAAGTGGATTGATGCAGGGAGCAAAGTATGGCGTATCGATCGATGCACTAACTTCCCAATTTGTAGTCGGTGAAATAGAAAACGCTGTTGTCCAGGCGTTTTATAACGAAAGTCCTGACATCATTTTAGTGGAGGGACAGAGTGCTGTCAGTCATCCTGCATTTATGAGTTCTCTTGGTATTTTGAAAGGCAGTATGCCTGATGGCATTATCCTTCAACATGCGCCAGACAGAAAAAAACGGTGCGATTTTCCTCAACTGGCAATGCCAGTCATTGAGAGCGAAATTAAACTGATTGAAGCTATTTCACAAACCAAGGTAATGGCTATTGCATTAAACCATGAAAACCTTGCAAAAAAACAAGTCCTTGAAATCATAACTGAGTATGAAAAACGTCTCCAACTGCCAACAACAGATGTATTGAGTCACGGCTGCCAAAAGCTTATTCAAACGTTAGGAAGCCATTTTCCAAAACTGAAGCAGAAAACCGAACGCATGCATTCTAAAAAAGAAATACAGGCAGAATATATGAATAAACAGCGCACCAGAAAACTTGCACCTTGCTCTGGTTTAGTACAGGCTACAGGAATTTAAGGATTATAAAGACACACGCATTGCTCATAACGAGCATGCATACCTCTTAATGATACACTTCATATCTCTACCGGCTTTTTCCGCGGATGAGTCGTATTCACATCAAAACTCCCAAACCGGGAAAGATGTAGACATGGCACATTGAAAAGAATGACATCATTTATACCAAGAATAGAAATTTCACTTTCCAAAATACGCGATAATGCCCGCATGCTATCTGAGTTGTATGCAAAAAAAGGTATATCAATAATGGGAGTTTCCAAAGCAGTGCTCGGAGAACCTTCTATTGTTGCGGCAATGATTGAAGGTAAAGTTGGTTTTATTGCCGACTCTCGCATTGAAAACATTCAAAAAATGAGAAAGGCGGGGATATCAACGAAGTTTGTTCTTTTAAGAACTCCAAAAAGCCGGGCTGAATCTGTTGTCAACAATGCAGACATTAGCCTTAACACCGAAATTGAAACACTGAAGGAACTTTCTTATTATGCGAAAGGACATAATATTAATCATCAGGTTATTGTAATGGTTGAGTTGGGTGATCTGCGTGAAGGTATACTTCCCCGTGATCTTTCTCAATGTATCAAGACAACCCTTTCTCTGCCCCATATACAAATTGTCGGTATTGGGTGCAACCTGGCTTGTTATGGTGGCGTTGAACCAGATGATACAAACATGCGTGAATTATCAATGCTGGCAGACAGCATCAAACGAGAATTTAATATTAATTTAGAAGTTATATCTGGTGGAAATTCGGCAAATTACAAATGGTACAACTCTGGACGAGATGTCGGCAGAATCAACAATCTTCGACTGGGAGAGTCCATTCTTTTAGGTTGCGAAACCTTGAGACGAAACCCAATCCCTGGTTTACACACTGAAGCTTTCCAACTGATTGCCGAAGTTATCGAATCAAAGGATAAACCTTCCCTCCCATTCGGAAAAATCGGTCAGGATGCCTTTGGAAATGTTCAGAGTTTCGAGGATAGAGGAACTCGCCAGAGAGTAATTATTGCTTTGGGGAGGCAGGATGTTCCTCCATCTGGATTGACACCCAAGAAAAATCTGGAGATACTTGGATCAAGCAGTGACCATCTTATCCTCGACAGCGAAAAAAATAAGCTACAGGTCGGAGATGAGGTGCGATTCAACCTGGATTACGGTGCTCTTCTCGCAGCCATGACTTCTCCATTTGTTAAAAAACAATTTGTCGATTGTAAAGGTAACAAGTTGGCCTAACCATGATACCGTTCTTCAGTTACAGCATTTACATATTTGCTTATTGAGATGATTTTATAGGGGTATGTCCTATACATTTAACTTATCCTTTAAAACCATTCTAAATCACTCAACATCAACAACCCACTGCCCTCTCCTGCCACTTAAACGAAATCCACATCTCTTTTCACTTATAAGTATCGTGATATTGCAGCCCTCAATTTGAGCTATCCAGTTTACAGCAATGGAAATAATTATTTAAACGGAGCATAATTTGTATACCCTTCAGGTCCTGGGGTATACCATAAGGTCATATCTTCTGCAGGGTTGAGGGGCCAACCATTTCTAAACCGTTCCGGAAGGTCAGGATTGGTGATATAAGGTCGTCCAAAGGCTATTATATCTGCATTATCTTCGACGATTCTCTGTTCAGCGACTTCCTGCGTATAACCACAGTTGGCGATAATAGCCCCCTTGAAAACCGGCCTGAATTCCTCCAGGGTCATTGGCTCGCCTTTTTCATGAAAACCAAAGGCCAAGCCGTCCATAATATGCAGATAGCCAAGATTAAACTTATTGATCTCGGCAGCAACATAAAGAAAAAGCTCCCTGAAGTCAGGACAACCCATATCATTGAACACACCGTTTGGCGAAATTCTGGCTCCAACCTTCTCCGATGGCCAGACCTCCAGGACAACCTCAAGAACCTCCCTGAAAAACCGGAACCTGTTTTCCAGACTGCCGCCATACTGATCCTGGCGCAGGTTGGTTGTTGAGTCTAGAAACTGATTAATCAGGTAACCGTTTGCACCGTGTACTTCTATCCCGGAAAAACCTGCAGCCTTGGCATTCTGTGCAGCCTTTCGGTAATCTTGCACAATGGCCGCAATTTCATTTTCCGTGAGCGCCCTTGGAGTTTCATGCGGTTTGCTGCCAAGTGGGGTGTGAAGATGATCACCGTTCAGCTTTACAGCCGAAGCGGAGACTGGAAGCTCTCCATCAAGAAAATCGCTATGTGATGCCCTGCCACAATGCCATAACTGGAGAAAAATGGGAGTGCCTGTGGGTTTAATTTTATCCGTAACCTTACGCCAGCCATCAACCATTTCATCGGTATAAATTCCGGGGGAGCCAATCCAGCCAATGCCCTGTTTCGAAATCACTGTTGCCTCTGTTATAAGAAGCCCTGCAGTTGATCTCTGGAAATAATATTCTGCCATGAGATCATTAGGCACGCGTTCATTCCCTGCCCGTCCCCTGGTCATAGGTGCCATGGCAATTCGATTTTTCAACTGCAGTCCACCGATAGAGAACGGTTCAAATAATTTGCATGTATTCATGTGATTTCCTCCTCACTTTATTTCAACTCTTTACAAATATTGCATCAGTCCACAAGTGCATTTACAAAGATTAGTATTTTTCAAAGGTAGATCATATAGATCAGGTTTTACTTTAGAGACATCAGCTATACACGTTGAAAAACAGGATCATCCACATATTTCCTTACAATTTTAGCTTCAAAACAACATGTCATGGAAAATCTTAAATCGCTCAGTTTCTGAAGATTTCCCTTAGTTTCTCACGATGGTGGTCAAAAATCCGATTCAGTGTTTTTCAAATAATCAAAAAGTGTATTAAGCGGCCTGCAAAAGAGCAGGGAACTTCATAATACTCTTGGTCAATGAGCCTGACACCGTTTTCGACCTCTTTCAATTCATGGTAATGATACCAGAAAGAGTAAGGGCCCAGTCTCTGCTCGTCAACAAAGGAGTTAAACTCGCTGATGTGCTTGATTTCAGCGATCCATTTGTGTACACCAAAATACGGGATTCTTATCCTGTATTCTATGATCAATCCGTTAAACATGACTGCAGGAACCGGAGAGATGATCTGAAAGTCTAGATCGTCCGGCGTTATCTGGTTAAGATTGCCAGGATTCCTTAGAAAATCCCACGCTTCGGCCAAGCTTATATGAACAATCTGTTCTCTTTCCAAAGTATACATAACAATACCTTCAGAAGAGCATATACAAGTCTTCAGCAAAAATATGAATCATTGCTTTGTATATAGTAACAGGAAAGCTTCAATCCTCTTTCTATTCACGCCCAGATCGGAATAACCGGTTCTGGAGGCAGAACGGAAATGAATCACCCCTGCTGTATCATCCAGCCTGAGCTCCAGATCGTCGATAAACCGGAGGAAGCGTGATGTAAAAACGGCATGCAGATAGGATTTATTGTCTTCAACTATTCTTCCCCCCATTGCTGTTATCGTATCTCTTGCTTGGCGCCACGCTTTATCTGAAGATCCAGTAAACCTGAGCGGCTCAGCAAAGACACTTTGACCAGGATATTCACTACAGACGCAATTAGGAGTAGAGGGGCAAGGGAGCAGTTGGTTTTGACTCAACCCTATTTGAGGCTTCCGAGAACAGGAAATGGTTGAAAGAATTATGGATATGAGGATGACAAGGGTAAGGATGTAGGTCAGTCCGTATATTATTTTCAGCATCGGTTTTTCGATCAAAGAAAAATTAATAATAATGAAAAAAAATCAAAGAATTAAACCGAATCATTTAAAGCAGGTTGCTCAGTTTTCTGGCGGCTTCACTGCTGAGCAAATTATTCCAGGGGGCGTTTTCTTTAGCAAGCAGCGCTTTAGAATTATTGAAAGGACTTGGAATATCACCAAACAGCTTTTTAAAACTCTGTAATTCAGCATCTGAAAAGGCAGAGGCCGTATTAAAGTCCAGAGCAGCATCCTTCTCATTCCCCAACTCACTATATGCCAATCCCCGGGCAAGGTGTGCTATTCCACGATTATTGTTTCTTATTAGTGAAAATGTGAGGTCATTGATTGCTTTTTCATATTTCCCAAGGGCTACGAATGCTACACCGCGAAAATAGTGCGCTCTTTCATTTTCCTCATCCTCTACAAGTACCCGGGTGAAATCCATTTCTGCTGCAGCATATCGGCCCAGTGCCATTGCTGCAGCACCCCGACTGAGACAAACATCAACAATGTCATCCCCTTCTTTCTCTGCAAGTGTGAAATATTCGATACTCTTCTCAAGTTGCCCTGAAGCAAAAAATATTTTTGCATTCTGTAAATAATTTCTATCTTTCATGTATTGTATATCCTTCCGGTGGAACATTTAATGATATTTACTCTCATTATCTGAAAATCATAATTACTATCTCATTGTCGGCAACACTAAAATAAATTCGATGACTCTGTCTGGAAATTAATCCATGCGCACAAAATTTACTCGAAGGATGTGTTTCTTAAATATTGATTATAAATTATAGCATGAATATTGTTCAGCTACACATTTGACAAGGTATGAAAGAGAGTGTTCATGGCATTCATGTTGACTCGCAATATATAGATTCATGAAGACTTTAAAAAAAATTTAGTTTGGCACTGGTAGGGGTTTGTTAAACTTAAAGTATCATGGAGAGTCCTCCAGTAGTTACTAGATAAAATAAGGCTTTATTGGTTATGTTGAAAGTTTTATATTTTTCCCTCCTTCTTCTACTCGGCCTCTCATGCTCGCAGGTGCTTCCGAATATTATGGGAGCTTCCTATGCAATGCTGGGTGACATCGTCCGAATGCTTACAATGATGGGCTTGTCTTTTATCATGATCCGTGTCGGTTATGAGTTCGATATCGACAAGTCCAATACGAAACAGTATGGATGGGATTATCTTGTTGCCTTTACTGCCGCCAGCTTCCCCTGGATTTTAGTCACAGTCTATTTTACATTCATTCTTCTTCCGCCAGAGGTATGGAGCAATATGGCGGCCTGGAAGGAAACCATGCTGGCCGGCCGCTTTGCTGCGCCAACATCCGCAGGCGTACTGTTTTCAATGCTTACAGCGGCTGGTCTGGGCTCTACATGGCTTTTTCGCAAAGCCCGTATCCTGGCCATATTTGATGATCTAGATACAGTTCTTTTGATGATACCTTTAAAAATGCTGATGGTTGGGCTGGCATGGCAGTTAGGCCTGATGGTCATAATCATGGTGGCTATGCTGACGATCGGATACGTGTTACTGCATACGGTCCGCATTCCAGTGACTTGGCCCTGGGTAATGAGTTACTCTGCCCTGATTACTGTGATCAGTGAACTGATTTATAAAGGATCAATACTTATTGACGAATCAGTACCGTTTCACATTGAAGTATTGCTTCCTGCGTTTGTTCTGGGCAGCATAATAGCCTATCCACGTCGTCACCACCCTGTAGAGGATTCGTTAATTGTCGACAAAAATCATGGTCTTGAATTGATTGACACACCTTCCGAGCGCAGAGTTGCAACTCTTGTTGCAGGAGCTTTCATGGTACTTGTCGGCATATCAATGCCACTTATAATGAGCGGGGAGATGGCTTCGCAAGGAGGCGCAATGTCCCAGTCGGTCGAGCCAACGCTTCACGCGGGAGGTGTACCGTATGCCGAGGCTGCAGCTTCTGAAGTCGGAGCTTATCAGCAGATTGGCCGTGTAACCACATCTCAACCACCTATGGCCTGGGGGACTATCGCTTTACACGTTTTGCTAATTACTTTACTGGCAAACTTGGGAAAAATGTTTCCTGCCTTGTGTTATCGCCGGGAAGCGCATTGGCGCGAGCGACTGTCCTTGGCTGTCGGCATGTGGCCGCGCGGTGAGGTTGGTGCAGGAGTACTCGTAATTTCAATGAGTTACGGTATCGGCGGGCCAGTCGTAACTATCGCCATGCTCAGCCTGGCTCTCAACCTGTTGTTAACAGGCTTGTTTATATACATAGTCAAGTTTATCACCCGGCCATTGACTGAATATGGTCTGAACAAACAGAGAGCCACCGCTCCGCAATAATCACAGCGTCTCTGGTATGCGATCTATTTTCGTTGAATTACCCAAGAGCTGGTACAGACAACCATAGATTATTACCAATAAATTACGAACAAAATGCATTGCTTTCATTCACAGTGATTATTACTTTAAAAAAAGTGCTTTAACCCAGGAATTTATAGATACATACAGGTTTGATTTAAGACATGAGTGTTGCTTTGTATCCCTATGGTGATTGCCGCCCTGAGGAATAACTGTAAAAATCCCTGCCTCTCTGGCTCGGCTGTTTAGCTGTTAATGACAATTGCCATAGACAATATTTCGAGGAGGACTATTAAATGAAGCGCTTTAAAAATATTTTACTGATTGCCGATAGCGAACACCAACAGGATAATGCTCTGCAGAGAGCTATGGCCCTTGCGGAAAAAAATCAGGCTGATTTGACGGTTGTTCGTGTTTTCAATCTACAATGCAGTACTAACCTGGATGATGATTCTGCTTGTAATAAGTTAAAAAATGCAATTACCGAACAGTGGCAGGATCAACTCTCAAAAATAATCTCGAATAAGCCGGCTCAAGTCAACATATCGGGCAAACTCTTTTTTAATGGAGTGTTTCCGCAAATTGTTCTGGAAGTTCTTCAAAATGGGTATGACCTGGTCATGAAATCCTCCGAGGAAAACCATGGCTTGATAAATCGGATATTCGGCAGTGCGGATATGCATCTGCTCCGTAAATGCCCCTGTCCGGTCTGGATCATGAAATCCAACGAAAAAAGCAAATATAAAAGTATTGTTGCTGCTGTAGACGTTGAAGAATCCGATAACGGTAATGAGGTAAGCAGTTTGAACCGGCAGATCCTTGAGATGGCCTCATCTCTTGCATTGTCAGAATTCAGTGAACTTCATATTGTTCATGCCTGGACAGCCATGGGTGCAAGTGTGCTAAACACTCCACGTTACGGTTTTTCAGAAGAAGAGGTTGCCGAATGGGTAGAGCAGGAAAGAATGAACCATGAAGAAAAGATAGACGAACTTATGAAAATCCTTGGCAAAAAGATCAGCCCGGATACCATGGAATATCTTAACCCGCGGATACACATCCTCAAAGGGAGAGCGCATGAAGTTATCCCGAATCTAGTAGGAGAAACAATGGCGGATATTGTTGTAATGGGTACGTTGGCACGTACCGGAATACCTGGTTTAATCGTCGGAAATACTGCAGAAAGCATACTCAATAACATGGATTGCTCGGTTTTGGCAGTCAAGCCACCCGGATTTGTAACACCTGTGACACTGGAAAGTTAGAGGTTTGTCCTGGCTAAACCGGAATTTGATGAGTACACAATTGTTTTAAAAGGGATGTTACGCGTCAAAACAAAAAAACAAACATTAGACATCCATGCTGGAGAAGCAAAAATTGTAAAGGCTGGGGATTGGATCCAGAACAGTACCCCGAATGAAAATCGCGCTGAATATATAGCTGTTTGTTTACCTGCATTTTCCCAAGATACCGTCATTAGAGACTATGAACAGAAAACTTAAACCAATCAAAATCGGTATCAGTTCATGCCTCCTAGGCAACCCTGTTCGCTATGACGGAAGCCATCAGCATGATCGTTATATAACCAAGACATTGGGCAATTTTTTTGAATTTGTCCCGGTTTGCCCGGAAGTGGAATGTGGACTTCCCATACCAAGGGAAACCATGCGACTGATCGGTGAACCGCAAAACCCTCGACTTGTTACCAGCAAAACAAACATCGATCATACCGATAAAATGCTGAAATGGGCCGCAATCAGGGTTAAAGAACTTGAAAATGAAAACCTTCATGGTTTTATCTTTAAAAGAAAATCGCCCAGCAGCGGAATGGAACGGGTCAAAGTTTATGGTGAAAATAAAATTCCACAGAATACCGGGGTAGGAATGTTTGCACGGGCCTTTATGGAACATTTTCCTCTTCTGCCGGTGGAGGAAGATGGCAGGCTTCATGACATTCATCTTCGTGAAAATTTCATCGAACGTATATTTATTTACAAGCGGTGGCGCGATCTTGTTGAGCATAACAAAACAAGAGGAGGGCTGGTGGATTTTCATACAGCCCACAAACTGCTCATAATGGCTCATAGTGTAGAGTATTACCGTGCATTGGGTCGCCTGGTTGCGCATCCTAAGGAAATAGAAACAGAAAGTCTCTACTCAGAGTATCTGCAGATCCTGACAGAGGCACTCAGACGAAAATGCACCATCAATAAACACGTCAATGTTCTTCAGCACATGATGGGATACTTCAAGAAAAACATCTCAGCAGATGAAAAACAGGAGATGCTGGAAGTGTTCGATCAATATAAAAATGAACATATTCCTCTCATCGTGCCAGTTACTCTCATTAATCATTATGTTCGAAAATATAATCAGGAATACCTTGCCGACCAATTGTATCTTCACCCTCATCCAATTGAACTGAAGCTGCGCAATCATGCCTGACACACGGCCTCATAAAATTCTCCTTACCGGAGCCACCGGCTATATAGGACGAAGGCTTAAGGATCGGCTCCTGAAAAGAAAAGAGATATCCCTGCGTTTGCTGGTCAGAAATAAAAACAAGGTGCGACCGGACGTACTGGAAAAAGTGGATGTGATCGAAGGAGATACCTTTAACCAGGAAGCATTGGAAGATGCTGTTCGGGATATAGATGTCGCGTATTACCTGATCCACTCCATGGGTTCGGGCGGGGACTTTGAAAATTTGGACAGAACAAGTGCTGAAAACTTTCGAAGTGCTTGCATTAAAGCGGGAGTCAAACGAATCATCTATCTCGGCGGACTCGGCATAAAAAATACTGCTTCCAAGCACCTACTGAGTAGAATAGAAACAGGGGAAATTCTCTCAAGCCAACCGGATGCCATTCAGACCTTCTGGTTCCGAGCAGGAGTAATAATTGGTTCCGGCAGTGCAAGCTTTGAAATAATTTATAATCTTGTCCACAAATTGCCTGCGATGGTAACCCCAACCTGGGTCAGAACCAAAACCCAACCCATCGGAGTTGAAGATGTGGTCAACTATCTTGAACAGGCTGCCACTTTATCTGCAGATCAACCAAACCTGACTATTGATATTGGCACTTCACCAATGAGTTTTCAAGAGATGATGCTTGCGGCAGCCAAAGTCATGGGACTGAGACGATTTCTGTTTCCTGTGCCGGTCTTATCTCCCAAGCTCTCCTCCTATTGGCTTATTTTTTTCACCCCGATACCCTATAAAATGGCTGGCGCACTGGTTGAAGGTCTTAAATCCGAAACCCTTGTTCTTAACAATAACGCAGAACTCTATTTTCCTGACATTCGTCCCAGGAATTACGAAGAGGTTGTTGCAGAAGCAATACGAGAAATAGAAAAGGACCAGGTACTCAGTCGCTGGTGTGATTCGAGTGCAAATGCATCCTGCGACATTAAATACCAGGACGACACCCGGAGTGCCATTCTGCGCGATATAAGAAAAGTTCCACTGAACGGTTTAGAGCCTCAACAGGTTTTCCAATCTGCATGCACTATTGGTGGAAAAACCGGCTGGTATACATACAACATTCTCTGGCAGATACGTGGATTCATCGACAAGATGGTAGGCGGTTACGGTCTCAACCGTGGCAGACGGACACTCCATAACCTGAGGGTCGGAGATTCATTGGATTTCTGGAAAGTTGTAGACATAAAGGAAAACAGGCGCCTGCTCCTTCTTGCCCAAATGAAGGTACCAGGAAAAGCCTGGCTGGAATTCGACATTCAGGATAATGTCTTAATCCAGACAGCCCATTTCTTTCCCCGTGGAATATTAGGCAGATTGTACTGGTATTCAGTTGTCCCCCTCCACAACTTGGTTTTCAGCAATCTTGCCAAAAAAATTGTGGAGCATGCTCAAGACACTCATACGGAAAAATAACTTTCATGTTTGAATTTAATATATTTAGCTGTAGCAGCTCATATTTTACTAACAATACCTAATGGTTGGGTCGGATTTGGCCTGACACTCACCTATCCTTACAAGGTCAAATTACACAAAAGAAAATACTCAATCGGTTTGCTAAGGAGTGATTGTAGCTTATTGCAGATAAGCTCAATATTTACATCAAGCTGATTAAATGAATATTACCTTTGGCAGTAATAAGAGCAAATGTTGACAATAAGGAGCCTTTCTACTCCTTATCCTGAAAGTTTGGTATACCTAGGTCAATGGGAGTGAAATTTTCCTTGCATACTAAGCCAACATTTTTACATACATGGTCAGCATACCCAGCACCAGCCTCAGAGAATATGTTATACGCTGCAGTCGCACCTACCTTAATCAATTCAAGACGTTCATCTTCAAATTGAGCTGTAGCGGTTATTGGACCATTATACCCTGCAGATTTCATTTCCTTAATTGCAAGCATATTCGCTTGGTGATTAGTCATTGCGAGCATGACCAGTTTGATCTTATCAAGATCAATTAAATGCCAGAAATCATAATCCGTAGCATCTCCCCAGACAATGATACGACCTGTTTTCTTTAGTTGTGCAACTTTCTTTTTGTCCAGATCTACTGCTAGAACTTTATCGCCAACACGTTCCCGGATAGTATCGTAAGCCATAGTTCCAAAAGCACCTAATCCGAAGATCAGTGTGTCCGAATTGCCCAAATTAACAATAATATCCCCAGGATGTTTTTTGTCAGTTTCAAATCGCCTGAGAAAAGATTCATAATACTTATAAATGATATTGGATTTTGTGTTGATGGGAGCTGAAGCAATAAAGGAAAAAGTTAATGCCAGGGCAAGGATTATTAACCAGTCCGCGCTTAACCAGCCATTTTTCATAGCTATTGCAGAAACTAAAAGACCAAATTCAGAATAGTTTGAAAGGCTGAGTGTAGCTAGCAACCCTGTTCTGGCCCTTAGATGAAATCTCGTGAATACAATGAAATAAATAAAAGATTTTACAGGAATGATAAAAACCAGCAACAAAGCAACTATAATGTGCCCAACCTCTGGAATACCCGTGAGACCTACCTGGAAGAAAAAACCAACCAAAAAAATATCTTTTAATGAATATAAAGAGGCTGATAATTCATGGGAACGTGGATGAGACCCAATAAGGACTCCGGCAATAAGGGCACCCAGGTCCGGCTTTAACCCAACAAGTGAAAAACTGCTTGTGCCTACAATCAAAGCAATAAAAAGGCCGCTCATAGGTAACAATTCACCGTGACCAACATGGTCGATTATATATACGAGCAAAGGTCGCACTGCTAAAAGAAATATTGGCAGGCCAAATACCCACAAGGAGGGCAATTGACCTTTTGAAATTGTAAGAAACAGGACTGCCATCAAATCTTGCATGATCAGGACCCCTATGGCAACCTGACCATGAATGGAACTCATTTCCCCTTTTTGATCCAGAATCTTAACAGCAAATACAGTGCTGGAAAAACTGAGAGCAAAACCGATTATGGCCAGTTGTATTGGGCTGAGTTGAGCTAAAAATGATATTCCTGCCAATCTGCCAACCAAAAGCAAGAGGACTGTTGCACATATTGAAAGCAGGGCGTGAACAGTTGCACCTCCCCAAATTTCTGCCCTTGCCAGACCTTTTAAATTTAATTTTAAACCAATAGTAAAAAGAAGGAGATAAATGCCGAGGTCAGAAATTACACCTAAGGATAACGTACCTTCATGAAATCCCAATAAAGACATCAGGAATCCTGAAGCAAGAAAACCCAACATCGGTGACATTCCGAATCGTTTAAAAGCAAAACCTAAAAGGAATGTACTTCCAACCCAGATACTATTTATAAACATTGCTGTATGAACTAGTTCCATGACTGTAGAATAGCATTTTCAAGAGAATTGAATTCAGACCGATGCCATTTATTTATGTCATCCTCTTCTCCCCTTTACAAGATAAAAAAGATTTGTCTAGCCAATCTAAATCTGATGAAAGCGTGATGCTGTAAAAATTTTAGCATGACCTTCAGCTTCTGCTCCAAATAAAAAACCCTCAATCGCAATAACCGAGGATTGAGTTGTACTTATCGCAGAGAAACTTAACGCAACCTTAACCTTTTGAATTTATTAAGAAGTGAAGAGTTATCGTAAATAAGGTTCTGTTTGCTTACTGGCAGAAAATAACATGTATAATCAACATATATTTGCACAGTTATCAGATCAGATTTCAATATTAACAATTTAGCTCTGTCTTTACTCAAAACATAGAAAAAGGTTGCTTCCTTCATATTGAAGAAAACAACCTTTTTTGCTAGCAACTTTATGTCTTACCAGCGCTCGGTGCCGACAATTTGACTCACATCAAGACATTTTGCTCTCTCTTCGTCGGTCAATTCCTCTTTTGTTTTAATTTTTCCTTTAATATCATCAAGGTAGCAGGCATATTCCTTGCCATCCTTATCCCTTATCCATACCATTGATTCGTATCCGCCTTTCATGGTGTTCCTCCTAAAATATTAAATATTATTTACCATCTTTCTGTGCCAATCAACAGGTTAACGTTCATGCATTTTACTCTTTCATCATCAGTTAGCTCTTGTTCATTTTTCACATCATCAAGATAGCAAACAAGCTGCTTACCATCATTATCCCTTACCCATATCATTGATTCATATCCGCTTTTCATGGTGTGCCTCCATATAAAAAGTTTATTTTATTCTTTCATTTGATTAATAATTTAATCATCTCCAACTTTGACACAATGGGATTAAAATGATAGATTAATGATAGTAAAAACTATCATTTTATTTGATATTCCATCAACATTACGAATCAAAATGCCCAAAGAAAATATTTACAAGGTCGCTCTGAACTCACTTTCAGCACACATTGCCATAATCGATGCTAAAGGAATAATCATTGAAACGAACAGAGCCTGGAGAGATTTTGCACGAGCCAACGGATTGACAGAAAATCCCGGTTCCATCGGTGAGAATTATATTCATATTTGTGAGGCCGCAAGCCAATCCCCAAACGATGAATCAGCTGTGATTGCACGGGGAATCCGCAAAGTTATTACCGGTGATATCAAGGAATTCTTCTTGAATTATCCATGTCACTCACCATCGCAGGAAAGATGGTTTGCCCTACGCGTTGTCCCCTACAGAGAACCCGGCACCCGAAAGGTTATACTGACCCATGAGAATATCACCCCCCTCATTCAAGTGCAGAGATCCTTGGCAAAAAAAGAGAGTCTGTTGCGTGACCAAACCGAAAAGCTTGAGGAGAATAATATTGCATTGAGGGTCCTCTTAAAACACAGGGAAGACGATAAAAAACATCTTGAGGATGCAATGCTGGGAAATGTCAGGGAACTTATAATCCCCTACGTAGAGAGGCTCCTGGAGGCAGAACTTGATTCCAGCGAACAAACTTTGGTAGAAATAATAAATGAGCGGCTTAATGAAATTATTTCTCCTTTTCTCAACCGGCTTCAATCACTCAACGTGATCTTGACACCCCAGGAGATAAATGTAGCAACAATGGTGCGGGAAGGCAGGACAAGCAAAGAGGTTGCAGATGTAATGATGATCTCTGTGAGTGCAGTTGATTTTCACCGCAAACATATTAGAAAAAAACTGAAGATGACAGGCAGTGGTAAAAACTTAAGATCATATCTGCTTTCTTTGCAATAGATATAGATAAACATGTTTCAAAGGAGATAATAATGTCTGATGAACAATCTGTTCGTATTTTTACAATCAGCACCTGCTTTCACTGCAGAACTTTAAAAAAAATGCTGGAAGATCATGGTATTGCCTTCGTGTCTACTGACGTTGACCTAATGCCGAAAAATGAGCGGGAATCTTTTATTGCTGCCATAGAAAAATATAACGAAAAGAAAACCTTTCCCGTGGTATTTATAGGCAACAAGGCAATTGTCGGCTTTCAGGAAAAACTGATCAAAAAGGAACTGGGAATCGAATAAATGAATGCAAAAGAGTTGCAGGCAACCCTGAATAAAATTCATGAACCCAAAGGTTACTTCTTCAATCGTGATAAGGACAAAACCCTAGCCTTATTGGAAGCTTTAATCTTCAATAGGGAACGCTATGGTTACATGGCATGCCCCTGTCGACTGGCCAAGGAAGACAGAGAGGCAGATAGAGACATTATTTGCCCTTGCACCTACCGGGAAGATGACGTCAATGATTATGGGAGCTGCTATTGCGGATTATACGTATCTTCGGATTGGAACAAAGGACTAATAGATAAAATTTATGTACCGGAACGAAGGCCGGCTGAGAAATGTTAAAAAAGCAGAGCTCCATTCAGCTGAATGGAGCTCTGCCGAGTAAACGATTTGGACTTACCAGCGTTCAGTTCCGATTATCTGGCTTACATCCAGACATTTTGCCTTTTCTTCTTCAGTAAGATCTTCTTTCTTTTTTATTCTCCCCTTGACATCATCAAGGTAGCAGGCGTATTCCTTCCCGTCCTTATCACGAATCCAAACCATTGATTCATAGCCGCCAGATTTTTCAGGATCTCCCATAATGCCCTCCTAATTGATTTTTTATTTCTTCAAATTACTATATGTAATTATATAATATTTATCATTAGCTGAAAAATAAAAAATACTTTTACTGATCATCGCAAATAAATTATCTCTCGGCATTCATGATTGTGACTATTCCAAGATAACCATCAACATTCACCCTGTCCCCGCTATGAATGAGCCTGGTTGCGTCAACAATGCCTGTTACACAAGGAATGCCATATTCCCTGGCGATAATTGCACCGTGGATCAACATCCCACCCCGTCGCTCAACAATTGCCGCTGTCAAAGGAACTACGAAAGTCATATTCGGCTCAATTGCGTCGCAGATCAGTATGTCCCCTTTCTTAACTTGAGCAATATCAGCCAGCCCTTTCACTACCTTCGCCCTACCCTGAGCCATTCCTGGTCCAGCCGGCTGGCCGACGAGTTGCCTGGCCCTGACAGGTGTTATTATTTCAGTTTCTTTCACTTCTGCTCTCTGTTTGATCACAGGAATGTATTCAAAATCTCGAAGCACCAGCAAACACTCATGTGCTTCATATTTCTGCCCTGGCCTTATTCTTTCGGATCGTTCCAGACGTCGGTGCGCTTCTTCAACAGCCCTGGCAACCTCAAGCTCAATTCGTCCAAGGTAGATATTATCATCATCTCGTAGACGATAGCTTGCCCGCCCCAACTTCAGAATAGCTTCTGCCTCTGCTCTCTTTTCTTGCGAAAAACCCTGGAAATACTTTTTTTCCAGAAATTCGATGTCCGGTTTGATACCCTGAGCAATTTGAAGAGGATGTGAAGCCATCTCAAGAATCATGGCAACAAGTGTCTTTAACTCGAAACGGCAGTGATCCTCCAGACCAAGGGAGCATGAAAAATCGCCAAAACGGCTGACAAATTTCTCAAGGAGGAGTGCAAAACCATTGTCAACAAAATCGTCGATTGAATCATTTTCAAGCTGAATACGAAGAGCATCATTTTCCCGAACTTTTTTTGCTAAATCCAGCATCAGGGTATTTCGCTCAATGCTTTGCAATGGAGCATGAATAAGCAATTCCACAAATTCATAAGGATTGTCCGGCTTTACTGTATCATTATATACCTGTCCAAAAAGTCTCATTCCGTGGGCGAAAGGAATGAAATCCTGCCAATAAACACCTGTCCATTTCTCGCTAATGGTCTTCCTTTTTTCGATTTCATCAGCTAGCTGCATGTCGGAAATGTTTTGGAGATCAACTTGATGAAGCTCATCAGCCTCATGAGACATTGCTGGTAGGAGATCGTTTTCAATTTTCAGCCACAAATCCTGCAGATTTTCCAGACTCCTGTGCAGGCTCAGGTACCAGGGTCTTTTATCCATAGGATCGCTTGCTACATCTGTTGAAATAGGACGTGCCTGCAGTATAACAAGCTCATCTCCAACAAATGTCCATTCAATATCCTGGGGCAAATTGTAGAATTTTTCTACAGCCAGGCCAGTATCAAATAAGCGTTTGATTTCATTTTCACAAAGCGGCGGTTCACTCTGCAGGTTTTGCGGCAGGGGAACAAGCTCTGTCCCGACATCACTCTTTATCATGAATTGTGTGCGAGATACTGGCAGATGTTCAATCTTCCCGTCATTCCTTGATACAAACCATCGATCAGGTTGGATCAAACCTTCTACGAGGGCCTCATTGAGACCATGAACTGCCTCTATAACGATTTTCTTTTCATCTGTCGGGCTACGGGTAAACAATATGCCTGAACATCTGCCGTGGATAACTTCCTGGAGGACAACAGCCATGGTACTTTTTTCCGTATCGAGTCCAATTTCCTGACGGTAAAGTAGTGCTGCATCAGACCAGAGAGATGCCCAGACCAGCTTAATGTGATCAAGTATGGCTGCTGGTGTACCTTTGATATTGATATAGGACTCATGTAAACCGGCAAATGAAGATGATTTAGCGTCCTCATCCGGTGCTGATGAACGAATGGCTACAGGTGTACCTTGAAAGCATTCTGAAACAGCTGAACCGATTGACTGTTCAAGATAAGGAGACATAGGTAAAGTCAGAAATAAATTCCGGATGCGCAGGGCCATATCCCATATTTCTTCCCACCGCATGTCGTCAAAACTTTTGCGATTGAGTTCCAGCTGAATTCGCTCGGTCAGTCCATGATCAGCGACAAATGCACTGTATGCTTCGGTTGATATGCAAAGTGACTGGGGCACATAAAAACCGGCTTTCGCTAGCATTGCCAGCGAGAGACCCTTGCCGCCAACAAGATTTTTGTCCTGATTTGTTACCTGATTAAGCGGCAGTATCAGTGGCATCGGTTACCTTATATTCAAAAACTTCCTGAAAATGGGAGACATAGATGTATTTCTCAATCCGAACAGCAAAATAGGCTGTTGTCGGTGCATCAATAAATTCCTTAAGATATGGATGTCTCTCAAGGTAAGGAACGGCTGCTTTTTGTTTCCCATCTTCATCAATTTCTTTACACCTGCCGAGAACCGTCACAGCAGCGGCCCGGTGAAAATCCTCCGCCTGGTTAGCCCGACTGTCGACCAGAAAGGCAACCTGTGGTTGGTTCATCAGGTTTGCATATTTTCTGGTTGCACGCGGTGTTGCGAAATACATAATCCGGAGATCTGTTGAAAAACAAAATGCAACAAGACTGGCATAGGGGCGTCCCATATCGCTTGTCGAAAGTACAGCCAGCTTTTGACTTGCAAGGAGTTGATATATGTTATCTCGTAGTTGTTCAGGATTCATTTTTTATACTTTTACCTGTAAAATTTATAAACCAAGGTCTTGTTTCAGTCGGATGACTGCAAGTTCTTTGTCCTTCGCCTCTATATCAATTGTAGCATTTAACTGAAGCCAGAAGGGAGGAAAATCTCGCGGATCAATATAATCGGCATGGGGTCTGGGATTTCCCTGTTGCCACCCATTTCTGGGGGAAGAAATATGGAAATATGGTTCACCCCCAAGCTTTTGCCAGAGGTTGACACACCTTTTGGTTGCCTCCTGCTCGCTGAGAGTGTCCTTCAAGCAGCGATGGTGGTGGATATCGTATACGAATGGAATATTGAGCTCTTCGCAGATTGGAATCAAATCTTCGGGTGTATAGGAAACATCATCATTTTCCAGGGTCAGGCGTAAACGGACAGTGGCAGACAGCAATTGAAAACTTTTCCTCAGACGTTCAAGTGCCGCCTCTTTGTTGCCGTAACTGCCACCGGCATGCACATTGATTATTTCAGCGCCTACGAGTTCAGCCACCCTACCCTGGTATTCGAGTTCAGAGACAGTTTTATTGACAACCTCCTGCCGGGGTGAAGCAAGCACATTGAACTGGTCAGGATGAAAACTTAACCGGATATCTTTTTCTTCCCGAAATATTTTAATTTCAGCACATTCAGCTTTAATTTCTTCTGCTGCCGGCAATTCATCAAGATTATACCCCACTTCCGGATGGGTATAGCGTGGAAAAAGGGGCGTAGAAATACGAAACGCTCCAATCCCGTTATCTGCAGCAAACTGCAGAGCCTTTCTCACACTTTGTGTATTTTCCAGGCAAATTTCCGATAGTTTGTGTAGTTGATCCTGCCGGGAAAGTTTGTGAAGAGTTTTGGCCGTGGTCTGTCTGAATTTTATCGGTTGCTCTTTAAAAATACAGCATAATCCAAAACGGAGCATGATTAATCCTGTCTTGATTTCCTGATCATTACTCAGGTTTTTACTGGATAACTGAAGACTTTATTTATTATATCAATCAATATGATTACATATGTAGTTATACTTGAGGAAATATTATGAAAAAAACATTATTTTGTATGTCCGTGGTCCTGCCGATACTCTTGTTAGGTTGTCTTGCCGACAAAGGAATTATCATGAAACCGTTACAAACAGTTAATTTCGTTGACTTAAACCGCTATATCGGCAAGTGGTATGAAATTGCCAGGTACCCCAACAGTTTTCAAAAAAGTTGCGTCGGCAGCATGGCAACCTATTCCCTGCGTGATGATGGCAAAATAAATGTCGTCAATGAATGTTATAACAAATCATTCTCCGGCAAGCTCCACTCCGCAAAAGGAAAAGCCTGGGTAGTTGATAAAGAAACAAACGCCAGGCTGAAGGTTTCTTTTTTCTGGCCCTTTGCCGGAGATTACTGGATAATTGAACTCGGTCAGGATTATGAATACGCCGTCATCGGCCACCCCAGGAGAAAGTACCTTTGGATATTGTCCCGTACTCCTGTGATGGCTGATGATGTCTATCAATCAATCCTGACTCGACTGCAAGAACAGGAATACGATACAGCAAAACTCATTATATCAGAACAACAAAACCAGGAGTAATACCATGACGCTTGAAGAATATTTTAACGGTGTAACCGGAAAAGGAATCATGTCCACTGCAGATGCTGAAGGAAAGGTCGATGCAGCCATCTACTCCACACCGCGTATCCAGGAAGACGGCACCCTGGCATTTATCATGAGGGACCATTTAACCCACCATAACATCGGCTCAAATCCCTATGCAGCGTATCTCTTCATCGAGGATGGTCCACATTACAAGGGAATCCGCCTCTTTTTAAAAAAGGTCCGCGAAGATACCGACCCGGAACTGATAGCCAAAATGACAAGGCGCCACTTGACCCCAGAGCAGGATAAAGCAAAAGGCCCTAAATTTCTCGTCTATTTTTCCCTGGAAAAGATACTTCCTCTTATCGGCAGCGGGGATCCGGAAATTCAGACATCGTAAAGTGTTATTGGGATTTAGTTGCTGGATCAAAGATTCCTTCCTGCAGGCTTTTACTGACCGGATCCGGTCCGAGCCAGATAGAAAAATATGCTCCGGCGAATTCAGCCCCCTGCACCAGTCCCAACACCTCGTCGTCAAGTGCCATCTCAACACCCTTGCCAGGGAGATATGTCAGGGTGTAACGTTGGCCTTCTTTTACGTCCTGATACAAGCTGTTTAACGCTTCAAGCTCCTCTAAGAGGCTCTTTGCCTTTTCCTCACCAACGTTCCTTGCCATGAGCTGAAAACCGGTGTCCTGAAAATCACTGGCTTTCATATCAACAAAAAAATAATATTCAAGACGCTTGGGAATATCCTCAAGGACCTTTTCGACTGGAACGTTTCCCGGTTTGTAGAGACCGACCAGATAAACCTTGACCAGGTATTTCCATTTCAACAGGCCAATACCATGCAGGGAGAGCTCCCTACCATCAACCGTTATCTGGTCCCGGTATTGAATTCCACTGTTCTCAGCTGCAAGAGCATTGTCGCTGATTGTTGATGCACAAATAAAAAAGCAGAAAAAAAAGGCCCGCGACTTCTTACTTATGGCGAATAGAGGTGAGAAATTCTTCAATTCATACTCCCTAAAAAATCTATCAACTACACCTTGTAATTAACATTGTACCCAAAACCGTTATTTTTGCTATAATGATTCAACAATCAGTTAGAATTTACTGCAGGGCTTTTATTCTGGTCCATAATAAACTCAAATTTCAAGCCGAGAGGTTATGCTGAAGGTTATTTTTTCCCAGACCCTGATTATCTTCATCTATGCCTTAATCTGGTTTTCGGCTGCATTGTACAAGCGCAGAAATGATGTCGCTGATATAGCATGGGGCGGCGGGTTTGTCTGTGCCGCTCTTACTGCCTACCTCGTGCAGGGAGAACATGAACCCCGTGCGCTCCTGATTCTTGCTATGGTTATAATCTGGGGTTTGAGGCTGATGCTGCATATCGGCTGGCGAAACCGGGGCAAACCGGAGGACCACCGTTACAAAGCCTGGCGTGAGGAATGGGGCGATTCTTTTTTGGTTCGTACTTTTTTCCAGGTATTCCTCCTCCAGGGGTTTCTTCTACTTATCATATCCCTTCCCGTTACCTGGTCTATAACCAATCAGGGACCGCCTCTTAACATTCTTGATGCTATCGGTTTTTGCATCTGGTTCTTCGGATTCCTTTTTGAAGTTGTTGGCGATTTTCAACTGCTGCAATTCAAGAGCAACCCCGCAAACAAAGGCAAAATAATAACATCAGGTCTGTGGAGATATACCAGGCATCCGAACTATTTCGGTGAAGTGACTCTCTGGTGGGGCATATTTCTTGTCTGTCTCTCCGTACCTGGAAGCTTGTGGACCATCATCGGTCCGCTGATAATTACCTACCTGATTCTCAAAGTCTCCGGAACACCGATGCTTGAAAAAAGATTTGCCGACCATCCGGAATATGCGAACTATATAGAGAACACCAGTGCCTTCTTCCCCCTCTTCCCAAATAAAAAAGGAGGATGATATGCTCCACAGCATCAAAGTCTACTTTGCAACGCTGCCAATCTTTCTGGCCATCGATTTTTTCTGGCTCGGATTTCTGATGTCAAAATTTTACAAAACAGAACTTGGTACCCTGTCCAGAGGTTCATCAGGGTCATACCAAACAGTCTGGTGGGCCGCGGCAATAGTATACATATGCATCCCCCTTGGTATAATCCTTTTTGTCCTTCCTCGGGTTTCCGCTCCCAATATCCTTCCCTCTGCCCTTATATGGGGAGGGTTATACGGTTTTGTTTTGTACGCAGTGTATGACATGACCAACTACGCCCTTGTCGACAAATGGCCCCTTCGCATGTCCATTGTCGATATCTGCTGGGGAATATTTATTTGCGGAACGGTATCTGCTGCTGCTGCTTACCTGGACAGATGGATTCAGTAAGGTTGAGATTATAGAGATAAAGGAGATACATGAAAATTGCTATTATAGGCAGCGGCATCTCTGGCCTGGTCTGTGGGCACCTCCTGCACCAGAATCATGACATCAGCATATTTGAAGCCAACGACTATATCGGCGGCCATACTCACACCATAGATGTTCAACGTGGCAACAGTTCTTGTGCGGTTGATACTGGGTTCATAGTTTTCAACCGGTCAACCTATCCTAACTTCTGCACCCTACTGGAACAGCTCGGTATCACTTCCCAGCCCACCTGCATGAACTTCAGCGTCCGCTGCGACAGGACCGGGCTGGAATACGGCTCCGAGTCGATTAACACCCTTTTTGCGCAAAGAAAGAATTTACTGTCCCCACCTTTCTGGCGCATGGTGCTTGAAATTTTCAAACTGCGCCGCAAACTTCTGGGATACCTCAATTCGAATAGCCCGGACATGTCAATGGGTGAATTTCTTGCAGAGCATGGATTCTCGCAACGTTTTATTGATCATTTCGTTGTACCCCTCGGAGCATCGCTCTGGTCTGCGGAACCGGGAAAGATAAAAGAGTTCCCCGCTCGCACCTTTGGCCGTTTTTTTGAGAACCACGGTTTTCTGCAGGCTACAAACCCAATAGAATGGAGGGTTATATCAGGTGGTTCGAGACAGTATGTCAGCAAACTCACTGTTCCCTTTGTTGAAAAAATCCACCTCAACTCTCCCGTTTCCAGTGTACAGCGAACTGATGAGCACGTTGAACTTACGTTTCCCAACCGGCCGGCCGAACAATTTGACCAGGTTATTTTTGCAACTCACAGTGATCAGGCCCTGACCATTCTTGCCACACCCACGGAGGAAGAACGCCGCATCCTCGGCGCCATTCCCTACCAGGAGAATATAACCCTCCTGCATACGGACGATCAGGTGCTCCCTTTAAACCGCAAGGCCTGGTCAAGCTGGAATTACCTCATAGAGTCTCAGCAAGCTGACAGGGCTTCGGTAACCTACAACATGAATATGCTGCAGTCCATTGACGCACATGAGACATTCTGCGTATCATTGAACCTTGAGCAAATGATTACGCCGGAAAAGGTCATCGGTCGCTACCTTTACCATCACCCTGTATATATGGAGCGATCAGTCCCGGCTCAGGAATCACATGGCCTGATCAGCGGCAGGAACCGAACCCACTACTGCGGGGCTTACTGGGGGTACGGTTTTCATGAGGACGGGGTCAAGAGCGCTCTTGCCGTCGGCAAATTCTTTGGAAAAACATTATAGCCATGCGAAGCTGTCTCTACATAGGCGACCTGCATCACCATCGCTTCCTGCCGAGAGAAAACCTGTTTAATTATACAGTATTCTTCATGTATCTTGACATTGCCGAACTGCCAGACATATTTGCTGATCGCTGGTTCTGGTCTGTCGGCCGGGCGAATGTGGCGAACTTTAACCGGGCCGACTACCTTGGCCCTGCTGATATTCCCCTGGACCAGGCGGTCCGCAACCGTGTCGAGGAAACCCTTGACGAACGTCCCGCCGGCCCGATCCGGATGCTCACTCACCTGCGTTATTTCGGCCACTGTTTCAATCCTGTTTCTTTCTACTATTGCTATGATGCCGATGATTCCAGGGTGGAATATATTATAGCGGAGATCACCAACACTCCATGGCTCGAACGCCATTCATATGTGCTGGGAGAAAAACAGAACCGGGATACTGGGACCCACAAACGGTATCTGTTCAACAAAGCCTTCCATGTCTCACCGTTTATGGACATGGACTTCAGATATGACTGGCAGTTTGTTGAACCGGCCGATGCACTGTCCATCCACATGAGCAATTATAAGGAGAACACGAAATATTTTGAAGCTATATTGAACATGAGGCGAAAAGAACTAACCGGCCCAGCGCTTGCCGGGATCCTGATCCGTTTTCCTGCCATGACCCTGAAGGTCCTCTCCATGATCTACTGGCAGGCATTTCGCCTGTGGCTGAAAAAAACCCCGTATTACGATAATCCCAAGAAAATGCTGGAAGAGAAATCATGAGTAAACATATCCGTGCCGTCGAAGGAAAAAAAACGACCCCGCTACCCGGACCGATGCACGCCTGGTGCAAAAAGGTCCTGTTCAACCTGTTTACAGATTTGCAGTTCGGCAGCCTGTCAATAAACAATTGTGGCAAACTCTATGAGTTCGGCTCTCCGAAGGGTCAGTACGGAATTGCAGCCTCCGCGACAATCCATAACCCTGAATTTTACCTTGACGTTCTGTTCAAAGGCAGCCTGGGAGCAGCCGAATCCTATATGAAAGGCCACTGGTCGACAGACAATCTCACAGACGTTATACGGCTGTTCGTAATCAATGCTGATCTCCTGAACCGGAAAATGGATGCAGGCTGGTCCAAAGTCACATCACCTCTTATGCGTGTTTATCATCGGCTCCGGAAAAACACCAGGAAAGGGAGCAAAAAAAACATCGTCGCCCATTATGACTTGAGCAATGAATTCTTCAGCCTTTTTCTCGACAGGACCATGGGCTATTCCTGCGGAATATTTGAAAGCGAGAACAGTTCTTTGTATGACGCACAGGTTGCCAAGTTTGACCGGATCTGCAAGAAACTCGATTTGAATGAAGAAGACCACGTGATAGAGATAGGAGGCGGCTGGGGAGGATTTGCACTGCATGCTGTCAGCAACTATGGTTGCCGGGTGACCACCACCACAATTTCAGACCGCCAGTACCGATATATGCAAAATCTTTTTTTAGAGGCAGGTTTGACAGACCGTATAACGGTCATCAAGAAGGATTACCGCGAGCTCACAGGAAAATTTGACAAGCTCGTTTCCATAGAAATGATCGAAGCAGTAGGGCACCATTTTCTGGACACATTCTTCACCTGCTGCTGCCGATTGCTCAAGCCGGACGGCATGATGGCTTTGCAGGCTATTACAGTGCCGGACCATGAGTTCAACCGTCACAAGCACTCGGTGGATTTTATCAAGCGCTACATTTTTCCGGGTTCCTGTATTCCATCAGTTTCAGCCATGGCTAAAAGTTTTTCAAGAAAAACCGACCTGCGGCTCATTCATTTCGAAGATATCACCCCACACTATGCAACTACACTCCGGTTGTGGCGGGAAAGATTCTTTGCCAACCTCGACAAAATCAGGACCATGGGCTTTTCAGAGAGTTTCATCCGGATGTGGGAATTTTATCTCACCTCCTGTGAAGGAAGTTTCCAGGAACGATATAACGGAGACGTCCAGCTGGTCCTGGCCCGGCCACACTGTCGCCGAAAACCGATATTACCGCCTCTGAAATCATAACCACTGTCAAATATGCACTTGAAAAAATTTTCCACCCCAATAAATTTTGTCTTCTTTCAGGCATGCTGGTTTGCCTGTGTCTGGGGTGCGGCAAACAGTTACAGCTTGCTGGGCCCTGCACTGGTTGCCCTGACCGTACCTCTGCAGGTGTTTCTGTTAACTGATCGTTCCAAGGGAGAAATTCTTTTCATCATCATTTGCGGCCTTTCAGGTTTTTTCCTGGAAACAATTCTGATACTTGGCGGCGTCTACACCCCGGCAGGTCTGAAATTACAGCTCTGCCCTCCTTGGATGGCCGCTCTTTGGTTTAATTTTGCCATGCTTGTCAGCATAAGCCTTGCCTGGCTCAAAGGAAAATATCTGCTTGCTGCGGTATTGGGAGGGCTTGCCGGCCCGGTTGCCTATTGGGGAGGAGAGAAACTTGGCGCCATTACAGTTGCCGATTCTTTTGCGCTAGGATATGTACCGTTAATTCTGCTTTGGGCCATTGCACTACCTGCCCTCGTATATATTCACAACAGGATGACTCTTCAAAACAAGAACTGATTATTAGCGATTTAAGGAGGGATTATATAGGAGATATTTTGAACCATCAAAACAAATGAACAATACCGTATTACGACTTTTTGTTGGAATGGCTATCATACTCATCCAAGGGTGTTCAATAAAAGTACCTTGAGATCCTGAGCTTGCGACAATCGATAACAGCTATCTGCCAACTCCTGACATTTCAATATCAATACAAGGGTTGAGTAACTGTACCACAAACCCTGACAATACAATCCATCTCAATGCCAATGAACCGGTTATGATCCTCGTCCATGGCTGTTCTGACTCGGCAGCACGATTTCGTGCACTGGCACAGGTTTTTGCTTTTCACGGTCAACAGACGATCTGCTTCAACTATAATGACCGCGACAGCCTGATAAAAAGCTCAACGGAATTGATCGTTTCAGTGGAATCCCTCTCAGCAAAATAGATAATCATCAGATTACAGTCATGGGACATAGTCAAGGTGGGCTGATTGGCCGCAAGGCAATTGTGCAGGATCGAGAAGATAGTTTGCAGGCCGACGAACTATCACTCAGTTTTGTGACCACATCATCTCCTTTTGCAGGAATTTCCGCTGCAGATCATTGCGCTTCATTCTCGGCACGTCTATGACTCTTGTCCTTGCAGTGCCGCTTTGCAAAATACTCAGAAGTGACAAAAGGTACGAGATCACCCGGCCCTTCCCTTTTTTCCAGCAACAGGGAGAATTACTTGAACAGATCGATGCACATATTAAAATTGTCACTGATGAAACAGCTAGCTGTCGCCGCTACAATGATAGTGGAATTTGTGTGGAGGATGATTTTGTCTTCAGCGTCAATGAGCAATATTTTGAACATGTTGATGCTTCATCTCGTGTTGAAAACATTGAGGTATCAGCTGGTCATGTTGAAATTGCCGGTGAATATCGGGTGCCTCGGGAAAACTCATCCCGCTAATACAATCAAAAGGCATTATGTAAAATACCTCTCCAGAACGACAAGAAGATTTTTCTGATTTATTAACGCTACTTTATCAACATTGAAAAACCACACCTTTATGGATTTGAGTTATATAGTATAATCTTTTAATTCTTCTCATCATTACGGTTGTAATTCTCTCAACATCAACGACCTACTGCCCTCTTCTGCCGCTCAATCGAAATCCACATCCGCTTTCACTGATGAATTTAGTGATTGCTGTTCGGCCAATCTTGATATTCAAATCAGCAGCGATCAGAAGTGCACTGTTGATGATTATGAAATTTGAAGGTTTTAAAAGAGGATTTCAAGAAATGTGTTGTCTCAAACCATTATGCCAAGCTGATTTTTTTATGTCAGAATATGGAGTTATATAATTTTTGATTAAAACAGGGACGTGCAGTGTACAATATGCTTGGTATTGCAGAGCAGCAACCCATCCTTGATGCCGCGCTCCTGCAGGCATTCTTCCACCTGGGGCGTGATGTTGATAAACGCTCTTCTGGTGGGCACTTCGAACCAGAGATCCTTATGATAGCTTTTCATTATAACCTCATCTTATTTGTAAATATTCACGGACCCATAGCTTATTACGGCTCTATGGCTTTTATTTGTATATCCAAAATAAATTTCTTTTTGCAATTGCTTTCCGGTCCTAAATACGACTCAAAATTTTTGTATAGTACAAAGTGTTTTGATTTATATATACAATAGATACAGTAAAATTATGTACAGGTGCCTGTAAAAACATGCGTACAGCCAAAGCATAATTATGACCAGGTAAATGATCATGTAAAATGTTATCTATTGTTTTCATTTAACTGTTATTAGGTTTATTTACATGATACTTATATTTATATTCAATGGAAACGGCTGGGTATATTCGTAACAAATTTTAAATAGACAGTACCCCTATTTAAGAATCCTGTAATCACAATGGTGTCCGCAAACACTTTCGTATTTTTAATATGTTTACTTCATATTATATTGAACCCTCTTCTTGCTATTTACAGACTTGGGCAGTTATAATTATCCAGAACTGAATGAATTACATATATAATTTATAGTGGCTCTTAATGAAAATCAGCTGGAATTTTCCACACACATATTGTACCTGCTGTCATATAGAGCGCAGAGAGATATCTTATCTTTTCGTAACCCAGATTTCTCAAATTCGTTCGGAATGACAAATATGCATAAAATTCAAGCTGTTCACTATATCTCAGCTGATTTTGGTATAGAGCTACTTTATTTAATATTAATTACTAAATATTTGCCAACGTCAGATAATTATTGTAACTTTTTAAACCAATAAGCTGTATTTCTGTTCCTGAATAATCCGGAAAGGGGCCGTCCATGAAGTTCTCACTGCGGTTGGTAGCCATTATTGGCTCAATTCTGCTTGTTTGGGGTACACATCTTATCATCACCCCTTCATCCTATATTATGTCGGAACGTGTTCTGAAAGAGCACATGCAGGACATAATGCAAAATATATCCGACCTTACCCTTGAGCAGTCATACAACCATCTCAATAAAGCCAGGAGTGCGGCTTCGCTTGCCAAGCAACTCCTTAGTTCTAATGTTGTAACGAGTGAAACAAAAGGTACTGAATCCCTGGAAAGGTATTTTTTTGACCAACTTTCTATATACCCTCACCTCGCTGGAATTTATGTTGGTGGTTTAAATGGCAATTTTTTCATGGTCAGCAGACATACCAAGCACGCGCCTGACGGTTTTCGAACAAAAATAATACGACAGGAGCCGGAGGGTAGAACAACTGAACTGACCTGGCGCGACACGAGTTTTATCCAGGTTGAAAACATACAGGATAAAAATGATACCTATGACCCCAGGACACGCCCCTGGTTTAAAAAAGTCATGGAGCATAAACATGTTGCATGGACTGACCCGTATGTCTTCTATACTGCACAGAAACCCGGTGTAACAATTGCCGGGCCGTCTTTTGACGAAACCGGGAACCTCAAGGGAATTGTAGGTGTCGACATAGAAATATCCGAACTCTCAACTTTTATCAGTAAGCTTCGTGTCGGAAAATCCGGCAAGGCTTTTATCATGAACAAAAATGGCGATATAATAGCTTATCATGATATGGCTAAACTCATTGTCGTTAATGGCTCTGAAAACACTATCAGGCTCCCTAAAGTAGACGAGATAAACGACAGACTTACCCAGAGCGCATTTCAATCAATTAACTGGCAGCACGATGAGAAAGGAAACCTGGTACTCAATGAGCTAACGTTTGCCAATTTCACGAATGACAAAAAAGACTACCTGTCCATGTTCACTCCTTTCCCGGACGAGCAGCTGCCCTGGATCATTGGCGTTTATATTCCGGAAGATGATTACCTTGGCATTTTAAAAACCAATCGCATGTTCAACATCCTGGCAACGGTTGTCATATCTATAATCGCTTCCTTGCTTGCGCTGGCGTTTGCAAAAAGAATCACCACTCCTGTCACAGAATTGGCCGAGGAGGCAAAGGCCATTGAAAACAATGACATGAAAACGTCATTTAACATCAGGTCTGGTTTTTACGAGATACAGGAAGCTGCAGATTCATTTTCACGCATGAAAACAGCCCTACTTGGGTTTGAGGGGAAACTGAAGGAAAGTGACTCATTGCATAAAGCTATAACCAAGACAGCCAATGACGCCATAGTCATGATGGATCACAAACATTGCATTTCATATATCAACCCTGCTGCAGTAGAGATGTTCGGCTACACAACGGAAGAAGCTGTAGGTAAAAATCTGCATAAACTGCTTGTGCCGAAACGCAATGCTCCGCTTTACCAGAAAGGTCTGGCTAAATTTGCCAAAGATGGTAACGGACCATTCATTGACCGTACTGTTAATGTCATCGCCCTTGACAAGGTCGGCAGAAAATTTCCGGTAGAGCTTTCTCTCTCAGGTCTCCAGATTGATGATAAATGGCATGCTGTAGCCATCGTCAGGGATATAACGGAACGGAAAAAAGCTGAACAACTGCGCAAAAGGCTTGCCAACGACCTGCACGACGGCATTGGGGGCAGCCTGACAAATATCAAATTGTTTGCTGAAATGACCATGGCGCATAAAGTTGACGATGCGACAAGAAAAAATCTTGATGCGATTGCCAGCATCAGTGAAGACTGCCTGATTGAAATCAGAAACTACATGACCATCCTTGACGAAATTGATCCCTCATGGGAAAGTTTTCTGGCCGAACTGCACCAATATTGTGCCAGAACACTTGAACCTCATGAAATTACCTTTACAATGTCTCAGGATATTAACCTGAAGGCCCCTCCTCCTACCCGTCTTTTGTATATAAACGTGCATAAAATTGTCAAGGAGGCTGTTACTAACGTGATCAAGCACTCAAACGGAGATGTTTTAACCTTCGACGTCAAAGTCACAGCCGATAAGTTGGACTGTACCCTTTCAGATAACGGCAAACCGGGGCATTCCACACAAAGCAGCGGTAGAGGTCTGCTGAGCATGACCGCTCGGGCCAAGGAACTTGGCGGTATATTAAAAATATCCTGGGAAGATGGTGTGAAGCTTGAAATTTCCATACCCTTTTCCACAACTTCAGTCAGGCAGGATAGTCCGGTTGATGATACGTTTAAAATCCCGCTGGAAGAATTGGATAAACCGGATAATTTTTGACCTGGTCAAGAAAGGGGCTAAAAAACATTTATGCGCATAATTATAATAGAAGATAATTCCCTTCTTCGCGAAAATCTTGCCATGCTCATTGGCGGAGAACCTGGGTTCGAAGTCTGCGATCATTTTGGCACAGCCGAGGAAGCCATACCTGCAATTTTAAGCTGCAGACCGGACATTATCCTCGTGGATCTTGGTCTTCCCGGGATGTCCGGCATTGAACTGATCAAGAAGATTAAGGCAAAGCTCAATGATATTGAAATTATGGTTCACACCGCCTTTGATGCACGGAATACGGTTTTTTCTGCAATTAAAGCCGGGGCTACCGGATATATTTTAAAGGGTGCCACCCCAAGAGAACTCATAGAATCTCTCCAGAATCTGGCTGGTGGCGGAGCTCCTATGAGTCCCAAGATAGCCAGGGCGGTTATCGGTGAGTTTCAGGAGGTTGAAAATGTAGACCAGTTCCTTCTCACCCCGCGAGAAAAAGAAATACTGCTCGGGCTGGAGAAAGGTTATACCTACAATGAACTCGGCAATAATCTTTCGATAAGCCCGCATACCATTCACTCTCACATCAAAAAAATATACGAGAAACTCCACGCTAAAAGCCGAAGGGACGCCCTGAAAAAAGCACGCATAAAAGGTATTATTTAAACTGTCCTTTTTAGTCTCCAGTCAAAAATGTTCCTGAAGGAACAGTGTTTACAAAAACGCAAGGAGATGGAAAAAAACTTTTATTGCATAAGGAGAGAAACAAGCTAACCCATCTGACTATATGTTCGTGACTTTTTTGCCAAGGATGTATCTTCACTCTTCAATATAATTTCACAACTAAATATACCCGAAAAATACCCCGACCGGGGTATTACATTTCGTAAGCCAGTCTCATATAATAATACTATAATTTAAGTGAGGTAATTTTTTTTATACTTGCCCAGCATGTATAAATTAGACACAGAAAGGAGAAAAAAAAATGCTATATCACCCTGATATGATGGTTTTTATCTGGCTATTGCCGGTTATTTTCCTGGTACTTGTCCCAGCCGCCCTGGCAACATGCAGGTTCGTTATCGGCTGCATGAAAGAAAATCCGGGTGAAGACATTGAAACTTATTCAATACTCGATCAGGAAGCAATAGCTGAAGCCTGATTTTTTTTTTAAGTACTTCTTGAACATAAGCTCCTCTCAAGTTTAAGGGTCATGTTGACTGGCCGGTAACAATACCTGCCGATCATTTCCTGCCATGACCCTTAATTTTTTTATTCATTCCCCACCAATCCTCATCAAATGTGTAGGCTATATTTGCATATAAATGCATAAACAAATATGTTCTGATAAATTGATATAATTACGTTCGTCAACACACTGCAAATATAGATATTTATATATATCAACAAAACTTTAGGAAATACCGCCCAGTTGATTCATTCTCACCGTGCCAGGAGGTGAACTATGAAGACTTAACCAGTTCAATTCAACCGCAACAACAAAACACTCTCCACCTTCATCGCTTTTGCGTTGTTTATTTGCAGTTCATTCCTCGCTATCAGCTTTAACACAGGGGCCATGTTCATTCCTACTGAACCACTTCCTCTTGAGCCTATTAGTATGACTTGCAGGAGATGCCATGATTGGCATGATAACCAGGAAAACATTGACAGCACTGAAAACATCATGATGATCGGTAGTGTTGTTGACAGTGACGGGTACGCAAAAATACGCTACCGAAACGGTCCGCGGTTTTTAACAGTTGTTTATACTTCACGGAATTCAACAGATATTAACGGCCCAGCAGTTGTACATGATGACCCCAGAGTACCAGAGAGTTACCAATGGAGGTGACTCATCAACCTGTACCGCGTACAGAGTCTGTACTGTCTGTCACGCGGAATCCTCCCCGAAACTGAAAAGGTAGATCAATCAAACCTCCATCACGGTCCTGAATGGTTTGCCGAGAACCCAGGCGAAATACTTGATCACCCTAACTGTTTTGTTTCAGGCTACCATACACACCAGCTTGGTTTTTCGTCACCTTAGTGAATGAGTTATATAAATTTAAAGCCGAATTTTGTTATAAAAAAGACCGCTGCTTAGAACTGCCGGTCTTTTTTTTGTGAATAGTTGTCTGGGCTTGTTATATTTATTAAATGCTTGTTAAAATATAAACACAGAGCAATAAGATTAAATCATTATTAAAGGACAAAAATGCGTAGCTTTATTACGATTACTATATATCCCTTGTTATTTTCACTAATTTGCTCACAAACCGCCACAGCAGGAGAAATTGACCATCATGGGAAAAAAGTTGATATCTACACGCCTGATATTTGTTTATCATGCCATGAGTTGAGTGAAGAGCATTCACACCCGGTAAATATATCCTACCCACCTGTCGGCAAAGAGAAAAAATATGGCCGCGTATCAGATGTACAGAAAGCGGGCATAACCATTGTCAACGGCAAAATTGACTGCATTTCCTGCCACGACCTTAATAATCCTGACAAAGGGCACCTTGTAGTGACACGTAACGACACCTTTTTATGCCTGACGTGCCATATAAGCTTCAAGAAGTAAATAGCGTTTTCAAATATGTCATCACCAACTTTGCCATGTCAAGCGATTACCCTGAAATAAACGGTAACCATGTGCCAGTAACATGTAGGTTGTTACTTCTTACTTGCGCTAAATGTCAGCATCATTGAACATTGATTTTATGAAAGGCCTTCATTAATGACTCAGCACCATGATCTTCAAAAGGCGATATCCCTTCATCAATCAGGTCAACTGGACAGGGCACGTGAAATTTATCTCTCTTTTCTTGAGAAAAACTCCAACAACGCTGACGCTAACAACCTGCTGGGTGCTCTCTATATCAACACAAAAAAACCGGACCAGGCAATTATATATATATCGAGGGCCATAGAGATAAAACCCGGGTTTTTCTCATATTACATTAACCTGGGCGCGGCACTTGAAATGCTTGGAAATTTTTTGGACGCAGAAAAAGCGTATAAAAAAGCCCTGTCACTGAGTCCAGGAAATGCAAAGATCATGTACAGCCTCGGCAACTGTTACCATAAACAGAACCGGCTCGATGATGCTGTTTTGTTCTATAGACAGTCCATCCAGGCTGACGGACATTCTGCAGTCGCTCATTTCAACCTTGGCAATGCCCTCTTTGCTCAGGAGAAATTTGACGAAGCTGAAAAGTCCTACCAGAACTCGTTGCGTCTTGAACCGGGAAATCCGGATATTCATTTTGGTCTTGGCATAACATATATCAAAAAGATGGAACTCGATAAAGCAGCAGCTTCTCTGCAGGAATCTTTAGAGATCAACCCGCGCAACGCAAAAGCACATTTTCGCCTGGGCACTGTATTCCACGCACTCAAAAAGACTAAAGATGCAGAGAATTCGTTTAGAAAAGCCGTTGAACTGCAACCGAATCATGTCCAGGCAATTAACTGTCTGGGTGAAATTCTGCTTCTTGAGGATGAGGACATCTCTTTAGAATGTTTTCAAAAAGCAATTGAAATCGATCCCGGTTTTGTCGGTGGCTGGATAAATATAATTAACTATTATGAAATCAACAACAAATTAGATAAAGCAAGGGAATTTCTAGATAAAGCACTGAAGCTGCACTCTGACCCACCTGTGTTATTAATAATATTACAAGCAATAATAATGAGGAGAGAAGGTAAATTTGAGAGCGCACTCGAGGTATTAACAAGCTCCCCTCCACCTCAGGATATTCGAGAAGCTGTGCGATATCATTCTGAACTTGGTAAGCTTTATGATCGTGCCGGCAAATATGACCTGGCCTATTCTCATTTCACCGAATCTCATGAAAACTACCAGCAGTTACCTGCTTTCCATGAAGTAGATAAAAACAGGTATCTCCAAGTATTACGTGAGTATCGTGAAAATATTACATATGCATGGGCATCTCCCTCACCCGAACCTGCTGATAAAAACGCGTTTCATGAGCCTGTTTTTGTCGTCGGATTTCCACGTTCCGGAACAACACTGACCGGCCAGATCCTTGACAGTCATCCCCGGTTGCAGCTCATGGAGGAGTTTGACTCAATTACCAAAATCGAAATGGAACTGCGACAGTCTGGTATTTTTCCGGGTGGTTTTGCTGATATGACTCCTACACAAGTTCAGGAACTGCAGGCAAAATACTTCGACAAAGTAAATGGTTTCATGAAACTGGAAAAGGACAAGATACTGATAGATAAGCTGCCCCTCAACATTGTTAAAATTGGCCTGATTTGTAAAATCTTTCCAAAATCAAAAATTGTCCTTGTTATAAGGCATCCCTTTGACGCATGTTTAAGCAATTACATGCAGAATTACGCACTCAACGATCCAATGGCTAATTTTTTCACCATGAAAGATGCAGTTAACCTTTACAATGAAGTCATGGGGCTGTGGGGATTATATAGGGAAAACATGCAGTTGGATTACCATTTGATCCGGTATGAGGATATTGTTGAAAATATTGAATCCGAGGCAAAAAAAATGCTGGATTTTATTGGTGTCGAGTGGGATGATCAGGTCCTGTCATTTTACAACCGTTCACTTGACCGCCGTATCAGGACACCGAGTTATCACCAGGTAACCGAACCAATATACAAAAGGTCAATGTACAGATGGAAAGGGTATCGTGAATATTTCAGGGAGCATGCTCCCCTTCTCGCTCCTTATGTGGCGGAATTCGGATACCCTGACATTGATACCGAATGAACATCAATTCAAAGGAGAAATATGCCATGCGTAATCTTCTTGCCATTTTAACGTTCCTTCTCACCATTCTAGCCTTTTTTGGTACTCTGCAAGCTGAAAATATCGACCATAATGGTGAAAAGGTGGAGGTTGATGACCCTGAAGCCTGCTACCCCTGCCATGATGATTTAAAAGACCATACACATCCTGTCATGATACCTTATCCCCCGCCAGGGAAAGAAAACAACTATGCCTCTCCGACAGTATTGACCACGGCTGGTATAATACTTTTAAACGGTCAGGTGGTCTGCATCAGTTGCCATGATCTTGGAAACCCCGCCCTGAATCATCCGGTAGAATATGACGGTGCCAGCGAATTGTGCCTTGTCTGTCATTTCAAGTAGAAATCCATCCTTGCCGCTTCGATTAACTTTGCCGGTGGGAGAATCTGCTGTAGCGGTACAGTTCACCAAAATTTTGATAACTCCATGTAACATCACTAAGATTTTCTGTTTTTGTTAACCTGGAACTCCATGAAACGAAATTTAAAAAGAAAAAAGAGGCAGCTCAAAGCAAAACGCAACCAGAAACTCCTCAAACAGATTAAAAATGCTATACTGCTGGCAAATCAAGGCCAACTTGAAAAATCAGAACAGGAATTTCGTCGTATACTCTCTGCTCACCCCAACAGTTTTGATGCCAACTATCATTTCGGTTCACTCAAATTCCAAACGCAAGGCCATGAACGAGCACTTTGCTATTTAGAAAAAGCAGTTGAAAGCAAGCCATCAGACATGAAGGCTCTCTGGCTCCTGTCCGAAATATATTACCATACAGGAAGACTCCGAAAAGGAATTGAACTCTGCAGGGAAATGTTGAACATACAACAACATAATCAACAGAATGAAATTGTAAAAAAAACCAGTATACTCACCAAGCTGGGTGATTTACAGATGCGATGTAACCTGTATGACGAGGCGGAAGCTACTCTCGGTATTGTCTTGGAAGCTGAACCGCAAAATCCCCTTGCAAATCTTCTGACAGCCAAGGTGAACAGATCAACAGGAAATCTTGACGAGTCACTGCAGCGCCTGGAAAAAATGACATCCGGTTTCGGTGATAACAACTTTCTTGCGGGGATTCAAGCAGAACTCTGCCTGGTTTATGACAGACTCGGCCGACATGAGGACGCCGTGAACGCGGCAATCAGATCTAACAGCCTGATGGCATCGAGCAGTGCTGAAAATTCAATTGACAGAAATGTTGTCCCGACTCTCATTGACAGGATTCAGGATTTTGTGAATTCAGGTAACCCTCCAAAAGTTCAGAGGGAACAGGGAGTGTTTGATACAAAATCTCCGATCTTTTTAGTAGGATTCCCAAGGTCCGGCACAACCCTTACCGAACAACTGCTCTCAGACACCTTCGGCCTTATAGGCAGTACAGAACTTCCTTTTCTTACAGATACACGGCTTGCCATTCCATCATTAATAAAAAGGGACTTCAACTATCCTGAAGACATACATATCCTGACACCCTCAGAAATTGAACTAACACGAAAATATTACATGAACCTTGCATTCGAAGCACTCGGCATTGATTCCGCAAGTTTCGACAGGTATATTGACAAGCTTCCTTTGAACATCATTCACCTGCCTTTTATTAACACTATCTTCCCAGACTGCAAGGTCATTGTTGCCTTGCGTGATCCGCGTGATGTCTGTCTGAGCTGTTTTTTTCAGCAGTTCCAACTCAATGAATCCATGATCCATTTTCTGAATATTGATGATACTGTTAACCTGTACTATAAAATTATGAATTTGTGGCTTTCGTGCAAACAAACTTATACTTTTTCATACACAGAAAGTAGATACGAGGAACTTGTTCAGGACAAGGCAGGTTCCATAGACAGAATTGGAGACTACCTGGAATTGGAGAAAAAAACTTCTGCTGCTATTGAGCTGCCTGTAAGGAGCGGGAACAGGAACAGGATGACATTGTCGACCCCGAATCATTATGAGGCAACACAGCCCGTCTACAAGCGAAGTATGGATCGATGGCGCAATTATTCTAACCTGCTGGAAAAACACTTTGAAAAATTAGAGCCCATCATTATAAAACTGGGTTATAAAATGTAATGAATAATATTCCACAGATCACAAATTTTACTTTATTTTCATTATGAAACTGCTCGACAGCAAGCGTTTTCCTGAAGCTGTAATTGTATTTGCAGTTATAGGGTACGCAACAACCCTTATCAGTTCATATGATATCTGGTGGCACCTGAGTCTTGGCCGCGAAGTTTTCCAAACCGGCAATTTGGCCTTACCGGACAGTTTTTCCTATACTTTTGGCGGGCATAAACAGTTTAACGGTGAATGGCTGGCAAACCTCCTTTTCTACCTGTCCTATGCGGCTGGTGGATTATGGGGCATTGTTATTCTCAAAAACATCCTGTTAGGTCTGACCTTCTTTACCCTGTACCTCATCCTCACTCATATCCGGGAAGAAGAAAATAACTGGTGGTTCATTGCTGTCATATTCACCCTCCTAGTCACCCTGGCAGCGCTTCGCTTCCGCATGTTTATACGCCCCTATCTGTTTTCCTACCTGTGCGTTACCTTTTTTCTCTATATCCTCTACCGCTATCAATCAACAAAAAACACACGCCTTCTTTACTGGCTTCCCGGGGTTGAAATAGTCTGGGCCAACCTATCTTCAGGTTTTTTTTTCGGGCCGCTTCTGGTTGGTATCTTTTTCTTTGCCGAAGTGTTGAACAAAAAAGCCGACAGACACCTTCCACTTGTTCTCATTGCAGTTTTTATAGCTTCCAACATCAGCCCTGAACTCTGGACGCATTACCTGAACCTGTTTGATTTCTCAACAACACGTTTACTCGATCCCGATTTCACATTGGTCGGAGAACACCAACCGCTGACCACAGATCTACTGTGGGGCGGCGGCTTGCCCTATACCATCGGTTTTCAAATCCTGCTGGCGGGATCAACTGTGTACTTTCTTTTCATGAAAGGATGGAGACAGACGGCACGTCTCCTTATATTCCTGGTCTTTCTTGTACCGGCCCTCAGGTGGATTCGGATGATTGATTTTTTTTCACTGAACGCAGCTGTTTTCTTTGTTGTTCCACTGTTCAGCCTGCTTTATTTTGCATCTAAAAGAATACATGTCAGAAAGGTTTACAGTAACCTTACTGCAGGTGTAATTGTATTCATATTTACCGTATGGTCAGTTTTTGGAAGTTCAACGTATACCTTCGGAGTTGGCATTAAAAGCAAATCACTTCCCGTTGAAGCACTGGAATGGCTTAAAGAGAACAACATCAACGGTCGGATATTTAACAGTTATCCCTACGGGGGGTACATTTCATGGGCTGCACCTGAAAAGAAAGTATTTATAGACGGCAGGGTAAACCACCTTTATCCATCTGATTTTCATCAACAATATTTTAAAATCATCACTGAACCTGAATCGTGGGATGAGGCTGAAGAAAAATGGGATTTCACTGTGGCAGTCCTTGAATATGACCAGCTTTCATTTGGACGTCATTTTCCTGCTCACCTCAACAGTAATCCCGACTGGATACCTGTTTACTGGGATACAAAGTCAATTATATTTTTAAAACGGGTCCCGAAACACACAGAAATAATACAAACTCACGGTTATCGGATTGCAAGGCCTTATTTTTACGATTTCACCTATCTTTCCCATATCCCAAAAGGTTCGAACAAAACCGGAATAATTCAAGACCTTAAAAAGGACATTGAGCTTAATCCACAGAACCAGGAAGCGCGCCTTGCGCTGGTCTCTTTATATACCTCCATAAATTTCAACTATTACGCTCAACTCATTGAGAAGGAATTGAGAGCTTGCCTTGAACTGAAGCCGGATATGGCTAACGAACATTCAGCCATGGCAATAGTTCTCCTGAACAAAGGCGAAAAAGAGGAAGCACTGGAGGAAACAAAAAAGGCGCTCAGGTTAAATCCGAATGATCCGGGGGCCAAGTTCATGAAAGGTCAGCTTGGGTTATAGAAGATAAACCAAGCAGGTGAGAGATCAGTGTTTCACTGGATTATCAATGCTCCTGCAGTTGTGCTGATTTGATTTTCGCTGCAATTGTATGTGCGATAATCCTGTGTGACAGGATATTAGGGTGAGGGTCAACAAGTCTAGGCGGATCGCCACGCCAGTGGGCGAACATCCTTTGGAACACCTTGTCATCCCTGATACCGGCTGTCCTTGACATCTTATTCAACAATGCTTCGTGCGCATTTATAATCAGTGCTCCTGGCGGGAACATATCCTTTGCAATAGCAACAGATTTTGCGTTATGCCCCAAAATCACAATGACCATCTGCGCCCCATTTTCTTCGGCTGTTTTCTGAATTTCACCGTAAACATACTGCACCAGTTTTTTTCCGGCCTTTGTCGGGGCAGGCAGTAGCCCAAAGGTGCTTTTAATTTTGTACTTTACCATATTTAAGTCGTCATGTAGAAGTAGCGGCAGTCCGACTTGGGTAAAGAAATCCACGGCATCGAACAAACCTTTCGGAGCAATGCGGTAACGATCAACAGACAGATCCACGATCCTGGTTTTGAATACCGGAGGGTGAAGGGCTAAATCTTCTCCATTGTCCCAGAAATACGGAGAAGGTATTTTCCCAAAAACCGAATCTGCAAATAGTTGTTTTGCACGGCCGACAAGCCAGGGGGAATACTGGACAAGGAGATAATCCGGTTTGAATTCAGGAATTAGCCTTTCAGAAAGCAGCAGCATCTGTGAAAGGCCGTAACTGCATACCCCGGCATTTCTTGTGGAACCCCCAAGAATCTGCCCAACCAGGTATGGATACGTATCTTTGGCATAGGCAGCATCTCCATAAGTAAAAGAGCATCCCAATGCCATAATCACAGGGCGTGAATCTGGTGACTCAGTATCAGCTTCTTGCAAAGGTACCCTGAAACCATATTCATCATACCGCATGGGTATATGCGGACCGATAGGAAACAGGTGCTTGCCGCTTGAATTCGGTATGGGGGAATATCCAAGATCGGGGTCTGCCTTGTGCACTTTCCCTGCCCATCCCCTTTGATTTCCTTTAACATAGTTATAAAAATCCTTGGACCGGTAAGCGGTATAACCAAGATAGACCGTCAGAAGAAAAGCAACAGGAAGAAAACCGATAACAGCGTAGAAAAAAAACTTTTTTTTCCTGGTGCGGGTATTACTCTGATCAGACATATTCCTGTAACTGTCTTCTAGTGTTGAATTATTCTTGATTAGAATAAGGTATATATAAAGTGAGCGACTGCTGTACCCTGCACCAGAATCATGAGGGTTTCCAGGAAACGTTCAAATTTAACCAGTGGTTTATCGTAAAAAACGACATAATTAATGTCCTGCAGGGCAATACCCGCTTCCTGCAGACAGTATATGATGGCTTTTCGTGGAAATCCGCGTCATGCTTTTTCCTGGTAAAACGTTCCTCCTGGGTAGCGGCAATTATGTAGCCGTCAGCAAGAAGCGCAGCTGCTCTCTCGTGATTATAGGCAGAAATTCCTGGAATATATATTGACATTTATCTGGAATCTCCTGAGATTATGTCTTTATTCTAATCAAGTCAGGTTTTTCTGTTAACTTTTTTGAATTCCCGTCAATTTAGGGTAAACAGAAATATTATATATGGTAAAAAGGAATATGCAATTTTTCATTTTGTTATGCTTAAGTTAAGTCAACCTTGTCCCATGCTTTACTGGTATGACCCGTTTAAGATCCTCTGCCTCAATTATAAATGCTAAAAAAATCATTTTCAAAATCATATGATCAATAACGATCAAGGCAGGAACAGTACAAAGTACAGCGGTGTTTACTATCTTGCTTTCATAATTTTACTTGTGACAGCATCCTATGCTGTCACCATGCAATCACCTTTTCAGTGGGACGATATTGTACTGGTTCGTGATAATGCAATAATAAAAAACATCAAATACTTTATTTACCCTGAATCAGCCGGCGAGCTTCTGAATTACGAAATCTTTATTTCCAGATATGTTACGTATGCTACTTATGGTTTAAACTATTTTCTGCACGGAACCGAGATACGCGGTTATCATGTATTTAACATTCTCCTGCATATTGCCAACACTCTTGCTGTATATATTTTGTTGGGCAAGCTCATGAGAATCAAAACTATTGCTGAGATGACAAGTGAAAAACAACAGTTTTTCATCCCGCTTTTCTGCACATTACTTTTTGCTCTTCACCCGGTTCAGACCGAGGCTGTTAATTATATCGGGCAAAGGGGTGTACCCCTTTCCACTTTTTTCTATCTCCTGTCCCTCATACTATTTATTCAATACAAACAGGTGAACGAATTTAGCAATAAACCGTTTGCCAATGGCCTATATTTTTATATCATCTGTCTTGTTTCAGCAGTTCTTGCTTTCAAATCAAAACAGAACACAGCTACCCTGCCTGTCATGATCCTGTTTATGTCGACTCTGCTTTACAAGCAGAGGTTCTCACGAACATTGCTTGAAAATATCCCGCTTTTTCTTCTCGTTTTACTTATCCCGCTTGGAATGCAAAAATCGGGAATTCCCATGATGACTGTACTGTTCGGTCAGGAAATAGACCCGGCGACAGTAACTGTCAATTCAACGTTCCTGCATGACTACATAGACCCGAACTCCTCCCGCAGTGAATATATAATCACCCAGATCAGGGTTCTGGTTACATATGTAAGGCTCCTGATCTTCCCTGTTCATCAAAATTTTGATTATGATTACACTTTGCACACAAGATTATTAACCCCTGAAATAATACTCTCCCTTATATTTCTGCTTTTTCTGGTATTCCTTTCATTCTGGGCATATCGCCGTTTCATCACAGAATCCAAAAGTGGTTTCCTGTTAATATCAATTGGGATTTTCTGGTTTCTCATCAGTCTTTCCATTGAATTTTTTGTACGAATACCGATGATTATCACAGAATACAGGCTTTATCTGCCCTCCATCGGTTTCTTTATTGCTTTATCTGGAACCCTGACCCTTTTGCTCGAAATAATTAACACCGAAAGGATATCAAAATTTTTCACCATTTTTTTTGTCATAGCCGCCGCATGCCTGTCGTTCGCCACGTATCAAAGAAATACTGTCTGGGAATCAAACATTAGCTTATGGACTGACACCGTTAATAAATCTCCGTACAAAGCAAGAACAAGATATAATCTTGCCAAATACCTGAAGGAAGCCGGAGATACTGATCGTGCAATAACGCACTACATGAAAACTATCGAATTGCAACATGATTACCCGGAAGCACATACCAACCTTGGTAATGTATTCAGGGAAAAAAATATGTACGAAAAAGCAGTCCTTCACTATGAAATAGCCTTGTCATTATCACCTAATGACAAGGTAACTTTAAATAACCTGGGAATTACTTTTGCAAGAAAAGGGTTATACGGCAAGGCTATTGATTCTTATAAAGCAGCCTTGAATATTGACCCGTACTTCGTGTTTGCGTTAAACAACCTGGGCAACACCTACCGGGCAATGAAGCAATTTAACGAGGCGCTGGAATTCTATAAAAAGGCACTCGAAATTGAACCCGGCAACCAGACAATACTTAACAATTACCGAACAACAAACCTGTTATTGCAGAACATACCCTCTACCTGATTATATTGTTTACTTGAAATTCGTTTTCCATTGCTAAAAGAAAGTTTCATATGGGGAAAAAAATAGTCATACTTCAGTCAAGTTATATCCCCTGGAAGGGATATTTTGACCTTATGAACATCGCCGATGTCTTTGTCATATATGATGAAGTTGAATTTTCAAAAAACGACTGGCGCAACAGAAACAGGATTAAGACATCACAAGGTGTTCAATGGCTGACAATCCCCGTTAAATTAAAAGGAAAGTCCCACCATTATATCAGTGACATTCAAATCAGCTACGAAAAATGGAATATAAAACACTGGAAAACGATCCAGTCAAATTACGGTAAAGCTGCATTTTTCACTGATAATAAAGAATGGCTTTCGGAACTCTATAACAACTGCACATTCAAATATCTGTCAGAAATCAATTTTCATTTTCTCAATGCCATCAGGCAAAAGCTTGGAATAACAACTCCATTGATCTGGAGCTCGGACCTGAACCTTTCTGGTGACCGCAACGAAAAGTTAATTAATATTTGTAAAATGCTGAATGGAACTGAGTATATTTCGGGTCCCTCGGCAAAAGGATATCTGGACACAGAATTATTTGAAAAACATAATATATCGGTAAAATGGATGGATTATTCAGGTTATCCACAATATAATCAGTTGTATGGACCTTTTGAACACGGGGTTTCCATACTCGATCTGATTCTGAATGAAGGTGATAGGGCCCCAAATTTTATGAAAAGTTTTACGTATTAGAAAAAATGATTAGCATCATAATACCTGTATTTAACAATTCAAAAACTCTGGAAAAATTATCAGAGCGTATTATCCATACACTCAATGATCATGAGCTTGAAATTATTTACATTAATGATGGTAGTACGGATAATTCATTAATAATATTAAAGGAATTACATAAAAAATATAATCAAATAAGAATTATTAGTTTTTCTAGAAATTTTGGTCAGCATCCTGCAATAAGTGCTGGCTTTGAAAATGCTAAAGGTGAACAAATTGTTTTGATGGATGCTGACCTGCAAGATAAACCTGAAAACATTCCAAAGTTAATTGATAATTTAAAAAATAATATTGATATTGTTTACACAATTCGTAAAGACAAAAAGAAGTCATTTATAAAAGATGTAACTTCAAATATTTTTCATAATTTTACTGCAAAACAAGTTGGCGTAAATGTTCCCAAAAATATTGGAACTTTAAGAGTGTTTTCACGAAAAGTATTGAATGCTTTGTTGCAATATAAAGAGGTTAATGTTTTGTACGGTCCTCTGATGTATTATATTGGCTTTAATCATTGTTATGTGGAAGTCGATCGTGATGAGAGACCTGGAGAGAAAAGTTCATATAGTTTTTTTAAGCGATTAGAGCTTGGTGTGAATACTTTAATAACATATAGTGACTTACCATATAGAGTTTTCATTAACATTGGTGTCCTGATAATAATCGGGTCAATTGTTTATGCAACTATGCTGTTAGTACAGTATTTCTTCTATGGACAAATGCTGCCTGATGGAATTACAATAATTATTTTCATCCTAGCGTTAATGTTTGGAGTTATTGTTTTTGGGTTGGGAATCGTAGGTTTTTACCTTTATCGCTCTTTTCAAGAGGTTCTTAGACGACCAAAATACCTTGTTGATTTTTCAACAGACTAAATCTCAGGATTTCCATGAAGCCAATTGATGCCAATAAAATAGTATATGCTAAAGCAGCAGAGAAATATAATGAGCTTGAGCCACATTTTTACCCTGAGAATCAATTAAAAGTTAAGAATATATTGAAAAATATCCGCTCTAAATCTGGGTCAAAATTGTTAGATGTTGGGTGTGGGACTGGTTTTATCATAAATCTTGCAAAAGATTTATTTGATGAAATTCATGGTGTTGATATCTCAGTTGAGATGCTAAATAGAATTGATACATCAAGTGGTGATATAACTTTACACAATGTTGAAGTGGAAAATCTTCCATTTGAAAAAGATTCCTTTGATGCTATCTCAGCATACGCTGTACTTCATCATCTTGAAAATTATGAAGTAGTATTAAATGAAGTCTTTAGAGTATTGAAGCCAAAAGGAATATTTTATATTGACCTGGAGCCAAATAAGCATTTTTTTAAGCTTATTGATAGCTACAAAGATCAATCTGGTGAAAATATAAGTGATCTTGTTAAAAATGAGATAAAATCTTCTTGTTACTCAGATAAAAAAGTTGAAGAGGAATACGGGATTGATGGCGAGATATTCAACGTGTCTGAATATACCAAAACTGAATTTGGAGGAATTGATGCCGAAGAATTGGCTAATATATCCAAAAAAATTGGATTCAGTAAATGTAAGGCGACATATCATTGGTATCCAGGCCAAGGAAAGGTTATACATCAACAATCAGAGGCGGATGCCAAGGTGATTGAAGATTATTTGCATGAGATTTCCCCTCTTTCTACAGCACTTTTCAAATATCTTCGATTTATTATAGAAAAATAGCCTCTTCAGGTAGATCTATGGTTAACAGTCTGGATAGGCAAACTACCAAGTTTGTCCATGTAAGTTTAAAACTCTCATCGAAAATAAGCGAGAAGAAATACCTCCATTGAATGTAGATAGAATCAATCAGCAGTTCCATTATATCTGAAACTTTAAATTGTACTGTGTGCTTATACTAATAGGGAAACCTTTAAATTTCAGTTTCTTTTATGTTTTGATAAACTCGCTTGAAATTGGTGTGGTACAATCACCTCCTTCTTGAGTTTAGAGTGCGATAGATTGTAAAAAGAAAAATAAAATGCAAGGCAAAATCAGTAGTATCCGTCAAGGAAATGCATTTAATTTTATAAATCGTCTACGATGTTTCGGGTTTCATCTTGGTTTGTAATTTTGCCTGGTTCTTGGTATTGATCACGGCTTCATTGTGAATCTGGTCGCGAAGTTGTTGTACAAGACGAATGAAAACAACCTCACAATGTTGTTTATGATAGTAAATGGCCAAAGGAGATAACTAGATAAGACCATATTAAATTCTTACCATCAGGCCATTCTTGCTTCTGGTGTGATAGACCTTGAGGTGCCATTTCCATCAAACAAAAATTTTTCGATGCCCCAGTGAAGTTTACATGCCTGTGCTATCTGTTCAGCGTTTAAATCAAAACAATCTATGGTTATCCAGTACTCTTTACCTGTAACAGTGGATTACAAGACGAAGGGGTTCTTTGGTTTGATTGACATCTTGAGTATCAAGCAGCACTTTAGTATCAATGGAAACATGGGAGCTATCCAGCTCTCGTTGGAACAAGCAGGTGCTTTGCCTGTTATCCTTGATCCAGCACATCTGTCTGGCGGGGTAAATAATGCTGCTGACAAATGGCCTTTCAATTCTATTGCTATGGGTCAGAAAAAATCAGAAGCGAATCCATCTAATAAAACGTATAACGAGATTCAAGAAAAGGGGCCCAGTTCTTTTCTTGGGTTGATTCTAAATGCAATTTTCTAACAGGACATTAATGGGACAAAATGTCCCTATGTTGAATTTCGAAAATTTAATATTTGGTGAATAATTATGGAACGTCCTGAAGGTTTTGAGACAATTTTGCCTACACTGAAGCATTATACTTATCCAGCTCTTATTGTTGTGGAGATAACCAATGAATGCAATTTAAATTGTATAATTTGTCCCAGAGGGAAAATGACTAGGCCGATTGGTGTAATGCAAGATCATTTATTTAAGAAAATTGTAGATGATATTGCTGTTCATTCACCTGATGATACTCAATTTTGGTTAGCATTTATGGGTGAGCCATTGTTACTGAAGGAAAAAGCAATTGAATTTATTCAATATGCGGTTGACAAAGGGTTGACCAATATAAATTTAAATACAAATTTAATTCCAGCAGACAAGGCCCTTTGTGCAGATTTAGTAAGAACAAAAATTAATCGAGTAATCGTAAGCTTAGATGCAGCTACAAAAGAAACTTATGAGAAAATACGTAGAAATGGCGATTTTGATAAAGTGCTAGCTAATATAGATAATATGCTTGAAATAAAGGAAATTGAAAAACAGACTTCACCAGAAGTTATCGTTCAGTTTATTGAAATGGATGAAAATAAACACGAGATTGAGAAATTTAAGCAGCTTTTTAAAGATAAAAAAGTTGTTCTCAAAATTAGGGAGAAACTTGGTTGGGGTTTAGGGATAGAAGCTGATAATTTAACAATACCAGATGAAGCAAGAGATTACCCTTGTCCCTGGTCAAATAGAGGTTTTCCAATTCATGTTACTGGGCAAGTAGGTCAATGTGACGCCTCTTGGAATGGTTTATATTATTTTGGTGATATTAATCATCAATCAATTGCTGAGGTTTGGAATACCAAATTAGCGAAAATTCGAGAAAGGCATTGGAATTTAGATTTTGATTTTGAACCATGTAAAGATTGCAAAGATTGGCAATGCGGTCGTGCAGAAATGATATATTTTGAGAAATAGACATGAATTCTCCTTCCCGGAAAATACGTTTAGATCAATACACTTCCATTGAAGTCAAACATTTATTAAAAGATTTAAATAATAAATGGGGGGTAATATTACCTGTAGGTTGTACGGAACAACATGGACCGTATTTACCAATAGGATGTGATACCGATATAGCCAGGAAAGCTGCAGAAAATTTAGCTTTAAACCTCCTTGAAAAGGATGGCTATAGAGCTTTAGTATTGCCAGATTTTTCTTATACCCCTTCGCCAGGCGCAGAATGGACTACAGGAACCGTTTCAGTGGGTTTTGATTTTCTTGGCACTGGATTATCTGAAGTAATAAAAGGAGCATTGAGAACTAAATGGGAATTCATTGTTATTGTCAATGCTCATGGACATAATCATGGCCGCTGTATTGAAGCCTCTATGGCAGGAGGAAGTGGCGCTTTTGGGAAACAGATTCCAATAATTGTAGTAAATATTTATGATTTTATTAGTAATATTGAACATTTTGGACTTAACTGTGGTAGTCATGGTGGTGAATTTGAAATCTCTCTTTATCATTATTATTACAAGGAATATAAATTTAATGATTTCACAATAAATGATGATGTTATTAGCATAAAGCCACCTAATATTTTCGGTCTCGACATTGAGAAAAGAAGTTTCAATGGCATTATATCTACTAAGCCACCAAATTTAAAAAGATCATTAGAAAAATCCAACAAGATTGGAAAAATAATTGATAAAAATTTAATAGAGACAGTGATTGGTAATTTGGATATTTACTATGAAAGTTGGTAAAACTTATTGACATTGAAGAAATATGAATGATTACGAATTGTTAAGGGGTGATCGATGAATGAAAATCTTGATGATTATGTTGAAGCATATGACAATGATTTTCTTTATTCGTTAGACAATAGACTCATTTTGCAATGGTATCCTCAGAGAATATTAAAAAAAATCAACGACGGTTCACTCTTAGAATTAGGGTTAGGTCACGGGCATACTATTCAGTATTTTTTAAATTCACAGAAAATTAGTCATTATAGAATTATAGAAGGATCGGAGCAAATTATTGAAAATTTTCTTCGCCAAAATTACGATGTTTCTATCGATATAATTCATGATCGCTTTGAAACTTATGACAGTGAGGACAAGTTTGACAATATTGTAATGGGATTTGTTTTAGAGCATGTAGATGATCCTGTTTTACTTATTAATAAATATATACAATATCTAAAACCCGAATCCAGCTTATTTATAACTGTTCCAAATTCTGATGCCTTAAATAGAAGATTTGGCTATGAAGCTGGCTTGCTTGATGAACTTGATCAATTATCCGAAGCCGACCTGCAATTGGGTCATAAAAGATATTTCAATTTGGATAGTCTGAATTTTATTGCCCAGAAATGTGGTTTAACTGTCAAATCTTTTGAAGGCCTTTTTCTTAAACCAATAACTACAAATCAAATAAAATTATTGGATCTGGACGAGAAAATACTTCATGCCATGTTAAAGGTGGGGATCAAATATCCTGAATTATGCACCGGTATCTTAATGGAGGCTACCGTTGTTTAGGGCTTGTTGAATGACATGGTACTTCAAGGAAAAAAAATCTTAATTATAGGAAGCACATCAACAGTTGGCCGTTCTGTTGGGTGTCTACTCGAGGAGGAAAACAAGGTTTATTATGCTGGAAGACAAAAATCAGATTTTTATTTTGATTTAAATTCATCAAATTTTAAATCTTTAAATAATTTGAAAATAGATGTGGTAATCCACGCAGCAGCAGATTTTGGCGGTAATAGTGAGGATGATATTATTAGAACAGAAATTGTTAATGCTATTGGTTCTTTGAGGATATGTCGTTTAGTTGAGGCCGTAAAAGCCAATCATTTGTTGCTCATATCTACAATTTCTGCCCTCTATCGGCCAGGAGACCCCTATTACAATATTTATTCCTTGTCAAAACGTCACGCAGAAGACCTGTCTCAGCTTTACTGTAATATGTTTGATATACCATTGACAATATTACGTCCCTCTCAACTTTATGACTCAGAAAGCAAATGTAGAACTCATCAGGGGCTCTTTTTTTTTATCATTGATCGAGCACAAAAAGGTGAGGATATATTTTTTTTCGGGAATAATGATGCCTTAAGGAATTATTTGTATCTTGATGATTTTTCAGAAATAATCAGCAGGGTAATTCAAAATAAAATTACAGGAGTTTATAACTGCGTAGCCCAGAAGCATGTACAAATAAGTGAAATAGCCAGATTAGCGTATCACGTGTTTCGACAAAACGGAAAAGTCCATTTTTTAACAAACAAACCTGATATTCCTGATTTGCCATCAATTTCAAGTAATGAATTATACAAAAAAATTGGATTTCAACCTTCCGTTAGCCTGTTAGAAGGAATTCGACTGATTAAAAAATATCGAGAAATGATATCATGAATGTTTTGGTAACAGGTGTTGGGGCGATTATAGGTTATGGCATACTACGGTCGTTACGTAAAATGGATCAAGATATTCGATTAATTGGTGCGGATATATTCTCAGATGCGGTTGGACAGGCATGGGTTGATCATTTTGTTTTGGCACCTTTTACCTCTAATGATTTCTATAGTGATTGGCTCGAAAATACTCTTGTTGAAAATAAAATTGATTTGGTAATTCCTGGAATTGAGCAAGATTTACACTATTTTTCAGATCATCGGGACCTGTTTGCTAGATTGAATGTACGAGTTGCTCTCAATGATCAACGACTTGTCAACCTCACTCGTGACAAATGGTTAATGCACCAGGAACTTAAAAATATAAACAGTGAGACTAGAATTCCTTCGTACCTGGAAGGAGAATTCGATAGCTTGGCAGAGAAGCTTAGCCTGCCGTTTATTTTAAAACCTAGGCAAAGTTATGCTTCTAAAGGGTTGGTACGCGTATATAATAAAGCAGATTTTCTTGTGGCATGTGAAAAACTAGGGACGGAACTATTAGCTCAGCCGATTATCGGAACTGATGAAGAGGAGTATACTGTTGCTGTTTTTGGAGATGGCACAGGGAGTGTATGTGCATCTATTGCCCTCCAGCGGAAATTGGCTTCAGATGGCTCTACAGCAAAGGCCTGGGTTCGACAAGACGATAGACTTGACCAGGCTGTTTATGCATTATGTTCACATTTCAAGCCAGTGGGGCCAACAAATTTGCAGTTTCGTAAAGAAGGTGACAATTGGTATCTGCTGGAAATAAATCCGCGTATATCCAGCACAACTTCAATAAGGACGTTGTTTGGATATAATGAAGCAGAAATGTGTGTTCAATTCTTTCTTATGAAAAAGAAAGTGGTGCAACCGGTTGTCACCTCCGGTTTTGCAGCACGTTTCATTGAGGATCATGTAATTTATGATCGGGATCATTTCTGATATTCATGGCAATTTTTTTGCACTCTCAGCAGTACTTAATGAGTTGGACCGCATTGGAGTGGACGAGGTAATTTGTCTTGGTGATATTGGCGGATATTATTGTCAAATTAATGAGTGTTGTGATCTTCTACGAGAGAACAATATCTTCTCTCTGATGGGTAATCATGATCGATATTTGGTAAATAATGAGGAATGTCCACGATCGAAAAGTGCAAATCTTTGTTTGGATTATCAGAGAGATATAATTACTCGTGTTAATCTTGACTGGCTTGGAGCATTGACTACCAAGGCACAAATCGATGGATTGGAAATTGTACATGGTGGATGGAATGATTATCTGGATGAGTATGTCATACCTTCCAAGGAATATTTCATCAATCTCCCCGGCACATTTTTTTCTTCTGGCCATACGCATGTTCCATGTATTTGGTCCGGTGGTTTAAAGACATATTGCAATCCAGGTTCGGTTGGGCAACCTCGAGATGGCGATCCAAAAGCATCGTTTGCAATTTGGAATCATAAAAAATTTTTATTGCATCGCATTGAATATGATGTCTTGGGAATGCAGAGAGAGATGGCAAAGGCAGGGTTCGAAGAATACATTTATGCTAATCTCACAATTGGAGAAAGAATTGGAGCGAAAATTAGGGGAGTGTAGCTATGAATATAGCGTCTTATATGGGAGGATATGCCATTCTCCAATTCAGAACCATTCACATTAGTTCTAATTTACAAGGGCTTGCAGTGTATGAATAAAACCCTTGCACAAAGTACAGTTGACATAAAAATGGAAAAAATTTCGACATGCTTATGAATCGTGTTTTCCGTAGCGGCTGTCTAAATCTATTAATTGTAGCTCGTATATTATATGGATCAAACAGGTAAAAAATATTAACTGCATCTTGCAGGACTGGATATTTTTTTCTGGCACTAAAGCTCAAACACGAATTTTTCGTATAAATTGAAATTATGAGATCAACTGTTTATTATAACATACAATAAATTTGTATAGCAGAATGGGATACCTGTATATCTTTGGAACAATTTTCTTTACTGTCTATGGCCAGCTGATCATTAAATGGCGCATAGGAAAGTATGGACAGCTTCCTGATCTCATGCTCGAAAAAATAAAATTTCTTTTTCATGTGCTGCTTGATCCGTTCATCTTATCAGCTTTTGCTGCCGCTTTTATAGCATCTTTTTTCTGGATGGCTGCTATGACAAAATTTGACTTGAGCTTTGCCTATCCATTTATGAGCCTGGCTTTCGTGTTCGTCCTGATTTTATCGGTTATTCTATTCAAAGAACCCCTTACCGGTCATAAAATTTTCGGCATATTACTCATAGTTTCAGGCATAATAATTACAAGCAAGAGCATTTGATGAGCAAATTAATTCCCTTTAATCAACCGTTTATTGTAGGCAAAGAACTATTCAACATTGCAAGGGCTGTTTTAGAGAACAAGGTTCTTTCCGGAGATGGGCAGTTTACAAAATACTGTCAGAACTGGCTTGAAAGTACACTTGGATGTAACAGGGCTTTTCTGACCCATTCTTGTACCGCTGCCTTGGAAATGGCAGCTATTCTCTGTGATATACAACCCGGTGATGAAGTGATACTGCCTTCATTCACGTTTGTTTCAACAGCAAACGCGTTTGTCCTGCGAGGGGCAGTTCCTGTTTTTGTCGATATACGGGCGGATACACTGAACATTGATGAAAACCTCATTGAAAAAGCTGTGACAGGTCGCACCAAAGCCGTTGTCCCGGTACACTATGCCGGCGTCCCCTGTGCCATGGATGAAATATCAGAAATTGCTGAAGCAAAAAACATATGTGTTATTGAAGATGCGGCCCAGGCGCTACTCTCAACATACAAGGGGCGCTATCTGGGCTCCATCGGCCATCTTGGTACCCTCAGCTTTCATGAAACAAAAAACATCATCAGTGGTGAAGGCGGTGCCCTTCTGGTGAATGATGATTCCCTTGTTGAGAGGACAGAAATAGTCTGGGAAAAAGGGACGAACAGAAGAAAATTCTTCCGCGGAGAGGTCGATAAATACACTTGGGTTGATGTCGGCTCCTCGTATCTTCCAAGCGAAATGATAGCCGCGTTTCTTTCAGCTCAGCTTGAGGAAGCTGACAGGATTATAAAAAAAAGGCGTCATACTTTCACCTTATATTTCAATTTGCTTGAACCACTTGTCCAGAAGGGGGTGGTCCGACTTCCGTTTATTGACGAAGACGCATCCGCTAACGGTCATCTGTTCTATGTAATAACCGCTTCTTTTGATGAACGGCGGAAGTTGATTGAACACCTCAAGAAAAAGAATATAGCTTCCGTTTTTCACTATATTCCACTGCATTCGTCACCTGCCGGAGTTAAGTATGGCAGAATAAGCGGCAATCTAAAAATAACAGAAGATATCAGTCAGCGTCTGCTCCGTCTTCCCTTGTTTTACGAGATGACTGATGAACAGGTTCAACACGTAACTGATGCAATACTTGAATTTTATCAAACCTGACCTGAACCGTTTTCACAGAATTTGTACATTACCAGTATCCATACAGGATTTATTACTGCATGCACACTCCTGAAAAAAAAGTTTCCAGGTTAACAGGTACCGGACTCTGGTGGTTTTTATTACTTGTCGCAGCAATCCATGTACCCTTTCTGAACAAAGCGCTGCATATTGATGATTTTGCATTTATCACGCTTTCAGGGATGATCCACTGGAATCCTTTTATTTCTGCACCAACAGATGTTTATTTTGCCGGCCGTGTTTTGCAGAACATGGTACCTTTTGAATCAACCCATCCTGTTCTCATCCCCTACTTCTTGAAAATTGCCAGGTTGCTTTTTAATGACAATTATATTGCTTACCATGCACTCTTCAGCATGTTCACCCTGTTTTCACTCTTCGGTGTCAGAGAGCTCTGCAGGGTTTTGTCTAACAATAACGGTAATCACATATGGCTGATTATATTTTTCTTAACCACTCCCGCATATATTATTAATGCCCACAATCTGATGACTGATGTACCGGCCCTGTCAATGGCCCTTCTTGGCATGGGGCTTTACATGAGGTGGCTTGACAGAGGTGGGTGGGAAGCTTCAATTATGAGTGCTTTTTTTCTTACACTATCAATCTTCACAGCTTACCAGTCAGTGTTATTTCTTTTTCCACTCGCCGTATATGCAGTTGTTTCCCAAAAAAGAAATTTTCCAAGCAGTCTGCTTCCCCTTGCCCTGCCCCTTGTCATTCTTGCTGCATGGCTGATCGCTATCTTTATCCTGTATGATATTTTTCCTTTACTCCAATCTAAAATGAAAAGTGAAAATATTGCCGGTCACATACAAATGGGCATGGGCTGGAAACTGTGGGGCGATAAAGTCTTATTTAATATTGCAGCTACAGGACTTTCCTCTTTTCCTCTCATTATTCTCTACATGATTACCAGTAAAAAACGTATTCACCTTATCTTGGCAATGGTTTTTTTTTCCGCTCCTGTCATTTTATATGTACTGCTTTTCACCTCACTTCCTGTCAGTCAAAAAATTTTATATACAATTTACCTGACAACAGGGTGCGGAATTATCTGGCATTTCTACTTCACCCTCACCTCACAGATTCGTAGTAAACAATCCCATTACAGGGCATTATTTCTGATAACCTGGCACAGTTTGTTTTTTCTGGCAGTAACCTTAATTTTTCCTTTTGCCGCGGTACGTTATATTTTACCTGCTTTACTACCGCTGTTTCTGTTTATCTATTTTGAGATATCACTTGAATCCCATGCCGTTTTTTTATCAAAAGCGGCATGGGCTGTTCTCCTCTTATCCGTATTGCTGGGTTTTGTAAGCGCTAAAGCAGATTATGATTATGCAGACAGTTACAGGTCTTTTGCCGAGGAAGTAAAAATCACCAGACAACTGAAAAAAAATACATTCAATGTATGGTATATTGGCGAATGGGGAATGCGTTACTACATGAACAAAGCAGGTGCCATTTACCTGACAGCCACAAACAACGATCCTCAAGCAGGTGATCTTATTGTCATTCCTGAAATGCCAAGGTTATGGAGTCCAAGTTCAATTCTTCTTTCGAGGATGACTGGCATTGCCACTCGTGATTTCCACACTGATATGCCAATAAGGCCATTCAGCAGGCGTGCTATTGGAGGGTTTTACTGCCATTTCTGGGGGCCACTTCCTTTGGGTTTTGCGCGGGTTGTTCCTGTAGAGACTTTTCAGATCTATCGCGTCAATCGCTGACAGCCATGAATATCAGTGTACAAATCGATCCAGTTCAATCATGGACCAAAGCTTCCCTGCTACTCTTTTTTTCTGCCTTAGCTGTAATATTCATCTTCCTGTTCAACGAAATATACTCCTATGACATCTGGTGGCATGTCATCATAGGTAATGACATTCTGGAGAGGCTCTCGGTTCCGGAAACAGATATCTACACCCTGGCAGGACAAGGTCGGCCCTACTTTGACTCTCACTGGTTTTTTCAGGTGTTAATTGCTATTGCCCATCGACTTGCCGGTATGAACGGGGTTCAAGTCTTTGTGCTGATTATCTGGGGCGTTACCTTCCTTTTCACATATCTTTCATCCAGACAGTTCAGCGGGCGTAAACTCAGTCTAATCTTGATGTTTGCAGTGTCAATGGCATGTACTGAAAGATTTATTGCCAGACCGGAACTTGTGACTATCATCATGATTTCTTTTTATTACTGGTTCATGATGACACACAGCAGGAGAATATTTCCAACCGTTATCATCCTTATAATCAGCCAGTCAATCTGGACAAACAGCCACGGTCTCTTTGTTATAGGTCCGTTCATGATAGGTTGTTACTGGTTTTCTGCCTTACTGGAAACACTTATCCGTAAAAAAGAAAATATCCTGGCCAGGCACAGTTATTATCTTATTGCAGTCATTGCGGGGACGTTCCTGTCTCCTCATGGGCTGGAATCATGGCGTTATGCCTTCCTGCTCTTTACCGAGGCAGGACCGAATGCTCCTGACGTACTTAAGGTCCTTGGCGAATTGAGTCCGACTTTCGGCCCGGCAAGCCGTTCCGGGATTGCCTTCTGGTTTTATCTCTTACTTCTGGCAGGAAGTGTGGCGTCATTATTTCCTGGCATCAGAAACAAAAAAATACATCCTGGTAGATTACTTGTCGTTACCGGACTAGCTCTGGCATCTTTGACAGGACGGCGCAACATAGTACTATTTGCGATTGTTGCCGGGCCATATATTGCTGAAAATCTTGGTGTCTTCAGTTTAACCCGCAAAAAAGATGACATACTTGCATTGATTTTTATTCCCCTGCTCTTCCTCTGGGCCGTCTTCCCGTTAAGCGGGAAATACCATCATTTCATGAATTTTCCTGCGCGTACCGGCCCGGGTGTTTCCCCTTCTCTCTTTCCTCATAACCTTCCCGACTTCCTTAATGATATCAATTTTACCGGCAATGTATATAATTCCAACTTTCTGGGCGGATTTTACCTTTACCACAGTTATCCCCGAAGGCTACCCCTTACAGATGGCCGCTGGGAGATATATGATCACGATGAGCTGAATTTCATACGATCAGCCGCAGGGAATCCAGCTGCTTTTCAAGTTCTTGCAAAAAGGTACGGTATAAAAGGATTGCTGCTGCAGCACGCGTCTCCTGAAGCTGCCGCAATTCTTCCCTGGATAAATAAAACAGGTAACTGGAAACTTGTGTACCTGGATTACGCGGCATCCTTCTGGGTACCTGATCAAAATAAGATGCCATCTGTTTCCATAATTGACCCTGACAGGATTTCATCATCACATCCCAAGCCGCGTGTCGAAGATATGGCCATGCTCGCTGAATTTTACAGACTCAGTTCCCGGCTGAATAATTACACTGTTATTCTTGAAAAATTAGTTGAGCAGAACTGGAAAGGTACACAGACACAATTCGAACTGGGTAAAACTCTCATAAAAACCGGGGAACTTAACAAAGCTGAAATTGTTTTCAAACATATAATTAATGATTTACCCTCAAGTACTAAAGCTTTAAATGAGCTTGCATTTCTCGCTTATAAGCGGGGTGATATCGACCAGGCTGAAGCATTTCTTGCCCAGGCTTTATCATACGATAAAACTGACAAGCAATCTCTTGACAACCTGAAAGTCATTCGCAAAATGAAAGCGAGGAGCAAATAAACTTGCACAGGGCTGAACATAAAAGCTTCTTCTGATCAGGTACATGCTGAAATGGCTACGCATACTTATAATCTGACGCTGTGGCGGACCGGTACCGACACACTTGTTCATAATATCAATCTGGGCTAGAATATCGTTTGGTCAAGAATAACGGTATTATTTCTTAACAGGAACGTAACGTACGCTTAATAATTCACGGTTACATGAACTGATAGAAATATACATGGGTACAAGCGGATTACCTGCCCATTACAGTTTCATCTTTCTGTTTTTCTCAAACTCGGAGAACGTAGTTATGAGCACCCAATTCGGCAATCTCCTGTCCATAGTTGTTCCTGTATATAATGAATCTGCTGTCCTGAAAGAATTTCACAACAGACTTGTCCCTTCTGCAAAACAAGTTACTGACGATTGGGAAGTCATATATATTAATGACGGAAGTTCTGATACTTCCCTTGAGATTTTATCAGAAATCCAGGAAACCCATGATGAAGTGATCATCGTAAATTTATCACGAAATTTCGGGAAAGAGGCTGCCATGACAGCAGGGCTTGACATGGCGCACGGTGAGGCGGTCGTGGTTATAGATGCCGACCTGCAGGACCCTCCTGAACTGATTCCGCAATTATTCGCAACCTGGAAAGAAGGGTATGACGTTGTCTATGCAAAAAGATTGTCACGTGCCGGAGAAACACTCAGCAAAAAGGTGCCGTCCAAAATTTTTTCCCGCTGCATCAATACATTAAGCGGTGTCAACATACCGGTTGATACTGGTGACTACAGGCTGCTCAGCAGGCGCGCCGTGGAAGCTCTTGGCGCCATTGAAGAAAAGCGGCGCTATATGAAGGGTTTGTTTTCGTGGATAGGCTTTCCCCAGAAAGCGGTAGGGTTTCATCGTGAAAAGAGATATGCCGGCAAATCCAAGTGGAACTTTTTTCAACTGTGGAACCTGGCCATTGAAGGCATAACATCATTCACAACATTTCCGTTAAAAATAGTTACGTTTGTCGGCATGTTTACTTCCCTGATAGCGTTTATTTATGCTGTCATAATTATCTATAAAACCCTGATGTTTGGTGAACCGGTAAAAGGCTACCCATCCCTGATGGTCGTAATATTGTTCATCGGAGGTATTCAGATATTTTCCATAGGATTGCTTGGTGAGTACCTGGGCCGGATGTTTGATGAAGTGAAAAACAGACCCCTGTATATTGTCGAAAGTATTATTAAAAAATAATCGATGAAGGTATCCCCTCCCCACGTTCCTGATAATTACTCCTGTATTATCTTTATGTACATTTTTCCAGTAATCCATTAAACCAACACCACTTATAATCTCCAGACCCATTGTATTCATAATAAAATGGACAAACATCGCGTTTATCATACCGTTCTCTTGACTTCGGTATCAGTCTTTGCCTTCGTATTCGCAATTGAACAGGTATACAATTATGATATCTGGTGGCACCTGAGAAGTGGAGAGTGGATACTAGACTCCGGGGGCATCCCCACAACTGATCCTTTTTCTTTTTCCACATTCGGTGCATACTGGGCAAACACAGCATGGTTTAGCGGACTTTTATTTGCCATTATTGAGAAATATGGTGGGCTGGACCTGCTGATACTCTTCAAGGCACTCCTCATTGCTGCAGGTTCCGGCGGGATCTTTATTTTCTTGATCAGAAGAGGGGTCAACCCTTACCTTGCCGCGTTTGTTATTGTATATGCTGTCGTTGTCGCGCGTTTTCGTTTTCTTCTCAGGCCCATGGTTTTCATGTTTCCTTTTGCAACAGCCCTGCTCTGGCTTCTCTCAGGACCGGCAAGCAGAAAGGAAAAAATCTCGTTTCTTCTTGTTCCTGTTGCTCTGCTTTGGACTAATTTACATGGCAGTGCCTACCTGGCTCCCATTTTCGCTGGTTTTCTCCTTCTGGAAAGGGTGATCCAGTGGATTCAACTTCGAGTCGGTAAAAAAAATGCTGTCTTTCCATCATTTGAACTGTTGCTGCTGCTTTTTATCTGCTGTGCTGTCCTGATAACTCCCTTCGGCCTTGAAGTTCCCCGTCTGATTATTGAGCGTTTTGTCTTCAAGGATCTGGTAGAAAGATCGTATTCTGTCCAGGAACATCTTCCCCTTGTATGGGGAACACATACAATGTACTGGATACTGATGATAACAACCTTTGTCAGTTTCGTATTAAACTGGCGAAGCAGCCGCCTTTTTTTCTTTTTCGTCTTTGTCGGAACGTCCTGGCTGGCCATGGGCAGTGTCCGCTACGTAGGCCTGGCAGCCTTCCTCCAGGCTCCCCTGCTAGCCCTGAACCTTCAAGCCCTGCACCAGAGATATCTTGGCGGTTCCCGATTATTTCCTGAAAAATCCCAACATTTTATTCTGCCCATTATGCTGCTCATTTTCTGTGTTGTATCTTTTCAGAAAACTTTTTCGCCTGATAAGGTTTACAAATGGGGGGTTGGCATCAACAAAAGCCGTTATCCGGTTAAAGCAGTAAATTTTCTCCGCGAGTCAGGCTTTAAAGGCAACCTTTACAATTCATGGCAGGATGGCGGGTACATTATATGGAACTTACAAGACAGCAGAACATTTATCGATGGCAGATGTTTACCTGAGCAACTTGAACTGTTTGAACAGGTAGCTTCAAAATCAGCTCATGAATTCCAGCTCTATTTGGACAATAACAATGTTCAAGGTGCCCTTCTTCCGAAAACTGAAAACGAGGTCATTCAATTTTTCGAAATATCACCCCAGTTCGTCTTAAGCTATTATGATGACAAGTACCTGGTATTTCTGAACCGCGAGTTCATATCAACGAATAATGGTGTCGACCTTCAACCCCGGCTGCAATATATCAGACCGCAAAGTTATGACATCAGTTACCTTGTGCCATTAGCCAAGAGTTCCAATAGTGATGAAGTTGAAAAGGAGCTTCGCAACGCGGTCTCGTTCAACCCTGATAGTTTTACGTTGGTTTTCCAGCTCGCCTTCTTTCTTGATCTTACCGGCAACCCTGAATCTGTTGAGTATTATATGAAAGCTGCTGAACTCAACCCTTCCCTTGGATTTTCACATTTTAACCTTGGCGTACAGGGAGGAAGAGCAGCAATAAAGCACAACAGATGGGTAAAGGCTGTGGACATTCTGCAATTGGCAATAAAAAACGGCAACCAAGGGGCTGAAATATATTTTCTTCTTGGCAATGCCTATTACCAGTTAAAATCTTTCGGCAAAGCTGAATCAGCATTCGAAGACAGCCTTGCCACGCAGCCAGAAAACCCGATAACCATTATGAACCTTGGTTACGTATATATCGATACACAAAGATATGAGGAGGCAGTAAAATATTTTCAAAAAGCACTCGTCATCAAGCCAGATCTGGAAGGAGCATCTTACGGGTACGCCTTGAGCCTGCAAAAATCCGGTGACGCCCGTGCTCAGTCAGCATGGAAGAGATTTCTCAACAGATTCCCTGACAGCCGCTGGGCTCCTGTTGCAAGAGATCATCTAAGCAAAAGTTCCAACTGATAACAGGCCTTGATTAATGCTTACATGATCATACAGTCCAGCCGATTATTTCTCTGATATCATGAAACGTAAACAAAACAAAAAGAACAGACGGCCAGGGTGGCAGAAGAAAAGAAAACTCCCTGAACTTACCCTCAAGCATGCTGCCCGTCTGGTCAACCAAGGTCGTTTAAACGAAGCGGAGCAGGCTTACGTCCGGCTGGCAGCAAAAAATAAGGACAGTGTTGAAATTTTCTTTAACCTTGGTTCCCTGCTTCACCAAAAACAGAATTTTACAGAAGCAGCCGCTTATTTCGAAAGGGCCAACCTGCTTGAACCTTTCAACAGGAGAATCCTACTTTTTCTAGGTGACTGCTACCGTCGGACCGGAATTCTTGACAAGGCAATTTCAGTGTATGGGCAGTATATAAAAACTACCCGGAATACGTTGTCTGCCGTCCCTGACAATCATCAAAATAATAGCCGCACCATTGAAGTCCTTTCATTGCTTGCTGAATTATATCTCCTTACAAACCAACAGCAAAAAGCCCTTTCCGTAGCCCAGGAGGTTGTACGCCAGGAACCTTTAAACATGCTCGCCAATCTTGTTATCGCTAAAATTTTCCGCCAACAGGGAAAGCTGGACAAAGCCAGGGCACGGCTCGAACAGTTTAGCCCTGATTCTATTCCCAACGAAATTTACGCGTCGCTGTTAAATGAACTGGGGCAAATACATGACAAATCCGGAGAATTTGAAGATGCACTCAGGAACTTTGAAAAATCTAACCGGGTGATGGAACATATTTCACAGGATATTATTCCCGCCCTGAAAAATGAAAATGCATTTATTGACAATGTATTATCCTGTCTTCACTCCGAAAGTTTTGGAACAGGCGGCACTGGTTTTCCTGAGGATGATATACCTGTCCCTACTTTTCTAGTCGGATTTCCCCGGTCAGGAACAACTCTTACCGAAAAAATCCTGTCTGAGAATTTTGGCCTGATCCCCAGTTCAGAGTTACAGGTACTTAATAAACTTCGAACAGAAATGAATTCAACTTTAAGAAGAGACTTCCTCTATCCTGGAGACCTGAACAGACTCTCCAGCGGAGACATTCAGCTGCTGCGCAAAGAGTACTGGAGGCTGGTCAACGATGAAATTCCCCTGCAGCCGGATCAGCAAAAGAAGTTTCTGGATAAAATGCCACTGAACATCATTAATCTCCCGCTCATTTCAACCCTGTTCCCTCAAAGTAAAGTAGTGGTCTGTCTCAGGGATCCCCGGGATGTATGCCTGAGCAATTTTATGCAGCATTTTCGCCTTAACGCGGCGATGGTAAATTTTCTCAGGTTCGAGGATACTGTAAATCTATACAATACAATCATGTCTATCTGGCTTGTGTGCAGGGAAACGCTGGATTTGACATTCATTGAAAGTCGATATGAGGACATTGTTACTAATAAAGAGTCATGCATAGAGCATTTAGCTTCGTTTTTTGACAGACAAGGCTCCCGGTCCCATGACAGTGAGCTTTATGGCATAAGAAAAAAAATTACAACTCCAAGTTATTATGACGTTACCCGGCCGGTATACAAGACAAGTTATCAGCGCTGGAAAAATTACGAAAAACTGCTGGACAAATTCTTTCTGGAGCTGGCTCCAATAGGACGCCGTCTCGGCTATACCTTTGACTGAAAAATATAGTGCAGCCAGGAAACATCTTACAATAATTATTTACTATAAATTCCTCTCAACAAGTCATTTCTGCCGTAACTTACAAACACTTTCGTAATTCGAATTACAATGCGGCGCAAATTTTCCTCGTAATAGTCGTTTTTTATCATTTATTTCTCCAACAAAAATGACGATTACCTGTCCATAGCAACATCCTCCTGTACGAGGGTTTGTTCACTCAAAAGCACAATTTCAACCTGAATTCCAAACTTTACTGCTTGTTATCAATAAATATGAAAAACACGCGCATAAATCATGAATTTTCATTTCTTAATAAAATGCACTATATTTATCCTGAAAAAATAGTGGAACGATTATTGCTTACCAAATGATAATAAATATTATTTGTTTTTTTAGAACAGATATTTGAGGCATAGATAACTTGACGAATAAAATAACTTTTTTTTTAAAAATAAACTTTGACATATAGGTTCTAATTCAATATAAAAATTATAATGTAGTAAACATGTGGTCATTGGATCATTATTAGGATGATCATTAGATCATTATTAAGATGCCGAAATATTTCGGCAAAAAACAAGTATTCTGGAGGAGAATATGAAAAAGTTACTTGTAACTGGTCTGGCATTAGGTATCGGTATGGCTACCGCTGCTTATGCAGGTATCGACGGTTCAGGGCATGACTTTGGTACAACACCTGGTGGCGCCTTTTCAACCGCAGACAATGAAATCTGTATCGCCTGTCATACACCGCATAATGCTTACGGCCCAGGACCTGGATTCACCAACAACCTTGTACCGCTGTGGAACCATCAGACAACAACCGCTACCTTTCAGGTTTACACCAGCCCAACCGGCACACTGAACGCTACTGTAGGTCAGCCTGCCGGTGTTTCCCTGGCATGTCTGTCCTGCCATGATGGTACAATAGGTGTTTTTGCCTACTATGAGCCATCCACTGGAAACATATCCGATCCTACTGTTTTACCTGCTACGAGCACAGCGCTTCTCGGTACCGACCTGAGTAACGATCATCCTGTATCATTCACCTATGATACTGCTCTGGCAACAGCTGACGGCGAACTTTTTGACCCGTCAACAGCTATTGGTGTTGCTCCGGGGACAATTGATAACACCATGCTCTTTAACGGCAATATGGAGTGCGGATCCTGCCACGATGTTCATAATACAAGAACTCCGGCTGGCGTTGGATATCTTCTTTTGAAGGACAACACAGACTCAGCACTTTGCCTTACCTGTCACAACAAGTAGATTAATTCACCAAAAATACTAACTAACAACAAGAACACACACATTTCAATGTGTGTGTTCTTGTTGTGTAAGAGGGGCGGGATTTACAAGAACCTTACACAATCTGAAACTTGTAAAATACTCTGTTAAGCCACCATTGCTTTCATTCACCACTACCTGACTACTACAATACTGATGAAAAGAATATTACTCCTTGTATTTCTTCTGGTCATTGTTTCCGGTTGCGCGAAAAAGGAAACAGAAGTCCGAAAAATATTCTATCCGCAACCACCTACACCACCCCGACTTCAATACGTGATGTCTATAGCTTCAGGTGATGACCTGCAGATAAGAACTGAGTTTGAACAGTTTCTTGGAGGACCTGAGCTGGATTTCAAAGGGCTCGTTCATCCCTATGATTTAGCATCGGCACCCGGTAAGATATATATACTTGACAGGCATTACAACAAAGTAATCATAGTCAATTTGCTAGAGAAAACAATCGGCTTTTTTGATGACCAAAAACAACGTGAAGGACAACTTTCAAGTCCTGGTGGTATTTATATCAATCAGGATGAGATCAAATACATTTCTGACATGAATCGTAAACAGGTAATTGTGTACGATGCAACCGATAATTTTGTCAGAACATACGGCGATAAGACCATTTTTGACAAACCTGTTGATATTGTTGAATATCAGGACAGAATTTTAGTCTCTGATGTAAAAAAACACCAGGTCATTGTGTTTGATAAATTGTCAGGTGAGGTAATCAATACAATTGGTTCCGATCCCGGTGAGGGCGGTTTGAATTTATCTAAACCTACTTTCCTGGCAATAGATAAAGACGGAAACTTTTATGTCACAGATGCTTTTAATTTTAACATTCGCAAAATTAACCAGAATGGCATCCTGGTTGAAGAATTCGGGCAAATTGGAGACGCAATCGGATCATTTGCACGCCCAAAAGGCCTGGATGTAGACAAGGATGGGAATTTATATGTGGTTGATGCGGCAAACAGTCATGTCCAGATATTTAATAACAAGACACGGCTCCTCCTGTTCTTTGGAGGATTAGGCAATGAACCGGGCAGGCTTTACCTTCCGTCCGGGTTGCATATAGACAACAACAACGTTGATTATTTTGCTAATTACATTGATGAAGATTTCAAAGCTCAATATCTTCTTTATGTTTTAAATATGTCCGGGCCAAACAAATTGTCCGTTTACGCTTTCGGCCAGATGAAAGGGTATGATTATTCTGAAGAATCCATAATACCCGGAAACTGATAATTAATATTTTGAAACTTTTTTCACTCTATACCATAGGCCTAATAACCCTGTTTTTTTTTCAAGCCGCTTGTGACAAGCCGACCCGTTACAAAATCGCTACCACCGTTTTTACCGGTGTGCCCCCATATGAAGAATTTGAGATGGAATCACCTGAACAGGATACCCAGGAAAAGGAAAAAAAGGACCAGACCGGGAAGCTGGAATTTTTTCACCCCCTTTATGAAGCCGGGAAATGTGATAAATGCCATAAAAATGCAGCACCATACCTTTCCCCTGGCGATGAGACGGTTAATACTTCCACCGAACTCCTGCGGCCAATTGACAAACTGTGCGTCTCCTGTCACACACAGTTGACACCCCGTAACGCTATCAGAAATAACCTCTGGATGCATAACCCCGTTGCACGAAGCAGATGCATGGACTGTCACGAACCGCACCAGAGCAAAAATATGTCTGTTTTAAAACAACCAGAATCCGAACTATGCTTGTCCTGTCATGACACACAACTTCTTGAAAATGAGAATCATCCTGATATTAACGACACCTGTGGTTCCTGTCACAATTCACATATTGGTATAAATAAATTTTTACTCTCCCGGGAACATGCGGAGAATTTAGAAATAATTAATATTCCTTAACGGAATAATCGTGATCATAAAAGGGGGGCGCTGCTCTACAGAGGTTACATAGCTGATATGTTGAATTTGTAACCGTGTACGAAGCTACGCAATTAATTGATGAAAATTATTTGCCATAATTTTCTCAATACACTTTGCCGGGTGAACAAAGAGTGATTTCACGATGTTACCTCATCGTCAAAATATAATATTATATTTAATATTTACAGTACTTGTATTTTTTGCGCACAGCACCTTCGCTCAAACTACGAGTACCGGTTTAGTTGGTCAGGCTGTTGCTCCCAGTTTAATCGCACAGTCTACAACCCCAGCTATTCTGGCACAATCGGCCACTCCTGGACTGATCGGACAGGCAACTGCACCCAGCCTGCTCGCCCAGTCTGCAGCTCCCAGCATATTTGGTCAGTCCGCAACCCCAAGCCTGCTCGCCCAAACCGCAACCCCCGGCCTGATAGCCCAGACTGCCGCCCCGAGTTTGATCGCCCAATCTGCAACCCCGAGCCTGCTCGCCCAATCTGCGACTCCCGGCATGATTGGCCAATCAACAGTCCCGAACCTGATTGCTCAGACTGCAACCCCGAGCCTGCTCGCTCAATCTGCCTCACCAAATCTTATCGGCCAGGCGGTAACACCCAACCTGATCGCCCAGGCAGCAACTCCAAACCTGGTAGCCCAGGCAGCAGCTACAAGCATAATCGCCCAGGCATCGACGCCAAGCCTCATAGCCCAGGCAGCAACACCTAACCTTATCGCCCAGGCAGCTACACCCGCTCTGGTGGCCCAGGCAACATCACCAGGCTTGGTCGGCCAGGCAGCCGCACCAAGCCTTTTGGCACAGACTGTTTCACCCGGATTGATAGCCCAGGCTTCACCTCCCGGCTTGATGGGACAGTCTTCAACTCCCAGCCTGATCGGCCAATCTTCTACCCCCAGCCTGATCGGCCAATCTTCAAACCCCAGCTTAATCGGCCAGGCGGCCACACCTGGCTTACTCGGACAGGCGGCCACCTCAAGCCTGCTTGGCCAAAGCGCTGCTTTCAGGAAAATCCAGACTTCTCCTATCATTCCACTTGCCCTTCCTCAGACCCCGACATGGTATTCCTTTGGCAGAACTGCCCAAGCATGGAAACCCATAGAAGGGAAATATTTTTTCATTCGCCCGCCACTTATAGGTGCGAAATTATCCTATGAATTTAAAGATGAGACGAATACAAGAGCAGGTTCAGAGATAACAGATTCCTATCATGAATTTTCCGAAAGGATTTCATTTACCACTATCGGATGGGTATATCACCCGACAATCATGAAGTATACTCTGGAATTTTCCCCTGAATTCACTCAGGGTTATGAAGACATGGATCCGGACAAGACAAACAGGATCAATATGTTTTCACCAGATTATGGTATAACCGCGACTTTTTTTGATCCCAAGCCCTATACCCTACGTCTCTTTGCCTCCAGGAGGGAAGAACCGATCTGGGTGCCTTTCCAGCCAGGAGTTGAAGCACTGACACATACGTATGGTGGTGACATTGACTATAATCACAAATTCAGAAAATTCGGCAACTTTCATTCCCGGTTCGGTTACCAGCACAGTGATTACGAGACAGACAGTTTTTTCAATCAGCAGACAATAACCGATAATTACACTATGGCGTTCCAGCACGGTATGGCACGCACCACCAGCGGACTGACTGCTGTTTACACCGACGTGGAGCAGGAAACTCAAGCACTGACCACCTCGATAACCTCACCGAGAACGGAAACAGTTGATGTTAAGTTTAACAACAATTTCAGGTATAGAATAGCTGAAAATAACGACAGGCTTTACACTTCCGCATATTACAGATGGTACAAGTATAGAAATGTAGAAAATAAGATATTCAATGTAACATCAACACTGAATTACAAAATCAGAAAAAAATTGGACACTCTCTTCAGGATAGGATACAGAAATTCTGAAGATAATGATGGATTCCATAACGAAAGATACGCTGCAGGCGCGCAGCTTGACCATCAGCTTTACGATAATCTGCGTACCAGGCTTGGCCTGAAAACATCACTTTCGGACACGCAGTTCGGGAGTCAGGGTGAGTTGGATCCATTCCTTCATCTTACCTATAACAGAAGAACCTCCTGGGGACATATTCGGCTCAGTTCCAAATGGGACTACGATTATACACGCCGCAATTATGATGACAGCCAATTAGAAACCGTAAGGGTTCTTAACGAGAAAATAGTGTTAAATGATCTTGAAGAAACACTGATAGCCAATAACAGGGTTATTCCTGCAACAATTATCGTATCAAACAGCCAGAATACTATATTTTATATTGAGAATATCGATTACCGGATTGACTTGATTGGCGATTATGTACGAATCGTACGCCTTCCATTGGGAGCAATTAATAACGGTCAGCCTGTTCTGGTAAATTACAACCATATACTTGAGAAAGAATATGATGACGGGAAGTTCAGCCAGGCATATGCCATGCAAGTCTCTCTCTACAAGAGTTTAAGACTCGGGTACACGATAAGTATGTCTGACCGGCATGTCATTAGCGGGACACCTCCCCCAAACCTGGATGATAACATTGCCCAGACCGGTACAATTCAATACACGATAGGTACCTGGTCTGACAGTCAATTTAATGTAAGGGATCTTCAATCATCGAGTAATGCCAATGATTCAACAGCATGGAATGTGCGACAGCAATTTAGATTCAAATTTTTCAACAGAATGTTATTCAAAGTATCAGGTAATTATGGTGAAGTTACTCATGACCAACATGACTATGTGACTGAACATTATGGTTTTGGAAGTAACATCAACTGGCGGATAGCACGAGGACTCCGGTTCAGCTTTGAGGGTTTTTATCAGCACCAGTCATCACGACGAGATGAAACCGACAACATTGGTATACGTTCTTACCTTGAATACAGGTACCGCATCTGGTCAGCCAAGCTTTACTACGAACTTACCAACCAGAGATTTGAATCCAGTGATTTTGAGCGTATTCGTCACTTAATTCGTCTCGATTTAATACGTCTCCAGTGGTAACTCTAAGTCACTTTATACTTATTGCAGCGATCTGCCTGTTTGGAATTGTATTTGCAGGATGCGCCCTTGACGGTACATCGCCCAATGTTAAGGTCCCCGATATTTACTGGCCCCCTCCCCCGGAAACTGAAAGAATCAAGTTTGTCCGTTTTATAACCCGCCCCGAAGATATTGGAGCAGAAACAAGTACATTTGATGTTGTCTGGAATTATGTGTTCGGCAGTTCATTTATGGGTCTTATTTCTCCATATTGTTTAGAGACGGACAATATGGGGCATCTTTATGTTGTCGACAGTTCCCTGAAGAACGTCCATGTCTTTGACCTCAGTGCCGGAAAATACCATACATTCGATACGGTTGATTCTCCTTTTTTGACACCGATTGACATTGCCCTGGATAATGAGACGGGTTTAATTTATGTCAGCGACTCCGAAGGAAAAAGCATCAAGATCTATGATGAACTCGGAAAAAAATATATCAGCAGTTTCGGCAAAGGTGACTTGCAACGCCCCACCGGCATAGCAGTGAATCATGTCACCTCTGAATTGCTGGTAGTGGATACTGTTGCCGGTAGTATTCTCAGGTATGATCTTAAGAACAACACTCTGAAAGGGAAATTCGGGTCAAGAGGCACAGAAGACGGTCAGCTTAATTTTCCTACTCATATTTATGTAGATATAGAAGGAAATATTCTTGTTGCCGACTCGATGAATTTTAAAATTCAGACTTTTTCATCTTCCGGAGAATTTACCAGCTCATTCGGCAAGGCCGGCGACTCCCAGGGTTTTCTCTCCAGGCCTCGGGGAATTGCCAAAGACAGTGACGGCAATATTTATGTTGTTGACGCGTTGCAGGACAGTATACAGATCTTTAACGACAAAGGTGAACTTTTGATAAAAATAGGAGGACAGGGATCCGGTTACGGCCAGTTCTGGCTGCCAGCGGGGATAACTGTTGACAATGACGATAAAATTTATGTTGCTGACTCATTCAATAAAAGAGTGCAGATATTTCAGTATTTACCAGTGAAGGACGATTCGGGCCTTACCGGGGAGGATAAAAAATGATTTACCGGCGGAGACTAATATTCGTACTCGTGCTTCTCCTGCTGAGTTTCAACAGCAACTCATATGGTTCAATTACCCTGACAAAGCACAACCTCTCGGTTTCAGGACCGGGCAATGTGAAGTCAGCCCAGGAAACCAGAATTTGCCATTTCTGCCATATTCCTCATGCTGCCCGTACTGATAACGGAACAGTTGCGGCACCGCTTTGGAACAGGAATGATTCGGAGCAGACATATACACTCTACCAGAGCACAACAACCAACTTTACACCTAAACAACCGACCGGCTCTTCAAAACTCTGTCTCAGCTGCCATGACGGGACAATTGCCCTGGGAGATACGTATACCAAGCCGGTTGACGACATGAAAAATGTATTCATCCTGCCTGGAACTGATGCTTACCTTGGAACCGACCTGTCTGATGAGCATCCGATTTCCTTCCTGTACAACAGGACCCAGGCACAAAACAGCGAATTGAAGCAGTCCGACACTTTTACCCATGTCAAGCTCGACGACAATGGCGAAATGCAGTGCACCTCCTGCCATACCGCCCATGACAACACATATGGCAACTTTCTGCTGAACACGGACAGGGAATCGGCAATCTGCATTGAGTGTCATGACAAAATCGGATGGGCACAGAACATTCACAGATTATCGAACAAGGGTTGGAACGGTCAGGGGCAGGATCCATGGCCACGAAGTGATTATACCACCGTCAGTGACAATGGGTGCGGAAACTGCCATTTTACACATCGTGCCCCCGGTGCCCAGAGGCTGTTATCAGATCCGTTCCAGGAAAACATCTGTTACCCGTGCCATAATGGAAACGTTGCTTCAAATATTGAGCAGATTTTTGAGAACAGAATGTATACCCATGCACCTGACACTGCTCCGGCTGGAACCCATGACCCAAACGAAGATTATCAGAACAGTACGGTGACAGAACATGTTGTCTGTGTCGACTGTCATAACGGCCACGTATCGAACAAAACCGACTCGGCAACCGCCCCTGACGTCAATGGAAGCGTTGAGGGTGTTTCCGGGATAGACACCAACGGAAACAGCAAACTATTTGCCGATTTCACCTATGAAATCTGCTACAAATGCCATTCTGATGAACCAAACAATGTCAGTCCCACTGCCAGCATTCACGTCATACGTGAAAGTGACAGCTGGAATGCCCGCGATGAGTTTGATCCGGGCAATCTGTCCTTTCATCCCATTGAGGCTGTCGGCAGAAGCGGAGATGTACCCAGCCTGAAATCACCCTGGTCAACAACAAGTATACTCTACTGCCATGATTGTCATAATAATGACGGCGGTGGCCCTTCGGGCCCGCATGGATCTGACAATGAATGGATGCTTGAAGAAAATTACGTGGTGAGCGATCCCAATAACAACAATTCAAACGACTACGCCCTCTGTTACAAATGTCATGACGAAAACAGCATTCTGGCTGACGAATCATTTCCTGAGCACGACAAACACATTAACGGGGAAGACACTTCCTGTTCTGTCTGTCATGATTCCCATGGTGTTCAGAATAAAATCCAGGGAGATTCGACACATTTGATCAATTTTGACAGAACCGTCGTCAGTACTTCCGGCGGAGGCCTGTATTTTGTTGATAGCGGCAGCAGAGAAGGAGCTTGTGTTCTAGTCTGCCATGGAAAGGACCATGATTTAAATGAAGACGGATCCCCTAACTACGATTACGGTGGTTCGAGCAGCGATTAAAAAGGACTGTGTCCTAACTTTATTTACATACCTCCAATAACAGAGCTTTATATTGATAAATTTAAAACATCATTACAATAAACCTTAACCTTGTATGATTATTATGAAGAAAGGAACAGTTACTGGACTGCTATTCACAATGGTTTTGACATTGATTTCTGGCTCTGCATGGGCCGCGTCTTTTGATGTCGCCTTCCCTCCCCACATGACCTATATTGAACAGGATACTGTCGCCATTGTCCTCAAGTTTGATAAAGACACCCTGGACAACGTTAAGATAAAACTCGATAATTTTGAATATCCTGATATTGCTGTTCCATCCGGCAGGGAGAATTTCTGTTTTGCAATCAACCTGAAGCCAGGGATGAATACTATTTCTGTGACCGGCCTGAAAAATAAGAACACAATTGGCACTAAGGATATTGAACTTTTTTTCAGATCTGACTTACGGGTTGAATTCAAAAAAGCTCCCAAAGAGTTCAAGCGTTACCTGTACCACAAAGATGAAAACGAAGCCGGATGCAAAAAATGTCATAATCTCGAACCCACTTTGAATGACCTGAATCCTGCAAAACCTGAAAATTCTCCATGCTACAGCTGCCATAAGAGCAAGGTGGACTTCAAGAATGTCCACGTCCCGGCAGAGGCATGGAAATGCCTTGATTGCCACGGGTTAAAAAAAGGTGAGCAAAAGTATGCCGTGACAAAACCCATAGTCAAAACATGCTACCCATGCCATGGTATCAAGGTAAGTGAGTGGCAGGGACAGAAAATGATGCACGGGCCTACCGCGGTTGGAATGTGCAATGTCTGCCATGATCCCCACGGTTCCGACTGGCCGGGCTTAACCCGCATGTTTGCCACTGACCTCTGCTTAAATTGTCACCAAGGATTTGATACCGGCAAACACGTAATTGCAGGGTTTTTTGGCAAGGGACATCCAACGAGAGGGGTGCCGGACCCTTTTGTGAAGGAAAAAGAGTTCTCCTGTGCCGGCTGTCACAATCCACACGGGTCATATAGCAACAAGTTTCTCAAATTTGAGAACACGAGTGTATCAACCTTCTGTATCAACTGTCATAAAAAATAGATGTTAAGGAGATATATGAAGTTAAAATAATTTGAGACACTAACATTCATCTTCCAAGCCAGCCTGCAAGGCCTCCTTTAACGGGGTAAGGTATTTTTCATAATACTTCCAGCGGCCTACCGAACTCCTGTAAATCGGCTTAACTACCTGATCCCTGCTTGCTGTATCAACAAAGCGGGAAGAACCATGGAAATTCAAACAGTCATCACTCCAAGGCAATCCGCAATATTCCAGGATCCGAGCAACCTCTTTTTTCAGATTATCTACAACATCCTCGTATTTCACATCAAGAAGGCGGCCAGGCATAACCTCATGCCAATGACGCATGTGTTCCCGGTAAACATTATAGTATCGGCCAAGGGTGAGCATGTCGTAAACATAGTAGTGTGATCCGCTGAAATCCTGTTTATAGCATGAAAAACAGGTGTCCATAGGATCACGTGTACAATGGATAATTTTAGCGGATGGCAGGCAAAGATGGATGAGTCCGGCATACAGAAAGTTGTGCGGCAGCTTATCTGTGAGATACTTTGAGTCCTTTTTTACCGGAGCAGCAGCATTCAGGTAATTCTTTGCCAGCTTTTCGCACGAATCACTAACAGATGAGTAATCAAATGATGATGCCCATCCGTAAAAATATTGGAGTTCTCCGCCGGCATTAACTTCCGGGTGACAGGATAGTATCTGTTCAATTAGTGATGTACCGCTTCGGGGCATACCTATAATGAAAATGGGAGAAGAATCCCGAATGCCGCAGCCATTATAGGTATCTAGAAATTCAGGGGTTACGTTGTCTGCGATCTGCCGTATAAAAGCTGCATCGCGATCAAGGTCATACCTGGCACCACCTAATTTCAATGCATTTGCTTTTTCTAGATAAGAAAACGCCTTGTCATACTCATCCAGATGATCATAATACCGTCCCAGGGTGAAACACACGACTCCTTGTTCAACACTATTCAGCGAATGGATAACGGTTTCCATTTTTTTCATCAGTGCTGTCAGCCTGTCGATCATTTTGAGGCGGTAAAAAACAGAGCACAGAGTCACGTAGGCGTCTACAAAATTAGGACGAAGCCCATAAACCCGTTCAAAATAATCTATACTTTTATCAAGATCTCCTTTTCCGCGAAGAGCATATCCCATATTAAAGAGTGCAAATACATTGTCCCTGTCTTTTTGAAGAATTTTGTGATTAATATCAATTGCTTTGTCCCACTGGTGCAGGTAGCAATAAACCATTCCAAGATCGATCCGATACCCTGTAAAATCGGGATTAATACCGATAGCCCTTAACAAATATTTTTCAGCAGTTGCATACTCACGAGAATTGGCAAAAAGACCGGCCAGCAGCCCCCATGCCCTGTCATTACCAGGGTTTTGGCCCAATATCTCCCTGTAAATATTTCTGGCTTGCACGGGATGTCCTGCCCTGCGGTGCTGTTCTGCGAGTGCAAAAAGTTCATTTTCTGATTTCTGACTGCCCGGCATGAAAAAATCGGCCATACTCTAATTTCCTTCTTTAGTATCTGACTATTATTGTGTGTAATAAATCTGCATTAAAATATCAGTCTGTTGTAAAAGACAACCAAGCAGGATCATATAATCACATCAGGTATAATTCCGAGACCCTCTTTAAGCGAACCCAGGTGTTTTTCGTAATTATTCCATCGTCCGGCCGACTTTGTATATATAGGTTTGCGTACCTGATGCGTACTTGCCGTATGGACAATCCGATCGGATTTATAAAATTCAAGACAACTGTCATCCCATTCAAGTCCGCAATGAGCTACCAATTCCCTGCTGACCTCCTCCTGTTTGTTGACCATATCCTCATAACGAACTTCCAGCATGGGTATTTGTATTACATCTCTCCAGAAGGCCATCAGATGCTCATACTGACGATACGCAATACCAAGCTTCTTTAAATCATATGTATAGGGAAGCCAACCGGAGAAATCCTGAAAATAACAGGAAAGACAGGTATCCAATGGATCACGGGTGCAGTGAATGACTACAGCTTTCGGCAGGAGGCGTTGGATAAAGCCAAGATGTTCAAAATTGGCCGGCATTTTGTCCGTGACTCTTGTAATTTGTGGGTTGTCAGTTTTACTTTTGAGCATTTCCAGGTATTTTTCTGCAAGGTCGTCAAGCTGTTCTGTGCTGACAGAATCCATGCAACCAGGGTATTTGATAACAGTTGACAGTAAATCAGGCAGACTGCGGACCATTAAGCTTATGTCATTGAGTTCTCCGGCACCATGAACTTGTGGGTGGCTTGCCAGTATCTGTTCAACCAGGCTTGTCCCTGAACGCGGCATGCCGACTATAAAAATCGGAAGTCGGGACATATTGGTGGATGTCGTGCCAGAAACATCTGAATGGAATGTATCAATAAGAGCTTTATACTTGTCCAGGTTAGCTTCAGGGGAGAACTGCACATTTTTCAACCGGTTTGCCTGGAAATAATGATAAAACGCTTTATCATACATTTTGATTTCATCATAGAGCCTGCCGAGGTGGAAGTGCAGAGAGCGCTTCTCTTCAGGAGTATAGGCTGTCTTTTCCAGAACTTCTGTTATAATCTCAATAGCTTCATTCTGTTTGTCCATGCTGCTGCAGATAACCGCGTAAACAGTAGCAATAGGGGCATTGACACCTGAAGTGTTTTTCTTCAATACAGGGGCCACTAACTCATAAGCTCTGGCATAGTCTTTCTTCTTCTCAAAAATTCCGGCCAGTCCGGCAAGAGCACCATGATCTCCAGGCTGCAATTCAAGGGTAGTATTAAAGCAATTCTCTGCCTTTTTAAGTTCTCCAAGTAGAACATATCCTGTTCCTAGGTTATTATGTGCTTCAGCGATGTCAGGATTGAGTTCAATGGTTTTTTTAAAACAGTCGACTGCCTTATAGGGATTGCCACATGCCTTGTATGCATTCCCGAGATTGTTATAGGCTTTAAAATAGCCGGGCCTAAGCCGGACAGCAGCTTCATATGCTTCAATGGCCGATTGATAATCTTCCTTTAACTTATAGGCGTTACCGAGATTATAGTGTGTCAGGGGATTGTTATTGTTTATATTTAAAGCGGCAAGATAATGCGATATGGCTTCGTCATGGTTGTTGAGATTGAACGAAGCAAGTCCCATGTTTATGTAATTATTTTCATCTGACGGGTTAATTGCTGCGGCCCGTCTGCTGAAATCAAGAGCCGCTCTATTATTGCCGGACATAAGAGATATGGAAGCAAGCATGGTAAAGGCACCGGCATGTCTCGGATTCCTCCCTAGTACATCCTTACAGGCTATCTCTGCATCACGGAGCCTCCCTGTTTGCAGAAAACCATGCGCCTCTGCCAAACGCTGATTTACATATCCTGCCTTGGGTTTGCTATTCTTCTTTTTGAGAATTCCGCGCTTGAACTTTCTCATTATATTTTTTGTGTTATTTCTTTATCAAGAACCGGTTTCAATGTTTCAAGCAAGGGGGCCAGATATACTTTATAATTTTCCCATCTGTAGAGCGACCTGTTATATATTGGTTTTTTTACCTGATCTGAACTGAGAGTTTCGACAAATCGATCGGATTGATGAAAATTTAAGCAGTTATCGTCCCAGGAAAGATTACAATAACCAAGTATGCGTTTTACCTGAACCGGTAACTCCTGCACAATATCTTCGTAATGTACATCCAGGATTACTCCCGGCATAATTCCATGCCAATGGGTCATCAAATCTTCATAGAGCAGGTAATACCCACCCAGTGATCTCAAATCATAGGCATAATAGTGCGGCCCCTGAAAATTTTGCTTATAGCAAGAGAAACAGGTGTCGAGAGGGTTACGGACACAATGAATAATTTTTGCCCTTGGGAAGGCTGCATGAATCAGACCGGCAAACAGGAAATTCTGTGGCATTTTGTCCGTGAAGAAAGGTGCATCGCTTTTTAATTCATCAATACTTTTTGTATATTCAGACGCAAGCATTCCTGTTGATGAGACGGGAGCTGAGTAGTCGAACATGCTGGCATAATGATAAATATAAGGAAGTTCACCCAGTGCTTTCACTTGAGGATGACATGATAATATCTGCTCGACAAGTGATGTTCCGCTTCGCGGCATGCCGATTATAAAAACAGACGAATTGTCTGTGGAGCCAAATTCTATATTTTTCCTGATAAATTCTTCGGTTACTTCATTTTTAATATGATTGAAATACGCAGCATCACCTTTCAGATCATAAATCCGGCCTTTCATTTTTAGTTTGTTTGCCCGCTCAATGAACTGAAAAGCGGTGTCGTATATGTCAAGATAATCATAATACAGACCCAGAAGAAACAGAAAGGAACCTTTTTTATTCTCTTGTAATTTATCTATCTCTGACTCGATTTCGTGTAATAATGAAATCAAGTCATCCTTTTTTTCCAATTGGTAATATAATGAACACAACGACATGTATGCTTCAAAATAATCCGGCTGTTTGCGGATGGCTTTTACAAAATACGGTTTGCTCTCTTCCAGTTCGCCCCTGCCCTTTAATGCTTGACCAAAGTAATACAATCCATTGGCATTTACTGTACCTTTGTCCAGGGCTGGTTTAAGAATTCCCAGGGCGTCATCCCATTTCTGCTGAGCACAGAAAATTTGAGCAAGGTCTACAGTTTGGCCGATCCCTGCTGTATGCATATTCTCAGCAGAATGTATCAGTTTCTCAGCTTCTATGAATTTCCTGGAGGATAGCAGGACATTTAAAAGCCCGGAATAGGCATCATTGTTGTTTGGATCACGATGTAAAATATCACGGTATAACTTGGCAGACTGGTCCGGTTGATAGCTGTCAGCGAATTTTTTAGCCTGTACCAGCAGTGAGTTGACCTGCTTTGCTTTCAGCAGCATTAACTTATTGGGCCGCTTTTTTCTCTTTAACTTTTTTGCAAGCTTACTCATGTCCTTTCATGAATTCGAAAATTGAATTGAAACCGTTGATATACAGATGCTCATCACAGTTTTAATGCACTCATTATCCCGGTGGCCCACTCAGGTGTACCGGACGCAAGTACATGGGTGTAGAGCGCCAGGACATTGTTCTTAACAAGACCGTCCCTGCCATTCACAAAACCCGTTCCACGTTTTATTTCCAAGACAAGATCATCATCAGTACCGTCCCATTTTAATATCTTAGAATACCTGAATTCATGGCCTTTTATCGTTGTTCCAACAGGATAAAAAGGGTTGTTCCTGTCAGCCGTGAAAATTGAATAACCATGTGCCTGCGGTTTCCTGGAAATACCGAAATCAACGGGAAAAACACCGGCAAGAGGATACTTCTCACCTTCAATACCTATAGAGCGGCCAAGAAAAATGAGCCCGCCGCATTCAGCATACACAGGCAGGCCGTTTTGCGTCTGCAGGCGTACCGATTCTCTGAAGGGTCCATTTTCTGCCAGCTCCCTTGCACTGGTTTCCGGAAAACCACCCCCTATATAGAGTCCGTTCAGGTTATCCGGCAGCCTGTCGGCTTTAAGTGCATCTATCATGACAAGTTCGGCCCCTGCCTTTCTTAATGCTTCAAAGTTTTCTTCGTAATAAAACTGGAAAGCACGGTCCTGCACTACACCTATTTTCACTCCCATGATTGCACCTGTAACAGATTGGGGTTGTCGCCTGGAAACAGGAATCTCACCCATCAATCCAATAATTCTGCTCATTTCAAAATTCTGTCCTATAATTCCGGCGAGCTGATCTACCGCATAGCTAACCGAGTCAGATTCCTGATGAGGAGTTACACCGAGATGGCGCATGGGAAAAACGTCTTTTTTCTGTCTGGGAACAATGCCCAGTACAGGGATATCAGTGTACTTTTCTACAGCCTCCCTGATGACAGCTTCCTGGCGTGCAGTGGCTATCTGGTTGAGAATCACCCCGCAGATCTTCAATCGGGGGTCAAGTTCCCTGCAGCCAAGAACCATAGCTGCGACAGTTCTTGTCGTCTTGCTGCAGTTGATGACAAGGAGAACCGGCAAATCAAGCTGCACTGCAAGTTCAGCTGTTGAGTACCCTCCCTCTGCATTCACCCCGTCATACAGGCCGCGATTACCTTCCACCACACAATAATCAGCACCATACACATGATCACCAAAAGACCTTGAAACAGCCTCGGTGTTCATAAGGTATGGGTCAAGATTATAACAGGGCTGGCCTGCCGCCTGAGAAAGCCATCCCGCGTCAATATAGTCAGGCCCTTTTTTAAAAGGAACTACAGTAAAGCCGGATTTTTGCAAGTAGGACGTCAGACCAACGGATACGACTGACTTTCCTGATCCGCCGCTGAGTCCAGCTACAACTACCCCTTTTACTGTGCGTGTCATCAGCTATCCACCTCTCCGGGACCTTCATCATGCTGTTCGCGGCCGAACTCAGACCAGACAAGAGTGTAAAGGTTGTTCATATTCTGTTCAAGAGCGTGCCTGTGTTCCTCAAGACCCTGGGGATCAAGGCCGGCGGGAACAAACACCGGTTCTCCGTACCGCAGGATGATTCTGCTGAAGGGCATGGGTAGTACAGTCCGGTCCCAACTCTTAAAAACCTTGAACTTTTCAGTTGCCCATACCATGGGCAGTATCGGTGCCCCGGTCTTGGATGCCAGAAAAACAGTGCCCGGTTGCAGCCTGCGGGCCGGCCCTTGAGAACCATCTGCCACAATTCCCACATGCTTGCCTGCCCTCATGGCTTTAAGCAGCTTTTTTAATGCCTGGACCCCCTGTCTGTTGGAAGATCCGCGAATTGTTTCAAAATCAAGCCGCTGCGCTATTCTGGCAATATATTCACCGTCCCTGCTCGCGCTTATCAAGGCAACCGCGGGGTACCGACTGACATGGTAAAATATGTAAAACAAAGAATAATGCCAGAAAGGAACGATAACGGCGCCATGTTCCTGGGCCTCGTCAATAAAGTGTTTGTCCCGGATGGTCAGCCTGCAGGTTGAAAACCATAACCTGCTTAACAATACGTAAGCCGGAGGCAGAACTGCAAGTGATAAGCGGTAAAATATTTCACGCATATCAGGCACCAATTTCATTCAAAAGAAAATCAAAGTGCGAGTATATAGTCTTGACGCGACTCATTCGGGATGTATCCTTTTAATCAACTTTCCAAGTTTATCCTGGTATAGTTTCCATCTCCCAATCGAACTGGTGTAAACCGGTTGACTGACCTGGTCACGGCTCGCAGTCGCCATATGCTTTTCTGAATTATAATAATGAAGGCATGAATCATTCCATTCAAGGCCGCAGTATTCAAGCATACGATGTATTTCCTCATCAAGATTAATCACCAGGTTTTCGTAAACAACTTCATACATGAACCCCGGCATAACAGCATTCCAATGCTTCATCAGCCTGCCATAAAGGTTGTAATACCGACCAAGTGTATCCAGGTCACATGAAAATAGCATTAACTGTTCAGTAAAACCCTGCATGAAACAGGAAAAGCATGTGTCCAGAGGATCACGGACACAATGGATAATTTTAGCATCAGGTAATGCAAGTTTAATAAGACCGGCATAAATAAAATTCTGAGGCATTTTATCCGTCACCCGGGGTAATCCGTTGCTGTGTTTTTTTAACGCAGCAACATACTCGCGCCCGAGTTGATTAAAGTGTAATGGTGTGGAGTAATCAAATCTACCGGATAACGTATCGAAATATTGTAATTCTCCTCCCGGCGCTATTTCAGGATGTGAGGAAAGTATCTGTTCCACAAGAGAGGTCCCGCTTCGAGGCATACCAATGATAAATATCGGGGTAGAATCATGAAAACCATTACCTTCATTTTCGGCCATATACTGTTCATCACAGGTGGATATAATATTGCTTATAATATTTTCATCTCTCTGGACATCATAGGTTCCGGAAGCTGACCTTTCTGAATTGGCTTCTGACAGATACCGGAACGCTATGTCATGTTCATCAAGAAGATCATAATATTTTCCCACAATAAACTTTAAATCCGTTTTCCGTTCCATTCCTTCCTTCTTGAAAAAAAAGTTCTCACACTCATCAAGAAGATGACGAAGGGATTCCTTGTCGCCAAGCCGGTGCAGGACCTGAAAAAGTTCAACATAAGCAGAATCAAAATCAGGATATAATCGGATAGCCTGTTGGAAATATTTAAGCGCACCTTCGAAATCTTTCAATCTCATTAAAGCAAAGCCGGCGTTATATAAAGCAAGGCGGTTCTTGGGGTCCAACTGCAGTATATTTCTGCTGATATCAATGGCCCTGTCCATTTTAAATGTAAGAAGAAAGGCCGTTGAGAGATCAAGCCGGTATTCAATTTTTTCCGGACAGAGCGAAACAGCTTTTTCAAGCATCTTTTCCGCATTATCATATTCTCTGACATGAGGGTTCATGAGGATGCACCCCCTTCGCCAAAGTGTGTAATGATGTGCAGCATCCAGTGAAAGAATTTTGTAATATTCTCTTTCAGCAAGGCGCCACTTCTGCTGTTTTTCTAGCTGTTCAGCTTTTTTCAGTAGTTCATTGATCTGTTTGGTTTTGAACGGTACCTTTACTTTTGACCTTTTTAACTTTCTGGAAATATTGCCCATTATACCTTTTCCTCGACAAAAAATAAGTGGCGTAAAAAATATAACAATACTTCAGTCAGTTCCTTAATCCTATGTTATGTTCATCGAAACGGTACAGTTTTTAGAGAGGGAGAAGGTCAGTGTTAGAAAATTTTTATCTCCAACCAAGGATAATAACATGTGGATTATTTCCTGATATGATTCAGCCCTTTAAATATCTTACTTTGCCAAAGACCCATTTTTTCCAACCGAAACAAAACTGATATGGCAAGGACACCCATTCCATAAACAGCACTACGCCACAGATTGATAGAAGAGGCTTCCGGAAAATACTTGGTCGGACATGAAATCTCACCGATTGAAAATCCTGCATAGATTGCCTGAGCAAGCATCTGGTTATCAAAAATGAAGTCGTTTGAGTTATCTTGGAGTGGAAGTGTTTCAAGAACTTCTCTTGAAAAAGCACGGTAACCAGTGTGATATTCTGATATTTTTTTACCAAGAAGTACATTTTGAAAAAAAGTAAGAAAGCGATTAGCAATATATTTGTATACTGGCATCCCTCCCTTTAAAGCACCCTCAGAAAGAATCCTGGAACCAAGTACAATGTCAAACTGGCCAATAGCAACAAGTGAGGCCATCGCCACCAGCAGTTTGGGGGTATACTGGTAATCAGGATGCAGCATAACGACCACATCCGCTCCGCGTTTCAGGGCCTCGGCATAACAGGTTTTCTGGTTGGCCCCATATCCTAAATTTTCATCATGGGTTATGGTATAAATGTTCAGCTTTTTGGATATCAAAATAGTATTATCAGTGCTTGCATCATCAACAAGGATAAAGTCATCAACATACTCATGTGAAAGTTCCTGATATGTGAGCTCGAGGGTTTTTTCAGCATTATATGCTGGCATGACGACTGTAAGTTTTTTATTGTGTATCATATTGAACCTTTAACACAGGTAGTACCGTTTATTAATAAACTCTATGGAGTATCAGGTTTAATTTAGCAGGCCAGCAGTACTTCCGTCAGCTCCTTGATCCGGTCCCGGTACCCTGCTGCTTCCTCAAAGGCGAGTTCTTCTGCTGCCTTTCGCATCCTCTTCTCTAAATCATCGAGTTCAGCTCGGAGGTCCTCGACCGTATGGTATGTTGTTTGCTGCTCACCACTTACAAGTTCGCTTATCTCCCCTTCTGCAGCATATTCCTGCCAACCGGTTGCTTTAAGATGTTGGGCCAGTGAATCCTTGACAGTGGACTTAATTGTCTCAGGAATAATGTTATGCTCCTCGTTAAAACGCGCCTGTATAGTTCTCCTGCGTCCTGTTTCATCTATGGTATATTGCATTGATTTGGTAACATTATCAGCATACAGAATGACTTTACCTCCGGCATTTCGTGCAGCCCGTCCACAGGTCTGGACAAGGGAGCGTTCAGAACGCAGGAATCCCTCCTTGTCGGCATCCAGCACCGCGACAAGTGACACTTCCGGTAAGTCGAGACCCTCACGCAGCAGGTTGATACCTATCAATACGTCATATTCCCGTTTCCGTAAGTCCCTGATCAATTCAACCCTTTCCAGGGTATCAATGTCCGAATGCAGATACCGTACCTTTACACCAACATTTTCATAATATTCTGTCAGGTCCTCAGCCATGCGTTTGGTCAGGGTGGTAACAAGCACAGCCTCATTTTTCTCTGCCCGCTGCCGAATTTCTTCAAGGAGATCATCCACCTGGGAAATTGCCGCCCGCACTTCAATAACCGGATCAAGCAATCCGGTTGGACGAATGAGCTGCTCAACAATGCGTCCCTGAGCCTTTTCCAGTTCATATGCTCCCGGAGTAGCCGATACATAGGTAATACGGTTCACTCTTTCTTCAAATTCGTCGAAACGCAAAGGTCGGTTGTCCAGGGCTGATGGAAGTCGGAATCCATAATTAACAAGGGTCTGTTTTCGTGAACGGTCTCCGTTGTACATCCCACGTATCTGGGGAATGGCAATATGTGATTCATCGACAAAGAGAAGATAATCTTCGGGAAAATAATCGAGAAGGTTTGGCGGTGGCACTCCCTCCGGCTTGCCTGTAAGATGCCGCGAATAATTTTCAATACCATTGCAGTACCCTAGTTCTTCAATCATTTCCAGGTCAAAAAGTGTCCGCTGCTCCAATCGCTGGTACTCGACAAGCATGTTATTCTCTTCAAGTTCCGCAAGCCTGTCTTTGAGTTCATCTTTAATATTGCGAATAGCCCTCTGAACTTTGTCACGGCTGGTCACAAAGTGGCTGCCAGGAAAGACTGTCAGTTCATCCATATTCTGAATCACTACGCCACGCAAAGGATCAATAATTGATATGGCATCGATCGTGTCACCAAAAAATTCGACGCGTACAGCATAATCATCTTCATTTACCGGAAAAATTTCAATGACGTCACCTCTTACCCTGAATGTTCCACGGTGAAAAGAAATCTCATTACGTTCGTACAACATGAATACAAGGCGACGCTGCACTTCTTCCATGGGATAGTCTTTTCCTGTTTTCAGAAAAAGATGCATGTTTTTATATTCATCAGGTGACCCGAGACCGTAAATGCATGAAACAGAAGCAACGATAAGGACATCTCTTCTGGTCAGCAGTGAAATAGTCGCAGAGTGACGCATTTTGTCGATGGCGTCGTTGATGGAGGAATCTTTTTCTATATAGGTGTCTGATTGTGGAATATACGCTTCTGGTTGGTAATAATCATAATAACTGACAAAGTACTCTACCGCGTTATGTGGAAAAAGCTCCCTGAACTCCGAAAAAAGCTGGGCGGCTAATGTTTTGTTTGGGGCAAGTACAAGGGCTGGTCTCTGAAGACGTTCCACGACCTTGGCTATGGTGAAGGTCTTGCCGGAGCCGGTTACCCCCAGAAGAACCTGATCCCGGACTCCTTCATTTATTCCCCTGGTCAGAAGATCAATAGCATGCGGCTGGTCTCCGGACGGAGTAAATTCAGAAACAAGTTGAAAAAGAGTGTCCATTTCCGATAAGTATCAGCTTTCCCCAGGTCACTTTTCAGGTGGATAAATTGAATCAAGAATATCCTGAAAATGGATGCGCCCTTCTCTGATAGGCCTGATACGTCCTTCTGCAAAGCCAATCAGTGTAGAGCCTGATTTTCCAGGTGTATTGCCCCCATCAAGTATCAGATCTACTTCGTGTCCGAAAATCTCGTCGACCTCTTCTGCAGATACTGCTGGATCATCTCCGGATTTATTTGCGCTGGTTGCTGTCAGCGGAATTTTACAGGCTTGAAGGAGGGCCCTTGCTACAGGATGAGGGGATTGGCGCATACCGACCGTTGAGGTGTTCCCAGTCAGGATTGATGAAAGTTCAGGGCGTGCCGGTAAAACCATGGTTAAAGGTCCCGGCCAGAAATCGTCCATTAAATAGTGAGCAACATCAGGTACAGAAGATGCAAGCAGAGCAAGCTGTTCTCGTGAGGAAATGAGTACGAGAACAGGTTTGACGGCCGGTCTCTTTTTTATAAGGAACAATCTCTGTAGTGCATCTTCGTTAAACGGATCCACACCAAGTCCGTAATAGGTCTCCGTAGGAAATGCTACCAGGCCGCCCCTTTTAATTACAGATGCGGCTTCAAGAATTCGATCATCTGCACTCTTTGACAGGTTCACTTACTTTCCGAGGGCTTTATTCTTTGCAGCCACCTGTCTTGCCATTTCGCGACTGAAATCCTCCAGGGCTTCTTTTATTTCACTGTTGTCGATTCCAAGTATTCGCGCTGCAAGCACTGCACCATTCTTGGCACCTGCTTTTCCTATTCCCATGGTGGCCACAGGTATGCCGGGCGGCATCTGCACGGTTGACAGCAGGGCGTCAAGCCCGTTCAGGGAAGAAGCGTCAATTGGGACACCTATAACCGGCAGTGTTGTGTGCGCGGCTACCACTCCGGCAAGATGGGCGGACATACCGGCACCGGCAATTATGATTTTCAGGCCGCGTTCAACAGCTGTACGAGCATATTCAGCAGTTTGTTCAGGAGTACGGTGGGCTGAGGAAATTGTCACCTCATATTTTATGTTCATGGATTTAAGAAAATCTGCGGCGGCGTTCATAACAGGTAGGTCGGAATCACTTCCCATCAGTATACCAACAAGAGGCGCATCCTTTTTTTGGAGCCTGCTGAGCGCCCGATGGCCAATGTCACGACGATAATATGCACCGGGCCATTTGATGACATCAATTGCTTTGTATGCATTATCAATGGCTGTGGTTATATCCTTGCCAATTGCGGTCACACCGAGAACGCGGCCGCCTGAAGTGATTGTTCGCCTGTTCTTCAATGTCGTACCGGCATGAAAAACTACTGTATCTTTAATTTTTTCGGCCTTCACAAGTCCGGTTATGGATTTACCAGTAGGATATTTTCCCGGATAGCCCTGTGATGCCATAACAACGCATACGGTAGGTCGTGGATCGATATCGAGTTCAAATGTATCAAGACGCTCTTCAATTGCCGCTTCAATGACATCAACCAGGTCCGATCGCATCCTCATTAACAGAGGTTGACATTCAGGGTCGCCAAAGCGGCAGTTAAATTCCAGTACTTTAATTGTACCACCATCGATCATCAGGCCGGCATACAGCATACCTTTATAAGGACGTCCCTCAGCTGCCATTCCCTGAATAGTGGGTATCATCACCTCGTTCATGGCCCGCATGGAAAGTTCATCAGTGAGAACCGGCGCGGGAGAGTAAGCACCCATACCACCAGTATTCGGCCCACGATCCCCTTCAAACACAGCCTTGTGATCCTGGGATGAAGGAAGTGGCAGAACGGTTTTTCCGTCAGTGAAAGCTATGAAAGAAGCCTCTTCGCCCTTAAGAAATTCTTCAACTACAACCCTATTGCCAGCGTCGCCGAATGCCCGGTCCTTCATTATTAGATCAACTGCCTTTTTGGCCTCCGTCTTTGTCTGGCAGAGGATAACTCCCTTTCCTGCAGCCAGACCATCAGCCTTGACAACACATGGAGCCCCAATCTTGTCGATATACTTTTTGGCAGGGCTGCGTTTGGTAAACACCTTATACGCGGCACTGGAGATGTTATATTTTTTCAGAAAATCTTTGGTAAATACCTTGCTCCCCTCAAGCTCAGCAGCATCTTTACTCGGACCGAATATTCGCAGACCCTTTTTCTCAAACTCATCAACTATACCCAGGGTCAAAGGGTCCTCCGGTCCGACTATTGTCATGTCAATCTTGTTCGCTATCGCAAATTTGACCAGTCCCTTAACATCTCCGGAAGACAGGTCAACACAAGTAGCTATTTTCCTGATCCCGGCATTACCTGGAGCACAATAAATTTTACTCGCCCTGGAGCTTTGCTTCAATTTCCATACAAGGGCATGTTCACGACCGCCGGATCCTACTACCAAAATTTTCATTCCAGTCTCCATTGAATAAAACGATTTACGTCAGGATAATCTATTTCGAACAGCAATAAATACAGCAATTTTTTATTATACATGAGTGCAGGAGACACTTCACTTACTTTTCCTAAGAAAATAAATGATTTTATATAAAATAATGAACATTACAGAAAAAATTGATATCCCATTTTACTTGACACTTAAGCTCTCCCTCTGTTAACATTTTCTGAATGAACACTCATTCTCTTAACTGGTAATACAGCCTAATTCTTTATCTGATGAAAACACCGGATAAACATGCGAAAATAATAAGGGCAGCGACGAAAGTTTTTGCTAAAAAAGGCTTTTTTAATGCGAGGATATCAGATATCGCCAAAGAGGCAAAAGTCGCTGACGGAACAATATATCTGTATTTCAACAATAAATACGACATGCTTCTTTCTGTTTTTGAAGAAAAAATTGGTAAGCTTGTCGAACAGATAAATTCCCAGATAGAGAATGAAGAAGACCCGCGCCGCATGCTTGAACTTTTTATCGCCAATCACCTCAGGGAAATGAAAAAAAATAAAAATCTTGCGGAAGTGATCCAGATTGAACTCCGGCAGACCAACAAGATGATCAAGGACTACCGGAACAATAAGTTCAGTGAATACCTCAATATCATCTCACAAATCATCAAGGATGGGCAGAAGCAGAAAGTCTTTCGACATGATATCCTGCCCGGTATTGCCAAAAGAGCAATATTCGGGGCCTTGGATGAAATTGCGAGAATATGGAATATCAACATCGATTCAGAATACGCAATTGATGAAACGGAAAATCAAGCTATTAAAATTTTTCTTGTAGGAATACTTGAAAATCCTGCGAAATGAAAGCCAAATAAGGATGCCTGGTCTAATCTATACTTGAAGGGTTGATATCAACCACTTCAAATTCCCTCACTCCACCCGGGGTCTTAGTCAATACTTCATCCCCAACACATTTACCAAGTAATGATTGCCCAAGGGGTGAAAGCACAGAAATTGATCCGCTTTTTACATCTGCTTCCTCAGGGCCCAGGAGCTGATAGGTTACTTCCTCGTCAGTTTCCATATCCATAAGTGTAACGACCGTTCCAAATATTGCCCGGTTACATTCCACCTGTGAACAAGCGATTACCTCTGCGCGAGCTACTTTATCCCTTAATTCAAGGATGCGCCCTTCGATCATTCCCTGCCTATCCTTGGCAGCATGATATTCGGCATTTTCACTCAAGTCACCATGCGCTCGGGCTTCTTCGATGGCCTTGACCACGTCGAACCTGTCAAATCTTTCAAGTCTTTCCAATTCACCCTTAAGCCGATCATAACCAGCCCTGGACATTGGAATGCGAGTAACCATTTGCTGTTATCCTCCGATTTTATCCTTATATAATCATTCTGCGTTTATTTTGCATCGGGCAACGTATTTCAGACAACCAGGGATTCAAGACAGAATCACCTGATTTAATAAAATAACCGTTGCCCAACTCAAGCATATGCCAGTTCACTTTAATCCTTCTTTCTGCTTCTGCAGATTGTCCAGTAATGCTATCAGTTCATCATTCCGCCCTCTATTTTTGAGCATTACAGTAAGTTCATTCAGTGTCTTATCGTCATGGGGATCCTCAAGGCAAATCAGGGTAAGAACTTCAATGAGTTCTTCGTTTTCTCCCTTCAGCCTGAGAAGGTTGGCAATTTGCCTGTACACACCGGGACGATCAGAAGTGACATTGACCAGGTCTTGCCAGAGCTGATGACTTCCATTATTTTCAACCAGAACGACAAGATCTTCTGCCAGCTTCAGTTGGGCTTCTTTTTTCTTCTGTAAAATTATTTTGTTCGTCGGTTGAATAACCAGGGTATAATCATAATATTCCAGAGCTTTATCAATTCTGTCCATCCTCAGATTCAATTCAGCCGCAGCTTCAAGCAGTGCAGGATCACTGGGAGTTATTTTCAACATAATTTCAACATGTTTCAGACTCATGGCCCAGTTTTCTTTATCCTGGTAATACCGATGAAGCTGATAATGCGCTTCCATATTATCGTGGTTACTTGAAACAAGTTGCTGCCAGTAACCGGCTGCAGCGTCAGTGTTACCAAGTTTTTCGTGCAATTGTGCATAGAGGAATAAAACAGCACTATCATCCGGCCTGCTATACTCAAGATGAGCAAGTGTTTTATTTGCCTTGGGTAGCAGTCCCTGTTCGATCGCTATTGTAGCAAGTTCCAACTGTAATTCCGGTTCGTCGGGTTCATATGTAATTAACTGTTCAAGATAAGGTATAATTTCAGCATCTCTTTGCTTTTCTTTCAGTGTTCTTATCAAGCCCTTCAGCACAGGAACTGAGCTTGAATCGTCGGGAGCCGATTGATAAAGATGTTCATATATCCGGAGAGCCGATTCAAACTTACCTGTTTCAAATTGAACACGGGCAATGGCTAAACGGTAGTCTCTCTTATCGGGTTCATTGCCTATCAATTTTTCAAGCTGTTCACCTGCCTGCCGCCAGCGTTCAAGGTGAAGCAGAAGTGTTACATATTCCCAGCGTGCCTCGTCAATATTTTCCTTTTCTGCCAGAAGAAATTCATACTGTACAAGTGCTTCCCTGAATTTTTGTTGACGATACAATTCACGTGCCAAGTCCCAGTTGTTTTTCCAGTCTGGCGACAAAGTCTCCTCATACCTGATCTCACGATCAGGAGCTGACAGCGCGTCATTTTTTATCACTTCCGCATTCCAGGCTTTCTTTTCCTGTCCATGGACAACACTCATTAAGGTACCGGTACAGAGTAAAGAAACGGCAGTTACCACGGTAATAATTATTATAAAAAAGCGGACAGGTATAAACATGAGATTATCCAGGTTTTCAGCCCTGATAGTATCGGGCAATCTTTTCTACAACGTATTCCAGCTGTGAGACTTCCAGCTCAGGATAAATTGGCAATGCCAAAGTCTCCCTGGATGCCTGCTCGGCGACAGGAAAAGAAACATGAGTGAAACCGTATGGCCTTAGGCATTCCTGCTGATGAAGGCTCAAAGGATAGTATACTTCGCAGCCTATATTATTCTTCACAAGAAATTTACGTAATCCATCACGATCCGGTACACGTATGATAAATTGATTGTAAATGTGATGATTCTGCTGCTCAGCTTTTTCTTCAGCAGCGTACATTACAGGGGGGAGTTTTACGATTTCACCACTTAACCCTGCGTTTTCGAAAAGCTGTCTGTATTTATCTGCATTTTGCTGTCTTTTATGATGCCATCCTTCCAGATATTTCAGCTTTATATTCAGCACACATGCCTGTATGGGGTCAAGTCTGAAGTTACCACCGACAACATTGTGAAAATACTTAGGCTGCGCCCCATGATTACGGAGTGACTTTAATCTGGTGGCAAAAATTTCATTACTGGTGATGACCATTCCGCCATCTCCGATTCCGCCAAGGTTTTTACTGGGAAAAAAGGAAAAGCAGCCGGCGATACCCATTGACCCGGCCCGGTGCCATGCAGTTTCACTTTCAAGCTTTACCGGACAAACGGCACCAATAGCCTGAGCAGCATCTTCTACCACAGGCAACTCAAATTTATCAGCCAATTCCATTATACGCTGCATGTCTGCACATTGGCCAAAGAGATGAACAGGCATCATGGCTTTAATTCTGTTCTTGTTTTTTCGGTCTGTCTCAAGAATTTCAACCATATGATCCGGGTCAATATTCATTGAACCATGTTCAATATCAGCAAATACTGGGAGAGCACCCACCCTTAAAATGGATCCCATGGTAGCAAAAAACGTATATGGAGTGGTTAGAACCAGATCACCGGGACCGATTTCAAGTCCCATAAGGCTTATCAACAACGCATCCGTACCGCTCGAAACCCCCACAGCATTACTTGCTCCACAATAACCGGCTACAGACTCTTCAAACATGTCCACCTCGGGTCCGAGTATGTACCGAGTGGAATCAATAACACCGGTCACAGCCTGTATGATTTCCTCGCGAAAAGCATCCATCTGCGGTTTTAAATCTAGCAAAGGAACATTCATCTTTTTCCCTATTCAACTACCTGTAGTAAAAATAATTTATTGTTGTGAAATACTGCGGAAATTAATTGCACACTATCGCATGGAACTATATTGTTTATGTATTTAAACACAATTTTAGGCCTATTATAAGATTATTAACACTGAGTATGCGGAAAGGTGTTACAGCAGAGTGTGCTATTAAGAATCAGACCGGCCGGAGTCAGTTTTTAGAACCATATGATCACCACTGAAAAAATCTTTGACATCGGGCATGACCTTTTCAAAGTGTTTTCTTAGTTTCTTCAGAAGATTCGCTTCAATCTGGCGAACCCGCTCCCTTGATATATCAAATTGATCTGCTATAGTCTGCAGTGTCTGAGGTTCGTCATTCAGCAGCCGTGTTTCGAGTATTACCTGTTCTTTCTCGTTAAGTTGATCCTTCAGGTTCCCCAGGATTTCAGCAAGCCGCTCACGTATCTCCTGGCTGGCAACCATTTCTTCAATATCAGGGCCTTCCTGTGGCAAAAAACTCTTCTGTTCATCTTCGGAATCATTGCGGACCGGGCTTTCAAGTGAAACCTCCCAGTTGTCCATGCGCTGACCCATTTCCACGATCTCGCTTTCCTTGACATTCAGCCTTTCGGCTAGAAGTTTCACTTCCGGTTTAAACCCCTGGGCTTCCAGCAGCTTCTTTTCTTTATTAAGACTGAAAAAAAGTTTTCTCTGGGCCTGGGTGGTGCCTATTTTTACCAGGCGCCAGTTGTCCATGATAAATTTGAGAATATAAGCGCGAATCCAGTAAGCAGCATAGTAAGAAAACTTTACCCCCCGGTAAGGATCAAATTTCTTGGTTGCCTGAACAAGTCCCACGTTTCCCTCCTGCAGAAGATCCATGAAATTCTGCATCCAGTATTTCTGGAAATCCATGGCAACCTTGACAACAAGCCTGAGGTTGGATGAAACAAGCCGATAGGCTGCATCCGGATCACCGGTCTCCTTGAAACGCGTAGCCAACTCTTCCGTCTCTTCTCGCGAGAGAAGCTCATATTGGCTGATTTCCTGAAGATATCTGTGCAGGGCGGGATTGCTCAGAGCAGGAAGATTAGTATCTTCAGGCATGACTACAAGCGGATGCTTTTCGTCAAAATCAGCCTTTATTTCTTTTTCCTTTATGGCCATTATTCAGGGTTTGGTTCCGTGTATCTCGAATTTAATACAATTAAATCTAAACCGGAGGTATTAAAAAAAATTACTCTGCTTAAGGATGATATCCTTTCACAGAGCTCTTTTATTTTTAATTATATACTCTTTTACCAAAAATTTCACATAGAAGATATATACACTATTTTGAACTGAAATGCACAGACATCCGTTCATAACAATTAAGACTTTTTGGTTATCTACAATATATTACATTGAATTAGTTTTATTTTTACACGATTTATGCTATCAAGTGCACCTCGGAATATCCAGAAATCAATAATATGGAAAATACTCAAAAGGCTGTAATAGTGTTGCAGGATTACGATCCTGCACATAATAACTACACTGACCCACTGATATTTTAAATTTTTTTCAATGCCAACGATATAGTATTACATTAAAAATATACATGGACAACATAAGGAACTTCAGCATAATTGCCCATATTGACCACGGCAAATCGACACTGGCTGACCGGATGATTCAACTTTGCGGCATGGTAACTGAACGTGAGTTCAAGGACCAGCTCCTCGATTCAATGGATATTGAACGGGAAAGGGGTATTACCATTAAAAGCCAGACTATATGTCTTCCTTATACGGCAAAAGATGGGAAAAAATACACACTTAACCTTGTTGACACCCCTGGCCATGTCGATTTCAGTTACGAAGTTTCCCGTGCTCTTTCTTCCTGTGAAGGTGCTCTGCTTCTTATTGACGCGGCACAAGGAGTTGAAGCGCAAACTCTGGCAAATCTCTATCTTGCAATGGAGAATGACCTGGAAATCATACCGGTCATAAACAAAATTGACCTGCCGTCAGCTGAACCTGAAAAAGTGGCCACTCAGATTATTGATGACCTGGGCCTTGACGGTGAGACCATTCAATACAGTTCTGCCAAAACAGGTCAGGGCGTCGGTCAAGTGCTGGAAGCAATTATCAATTACCTCCCTCCACCTGAGGGTGAATTGGATAAACCGCTGGAGGCATTGATTTTCGACGCCAATTATGACCCTTACAGGGGCACCGTCATATCATGCCGGATTGTCAATGGAAAGGTCAAACCTGGTGATATAATTAAATTCATGTCTAACAACGCGGAATATAAAGTAGAAGAAGTCGGTCTTTTCCGGTTGCATCGTGAACCCCAGAAACAATTGTCCGCAGGTCAGGTTGGGTATATTATTGCCGGTGTAAAAACTGTTTCAGATACACGTCCGGGCGACACCATCACTCTGGCCGAAAATCCCAGCCTCTCTCCCCTGCCTGGTTTCAGGGAAGTGCAACAGGTGGTTTTCTCGTCTATCTACCCCATTTCAACTGATGAATATGAGGATCTTGCAGCTGCACTTGAAAAGCTTAAACTCAACGACGCGGCCCTGTCTTTTCAAAAAGACACCTCTGCCGCGCTGGGATTTGGATTCAGATGCGGATTCCTCGGCCTCCTTCACCTTGAAGTAGTTCAGGAAAGGCTGGAGAGGGAATTTGACATATCACTTATCCTGACTGTTCCTTCGGTCCGCTATAATTTTTATCTGACAAACGGCAAACATTTTGAGGTTGACAATCCTGCCTATTTTCCTGATCCTGGGAGTATTGATTACATTGAAGAGCCGTTTATCAAGGCAACGATACATATTCCTGAGAAATACATGGGTGCTGTTATGACTCTCTGTATGGAACGGCGTGGTGAAAACACCAACTACCATTATCCCATGCCAGGCAGGATAGAATTTACCTGTGAATTGCCGTTGGCAGAAGTTATTTATGACTTTTACGATCGTCTCAAGTCCGTGACTCAGGGTTATGGATCATTCGACTATGAACTCATTGACTACCGCAGGAGTGATCTTGTTAAACTTGACATTCTTGTTAACAGTGAAGTAGTGGACGCGCTTTCACAGCTGGTACACCGCAGTCGGTCTCGAGAACGTGGGCTAAGGGCCTGTGAACGTTTAAAGGAAGAAATACCCCGCCAGATGTTCAAAATTGCCATCCAGGCTGCCATCGGCGGGTCTATTATTGCCCGGACAAATATTTCAGCGTTACGAAAAGATGTGACCGCGAAATGTTACGGGGGTGATATTTCGCGAAAAAGAAAACTTCTGGAAAAACAGAAGGCCGGCAAAAAACGCATGAAAACAGTTGGGAATGTTGACATCCCGCAAAGTGCTTTTCTATCCGTCCTCAAGTCGGACCAGTAATAAAATTTACTGGTCCTTTCTTAAACTCTGCCTGTAGCTTGAAGCTAGGTTTGAAAATCAACCGAAAAGTACTATACGGTTTCTGCGCTTGCCCTGAACTGAGGACATTGAAGACCTGTTACATCAACACCTTTCTGGTGCATGATGCTCAAGATTTCCTCTTTACTGAAAATTGAATCTTTCTGTTTGATCACATAGACAATGCAATCACGGCAAATGTTAAATGACAGGGCGTCAATCCCCCGCATTACCTCCCAGCATGGTGATTCAGCATGATATGCCGGACACTGGGCAGCTTGCTCAGGATTACACTTCATGATTTCCCAGCAGGGCCAATTCTCTCTCAATGACATCCGTACCTCCTTTTTTTAAGCTTTGTTACAGGAAGAACCGTATCAATCCGTGATTTGGGATACACCACATGATTGAAAGAATATTTTTTCTAACATCATTTTTCATAAGATGCAAGAAGAGACTGTAGCGCTTCACATCCCTGTCCGGTTTTAGCAGAAAATAAAATTCTATCGGCAGGATTAATTGTCAGCCCCGCATCGAGCTCAGCCGCGTTTCGTGCAAGTTTATTGCCGGAAAGTTTGTCGGACTTGGTATAAACCGGAAGAAAAGACAGCCCGCTGTTTCGCAGCCACCCGACCAGGTTCCTGTCATACTCCTTCAACGTGTGACGGATATCTATAATAACGACGACACAAACCAGGCTCTGTCGTTCCTCCAGATAACGGGTGATCAGTTTTTCCCATGAAGAGCGCACCCCCATGGAAACCTTTGCATAGCCGTAACCGGGAAGGTCAACCAGGTACAGGCAACTGTCTACATCAAAAAAATTCAGGCTTTGGGTTTTACCTGGCTTGGAACTCGTCTTAACAAGGCTGCGGCGATTGACAAGCCTATTTATCAGGCTGGATTTCCCAACATTTGAACGACCGGCAAACGCGATCTCGGGATAGATTGGCTCAGGTAGCTGGCCAATCTTGTAAACGCTTTTAAGAAAACTCACATTGTGAAAATTCATTCGCTTCCCTGCTGCCGAAGTTCAAGGCATTGTTAATTTCAGATTACCTTGTTCAGCGTGTACTCAACAATTCCTTCAGCACCAATTTTTTTGAGCTTGGGAACAAGGTCGCGAACCTGATGCTCAGAGATAACGGTTTCCACAGAAAACCAGTCCTGCTTATAGAGTTGTGCTATTGTAGGCGCGGTCATACTTGGAAGAATTTCTATAAGTTCATCGAGCTTCGCATGCGATATGTTCATTTTTAAGCCGACTATTCTGTCAGCTTTTAATGCACCTTTGAGGAGCATGGCCATGTTCTCAATCTTCTCTCTTTTCCATGGGTCTGCCATGGCCTTTTTACTGGCGATCAACTGTGTATTTGACTCCATCAACTCGTGTATGACTCTCAGCCCGTGCGCACGGATTGTTGATTCAGTTTCAGTAACCTCAACAATCGCATCTGCAAGGCCGGATACAGCCTTGGCCTCGGTAGCGCCCCAGGAAAAAGCAATATCTACAGAAATATTGCGCTCATCAAAAAAACGGCGTGTAACATTTACCAGTTCGGTGGAAATCTTCTTGCCATCTAGATCTTCAAGTTTTGTAATGGGCGAGTCCCCGGGAACTGCAATTACCCAGCGGGTTGGCTTTTTACTTACTTTGGAGTAGACAAGATCAGCAACAACCTCAATGTCTGAACCATTTTCCAGGGTCCAGTCCTTACCGGTTATCCCGGCATCCAGCATGCCTGATTCAATATAACTCGACATTTCCTGAGGACGGCAGATTGAACAGGAAAGTTCAGGATCATCCACTTCAGGAAAATAGTTGCGGGAGGTAAGTTTAATCTGCCAACCGGACTTGTCAAAAAGTTCAATTGTAGCCTTTTCCAGACTGCCTTTCGGTATCCCTATTTTCAGCACGTTCATGCTTAAAATCCTTATTCAGTTTATTAATTTTGCACACTTTTTTTTATTTCCCATACACATTATCCGGATCAAAAACCTTTTGTGCATGGACAGCAAGTGAGTTGCCTTCAACCCGCCTGTAAAAACAGGAAATGTATCCCTTGTGACAGGCAGCATCACCAAGCTGCTCAACTTTGTAAATCACGGTATCCTCATCGCAGTCCACGAGAATCTCTTTTATAATCTGAACATGTCCTGACGATTCACCTTTCAGCCAGAGCTGATTTCTCGACCTGCTCCAGTAATGTGCCTTTCCGGTCTCAAGTGTTTTCTGCCAGGCAAGGTCATTTATAAAAGCAAGCATAAGAATTTCGCCGGTTTTATAATCCTGCGCAATTGCCGGCAAAAGACCGTTTTTGGATTTTTTAAAATTAAGATTTATCATTATTTTCCGGTTTACTTTTTGCACTGTATCCTGCTCGGGTTCTGCATGTGTACCGCTATCCATATCCTCATCATTTATTCCTGAAAAATGAATGACACAGGACGTCCTGTATTTACAGTAATCTTCCGGATGACGGCAGTGCGCTCCTACAGGATCCATCTTCTCTTTATACTTTTCGCACTCAAGTTCCATAATAAGCTGATTGGTAAAATTGCTGGAGCACATAGTTAGGCTGTGATCGATGCTTTGTCAAGAGTTGCTCCTACATTTCACTCAGGTATTGTCAAAATATATACATTTGAATATTATATGCTTATCAATAAATTTATCTCACTTACCAGGATACGATATTACATGAAAATAAATCAAGAATACAAACAGGTAGCGATTTTTCTTCAGGGCAGACTTGAAGATGGTGAAATATTTGAAAAAACACCAGAAGATCATCCAGTGATTATTACCCTGGGCCAGGGTAATTTTTTTCCGGTTATTGAAAAAGAACTTCTGGAGATGAAACCTGGAGAAACCAGAACATTCGCTCTCTCGGCCGATCAGGCGTATGGTCCGCGCCATGAACACCTGATCCAGATGATCGATAAATCTGTTTTCGGAAACAGGATCGTACCTCAACCGGGAATGATCCTTTCACTGACCCTTAATGGTGATAAAGGTCCTGAAAAAGTTCCGGCAGCTGTTGTGTCTGTCTCATCAGACCATGTAACGGTTGACTACAACCATCCCCTGGCCGGTAAAGATGTTATTTACGAAGTCACTTTGCAGGGCCATATAAGCTGAGAAAAATGGCCTTGGCCTGGAAGCATTTGATGAACTTTGTATACATCCAACTATTCCAGAGAGCCTGTTTAAGGGAGCAAGACAAAGACCCATCTTATATATTACATAAAATATATCAGCCCTCTGCTGCCGGCCATTGCGTTTCCCGTACATCACTCATGTAGCAAAACCTGTCCCACTCAACCTTAAATCCGCTGACAGGACATTGCAGTGTTACTTTCTTGTCAGTAACAGCAATTACTTCCCAGTCTCCTTTTCTGGGCCCATCCTCAATATGGAGTTTCTGGCCGGCTTCAAATGGATACCTTCTGAAGAATATAACCTTATCAAACATATCTCACCTTTTTGAAATCTGATCTTTTTATCTCGTTTAATTGAGCGTATGATCATGGCAAAGATAGCAGTGATATGATATTTTTTCATTAAATCTCTGCTCAAGTCATCATTACTGCTGAAGGAAATTCCATGTCGCCACACCATACATCAGATGAGTTTTTGAACCTGGTCAAAGTGATTTCAAAACTCCGTGCTGAAGACGGGTGTCCCTGGGATCGCAAACAGACCCCGTCAAGTCTGACCAGGTACCTTCTTGAAGAAGCGAGAGAACTGGCAGAAGCTATACGTCACGGCCAGAGTGATCATGTATGCGAAGAAACAGGTGATCTGCTTTACATTCTTATCCTTACGACTTTATTATATGAGGAAAAGGGAGAATTTACCCTTGAAGATGTGCTTAAGGGAATAACAAAAAAAATGATTCGCAGGCACCCTCATGTCTTTGCAGGCAAAGAAGCCGGCAGCGAATATGAACTTCGCAGGCAATGGGAAGCTATCAAGTCCAAAGAAAAGATATCACCTGAGAAAAAGTGATTATTCTGTGATAATGCAAACCTGTTTATAGCGAATTCTGATTACCACTAAAGTTCAGCATGGATTTTGTTTATATACTGGAAGTCTTTGTCATTCGGAGTCTCGTTCCTCGCTTACCTCGAGCGCAGCGGGAAATCTTATACCACAACAGTCCATATTTCTCACATTCGTTCGAGGTAAGCGAGCTTGCGAGACTCCGAATGACATAAAAAACATAATGTCAACTAGTTATGCTTTGTGGCACTAAAGCTGGCTGAGGATTAGTGGAAATCAGATTAACTTAAAGTATTAAAGGCATTTTTCTTTTAATAAAAAAATTGGTAAAAATTGGAGGGATTTTTTTTGTCATTAAGATATTACTTACGATCGCTTAAATAATTTTCCCCAGACTCCAGGTTTATTAATATGGTGAAGCTGTCCAGACAATTAAAAAGATCAAGGAAGGCAAAATATAGTCATCGTTCAAAATTGCTGAAAACTGCACATAAGTATCATAATTTTCGTGAGTGGAAAAAATCAGAGAAAATATATTCAACAATACTTAAACGGGATCCTTCCAACCATAACGTTCTGAACATTCTCGCTTTACTTTTGTTAAATTATTCAACTGAATTCAACAAGGCGATAGATTTAATCAAGAAAGCAATTCATCTGCACCCCGGTGAAAGTGAATACTGTCTTAACCTGGCTGCAGCCTACAAAATCACGAATAACTGGGCGGATATGACACGTATCAGTGAGCAGGTTTTAACAAAAGATCCTGAAAATACCAGAGCAAATTATTACCTTGGTTATGCCCTGGAAGCACAACGGGAATTCAGTAAAAGTATTCCTTATTTCAAAAAATCTCTTTCAACTCAACCGGATTATATATTTTCCCATGAAGAACTCTGCGCTGTTTTTCATAAACAGGGGAAATATGACCTGCTCAGAGAACAGCTTTTAAACATGGAAGGAGTACTGGAATCACTGGATGGTAGATTACGGGCGAAATTCTGCAAGGTGATGGGAAAATATTATGATTATCTAGATGAGTACGATCTTGCCTTTGATTTTTTGAAAAGAGGAAACACCTATCTTTGGAATAACAGCCGATATGACATTACATCGGAAATATATACCATTAACAAAATTATCAGCACTTGCGATGAAAATTATGTGAAAAGAAACCTGTCATTTGGGCATGATGACCCAACTCCTGTTTTTATTGTGGGCATGCCCAGGAGCGGTACTTCATTGATTGAACAAATTCTTTCATCACACCCGCAGGTTTCAACAGGAGGAGAGCTCAAATATCTGGAAGAGCTCTACCTGGAAACAGACTTGTCCCTGCCGGCAGGATTTGGTCAGCTAGGGAAAAAATATTCTCAGGCACTTGAACGGCACAGAGAAAACTCATCGATCCATGTCACGGACAAAATGCCTAATAATTTCAGATTCATAGGATTAATTCGACGTGCTCTTCCCATGGCAAAAATAATACACTGCGTCCGGACACCTCTTGACACCTGTTTTTCATGCTACAAGCAGGATTTTGGTGAAGGTTATGAATATTCATTCGACCTGGAGGTGCTGGGCGCATACTACCTGCTCTACCAGAAATTGATGCAACACTGGCACGATGTTTCGCCCGGACATATTCTTGATGTTCACTATGAGAATGTAATAAATAACATTGAAGATGAGACACGAAAAATGCTTACACATTGCAATCTTGATTGGGATGATTCATGCCTCAATTTTTACAACAGCAACAAAGTAATACGAACAGCAAGCCGGGATCAGGTGAACAGACCGATATACAATAAATCCGTTAAGCGATGGGAACACTATGAACAGTTTCTGGAACCACTGATTAATGCTTTACAGGCTACTCCCTAATTACATGCTGTCACCGTTCAAACAAATATCACCCTATCAAATTTTCATTTTACACGACGGACTTGCTTTCGATTGTATTAATAATGTACATATCGCAGGAAATTCTATAAAGCAGTTGACACTATTTTAACTTTTGTGTTAAAATTATAAATTAAACTTTTATAACCTTCTCGCTCTCCCGGAACAGGATTGCAGCGAGGGCCACATTGACCATGAGGAGGAAAATATGCGTCGTTACGAAACAACCTATGTATTACGCCCAAATCTGGGCGAATCCCAGTTTACCGAAATTATAGATCGGACCAATGATATAATTAAAAATGATGGCGGTGCTATTATTTTTCTTGATCGCTGGGGAGTAAAAAAGCTTGCCTACGAGATCAGGAAGGAAAATCACGGCTACTATATTCATTTTGACTTTGCAGCTCCAGCTACAACTGTTCAGGAAATGGAACGAATTTTCAGACTCGATGACCGTGTGCTTCGTTTTCTCACGATTAAACTCGTTGATTCCATTGATCAGGAGAAAATAGAATCGGAAATCGAACTTGCCGCGGCAACTGCAGCAGCCAAACTCGAAGATACTGAAATTTCTACAGAAACAGAAGAAACTGTAACTGAAGCTAAAGAGGCTGAAGTAGATGATGTTGCCGAAAAAGCTGAAGCTGAAGTAGAAGATGCCGCTGGAGAAGAAATCACAGAAAAAGTTGTAGCTGAAGTAGCTGATACGACTGGAGAAGAGATCACAGAAAAAGTTGAAACTGAAGTAGAAGATATGGCTGGAGATGAAAATTCGGCCCCGGCAGCAGATGAAGTGGTTTCCGATAATGATGTTCCTGCCAAGGAAAAAGAATAACCCCTTAACGGGATAAAATATCAGAAGGATTAGAAATGGCTTTACGAAAAAGAATTTTCAGGCCCAGAGTATGCAAGTTCTGTACTGAAAAAGACCTTACGATAGATTACAAGGATGCCAGGGCATTGCGCAGTCTTCTTACAGAGCGTGGAAAAATAATACCCAGGCGTATATATGGAACCTGCGCAAAACACCAGCGCCAGATTACAGAAGCTGTAAAGCGTGCCAGGCATCTGGCTCTTATTCCATACTCAGGGCAAACACAGTATTAAGACTGCAATTTAATTATGGCAGCGCATAACGGCGCTAATCCCGGCAACCGGATTCATACAGGCTTGTCGGTTTTACTGGGTGCCGCTTTTTTGCTCCCAGGTCTAGTTCCGTCTCTTTTGGGCTGGACAAGCGGGTTTTTAGCTATACCGGTCTTCTGCCTGTTGGCCCTGTACGGTTTAAAACAAGGAACCATCCTTGTTCGAAACAGTGCTATACTGGCAACAGTAGCTGCATTATTACTTAACCAGCTGCCGAGCACACTCTTTTCACTGAGCTTGGTACCTTTAGGATTTAGTTTTTACAGAAGCGCAACTGCAAAAGAAGATGAAATCCGTTCCGGTTACAAAGGTTTCATTGTCCTTGGCATAAGCTGGTTTATATTCTTGCTTGCTTACGGTACTATCCACGAGATAAATCCGTACAACCAGTTGCTGCAAATTCTGGATACCGGATTTGCCCAAACTTACGAATTTTACAGCACTAACTCTGAAATACCGGCTGAAACACTGGTTAATGCCGAGCAGGCCGTGACAGAACTTAGGGCGATAATACCAAAAATATTGCCCGGAATACTATTTTGCACTTTATTGATCACAGTATGGATAAACTTTTTGGGCAGCATTACCCTGCTTGAGAGGATCAAACCAGGGGTAATACCCTGGAAGAAATACCGTGACTGGCGGTTACCGGACAGGCTTGTCTGGATACCAATTGCTGCAGGTATTGCACTGATTTTTAGTAAAGGAGTAATAAGCAGTACAGGTCTCAGTATTATACTGATTAGCGCCCTGCTCTACTTCTTCCAGGGTTTGGCGGTATTTATCAATTTTATGGACAGGTGGAATGTTCCGCTTTACCTGAAGATTTTAATATATGCCATCCTTATACTCCAGAGTTACGGACTGCTGGTTTTATCTGTTATTGGAGTTGCGGATGTGTGGATTAACTTCAGACAGCGGCATGGAAAAAATAATCAAGAGGACAACTGATATCAGTTTGGATAAAGAGGGAAAAAGATGGAAGTTATACTGAACAAGACAATAGACAACCTTGGCCTTGAAGGTGACGTCGTTAAAGTCAAACCTGGCTACGCGAGAAACTACCTTATTCCGCAGAAATTGGCCTCCAGTGTTACCAAGCAGAATCTGGCACGCTTGCAACAGGAAAAGGAAGCTATTCAGGCACGCCTTGACCGAGAGAAAAAGGAAGCTGAAACTCTTTCAGCCAAGCTCAGCGGAATCACCGTTTCCATTGAGCGCCGTGTCGGAGAAGATGAACGGCTTTTCGGTTCTGTTACCACAGCGGATATTGCAGAAAAAATAGCCGAAGAAGGCGTTACCATTGACCGGAAGTCAATAGTGCTCAATGAGCCAATCAAAACTCTGGGTGATATCAAGGTCAATGTGAAAGTCGGATTCCAGATGACCACTGAAATTATAGTTCAGGTTGTGCCCGAAGCGGTCGGGGAGTAAAATTAACAAGCAGAGATCCCTGTCCTTTTTGTTGCATTGACAAAAGGTTGTCTGACAGCTTCTTTTTTATTAAGATAACAGCTTAAACAGCCCGTTCATTCATTTAAGCTGACATTATTTGAACGGGCCTGAAGTAATGGGGGTGGCCTGCTACTGGAAGCCCTCTTCCATCTTCCTTCGGTAGTCGTCACAACTATGCAATATCAGCCTGTTCAATCAATGCCATCAACAAGCTCAAAGCCTGTACCACCACAGAATCTGGAAGCCGAACAGGCTGTCCTTGGCACAATTCTCCTGCAGGACAAATCACTTCTCAAGATAATCGAGATACTCAATCCTGACGATTTTTACCGTGATGCACATAAAAATATTTATAGTGCAATGATCCAACTTTTTGAAAATCGTGAACCACATGATCTCATAACTGTGAGCAGTTTATTAAGCGATCAGAATAAACTTGAGCAGATAGGCGGGGCCGCTTACCTTGCTTCCCTGACAGACATCATTCCTTTTTCCGGAACCCTGGTACATCACGCCAACATTATCAGACAGAAATCAATCCTTCGTAAACTTATTCAAACCTCATCTGATCTGGCTGCACGATGTTACGAGGAGCAGGATGATATTGATTCCCTCGTCGATGAAGCCGAACAGACTATTTTTGAAATAGCGAGTTCAAAAAAAGGACAGGGATTCGAATCCATGTCGACAATTGTTCCGCGTGCCTTTGAACGGGTTGAAAAACTGTTTGAACGCAAGGAACATGTGACCGGGGTTGCAACCGGTTATCCTGATCTTGATAAAATGACAGCAGGTCTGCAACCCGCAGATCTTGTCGTGGTCGCCGGCCGACCCAGTATGGGCAAAACAGCTTTGGCTATGAATATAGCCCAGCATGCCGCTATTGTTGACAAAAAACCCGTAGCCGTTTTCAGTCTTGAAATGTCAATGGAGCAGTTGGCATTGCGTATGCTGTGTTCGATTGGTCGAGTCGATTCCCAGCGGATAAGAACCGGTCGTCTTAAGCAAAGAGACTGGCCCAACTTGACCCGGGCCACCGGTATGCTGAGCGATGCACCGCTGTATATAGATGATTCAGCCGCGATGACTGTTCTTGAGATGCGTGCCAAGGCACGAAGACTTAAAGCTGAATTTGACCTTGGCATGGTAATTGTTGATTACCTGCAGCTTATGAAAGGCAGAAGCAATTCTGAGAACAGGGCCCAGGAAATAAGTGAAATATCCCGCTCCCTTAAAGCTATGGCCAAAGAGTTGAGTGTTCCAGTTGTCGCACTGTCCCAGTTAAACAGGAGCCTGGAAAGTCGGACCGACAAAAGACCTCAACTTTCCGATCTCAGGGAATCCGGTGCAATTGAACAGGATGCCGATGTTATCATATTTATTTACAGAGATGAGGTGTACAAACCCACACCGGATAATCCCAACAGAGGAATTGCCGAAATTATCGTCGGCAAGCAGCGAAACGGCCCCATCGGTACAATCAAACTTACATTTCTTGCCGAATATACTACTTTTGAGACATACACCAGCTTTGAACCGCCAGGTGGATACGGCGTTCAAGATGAAATGTAATAAACAAATACCTGAATATGAAAAACCACAGTCACGATAAATACGACTTCAAGGCCGTTGAATCAAAATGGCAGAAACGCTGGGATAAAACTCGTCCATACAGGGCTACTGTTGATCCTGAAAAAGAGAAGTACTATGTCCTTGAGATGTTTCCTTACCCTTCCGGACGCATTCATATGGGTCATGTCCGAAATTACAGCATAGGAGATGTTATTGCCCGTTATAAAAGAATGCAGGGCTTCAATGTTATCCATCCCATGGGCTGGGACGCCTTCGGCCTGCCAGCAGAAAATGCGGCCCTGAAACACGGCGTTCATCCTGCCAGCTGGACCTATGACAATATCAATTATATGCGGGATCAACTCAAGGCGATGGGACTCAGCTATGACTGGGACCGGGAGCTTGCGACCTGTGATCCTAATTACTACCGTTGGGAACAGCTGATTTTCCTGCAAATGTTGGAAAAAGGGCTTGTGTACGGCAAGGAAACAACGGTCAACTGGTGTGATTCATGCCAGACTGTGTTAGCTCGGGAACAGGTAATAGACGGGTGCTGCTGGCGCTGCGACGAGCAAGTTATACCACGCACCATGCACGGCTGGTTTTTCAAAATTACCGACTATGCCGATGAATTGCTCGAAGACCTCGACACCTTGTCAGGTTGGCCTGAAAAAGTTGTGACCATGCAGCGTAACTGGATCGGCAGAAGTCATGGCCTGGCCTGTGATTTTCCTATTGAAAACAGCAACGCATCCATCACCATTTTCACTACTCGGCCTGATACTATTTACGGTGTAACCTTCATATCCCTTGCTGTCGAACACCCAGTTGTTGAACAGCTGGTGAATGGGACTGATTTTGAAAAACCGGTAATGAACTTCGTCCACAACACAATTCTTGAAAAACAACGAGCCTCCCAGGATAAAGAACCTGAAAAGAACGGCGTGTTTACCGGAGCATACTGTGTTAATCCTTTTAACGATGAACGGATTCCCATTTATGTCGCCAACTTTGTCCTGATGGAATACGGGACAGGAGCAGTCATGGCAGTACCTGCCCATGACCAGCGCGATTTTGAATTTGCCGCTAAATATGATCTGGATGTCAGGGTTGTTATTCAACCGGCTGATCAGTCTCTGGATATTCATAACCTTGATGAAGCATTCGTTGAACAAGGTGTCCTTGTTCATTCTGATCAATTCAACAATATGGAATCTGAATCAGCCAAACAAGCCATCATCAGTTATGCCGAAGAAATGAAATTTGGCAAACGAGAGACGACGTATCGTCTTCGTGACTGGGGTATTTCAAGGCAACGATACTGGGGGACCCCTATTCCTGTTGTTTACTGTGATAAATGCGGCACAGTTCCGGTGCCAGAAGATAAACTTCCCGTGGTGCTGCCCGGAACAGACAAGCCCGACGGCAGTCACGCCCCCCTGCACCAGCAGGAAAATTTTATCGCCACATCCTGTCCTGCATGCAAAGGCGAAGCTCGTCGCGAGACAGACACTATGGACACATTTGTTGAATCATCGTGGTATTTTGCCCGGTACACCTGCCCGGACAATGATTCTTCGCCACTTGAACGGAAAGCCGCACAATACTGGTTGTCTGTTGACCAATATATAGGAGGTGTTGAACATGCCATCCTGCACCTCCTCTATTCACGTTTTTTTACAAAGGTGCTGCGAGATCTCGGCTATGTAAATATTGACGAGCCGTTTCTCAACCTCCTGACCCAGGGAATGGTCATAAAGGATGGCGCCAAGATGTCAAAATCCAAGGGCAATGTTGTCGACCCAAATGACCTGATTAACAAATACGGAGCTGACACTGTTCGGCTTTTTTCTCTATTTGCTGCACCTCCGGAAAGGGACCTCGAATGGAATGCACAGGGAGTTGACGGTGCATCTCGTTTTCTAAAAAAGGTCTTCAGGCTGATTACAGCCAACCTTGATTGTTTCAACGCAGCCACAGAAACCTCAACAGGGAATCTCGACGGCAACGACAGAATTCTACACCGTAAAACACACCAGACAATCAAGCGGGTAACTGACAATATTGAAAACAATTTCCATTTCAATACTGCCATCAGTGCGGTGATGGAGCTGGTTAATCTGGCTACAACACTTCACACGGACCGTAATAATGAAATTCACCCGGGAATTATGGGTGAATGCTTGAAAACTACCCTGCTCCTGCTTTTTCCTATGGTTCCACATTTTTGCGAGGAACTCTGGGAAGCGTCCGGCCAGGAAGCAACAATGGACCACGCTCATTGGCCGATTTACGACCCCCAAGCTGCGAGGGAGGAAGAAATTACAATCATTGTCCAGGTCAACGGCAAAGTCCGCTCACGTTTAGATGTCCCTGCTGATATAGACGAAGCTGTGCTGCAACAACAGGCCCTTGAGGATGAAAGAGTTTTGAAATTTACCCAAGGGAATGAGCCTAAAAAAATCATTGTGGTTCAAAAGAAACTTGTTAATATTGTAATTTAATACCATTACAAACTTAAAAATACACAAGGAGCAATCGGTGAGACTAAACAGAACTGTGTTAGCACTCTGCCTGTCCTTAGCTGTCCTCACTGGAGGCTGTGGTTATTATTTTCCGCACGTCTATGACGGACCTACCCAAACAATATACATGCCGAACTGGAAAAACAGGACCAGCCAACTTGGGTTGGATGCCAGAATATATCAGTCCCTGTCCAGATGGTTCCAGAAATCCAGTTCCATTGTTCTGACAAGAGACCGGGACCAGGCAGATATGATACTTGCCGGAGAACTTGTAAGCATTGACCTGCCAAGTGTCTCATGGGATGCAGATGCCAGGACAACGGAAGCCAAAGTTGCTCTTGTGGTGAGGTATATTTTCAAGGATGTAAAAACCGATAAAATACTCTGGGAAGTTCCTCGGGAACTATGGACGGAGGCATACTCCACTGCAGGCGGCGCAGCTGTTATGTCTGAAAATGAACGTGAAGCCCTGGAGCAGATTCTGGAAGACATGTCGGAGCGGATTTATCTCGGAACACTGGATAAACTTCGCAGGCAGAACAGGGTTGCAGGGTCGACACAATAAATCCGTCACAGAATTACGAATAATACCAAAAAGGGGGCTGATTAATTTTCAGCCCCCTTTTTTATTTCAGCCACTTCTAGAATTTTGCAGGTCTCGCAATACAGAGCGACAACCTTTAATCCTTCAGAATTTCATTTTAACATTTTCTTAACCTTTTGCGCTATGGACAAGGGATCAAGACCCTGAGCGGCATACAGCTCAGCTGGTTTGCCTGAACTACCGTAATGACTTACACCAAGTCTTTGCAGTTGAGCACTTACCCCTCTTTCCATCAGGGCAACCGCCGTACTCGCGCCAAGCCCGCTCTCCACGTGGTGGTCTTCAACAGTTAAAATGGGGCCGATTGATGCGGCCTCGACCAGACTTTCTACATCAATGGGAAGGAGGCTTGCCATATTCAGCACCCCGGCTGATACTCCGTGTTCCTTCAGGATCCTCCATGCCTCTATCACTGCAGGTGCCAGAGCCCCGTAAGTAACAATGGTAATATCACTGCCCCGGCGAAGCCAGTCTGCCTTGCCGGGAGTAAAAGTATATTCTGTCCCGTAAAAGACCCCGCCATTCTCGTCTGTTATCACCGGAGTCTTGGAACGACCCATACCAACAAAATAATTACCGGGCTGGGTGGCAACGTATCTGACTATACGATCTGTCTGGTTCGGGTCAGCCGGCATAAACACTGAAAAACGAAAATAATTTTTCATCAGACCCAGATAGTCTATACACTGATGGGTAGGGCCGTCTTCGCCAACATCAAGCCCGACATGGGTTGCGACGATTTTCAAATTAGTATGGTTGAAATCCGACAAACGGTTCTGGTTGTACACTTCTGAAACTGCAAAGACTCCGAAAGTTGAGAAAAAGGTAATCAGACCTTCCCTGCTCAGTGCTCCGGATAAACCGGCGGCATGATGCTCCTGGATGCCTGCCTCAATATATCCGTCCGGGCTGTGCTTATGAAACCCCCCCATTTTCACTGATCCTTCCAGGTCGCATGACACTCCAACGATTTGAGGAGTATTACCGGGAGGATTATTTGCTTTCGCAAGACTCAGCAGGGCATTGCCGTATCCTGACCGGTTATCGGTCATGGTATCCGCATCGTAGAGTATCGGCTCACCTGGAACGACCGAAGGGTAATCGGCCGGAGGCTCCATAATTGTATTTGTCCTTACAGGCTCCTCACGTTCCCTCTGCCACTTTGCGAGGTCATTATCAACCCCGAGCTCCGCAAGCGCGTCTCCAAGCAGATCCTGGCTCAGTGGTGACCCATGATACTTGGCCAGGTTTTCCATGAACGATATACCCTTGCCCATAGTGGTACGGGCAACTATTACGGTTGGCACTCCGCTGGTGTTCTGATAGGCTTCTGACAGTGATGTAAAAATAGAATTCGTGTCGTGCCCGTCCTCCAAGTATTTCACGTGCCAATCCTGGGCTGCATAGAGCGCCCGGATTGACTGCGGCATAATATCCTCGGTATTGCCGCAAATCTGGAGGTGGTTCCTGTCTACCAGTACGGTCAGGTTATCAAGCTTGTATTTATGGGCAAAACGTATTGCTTCAACAATTTGACCCTTTTGATGCTCACCATCACCCATCAAACAGATAACCCTGTTGTTCATTTTTTTTATCTTGAATGACAAGGCCATGCCCACGGCAGCGGTCAGGCCCTGGCCCAGGTTACCGGTATCCCACTCAACACCTGGCGCGATGAATTCCACGTGCCCTGGAAAACCGGAACCGGTTCTTCTGAAACCGCTCAAAAAATCATCTTCAGTAAAGTATCCGTACTCGGCAAGTGTACTGTAGACCCCCGGTGAGATATGCCCCATACTGACAACTACCCTGTCTCTTTTTTCAGAACGTGGGGCGGATGGATCATGTTTTATCATTCCATAGGTCACAAGCAGCATATCAAGAGCAGACAGGGAACCTCCGGGATGGCCGGATGACGCCAGGGTTGTCGACAAAAGAATCCGGCGCGCACATCGCTTACGCATTTGCTGAAGGGTGGCAACCTCCTCTTCGGTCAGCCGTGTTTGCATCATATCAAGTTGCAGGGTCATAACATGCTCCGTTGATTTCGGATTATAAGTATCCTCAAAATGAGGCGAAAACTCAACCACACAAAAAGTGTAAAAAATGTGAAAATCGTTATAATACAATGACACAGAATGACAACAGGAAAATCAGCCCATCGCTTCTTACAGATACATAAGAACATATCATGAATATTGGCACAATAACACTCGAAAGTCCCTTTATCCTGGCACCCCTTGCAGGCTACACAGACATCGCGTTTCGTATGCTCTGCCGGGAGCAGGGAGCCGCACTATGTTATTCAGAAATGATCAGTTGTCATGGACTGGTCTATGGCCAGCGGAAAACTCTGGAAATGCTGAAAACAGCTCCCGAAGAACGTCCTGTTGCTTTTCAGATTTTCGGAAGTGATCCTCAGGTCATGGGAGACGCGGCAGCTATTCTCGATACATATCCCATCGATTTATTAGACATCAATATGGGGTGCCCGGTCAGAAAGGTTGTCAGGAAAGGGTCCGGGGTTGCCCTGATGAAGGACTTCTCCCTTGCTGAAAGTATAATCAGTGCTGTCTGTAATAATACGGACCTGCCTGTAACTGTTAAATTTCGAAGCGGCTGGAACAGTGAATCTCTTGTTGCCGCCAACTTTGGCAGGATGGCCCAAGATAGCGGGGCAAAAGCTGTAATCGTACACGGCAGAACATGGTCCCAGGGCTTTTCAGGCAAAGCAGACAGAAATATAATCAGTCAAGTGAAACAGAATGTTTCTGTTCCGGTGATCGGAAACGGTGATATCCTTACCTATCAGGACGGATTAAGCATGATGGCAGAAACCGGTTGTGATGCAGTTATGATTGGCCGGGGTGCCCTTGGTAACCCATGGGTTTTTCAAAAAAAGGGACGCCCTCATACTTTTGCAGGCAGGCGTACAGTTCTCATTCGGCATCTTGAACTTATCAGAGATAATCTTCCTGAACAAAAAGTCATATTCAGGATAAAAAACCACGCTGTCCGTTATCTTGTGGGATTACCGGGTGCAAGCAGAATCCGCAAACAGATCGTCGACGCAGCCACACTTGATCAGATACTACAGATCATCAACTCCTGGTAACCATTTAATCTCTAACTTAAAAACTGTAATTTGTATTATTTTATTATTCTAGTGGATAACAGCTTTTATCAAATACTGATATTCCAAGAAATATAAAGGGATATACGACAACTGAGGATTGATCACTGAAGTATCAGTGTGATACTTTAGGAAATATATTGATTAAGGGTGGGATTTTTTCCCAGTTTCGTGTAAAGAGATTCAAGTTTTTTGTATACGAGTAAAAGTCTGCCCTTTTTCAAACATCTGGGCATAGGTCGGAATCGATAATACTTCAAACTACCAACCCGGTTCAAACTCGTAAACCTTGGTTTATGATATACGTAATCAACAAGGAGTGACTCTATGAAAATTGCGGTCATGAAAGAAACCCATGAGGGTGAAAAAAGGGTTCCCCTCATACCGCCTACCGTCGACAAGCTTGTCAAGCTCGGAGCAGAAGTAGAGATTGAAGCCGGCTTGGGCCTGACATGCCGTTATGAAGATGCGGAATATGAAAAGGTCGGTGCGAAAATTATTTCTTCTCGTGAGGATATGCTGAAATCTGCTGACATCGTTCTGCGCCTCAGGAAACCACCGATGGAAGAAATTGACCTCATGAAGAAGGGTTGTCTTCACGTCAGCTATCTTGACCCGTTCAACGAGGCTGAACTTGTCGACAAGATGGCAGAGGCAGGAATCAGTGCTGTCAGTCTTGAGATGCTTCCGCGTACTACCCTGGCCCAGAAAATGGATGTGCTAAGTTCCCAGGCTAATCTCGGCGGATATGTTTCGGTTATTCTTGGTGCGGAGCAGCTGGACAAAGTATTTCCAATGATGACTACCCCGTCAGGTACCATCAAGCCATCCCGTGTTTTTATCATTGGCGTAGGGGTTGCCGGTCTGCAGGCAATCGCGACTGCCCGCCGGCTTGGAGCAAGGGTTGAAGCCTTTGATACCCGCCCCGTCGTCGAGGAGCAGGTTAAATCTCTTGGCGCCAAATTTGTTAAAATTGATCTTGGTGAAACCGGCCAGACAAAAGACGGGTACGCCAAAGAGTTGACACCGGAACAGGTACAGAAACAAAAAGAAGGTATGGCCAAGGCATGTGTTCTGGCTGATGTTGTTATCACTACTGCTCAGCTTTTTGGCCGCCCTGCCCCGCGAATTGTTGACATGGCCATGATCGAACAGATGCAGCCGGGAAGTGTCATTATTGATATGGCTGTTGAGACCGGAGGTAATGTCGAGGGTTCTGAGGTTGATAAAATTGTGGAAATAGCAGGAGTAAAAATAGTAGGACTCGGAAACCTTCCCGGACGCGTTGCCTTGACAGCGAGTCAGATGTATTCTGCCAACCTGGGTAATTTTGTTGATCACTTCTGGGATAAAGAAGCCAAGACTTTTAACCTGAACCTTGAAGATGAAATCATGAGTGGATGTCTGATCACCC
>CAMYLK010000007.1 GCA_947259225.1 uncultured Desulfobulbaceae bacterium | reverse complement strand
TTCGGTGACCATAGCGGAGAGGTCCCACCCGTTCCCATTCCGAACACGGAAGTTAAGCTCTCCTGCGCCGATGGTACTGCACGGGCGACTGTGTGGGAGAGTAGGTCGTCGCCGAATTCTTACAGGAAAATCCCTTCATCTTGCGATGAGGGGATTTTTTTTTGCGTATTGCTTACTCACAAAAACACATAGAGAAACCAAAGCGCAGTGGTTCCACCCCTTTCCTATTACTGAACACGGAAATTATTCGACAACAGCTGGAATCCGATCCGGACCAACCTGCTTCGTTATCAACTCCGCAGCATACTGCTGGATAGCAACAGAGTTTCTCCCTCGCATCTTTACCCTGCTCAAATCACATCTGACACCGGAACGCTCTCCTGCGCCGATGGTACTGCACGGGCGACTGTGTGGGAGAGTAGGTCGTCGCCGAATTCTTTTACAACCTCTTCAACATTCGTTGAAGGGGGTTTTTGTTGTGAACGTTAAATTTGCAGAGTTCAGATTATCAAAAAAAGTAAGTCATCATATGGCTTACTTGAATTAGTTCATCGCAAACCAAGTACCTCGTTAACTGTCTCTTTCAATTTTTCAGTATCAAACGGCTTAATTATGGCTCCCTTAAAACCGTGTTTATTAAATTCCGCCACTATAGGATCGTTTGAGTACCCGCTTGCAACAATAGCAATGACATCAGGGTCCATGGATATAAGTTTTTTAAGGGCTTCTCTTCCACCCATTCCACCGGGAATCGTTAAATCAAGAATTACCGCATCAAATGAGCTGCCCGCTGCCTGCTCCTCTGAAAACAATGCAATGGCTTCCTCACCGTTTGAGGCTACGGCAACTTGAAACCCCATTGTTTCAAGCATTTTGGAAACAACATCCCTGAGCATTTTTTCATCATCCATAAATAAAATTCTGCCCCTGAGTTTGTCTGTACTCTGGGTTTTCATGTCCTCTTTACCCCGAACCTCATCATTAATTGCCGGGATATAAAAGGTAAACGTCGTTCCCTTGTCGAGTTCCGAGTGAACTCCAATATATCCCCCATGTCTTTCCACTACTGAATGGACAATGGAAAGGCCTAATCCCCCCCCTTCTCTTTTGGTCGAAAAGTAGGGGTCATATATTTTAGGAATGTCAACAGGCGAAATACCCCTTCCATGATCCGTAATGGTCACCTTAATGTACTCACCAGATCTGAGAGGTAGATTATCTTGTTCAGACACATTCACGTTCTCCGCCCCGACATCTATGGTCCCGCCTTCGCGCATCGCCTCATGCGCATTCAAACATAAATTTTGAACCACCTGGCTTATCTGCCTTTTGTCCACAAAAGCCGACCATAGATTATCCACCATGGAAAAATTGCATTTAGTATTCGTACCGCTCAGGATAAATTCAGCAGAATCCCTGATCAGGTCACTTATCATTTCCGTCTGCCTGATCGGCGCACCTCCCTTTGAAAAGGTCAGCAATTTCTGGGTTAACTTCTTTGCCCTGTTTGTCGCCCTTTCAATTTCTTTTAGATTTCCACTGGCCTTGCTTTCCGGGGGAATCATTATAGAGGCCAGACTGGCATTACCCAGTATCGCGGTGAGAATGTTGTTAAAATCATGCGCGATCCCCCCAGCCAGGGTTCCAAGCGATTCAAGTTGATGTGCTTTGATACGTGCTTCTTCCTGCTTTTTCTGCTGTGTAATATCACGAAAGACCAGAACCACTCCAAAGGTCTCTCCACTTTCTCCTATAATGGGAGCCCCACTTTCAAGAATTACCCGCTCAGAACCATCCCTGGCAGTGAAAAGTGTTTTGTCCGCAAGGCCAATATCACCATTTTCCATCATAACAACTTTCACCGGATTCCTACCGGGAGAATGGGTTTCTTCATCTATTGTTCTGTAAATATCTTCCAGAGGCTTTCCTATAACCTCATTATGGCTCCAGCCGGTTAAGTTTTCAGCTGCCTCATTGAACATTTGAATTCTGCCCTGGGTATCGGTAGCAATAACGGCATCACCAATGGAACGTAAAGTAATGGAGAGACGCTCTTTTTCTTCAAACAGTTTTTTTTCAGCTTTTTTACGCTCAGCAAGGTGGTCCGTTACTGTCTGAATCATCAGATCAAAGGAATCAACCAGTTGATTTATTTCGTTTCCTTTATAAGTCAGTAGAGTGTCACCGGAAATGTTACGAACCGTTTCTGCGGTTTTGCCGGTCAGTTTTCTGAGTGGCCTTATCAGATAAAGAGTCAGCCCAACACCTATTACCAGGGCTATAAGCAAAATTATGACAAAAAGCCTCAATATCTGCTTTTTATTCTGCTCAAGCAGTGAAGCATCCTCAGAGGTGTCGACTTCGACAACAAACGCAAAATTTTCATCAACAATCTTAAGAGGTGCATACAGGATCACCTTACCTGCCTGGTTATCCTCTACTAAAATCTGCCTGTTTTCTGTTAAACTCAGGATCAGGGTTTTAAAATCAGTATCAGAACTATCACTCGTCAGGGTGGAGGTGGCGATCAACCCGTTCATGGTGCCTATGGAAATATCAACCCCGGCTGCCTGGGATAAACGCTTTGCGTAGTCATCGTTGATAATCGAACCAAGCATAATTGCACCAACGACTGTTTCATCTGTAACAAGCGGCACAAATGCCGTTATCCCCCACCCTTCAGCCGAATGCGATGTTGATATAATGTCTCTTCCTTCAAGAGCCTCTTCCACGCCCCAATGGTCGGTATAGTCCCCTTTCCGCTCAGGATCATAGGGCCGGTATATTACCCTGCCATCGCGGCCTATCACCTCTAAAACATCCACATTGGCACGTTGAAAAATACTGTCAACAACTGCTCTGAGAAAACCGATGTTTTCCCCTGATCTAATATAATCCGGAATCCCCCTGCAGACCTGTTGGTTTTCTTTCAGTAAATGCGACAAGGCCTCCAGCTTTTCGTTCTCCATATTAATGATGGACTGAATCATAAAGTGAACCTGTTCAGCCTTGTCTCTATTTCGAGAATAGAATGTCGCCTTCAGAGACTCTACCTGGATGTAATAATGAATAAGCGTTGTGACAGATATAAGGACCAGAATCAGGCCGATAATAGGTAAAGCAATGCTTCGTTGAAAACCCATCAATCTACCTGTTGCTGACAGGGATTACACCTTCAGCATTAAAAACCCGGACAGCTTCTTCTGAGAAAAGAAAATCTATAAATTTCCTGGCGAGAGAGCTGAGCTGCTCTTCTTTGAATACCATTGCATAATCCCCGCTCAAGGGATATCTGCCGCTAAGAATATTTTCCGCTGTAGGTTCAATACCATCCAGAGCCAGCCCTGTTACCTTTGATGAAATGGTGTTGAGGGACGAACCTGTCAACCACCCTATAACAGTTGAATATTTTTGCAGCATCTCCACCATCTCACTGTCGTGGTAAAGATACTTTGCCTGTTGAGGAAATTCTATATCCCGGAAAGCGGAAATATGTTTTTTAATAATGAGAAAAGAGGAATCATCAGGCTCCCTGACCAACAGGCGGATTGGATAATCGTTGCCGCCAACCTCCTGCCAGTTCCGGACCCTTCCTTTATAAATATTGATTAATTGAATCCTGCTGAGATTATGTATCCCTACCTTACTGTTCACGGCAAAAAGAACCGGGTCTTTTGCAAAAATCAAATATGTGAGGCCATATTTTTTTTCTTCATCTTTCAGGGGACGGGCCACCCTGCCAAGAATATTTTTCCCTTCGCCGACAAGACGGATGCCCCCGGAAGAGCCAACACTTGGTGGTATAACAACCTTGTTGTCCTGGTTTGACTTGTTGAACTCTAACGCGAGTTTATTTAATAAAATTTCTGCAGCACCGGTACCAGGAATTTCTAGCGTCTCAGCCTTAGCTGATGCTGTACAGAAAAAGAGGAAAAGTACTGCTGCAGTTAAAAATGAGAATTTTTTCATAGCGTTATACCCTTCTTGAATCAAAGTCTTAAAGAAGAATACTCCGAGCAAATTCGCTGCATGCGATATTCAATTCACCCAAAGCCCTGAATATAAAATATCCTGCGCTATATTAAATACCCTGATCAAATTCTACAGAAGCCGTAAAGATCTGCCGACCGTTTAAAAAACCACTCAAACCCTTTGAGTCGATTATATGTTTTTCGCGCCTCAAAAGTCAAGAAACCGACAATCACTGCATTGCAAAATGCCAAGAACTATGGACCCTGAGTACTCATTATACTACCTTGCACTTAAGACTCTGGAATAAAGGGCGTTTATTCATTCCAGATAAAAATACAATGCTGCTAATATTCATAAATTCACATGGGAGTTGATGAATAGAGTTATAGAATACCGGTTGGCTGAAACACACAGTTTTGGTGTATAATATATATATGGTTTATGGAGTAACAAAAAAATTGAATGCGGTTGTTGCCCGAACCTCTGAAGTTGATCTTACCTTTCTGGCACTGCGTGTTTTGAGTCTTCTGGGCGGCTCCGTCTGGCTCTTTCTTGTGCCGCATACTCCGTCTGAGAAAAATATACTGCTTACAGCCCTGCTTTGTTTTTTCATCTACAGCTCAGCCTGCTATTTAGTCATCTTCCTGAAGCCGGAATGGCTGAGAAGCGTGTACCTGGTATCTCTTTTCCTGGACCTTATTTTTCTTGCCTACCTTATCAACGCCCAGTCGGCCCTGGAAAACAGCTTTTTTATCGGCTTCTATCTGTTAGTCTGCCTGCATACAATTTATTTCGGCCTTCGCTTCGGTTTACTGGTCGCCACCCTGTCAGCATCACTTTATCTGATCTGCATCTATGATCAGCTCATTTTATTTGAATGGACCGACATTGCCCTGCGTTTAACTTTCCTCTATCTGATTGCTTTACCTGTGGGGCTATTATCTGAAAAAATAAAGCACGACAAAGAGACGGTTGAAAAACTTAACCAGGAACTTGCCAAATCCCTGGAAAACCTCAGGTCCATGCAGGAAAAACTCATTGAAGCCGAAAAACTTTCCGCTCTGGGGCGCCTGACTGCTTATATAGCACATGAAATACGTAATCCTTTAACCGCACTTGGGGGATTTGCCAGGAGACTGGATAAAAAAATGGAGAATGGCAGCCAGGAAAAGGAATATGTCGCTGTTATGACCCAGGAAGTGGCCAGGCTTGAAAAAATCCTGAGAGACACTCTTATTTATGGCAGGACAACTGACATCAAACTCGTGCGTGATGACCTGAACAAGCCGGTCTCTTCTGCAATATCTTTGTTTCAGGAACTCTGCCAGGAGAATGACATCACCATTGTCGAAAAACTTGATCCGACCCTGCCCATGGGAAAAATCGACAGTGAGCAGGTCCAGCAGGCAATGGACAGTCTTTTCTCCAACAGTATACAGGCAATGCCAGAGGGGGGAACGCTGACGATACACACCGGCCGGGAAGTCAAAAATCATACTCCTTACCTGACTATAACAGTAAACGACAGTGGGGATGGCATAGATCCTGAGCTTATCGAGTATATCTTCGAACCCTTTTATTCAACGAAAAAAATAGGTACAGGCACCGGCCTGGGCTTGCCGATTGTAAAAAAAATCATCGATGAGCATTGCGGATTAATTGAAGTGAAGAATCTTCCGGATCAAGGCACAGCCTTTACTTTGAGTTTCCCCTATCAGAGTGAAGAAGAAGACCAGAAGATTCCCTGCTGGGAGTATCTCAAATGCGGTATTGAAGCAGATGCTGCTCGCCGTTGTTCAGCCTATCCTAACTTTGGTAGATTCTGCTGGTCAACAGCCGGCTCATTCAGTGAAGCCGGCATTCACGGCATCTGCGCCCAAAAAATTGAAAACTGCCAGCAGTGTTCTTTCTATAAAATGGTCAACCATTACCTTCCAATCTATGCGGGTGCATAATTTCAGAAAAAAACTCCTAATTTCAGTGCAAGAGCGTCCGCAATAGAATAAAATATAAAACTGCAACTGTATTGCGGTAATTTTATGTCCAGCTATCCGCAAGTAACGCTTCTTAGGGCGACTATGATACCTTCATCGGCACCATGAACTTTAAATCCCGTCATTTTTATATTCTTCTTTGTCTGCAAATCCTGCTGATCGGGATGCCCGCCCCTCTCTTGTCAGCGGAAAAGTATAAAATTCTTGATACGAGCCGGCAAAGGACTTTCGAGCTCTACAAAAATGTCCCCTGCCTTACCTCTGACGAACTTGAATTTGGCCGGGAGGTCATTACCGGGCTGAGTTATAATTCAATGCGCGCCTTTCGAAAAATGTGCGGTATGCCCGGGATTGATTTTAATAAAAGCCAACAGGCCTGGACCGCTCTTATTGAGCTTGATTTATCGTTCGAGCAAGTGCTGACCTTTGAAAAGTGGAGTGAACTGGAAGGGGTAACCGTGCACCTTGCCTTATCCGCCCTCCCAGAAATAAAATCACTCGATTATGAAGCGGGCATGTCGTTCCGCCGGTATTGCGACCTTCCAAAAATAACACCGGGTCACGCCCTGAAAACCATTCCACTGTTAATCCGACTTGCTGATGCACAAAACAGAGCCATTCAGGCATTTTTTGCAATACAGGGGTTAAATGCCGTGCAAGCCCTTGACGGGTTGGGAGCTATTGCACAACTGCAGAAGCATAAAGCAAGGGCTGCAGAAGCATTTGCCAGAATCCCTGGAATGCAGATTGACATGATGCAAGATGCCTTTCCCCTCCTGTCACTCCTGCACCAGGATGACGCATGGAATGCAAAGACCCTGTTTCTCGCCAGTTCCATGACGCCGGAAGAAGGATGGTTCTGGCTTACCGGTTATTTTGCCACCCCTACGGAAATCCAGGAACAGCAGTTTTTCAAACTTAATCCCGCCCGCCAGAAAATACTCCTCAGGGCATTTTACAATGCTGGAGAAGAATTGATCTGGAAGATCAATAACCTGCATGCTGTTACAGATCGCTTTGGCTTTGAAGTTTCAAACCGGGAACTGAAGAGTTATTCAACCAAGCAGATTCAGGAAAGGTTTGAGGCACTTTCGCCACAAGTCAGGTCACGTTTCGGCAAAAGCTTATACAGCACCGGCAAAAAAAATTCCCTGATCGCGATCCTGAAAAAGGCCACTGCTTCTGAACGGGTGGAAACAGCTCGCAGGCTGACATCAACAAATATTTACGCCCTGCTTTCACAAGGAAGTGAGCTTTATGACAGTTCGTTTCGCAACATACTTGTTCCAGTATTGAAAACCCGTGTTGAGCAAACCTTTTCAAATAACCTCCTCATATTCCTTAATGCTACTGATGCGGACAACCAGTTTGTCTCAAATTTTATTGTCAGTCTTGCCCAGAAGGGGAAACTCACCACGTTTTTTCCGGACAATTATCAGGAACAGAAACAGATTCTCGACCTTGTTGCCCGGTCTGCTTTTAAGGATGAAGACTCTATCATCCTTTTCTCAGCAACATTCATGCATCTGCTGGAGGTTCTTAAACCTCGTGCCAGAAGCTTTTTGATTAACAAAATGAGCCAGCAGGCTGACTCCGGCACCGCTACCTATTCGCGACTTATAACGGTCATCCTTCAGTATTACCTGCAGGAATATCCTCAACTGCTGGGAAAAGAAGACCGTTCCATGATAACCCGACTTATTGTCAAACACGGCGCGATCAACCTGCACCATTACCTCATAACCCCTTTCGCCCAGTGGAAGGCAGATGGAACCCTTAACTCCATTTCAGTTTTTCATCCTGATGACGATGGATTGGATTCATTCAGGTCAAACGGCAGCATGCTATTGAGAAGCGGTTATCTGATGGAACTGTCCGATCATTTCACTGTCAGCCCCTTGTCTGAGACTCTCAGAAAAGAAATTCATCATGTAATCAAGCAGGCACAATCGAAACCGACAAAAGGACTGCCAAAACTGTTCGCCAGCATGCGGCGTAACAACTACGCTGTTTCATTTGTACGCAGGATTAACGGATTGAGAATCAATCACTCCACATTTGTTTACAGTGGAATTCAGAATCAGGAAAAGCTGATCGAGCGTTTCATCTTAAGTGATACAGAGATGTTCGCTCAACGAGGGCATAGTTACTGGAGATCTGAACAGATCACCGATCCCCTGATGAACCTGTTGAAAAAAGGGATACTCAGTGAAAATGATATTGAGGCAAAACAGCGATTCCTGAGCCTCGGGTCATGCGGCGGTGTCAAGGCCTATACACGGCTTAACAGGATATTTCTTGGGCATGTCGACATTCTGGCTACTATCGGAACCGGTCTTGCTGTTATTAACGACCCATATAACAAAAGTTTTTTTGAGGTTGTTGCCAAAAACTCCTCCTCGATATCATGGAAAGACATGTCTCTGGAATTAGCCTTCATTTTTCAGGGAGGGCATGGCCGGGATTACCTGCAGCCGGGGTCTCTCCCTGCAATCCTGCACAAAATTCTTGATGAAGAAAAAAAACAGCGGGTTGATCTGTCATCGGGTAATGAAACGATAAGCAGGGCTGTCAGCCTGACAAACTCATAACGTTATGACCATTATTACCCGAGACAAACTGGACAGCCAGTTGAACAATATTACCAAACAAGATTCTTCCCAGGTCTACCTGCTCTTTGGCGAACGGTTCCTCTGCCAGCAGGCTGCAGAAAAAATCACCAATGTTCTCCTTAAGGATGGCGGCAACCTTCATCTCATCGACGGAAGCCGGGAAAATTTTTCAATAATACTCGGGAAATTAAACAGTTACAGCCTTTTTCCCGGCCGTCAGGTCTACCGCATCAATGACACCAGGCTATTTCATTCACAAAAAAATACTCATGCATTGTGGAAAAAAACAGTTACAGCTAAAAAAGAAAATAATCTTTCCCTGGCGGCCAGTTACTTTTGTGCTATGCTTGAAGCAGCAGGCTTGAACAGTTCCGATCCTGATAATGATCCGGCATCACTCACAGCCAGCGGATGGAAAAAAATATTCGGTTTCACCAAACCTCAGGAAGACGTTGCCTGGACTTCTGAGTTGCTCAGTTCAGCTTCCGATGACGAAACTATGACGGAAGCAGCAACTGCCAGCGACCCTGCTCAACTCCTTGAGGACACTCTGGCTTCAGGTATCCCTCCTCAAAATGTTCTGCTGCTGCTGTCGGAAGATGTAGACAAACGGAAACGGTCCTTCAAGCTTCTGGCTGACAAGCATGTGGTTGTCGATCTCAGTGTAGAGACTGGAAGCAGCAGCCGCGCGCAAAAGGCTCAACGATCCGTCCTTTTTGAAGTGTTAAATGATACACTTTCCCGCCGTAATAAAACCATGGGACAAGGTGTGGCGGACCTTCTTTTTGAAAGGGTTGGATTTCATCCGGTAGCAGTGGCCATGGAGACAGAAAAATTGGCCCTCTTTACCGGCTCCAGGAAAAAAATTGAACGAGAGGACCTTGATGCCCTGGTCGGACGAACACGACAGGAAGCACTTTTCGAACTGACTGAAGCTCTGGGCAAAAGAGATATGGAACGGTCTCTTGTAGTGGCAGAGCGGCTCCAGGAAAACGGTATCCATCCCCTGGCAATTATTGCAACGCTTAGAAATTATATGCGAACACTGCTTTTGTTTCGGGCGCTTCAGGAACTTCCCGAAACCGCCTACAGCCATTCGATGTCACCTGCTCTTTTTCAGCAGCAGTGCCTTCCCCTATTAAAAAATAATCAGCAGTGGAAAAAAGAGCTTTCAGGGCATCCCTACGCGGTGTATATGCAATTCAAAACTGCTTCAGCTTATCGAATCTCCACGCTGAGAAGATGGATGGAACTTATACTCCAGGCAGATTTTCGTCTTAAGGGCTCACCAATAGCATCGGATACAGTTATTCAGCATCTCATATTAAATATGCTCGGTTCCCCAGACAAACCGGTCTTGAAAAAATATCACGGAGCATTACATTAATACTATAATCGATGATATAATAGGAACGATGAAGATTGAGCTTAATCAGAATTCCACAGGGACAGGAAAGGACAAAACTGATCTTCAGGAAGAAACCCTGAGGAAGGAAAGGACCGAACTCCAGGAGCCACCGATGTATAAAGTGCTGCTCCACAACGATGATTATACAACCATGGACTTTGTCGTCATGATCCTTGAAACCGTTTTCAGAAAAGACACCAGTGAAGCCACGCGGATCATGTTGAATGTCCATCACCAGGGACTGGGTGTTGCAGGAGTATATACCCGGGAAATCGGTGAAACCAAGGTGGCCATAGTTCACGACATGGCCAGGCAGAATCAATTCCCACTCAAGTGCTCGCTGGAAAAAGTGACCCAATGAGTCAGTTAGGAAAAAATACTATGTTAAGTCGCGAACTGGAACTTGCCCTTATCAAGGGGATTAAAGAAGCTAAGACCCACAGACATGAATATGTGACAGTGGAACATATGCTTTACGGCCTGCTGTATGATGACCTTGCCAAGCATGTCATCAATCAATGTGGAGGGAACGAAGAAAAACTCAAAAAACGTCTTGAGCGTTTTTTCTCAGGCGGATTGCCGGTTCTGAAAAACACTTCAGCCGAACCGTCCCAGACTGTAGCGTTCAACCGGGTTCTGCAAAGGGCTGTCAACCATGTACAGAGCTGCGGCAAGAAACAGGTCGACACGGGCGATGTTCTGGTTGCCATTTTTGCCGAGCCGGACTCCCATGCTGTCTATTTTCTTGGAACAGAGGGCATAGGCCGGCTCGAGGTGCTGGAGTACATCTCCCATTCACTTCCTGAAACTTTTAAGAAAGAACCGCAGCCCAAACCCCTTGCTACTCCTGAAAAGAAAAAAGATAAAGCTGATGGAGACCCGCTTGAACAATTTACAGTCAATTTTGCAAAACGTGCCGAGAAAGGCAATATCGACCCTCTTATAGGCCGCGATCAGGAACTCATGCGCATGATGCAGGTCCTGTGTCGCCGCCGAAAAAACAATCCTCTTCTTGTTGGTGAACCAGGGGTCGGCAAAACAGCTCTTGCAGAAGGCCTGGCCCTACGAATTCACGAGGACCAGGTCGCCAGAAAAGAAGAAAGCAAGGATTCCAGCAAATATGTGCCCGACCTGCTGCAGGACACGGAAATCTATATGCTTGACATGGGAACCCTGGTCGCCGGGACCAAATATCGAGGTGACTTTGAAAAAAGGCTGAAGGCAGTAATTGGTGCCATCGAAAAAATGGACAACGCGATCCTGTTCATTGATGAAATGCACACCATAGTTGGTGCGGGAGCAACGAGCGGCGGCTCGATGGATGCATCCAACCTCCTTAAACCTGCTCTTCAGGCCGGCACAATTCGCTGTATAGGCAGTACAACGTACGAAGAATACAAGAATCATATTGAAAAAGACCGGGCCCTTTCCCGGCGGTTTCAGAAAATCGATATTGAGGAACCTTCTGTTGAAGACACCTGCAGCATTTTAAACGGTCTCAAGTCACGCTACGAGGAGCACCACCAGATCCGCTATGCTAAAACAGCAATCAACGCGACTGCGGAACTGGCAGAACGATATATCAATGATAGATTTCTGCCCGATAAGGCTATAGACGTAATGGACGAAGTTGGAGCGGCTTTTCGTTTGGCCGGCAAGACCGGGCGTATTGTCCGTACACGGGATGTGGAGCGTATCGTCTCAAAAATAGCCCGTGTTCCCGTCACCAGCAAAACGGCCCAGGACTACACCAACTTGCTTCACCTGGAGAATGATCTTAAATCAGTCATTTTCGGGCAGGACGAAGCCATTGACACTGTTGTCCAGTCAATCAAGCGCTCCCGTGCAGGGCTTGGCAATCCCCAGTCGCCTACCGGTTCGTTCCTGTTTGCCGGCCCGACCGGTGTCGGCAAAACTGAAGTTGCCCGGCAGCTCGCCAATCTTCTCACAGTCAATTTTGAGCGTTTCGATATGAGTGAATATATGGAGAAACATGCTGTTGCTAGGCTCATCGGCGCTCCCCCGGGTTATATCGGTTTTGAACAGGGCGGCCTGTTGACCGATGCCATTCGGAAACATCCCTATTCCGTTCTGCTCCTCGATGAAATTGAAAAAGCCCATCCGGACGTATTCTCCATCCTCCTGCAGGTAATGGACCATTCAACCCTGACTGATAATTCAGGTCGCCGGGCAGATTTCCGCAATGTCGTCATCATTATGACTACGAATGCCGGGGCAAGGGAGATGAGTGAAAACATTATTGGCTTTCTTGGGGATGCCGGGGGCAAGGAACAAAAAGCCATCAAGAACCTTTTCTCACCAGAATTCAGGAACCGGCTGGATGGAATTATCACCTTCCAGTCACTTGACACCCAGACTGTAGAAAAAGTTGTCGACAAGATGACCGGTGAGCTCCAGGCCCAACTTGCAGACAAAAAAGTAACCATCACCCTGACCCCTGCCGCCCGCCACTGGTTGGCTAAAGAGGGCTATGATCCGGGTTATGGAGCCCGGCCTCTCAGGCGCCTGATCATGAAAGAGATCGGCGACAAATTGACCGAAGAAATCCTCTTTGGCTCTCTATCCAAAGGCGGTGAGGTCAAAATCGGCAACAGACACGGGAAAATGACCTTTAATTTTTCATCCTGATATCCATTCACTTACAGACACTTTCTTCCGGGTACAATTTTTTTAACTTTCTTCGCGGGACTTGTTGACATCACACCATAAATGCGATAGAAAAATTTAAGTACCTTGTTTTCAAGTAATCTGGCTATAGCTGTTATTTTTTACAAAAGAACAGCCTTGCCGGCATCAGAAATATCCCGAAAAAATTGGAGGAGGAAAGAATGGTCAAAAAATTTTCCATGCTTGCCCTGGCAGGACTTATTGCCCTACCCGGAATGGCTGCAGCCAGTGCAGGCAAGGCACCAGCCGACCTGAACCAGAAAATTGATGAGTTGTCCCGTCAGCTTGACGAACTCAAGGCTCAGCTTGCCCAGCAGAACGAGGCACTAACTCAGGTTGGCGGCCAGGTTGAAGATATGGACGAAATGCTTGCGGACAAATCCGAAGCATGGGATCTTGCTGCCCGTTTCAAATGGTACGGTGATTTCAGAGCAAGCCTGGTCGGCATGAATTCATCCACAGCGAGGCAATACTCTGTCTTTGACGTAGCCCAGGGGTTCAACATGGCCCTTGGTGCCCCCCCTTCCCAGGGTGGCTTTGGTTTCCCGGGGCCTTATCCTGTGGAATTCGTTAGACAGGCCGTACAGGGCTTCAAGCAGTTTACCCCCCAGCAGCGGGCCGGTCTATTCCAGCAGATGGGTTTTGTTCCTGTGGAAAGCTACGATGTTGACAACGATACGCTGATGACCAACCGGCTGCGCCTGAACTTAAACGTCAAGGCCACCGAGAATATGGATTTCAAAGGCCGCCTGGCAATGTATAAAACCTGGGGCATGCAATCCAATCCTTCTGCCACCATGGGAAGCCCGTTCACCCTCAACAGTTTCAACTGGGACGGCAACTCCACTCGCCAGCCCTTTGACAACATCCTGCGGGTTGACCGTGCTATCTTCAACTGGACCAATATCGGCGGCCAGCCCATCTGGCTCTCCATTGGACGTCGCCCGACAACAGACGGTCCACCGGCAGAAATTCGCCTTGGCACAGGTCAAAGAATGGCCTCGCCTACCGCTTTCATGGATTACGCTTTTGATGGATTAACCCTTGGTTATGCCTATCAGTGGGGTGACGGCGAGATGGGAACCGGCCGGGTCCGCTTCTGTTACGGTCGAGGCTTTGAAGATGGCCTGAGCACCAACAATCTGAATGACATGGATTTCGCAGGCTTCAGCTGGGATGTTCTGAAAAAAGGTAACAGGTTTCTCACAATACAGGCCTTTGAAGCCTTCAACCTGGTCAACACCCCTGACGGCATCGATTATCCCAACCCTCTTGAACTCAGTGGTATAACTGCCGGCAACGGTATCCTCGATAAGGCCCAGTTGGGTAATATCTACCACACAACCGGTGTCTACATGGACAAGATAGGTGAGCTTAACTGGTTCCTGGCCGGTGGTTGGAGCCGCACAAACCCGAGCGGATACGATGAAGCCGGGAACAGCCTGCTCACTTCCTGGTGGGGTCCCCTTGAAGATCAGGATGGTTACTCCATCTATGCCGGTATCAGGTATGACCTGAACGACATCAGGCTGAAGCTTGGCCTTGAGTACAACTGGGGATCAGAGTACTGGATATCCATGACACCTGCTGAAGACTATCTGTATGCCTCCAAGCTTGCAACCCGCGGTCAGGTGATTGAAGCCTACATGATCTACGACCTGCCGACAGGTGAGGCCATCTCCAAGTACGCCAAAACCTTCATGCGTCTTGGCTACCTCTACTATAAGTATGACTACACTTACTCAGGCTCATGGCTTGGCCAGCCGGTTGACGTAGACGAACTGGCAAATGACCCGTTGAACGCCCAGTTCTACCCGGCGCTTGATGACATGCACCAGGTTTACCTCACATTTGACATTTTCTTTTAATCAAGTATTTACCTGATTCATTGAAATCCGGGGGAAAGCCTTAAACGGCTTTCCCCCTTTTTGTTTGTTCTTATGCCGCAGGATACAATTAACATTTCCTCCTCTTCTCACTGTTACCAGAGCACTGTAATCAAGACAGTCCATGGAATGTTTACCCGCTATAATGGAGTAAGCCTGTCCCCATATTCTTCACTCAATACCAGTTACAGTGTAGAGGATAACCCTGAGCATGTTGCTGCAAATCGTCGGATAATTAAAGACGCACTGGGCATTCGTTTTCTGGTCTCATCGAACCAGGTTCATTCAGATAAAATTCAGCCCGTCGGGCAGCTAAATAAAGATACTATACTGGATGGGTATGATGCCCTCATAACCACCACTCCAGGTATCGGCCTGCTTATCCAGCAGGCCGACTGTCAGGCTATCCTCCTTTATGATCCAGACAAAATGGCGGTCGGAGCAATTCATTGCGGGTGGCGCGGTAGTGTATTGAATATTATTGCGTCGACAATTACCCGCATGCAGCAAGAATACCTGACAGATCCAGGTTCATTGCGCGCCGTCATCAGCCCGTCCCTAGGTCCGTGCTGTGCTGAATTTATTCACTACCGAACCGAGCTGCCGAAGGAATTTCACAGGTTTCAGTTAACACCGAATCATTTTAACTTCTGGGCAATCAGCCGATATCAGTTACTTGAGGCAGGAATTGCGAAAGCAAATATCGACCAGGTCAATATCTGTACGGCCTGCAGTAAAGATTTTTTTTCCTATCGCCGAAGCAGAAAAGAAGGAGAACAACTCACAGGCAGACACGGAACGGTTATTTTACTTGTATGAAAGTAAATGTCTGGCAACAGATTGCCGGTGTGATATATAATCTAGCTTTCAGCAACGATATGAAAATCACACACCAGGGGAGCGTGGTCGGAATAATGGACTTGTGGTATGGAGAAGTCTGTCACTTCCAGATCCCTGGTGTGCAGGATGAAATCAAGTTGACGTTTCGGGGAACGACTTGGATGGGAAGGCTTTCCCTCGTCATTGGCATTGATCAATCCCGTGGCAGCCAGAAACAACTCCAGCTCCCTCTTCCCCCATAAAACATTGAAATCTCCAGCAACAATAACCGGGCCGCTCACACTGCTGAACAGCTTATGCAAACGCTCCAGCTGATACTGACGCCTACGGTATGAAAGGGACAAATGCACAAGAAAAACTGTTACCCCAGGGAGTTGAGCCTCGATAACAAGACGCTTGAATCCCTCACTGAAATAATGGAACCTGTAACTGATTATTTTCTGGTTGGAAAGGATGGCATTCCCCTGCTTATTTAAAACAGGAACTTTCTGTGCGAGCGATTTGGTACTGTACTTGGTCTCTGTCAGATAATGGTAACCCAGTTGGCTGGCGATGGCTTCTGCCTGGCAGACCTTTTCCGAACGAAAAGAGCCGCTGTCAACTTCTACCAGTCCTATAATGTCAGGTTGAACTGATTCTATGAACGAGACAATACATTCAAGGTTGCACGTTGTTCGTTTGAGATAGCCTGCATAGGGTACAGGTAAATGAAAACGTGGGCCTATTCCAGCACCATAACGAACATTATAAAGAAGAAAACGCACTGCTTATCTACCACGAAGGCCAAAAACACTTTTATTCTTGTCAGCAAAGGCGGGCCGGACACCTTTTCTCCCCTTTGAGCTGTTTTTCTTATACCCTTTCCCGTCTCGACGGATATGATCCTGCCGGCCGCCCTGGCGGTGTATCCTGAAGAGATCCTCGTCCACTTGAGGGCCTCCCCTTGCTTCAGAAACCACCCTGTAAAATCGATAACAATCTGGAAAATAGCTCTTATTGCGCAGCCATTTAGGCAAGTTTTTCTTCCTGCTGAACTGTTCAAAAGTGGAAAGATTAACCAGCAGGGTTGTCATAGCTTCTTTTGCCATGCGCTTTAAATTATACCTTTCTCCAAGGACATCATCGAGTACGGCACGGATCTTCCTGGACAATCTGTAATGTGTTGGCCCCTTCAGGCGTTGACTCGATATATCAAAATGGTCCTCAACCAATGGTACAAGGAGGGTCGCCAGAATAAAATAATCAGGAAAATCAATTCGAACATCCCCCTCAGGGGTATTATACAACCTGTCTACAACACTCAGCAAGGAGAGGAGTTCACTCCTCCTGCCGCTGTCAACATGCTGATAGATTACTTCCCTGTAAAAGGGAAAAAGGGTAAAAAACAAGCCGGATTCCAGGGTAATTCGCGCCCATGGTTCGCTTGATCCGCTTGTCAAATCCTTCAACACTTCATCCCGAATCCTTGACCGGGGACAGAGTTCGAGTTTATCAAAATTCCTGGTAATTGCTTTCCATGTGTTTTCTTCAATTCGAAAATCGTTGCGGGCTGCATGGCGTATTGCCCGCATCATACGGACCGGATCTCTTGTCACCCTTCGTTCCGGTTCACCGATAATACGAATGAGCCCTTGATCGAGATCCTTAACACCACCAACATAGTCGATAATAGTTTTGCTCTCTATTTCATAAAAAAGTGCGTTGATTGTCAGGTCTCTCCGGAATGCGTCTTCAGCTGGTGTGCCAAAGGTATTATTACTTGCCAGAAGCTTGTCCGTCCCGTTAATATCATATTCACTCTGGGAACGAAGAGTTGATACTTCAATTATTTTCCCGCCGCGAAAAAAAACCTGAACAAGACGGAACCGTCTGCCGATGGTACGACTGTTCCTGAACAATTTGCGGATCTGTCCCGGTCGGGCATCCGTAGAAATATCAAAATCTTTGGGGCGTTTCCCCATATACAGATCACGGACCCCACCTCCAACGAGGTATCCTGAAAATCCAGCATCCCGAAGCCTATACAGTACTTTCAGGGCCTCTATGTCAATCTCATTTGTTGATATCGGGTGTCTTTTTTCAGGAATAATGACAGGTTCAATATTTTTCGTCGGCGAGGTGTTGCTCACGTTGTTATTCAACTGTTGATTGAACATGCGGACGGAATTAACCAATACAGGGAAAAAAGGACTTGCACGGAAGGCGATGGTTTTTATTTATCTTCTTTATAGACAGACTCGGCTTCACCCACAAAACGATTGAATATCTCTCGTACAGACAGAATTTCTTTCATTTTGAATGTATTGGCTCCGGAAAAGACAAGACCTTCTTCAATGTTTCCCTCGCAGGCATTTCTGAGTCTTTCACTGATACAATACTTATAACTGCATTTTTTCAGACACTTATATACGCATTCTTTGGCAGAAACATCTTTTCCATCGGCCATCTTGCGGACAAAAGGTGTATTGATAGCACGTCCGGGCATGCCGACGGGCGAGGACACAAGAACGATATCATCCTTTTCCGCCCCGAGAAAAGTTTCCTTGAATTTCTGTGCAACTGAACACTCCTTGCTCAGGACAAATCTTGAGGCGATCTGGATGCCGTCCGCACCGAACTTTTCCATCAACTCAGCCATCTCAAAGCCATTGGTGATACCACCTGCAGCTATAAGAGGGACCTTGGTAACAACCTTTCTAATGGAAGGGAACAGTTCACGCAGGCTGGTCTGTGTACCCAGGTGTCCTCCGGCTTCCGCAGCTTCTACAATAATCGCAGAAGCACCAAGTTTCTCGGCGAGCCGGGCAAATGCCGGAGATGAAACAATGGAAACAATCGGTACATTGTATTTATTGCCTATCTTGAAAATATCGCGTGAAAAACCTGCCCCGGTGATAATCATGTCAACGCCGGCTTCGATGGATCCCATTACAAGCTCGTAAAATTCCTTCATCGCATACATGATATTGACAGCAATGATACCGTTAGTCGCATTTTTGGCCCTGCGAATATCTTCCTGCAGTTCAGCAACAGGAATGCCGGAGCCGCCAATGGTACCGATACCTCCACATTCTGCAACCGGTACCGCCAGGGCGGATGTTGAAACCCTGATCGACATTCCGCCTTGAATAAGAGGAACCTTGGCTGTAAAAGATCCAATTTTCAATTCAGGCAATTTCATTCTAATTTTTCGTACCTCTCATGATAATAGGCTAAAAGTGAATAATGCCCCGACAGGGCCCCTTTGTCAAGCATGCCCTGATCTTTTTAACTTACAGGCAAAGATAATAATCATAATCATTTAATACTACCACATTTAAGTGACATCAGCTTGACTTTTCCGGCAAAAACAGATTAAATTCTATTCTTTTGAGCAAGTAATAATGGGCAACTTAATCCGTTATTTTCTGTCCGATTATTGCAGAATCCCTTTTTTAAACAATACAAACCGATACGGAGGTAAAGGGTGAAAGTCAAAGCCATTAACGGCTTCAAGGATATCCTGCCGGATGAAGTGACCCGCTGGCAATATATTGAAAACCTTTCTCGGGACATCTTTCATCGTTTCGGATTCAAGGAAATCCGCCTGCCAATCATGGAGGAAACAGGGCTTTTTGCCCGTTCCATCGGCCAGGCAACCGATATCGTTGAAAAGGAGATGTACACCTTCGTAGACAAGGGTATTACCCTGAGACCGGAGGCCACAGCCTCTCTTCTGCGTGCCTTTATAGAACATGGCATCCACGTTCAGCAACCGGTTAATCGACTGTACACAATCGGCCCCATGTTCCGCCATGAAAGGCCGCAAAAAGGAAGATACCGTCAATTTCACCAGATTAGCGCAGAGGTGATCGGGGCGGTTGAACCGCAGGTTGATGCGGAAGTGATGGCCATGGGGCAACTGCTTCTTATGGAAATGGGCCTGGAAGCCAGCCTTGAGGTAAATTCACTCGGCTGCCTCGAGTGCCGGCCGCCATATCGTGAAAAAATCGTCAACTTCCTTGAAAACCTCAGCGAGCAGCTTTGCAGTGATTGCCAGAGGCGGACCCATACGAACCCACTACGGGTCCTGGATTGTAAAAATCCCCGGTGCAGGGAACTGGTCCAGGATGCGCCGTCAATACTGGACTCCCTCTGCTCGGGCTGCAGCGAACATTTTACTCAGGTTCAGGCGAGCCTTGACCTTCTGGGAGTACAGTATTCAGTCAACAAATTTATGGTCCGGGGACTTGACTATTATACCCGGACAACCTTCGAGTTTATTGCCCATAATCTTGGCGCCCAGTCTGCCGTAGGAGCAGGCGGGCGTTACGACGGTCTTATTGAAGACCTCGGCGGGCCCAAACTTCCCGGCATAGGTTTTGCCATGGGTATCGAACGTCTCGTCCTGCTCATGCTGGAGAGGAGCGATGACGACCTGGGGCTGCAGCAAAAAACAGATGTCTTTGTTGCAGCGCTTGGGGAAGAAGCGGCCAGCCACAGCGCCCTTCTTGTCCATACTCTTCGCAAATCAGGGATTAAGGCAGCAATGGATTACAGCGGCCGCAGCCTGAAAGCCCAGATGAAACAAGCCGGCAGGCTCAACTCCCGATACACCTTGATAATAGGTGAGAACGAACTTGAACAGAATACTGCAGTCCTTCGCAACATGGAAAACCAGAATCAGCAGAACTTTACCTTAGAGGATGGACCGGCAAGCTGGGGAAATAGTCTTAAACTGATTATCGAAAACAGTGTCTCCGCTTAAAACGAGAGACCCATCATCAAGAGAATAATATAATGGATTCATTAGGCACACTGCGGCGTACTCATACATGCATTGAACTCAGTCCTGAGCATCTTGACCAGGAAGTCATCCTCATGGGGTGGGTACTGCGTCGGCGGGATCATGGCGGGGTAATCTTTATTGACCTGCGCGACCGGTGGGGCATCACCCAGATTGTTTTTAACCCGGAATTTAACCCGGAGGTCCACGCCAAGGCACATCAGATTCGCAGTGAATGGGTACTTGCCGTCCGTGGGACGGTCTTCCGCCGCCCGGGGGATATGGAAAACCCCAAACTGGCAACCGGTGCCATCGAGATACTCGTGAATGAGTTACGGATACTCAACACCAGCGAAACACCTCCATTTCCACTCGATGAAGACACAGAGGTCTCGGACAACCTGCGCCTGCAGTACCGTTACATGGACCTCAGGCGCCCGGAAATGGCCAGAAACCTGACAATGCGTCACGCTGCCGTACAGGCTGCCCGTAGTTACCTGAACGACAACAATTTTCTTGATATTGAGACACCAATGCTTACCCGGTCTACCCCTGAAGGAGCTCGTGACTATCTGGTTCCGAGCCGGGTGAATCCTGGAAAATTTTACGCGCTTCCCCAGTCTCCACAGCTTTTCAAACAGCTTTTGATGATGTCCGGCATGGATCGTTACTATCAGGTGGTAAGATGTTTTCGTGATGAAGACCTCCGGGCAGACCGACAACCTGAATTCACCCAGATAGACTTGGAATTCAGCTTTGTGGGTGAAGATGATATTATCAGTGTGACCGAGGGAATGATTAAGGCTGTTTTTGATTCTGTGTCAAGCGTTGAAATCTCCCCACCCTTCAGACATATGACATATGCCGAAGCAATGCAGCGATTTGGTACTGACCGTCCTGACACCCGCTTTGACATGGAACTGATTGACCTGACGGAAACCCTGAGGGGTTGTGATTTTAAGGTCTTCAGCTCTGCTATCGACAACAGCGGTGCCGTCAAGGCAATCAATGCCAAGGGATGCGCTACGTTTTCCAGGAAAGACCTTGATGACCTGACAGAATACGCCGGTCGTTTCGGCGCACGCGGTATGGCATGGATCAAAATCAAGGAAGATGAATGGCAGTCGCCGATTACCAAATTCTTCTCGGACAATGAAATTGCAGCTATGGGCCAGGCACTGGATGCCAAACCAGGGGACCTGATTCTTTTTGGCGCAGACAGCGTATCTACCGTGAATCAGGTTCTGGCTGAACTGCGGCTTGAACTTGCCAGGCGACTGGATCTCGTTCCTGAAGGAACCTATGACTTCCTCTGGATCACCGACTTTCCCCTGGTCGAGTATGACAAGAATGAAAAACGGTATACAGCCCTGCATCATCCGTTCACCTCGCCTAAAGAAGACCAGCTCGACCTTCTAGAATCTCACCTGGAAAAGGTCAACAGCAGAGCCTACGACCTTGTTCTGAACGGTAACGAGATCGGAGGCGGCTCCATACGTATCCACCAAAAGGATGTTCAGGAGAAAGTGTTCAATGCCTTGGGAATCGGACCCGAGGAAGCCAGGGAAAAATTTGGTTTTTTGCTGAGAGCCCTTGAATTGGGTGCTCCTCCCCACGGTGGGATTGCCTTTGGCCTGGACCGGCTCGTAATGATCCTGGCAGGAACGGATTCAATCAGGGACGTTATTGCCTTTCCAAAAACCCAGAAGGCGACATGTCCTCTTACAGAAGCTCCGGCATCGGTGGACCGGAAACAGCTGACCGAACTATCCCTTCGTCCGGACTGGTAATTCGGGAAATTTGGGGATAAGCCCTCGAATACAGGACTTTTCTAAAACAGGATGAGAAAACAATCAATCAGCCATTATTTAACATGGCTGATTGATACTATTGTACGTGACTTCCGATCACGGGTATTTAATCGACCACCTCAAACCCGATCCCGGCTATTGCCTGTTTCACCATGTCAAGCGCAACATCCCCGTCAAAGGTAGCCTCTCCCTTATCAAGGTCAACTTTGACATTGGAAACCCCATCAAGTCCATCCAGGGCTTTGAGGGTAGCATTCACACAGTGCTGGCATTTCATGCCATTTATCTTTACAGTAGCCATAACAAACCTCCATAATACTTTTTTCTTTAAACAATAATCATTCTCCGTCTGCAAAGCTCTTTTCTCACTTACTCACTTATTTTTCCCTGCCTTGCTTTTGAACACGTGATATAAGATCTGATGTGGACAGATTATGCTCGAAATCAACACGTACCACAGATCCGCCTGCAGCCTTGACCTCTCTGGCACCGACAATCTCTTCCTCGGCCCAGTCGGCACCCTTGACAAGGATGTCCGGCGTAAGGGTTTTAATTAACTGCAAAGGCGTCTCCTCTTCAAACAGGACCACAAAATCAACACTGCCAAGAGCGGCAAGAACCCTTGCCCTGTCCTTTTCAGAATTGACAGGACGACCTTCACCCTTGAGCTTCCGGACAGATGTATCACTGTTCAGCCCGACAACGAGACAATCCGCTGTTTCTCGCGCCTTTTCCAGGTAGGATACATGTCCGCTGTGCAATATATCAAAACAGCCGTTAGTAAAAGCCACTTTGCTGCCCTGGTGCATGACTGAAGCCAGCCGTTCTGTTAAGTGGTCAAGTGTTACAAATTTTTTTCCGTCCTGGAAGGGTCGGGGTTTCTCTCCCGCGCAACAGAATTTTTCACGAGCACGGGCAAGATTTTCTTCCGGAAGTTGGACACATTGTGCTTCTTCACCGTCAGTTCCTTCAGCCAGTATTGATCCGTCCGGGGCAACGATCATAGAGTGACCGGCCATATCTGTCCCGCCGGTCCTGCCGCAAGCGTTACATGCCGCAACGAACACCTGGTTTTCAATTGCACGCGCCTGCAGAAGAGCTCGCCAGTGATCCAACCGAACTGCCGGCCACTGGGCAGAAACAACGATCAACCCTGCCCCCTGAAAAGCCTGGATCCGGGCAATCTCTGGAAAGCGAAGGTCATAACAGACAAGGGCACCGACTGTTCCGCAGGGTGTTGCTACTGGCTGAAAATGGTCGCCCGGCCGGAAATGGTTATCTTCCTGCCAGAGGGAGAAGAGATGCTGTTTTCGGTATTTCCCCTTTAGCCCCTCCGGTCCTGTCAAAAAAAGACAATTATACAACCGGGATGGATCCGTCCGATCGGGGTCTTTTTCTATCAGGGAACCGGCAAAATAGACTGTGTTCTGCCGTGAAATTTCCTCTAACTGCTTAAGAAGTTCAGGGGTTAGCCTGGCATGTTCCTCAGCATGTTCATAATCAAAACCTGAAGACCACAGCTCGGGCAATACAATGATTGAATTCTTCTGCGGCTGCAGCTGACTGACAAGTCTTGCTACTGTCTCAAAGTTCGCCTGTGGATTGCCAAGCTGAACCTCAAATTGCAGGAAACCTGCCTGCGGAAAAAGATGAAGGGTCATGATCACCTGTCCTGAGACTCAATTTTTTCAAGGGCTTCACGAACCAGCTGCCCCACGGTTGTAGAACTTACTTTACCATCCTGATACAAGCTTACCAGACCGGCATCATCCATGAGCAATCGGATCGAATCAGCAGCCGGTTCAAAACGCAATTGCCCCAAACTCCTCACGGCAAGTCCCCTCACAGAAGAATCACTGGACTGCAGGTACGGCAGAAGATCGCTCTCCACACCTATTTCCGTAAGCATCTGCTGCCTTTTTTCTGCAAGGCGTCCAATGCCCCATAACAGGCCGCGCTGAAGTGTTTCGTGCTCAAGGAAGTTGCCGTCCTGCAGTAACTCTTCCCCATCCCCGCGCGTATAGGATATCAGCATGTGGATATACTCCCGGGCCAATTCCTCATGATTATACATGACCTCTGCCATGGATTCAGGAGCACCCCATCCGATACCTCCGGATTCGTCATTCAGGCTCCACAGCATGCGCCGCATGACAATGCGCGCCTCTTCCATGTCTTCCTCTGCAAGGCGGGAGACACAAAGGCCCATATAGCGCACACCGTTCCAGTGAATGACCTCATCTCCACGACAGATAGCTGAAAAAAGAACATTAATAACATCCTTGACCGGCAAATCGTCGAGCTGGTATTGAATTGCCTTATGATCGTCAGTTGCCAGCAGTTCAAGTACTCTTTTCTTTATTCTTCGAGTGGACATTGAGCAGGATCAATGAGGTTTCAGGGTAGTTATTTCCCGAAATCACTCACCTTTCTGCGGCAGAGTAAAAACCCGCTTACTCATATCAGCATCAAGAAAAAACAGGCCTGAGGTATCATTCTTGATCAGTTTGAGTTTGTCGACTATCTCGCCCACACTGGCCTCCTCCTCAACCTGCTCGGCAACAAACCATTGGAGGAAATTCAGAGTGGCATGGTCTTTCTCGGCAATGGCAAGATTCACCAGGTCATTTATAAGGCTGGTAACAAGCTGTTCATGCTTGAGAACATTCTTGAAAGCGTCCAGCGGGGATTTCCAGCTTGATTCAGGCTTTTTGATTGTCTGCAGGGTGACCTGGCCGCCGCGCTCAAAAACAAAGTCATAAAATTTCATGGCGTGAAAAAGTTCTTCCTGGACCTGGCCCCTCATCCAACTGGCAAACCCGTTAAGGCTAATTGACTGAAAATACGCTTCCATGCCAAGGTAAAGGTAGGATGAGTACATTTCGGCATTAATCTGCCCGTTCAGGGCTTTTAACATTTTGGCATTTAACATGGTTCTCTCCACTTTATTTTTTTGTTCAAAATGTGACCGGAGTCCCGGGTCAACGTATTTGCTTTTCATACTGTTTAACATATAAGCACATGGCTGACAATTTCCATGCTCAGCTAAAATTATCTTGTTTTTATTGATTCTTCGGCTTCATGAATAATGCAATGATTTGTCGTTACAGTAGATCTGCACCCTATTGGGCTTCATGAAGTATGAGAACTGTCGAGATACTATGCATGGAATGAATATTGACTAATGAATGGTGTAATTCGCCGAAGAAAAGGTGATTTCGCACAGCAGGGATCACCCCTGCCAGATGTTTTTCTTTTGGAGCAGGACATGGAATTTTCAAGACAGTATCAGCCCGGCAGTTGGCTTCCTCTGTATCATGAGTGACGAGAATAACAGGGGAAATTGCCAAAAGCCATATTCCCCCAGTTTGACTTTCATTTTCTTGAAAATGTATAATTAGATAAGAAGGAGAATATGTTTTAAGCTAAGAAAAAGCCAAACCAGCTGAGAATCAAGTACGTAAAGCCACGGTTCAGAAATGATAGTCGGGTTGCCTTAGTACAAGGCAGCCCGACTATTTGATTTCTTTATGTGCAAAAGGTCAAACTCGAACGGACTGGTCAGCCCGAAATGGGTGCGGTTCCGTTTCCAGTCATAAAACATCTGAATCTTTTATAGATCATATGTCCTTGTTGTTGGTAAATCCTTGTGGTTCTGTGCCTGTGAGAAAAAAGTTAATCTTTTGTGATACTTTCAGCATAAATATTTGGTAAAATTTATGTATCTAACTTAAGAGGAGAATGCAATCGACCTGATATGTTCTGGAAACCCAATTGCAAGGAGGTCTTATGCAACGTCAAACATTAAGGCAGTTTTGTCTGGCTGGTATTCTGTGCTGTTCCGCCAGTGTAAGTAATGCCAATGTGAATCCAGCAGCAATGGATGCATTAACGCCTCAGACTCTGGCAAACAAAATGGCAGTAGTGCAGGTACCTTTTATTAAGAATCAAGGGCAAATTCACAATGATGATGTTCAGTTCTACGCCAAGACGTTCGCCGGGACGTTATTTATTACCAGAGAAAATCATCTGGTGTATTCCCTGCCGCAAAAAGATTACCAAAAAGAAGCGGCGGGCTGGGCTTTTCGTGAATCGTTTGTCGGGCAACAACAGACGCGCCCGAGGGGTGAGAGTGAAAGCCTTATTCGGGTAAATTACTTCAAAAGCAACAATCCGCAGGCCTGGCAAAAGCAACTGGCAACATTCGACAGTGTCGTTCTGGGCGAATTGTATCAGGGCATACGAGTGTCGCTTAAGGCAGCCGGCAACAATGTGGAGAAGTTGTTTTATGTGTCACCCGGTGCCGACCCTGAGGTGATAAAAATGAATGCCGAAGGCGTTCAATCTGTATCCATCAATGAACAGGGACAATTGATTCTGGGTACGGCGCTTGGCGATATTGTTTTTACCGCACCCGTCGCTTACCAGGTAGTAGGTGGCAAGCGGCAGGTGGTGGATGCTGTGTATACGCTTGCAGATGGTCATTACGGATTCAAAATCGGTGACTATGATAAAAAGTATGAACTGGTCATTGATCCGTTATTGGCTTCCACCTATATCGGCGGTCACAATCCGAGTCCGCCGGGAAATTATGACGATGATATTATCCATGGCATGGTTGCAACCGATGACACTGTTTATATAGCCGGCGCCACCCAATCGCCCGATTTTCCAGTTATGCTGGGTTATGATGAAAACCTTGACAGCTCTTACCCCGATGGCTTCGTTACCCAGATGTCCAGCGATCTATCGACGGTGATCGCCTCCACATATATCGGAACGGAATATTTCGACCGGGTGGAAGACATTGCCGTGGATGAGAGTGGCATGATTGTGGCTGTCGGCCAGGCTGGCTATGGTTTTCCGGTAACGGACGGGGCTTATAACTGGAGTGGCACGACTCCCGTTGGCGGGGGATTCGTTGCGATTTTCAGCGCCGATTTGTCAGACCTGGTGGCTTCCGCGGTGGTGACGCCTACCGATTATCCGCGAAAGGTCGAACTGGGCAATGGCGGCATCTATTTTGGCGGCGCTACCAATAATCCTGATTATCCTATTACCACCGGTGCCTATCTTTCCACCTGCTGCCCGGCGGGCGGATTTGGTATCCGCGAGTATGATGGTTTTGCCGGAAAGATGTCCCAGGATTTAACCACCCTTGAAGCCTTAACCTACCTCGGAGGTGACATTGTCTCTGGTATTTCAGTGGCGCCTGACACCACAGTGTTTATTTCCGATGGAAGCGATAATGCAATTACAGGTTATCTGGCCCGTCTGGATGCCAATCTCACTACACGCATGGCGTATTTGACGTACTACCCCGGCAGCATAAGCGGCAGCAGCCGCACCTATTTTAATGATGTGGCAGCGGGTGACGACTATGTCGTGGCTGCCGGTCAAACGTACATGTATGATTTGCCTGCCACCAACGGTGCGCTTGATACCAGTTGTGGTACGGATGGTGTTTGTGATGGCATAGGTCCGTTGCTGGTTCCATTACCCGATTGTTTTGTCGCCAAATACAGCTTTGATTTGCTTAAGCAAAACACAATTGCCTTGACTTTCCTGGGTGGATCAGATGGAGAGTCTTGTCGTTCCGTCAAATTGGATGCGGACGGAGACGTTTATGTAACCGGTGAAACCACCTCCCCGGATTTTCCAACCTCCGCTAATGGAGCTGATACCAGCTGTGGCACTGACGGCCAATGCAATCCCACCGGCTCCTATCCGACTCCAGCCGCAGATGGCTTTGTGGCAAAACTTTCCGCAGACTTGTCGCAATTGTTGTATGGTAGTTTTATCGGTGGTTCGAAGGAAGATCAGCCGATCGTTATTGACGTGGATGAAGCGGGCCTGGTTTATACAGCCGGTTTTACCCGATCGATAGACTTTCCCACGACGGTTGGTGCTTTTGATAGGACGTATAACGGTGGCACCTCGGATGCTTTTATCGGTAAGTTTGACGTCTTTGGCACGCCTCCGCCCAATGAGGCACCGTTTGCCGATGCCGGTAGTGACCAGACAGTCAGGCCAAGGCAACGTGTGTATCTCGACGGTCGTGGATCAAGTGACGTGGATGGTCAGATCGTTCAATATCAATGGACCCAGGTAGCCGGACAAACCGTAAAAATAAACAATGACGATTCGTCAGTGGCGGGGTTTAAAGCCCCAATGGTCAGGCGTGACGTAACCAAAACCTTGGTGTTTGAATTAGAAGTAACCGACGACCAGGGTGCAACAGATAGAGATCAAGTCACCATAGATATAATACGATAAGATAACGTTAAACTAACCGGCCACCGGAAGGACTTGTTAAACAAGCATATTATGGAATCAGTTTGACGGAAAAAGCTAAGCAGTAGGAATAGTTTCTTTCACAACTAAATATTGCCAAGGCAAATATCTCACCCTTGCCATTATGACATTATTAAAAAATCACTGCGACAATCTAAACAATTTTACTTCTCAACACGTGAAAGTCTGAACAGGCCGGTTATCTCACCTTCATCACTCGTGAAGTAGAGGTTCCCATCCGGACCCATGATTATGCCGGAAGGTCGTGCAAAACGGCTGCCATCAGGGCGCTGGAATCCGGTGATCACATCCTCAACGCCTATCGGTTTGCCGTTTGAAAAACGTACCATAACGATCTTTGGAGGTCTTCTCGATTCCCTGCCGCTTCCAGAGGCTTCTGCCCATGAGCCATGGATAGCAATCAGTCCGTTGCTGCTGAATTCAGAGCTTAACCGGGAATCGGTGGCAAAGGTGACACCCTGGGGTGTACTGCGGGCATCAAAGGTGATTAGGGGTTTTGTCGCTTCTCGGGCAGGCCGTGGCGGTTTACTGGCAGTGCACTCACCGCTGCGGAATTCGCCATTGTAATACTGAAACCATGGCATTCCATGAAACGATCCCTGGTGAAGAGCGGTAAATATTTCGGGCGGGAGGTCATAACCGAGATTGTCCGGACCTGCATTAGTAGCATAAAGGACTCCGGTTTCCGGATAAAAAGCAAGGCCGATGGGATTGCGAAGGCCTGAGGAATACGGGGTTAACTTTGGAGAACTGTTGCTTTCATCCAGCACATAGACTCCACCGCGTCTGCGTTCAAAGGGATAACTTTCTCCCAGGTACTCATCCGAGCAATTGCCGCTGATTCCTATACCTATATACAGACGCTTGTCAGGGCCAAGGAGCACTGTCCTGCTCCAGTGCCCACCTGTTGCTGACGGTAGCGAGGTGACCAGGGAAAAGTCTTTCCGCTGCAGCAAAGATTTAAGACCACTGTATGGTGCAGCATAGAGACCCCTTGATTCGGTAACATATACTTTGCCGCTGCGATAGACAACACTATGATTTCTTCCAGGTAACTTGACAAGTGTTTCAGCAGATGTATACGGTCTTTGAAGTCGGTAGATGGTTTTACCCCTTGAACCGATGAGCAATTCGTTTTCAGGACCAAATGCCGGGAAGCGGGGTTCATCCATAGCGGCCAGAAACTCAACCTGCATCCCTTCAGGCACTTTGAGCTGAATAGAATGTTTGTTGACCGTCAAAGTTTGAGATTGCAGCGTCAAGGCAAAGACTTGCTGTATGTTCAACAACAATGGAATAATTATGGGCCAGGTGATGATTTTCCTTTTCATTGCTCCCTTCCTTCTACATCACTCAATTTTTCACATGGACAATGCTCAACATGGTCTCTATATTGATAGATAGGTATCATTTAACAATTTACAATTTAAGAAATCACCGGGACACTGCACTTACTTCTAATTAGAACTCCAACGGATAAAGGGATCATATCAACCGTAAATTATTAAATCCTGAAAAAATATTATCCCTGCTACTCTCCTGCTGGCAGAAATAATCAGAAATAGCTTTCCAGGTGAATTCACATTATTTTCAAGGTAACAAGAGCTTAATCATTGGTTATAAAGGAAAATTAAAGCAACATTCTAACATTACAATATCGATGTAACTTCGAGGGAGGTTTACAATGAATACAAAAATTATATTATTATTATGTATATTGATCTCAGGGTTTTCATCTCTTGCCATTGCTGAAAAAATTGCCGAGGTGAAGATCACCACTATACCTGTCACTAAGCAGATTTACATGATTAGCGGAGATGGCGGTAACATCGGTTTATTTATCGGTGCAGACGGCACCTTTCTGATTGACGACCAGTTCGCCCCACTGACGGAAAAAATTGTTGCAGCAATAAAATCTGTTGGAGGTGATAACCCAAAATTCCTGATCAACACACATTATCACGGTGACCACACTGGCGGGAACGAAAAGCTGGGCAAGGAAGGCACCTTGATTTTTTCTCACGATAATGTACGTGAGCGGCTGAAAAATGGCTCATTTATTGAGGCGTTCAATATGAAACGGCCGGGTATTTCCCGGGAAGGGTTGCCGGTTGTTACTTTTTCCGAGGATATTACCTTTCATCTTAACGGCAACACAATCAATGCTATCCATGTACCCCATGCACATACTGATGGAGACAGCTTTATCCATTTTAAGGAGGCCAACGTTATCCACGCCGGAGATTTCTTTTTCAATGGTTTTTACCCATTTATCGATGTTACCCATGGCGGTTCCATCAAGGGAATGATCAAGGCTGTGGACAAAGTATTGACACTGGCAGACGACAACACGAAAATAATCGCAGGCCATGGCCCCATAGGAGACAAGAGACAGTTAACAGAATACCGCCAGATGTTAGCTACTGCACATGAAAGGTTGAGAAAACTTAAAGCAGAAGGGAAAAGTGCCCAAGAGGCTGTCGCAGCCAAACCCCTGGCCGATCTTGAGCCAACCTGGGGTGATGGGCTCTTCACTGGTGACAAGTGGATTGAGTTAGTCTATTCAGGGGTTTAATAAATGAAAAGCGGGGTGTTAGTGTCATTGTTTCTGTATCTTCCATCTGACATTTATGGCCTGCACCTCAGTTCCCAGTCATCCTGTTAATTTTGAACCAGTTGCTAATGAGAAAACGCGTAAGGATAGACATAGACTACAGAAAAGATTGCTGATGGGGCTATAAGGACGTGCGGGCACGTCTCAATAGTATGGCGGTTGACCAGATTTACACCTTCCTCTGTGCTGAGAAGATGGCTGAGAAAATGGATAGGGTCGTTTCTCTTGGCGGCGGTGAGATCTTCGACAGAGATGACAGGTCTTATGGGGTTGTCATCTCTGTACGGAAGAAACTATAACAAATCTGATCCAGTAAAAACTTTGTCAATTTATTGATATAATTATACTTTCCTTTATTCATTATCAACCCATTCAAAAATACTTCAAGGTTTAGTTTCAGGGAACTGTAGTGTTGACTCAGGAGCTTAAAGCAACTGCTTGCCACTCTATTGGCAATTTAACATCAGGAGACATCATATCATGAAAATATGTTGTTTTTTCAGGATAAATTTGCTTTGTTAAGCTGGTAATATACTGTTAATGCTGGAAATAACTCATGAATAAAACTATTCTCATAACCGGTGCCACATCCGGGTTCGGCAAGGCATGTGCCGAACTTTTCGCTGACCGGGGATGGCGTCTCATTATATGTGGCCGGCGCCAGAAACGACTTGAAACACTTGCAGGTCAATTAACTGATTCCACACTATATTCATGCCGTCTTGATGTACGCTACCCGGAGCAGGTTCAGGAGATGCTCCACGGACTCCCCGAGGAATTCCAGGACATCGATGTCCTGGTCAACAATGCCGGGCTGGCCCTGGGGCTTGAACCTGCTCACGAAGCAGATCTTACTGACTGGGAAACCATGATTGATACCAACATCAAAGGACTCTGTTACCTGACCAGGGCAATACTCCCGGGGATGATGGAAAGGGGTTCCGGCCATATAGTCAACATGGGCTCCGTTGCCGGAAGCTGGCCTTACCCTGGTGGCAACGCCTATGGAGCCACCAAGGCCTTTGTCAAACAGTTTTCCAATAACCTGAGGGCGGATCTATTGGGCACCTCGATACGAATAACAAACATTGAACCTGGACTGGCGGACACTGAATTTTCTACCATTCGCTTTCACGGTGACAAAAAAAAAGCCGACGAAGTATATGATGGAACAACCCCGCTCACCGGAAAAGACATTGCGGAAATAGTATACTGGGTTACCACTGTACCCCAGCATGTCAATATCAACTCGGTCGAAGTGATGCCGGTCTGCCAGACCTGGGCTCCTTTTGCAATACACCGGACAACAGGAACTAAATAATCACCATGCGACGCGTTGTTATTACAGGAATGGGCATTGTTTCACCCCTTGGCGACAATGTGGAAGATGTCCTGGCTTCGCTTCGTGAAGGCAAATCTGGAATAACCTATCAACCATCCTATGAAGAATTACAACTTCGCTCAAGAATAGGGGGCTTCACCAAGATAGACGTCAAAGAACATATCGACAAAAAGGACCTGCGCTTCATGGGAGACGCGGCTGCATTTGCTTACATAGCCATGCAGCAGGCTGTTGAGGATGCCGGTCTATCTGAGGAGCAGGTTTCCAATCCGCGCAGCGGACTTATCATGGGCTCAGGTGGAACCTCGGCCGCCAACGTTATCGATTCGTCAGACACCTTGAGATCACGGGGAATTCGACGCGTCAGCCCCTTTATGGTCCCCAGGACAATGAGCTCTACGGTTTCCGCCGGACTGACCGCACCATTTAAAATTCAAGGTCTCTGTTATTCTATCTCCTCAGCCTGTGCCACTGGTTCTCACTGTATCGGTGCCAGTATGGAGCAGATCCAACTGGGCAAGCAGGACATTATGTTCGCTGGCGGCAGTGATGAAGAACACTGGATACAGACCACCATGTTTGATGCCATGGGAGCCTTGTCCACCAATTTTAACGAAACGCCTCACCGGGCCTCCCGGCCTTACGACATCAACCGTGATGGTTTTGTAGTTGCCAACGGTGCAGGTGTTGTGGTTGTAGAAGAACTTGAGCATGCCAGGCGCCGTGGTGCTCGTATTTATGCCGAAATCGTTGGTTACGGCGCAACTGCAGACGGTTATCAGGTAGTCGCGCCATCGGGTGAAGGAGCTGTCAGGTGCATGCAAATGGCGATGGAGACGGTGAATGAACCTATTGATTATATCAATGCCCACGGCACATCAACACCGATAGGAGATCTCGTTGAACTCCAGGCGATCCGCACAGTTTTTGGAAGTGGTGTGCCGCCGATCAGTTCCACCAAATCACTCTCCGGCCACACCCTTGGGGCAGCAGGGGTTCACGAGGCTATTTATTCTCTGCTCATGCTGAAACACTGTTTTATAGCTGCTTCTGCAAATATTGAGAACCTTGACCCTGCAGCAGCCGACATGCCCATTGTTACAGAAATGCACAAGAAAGAGTTAAGTACGGTGATGTCCAACAGTTATGGCTTTGGGGGAACCAACGCATGTCTTGTTTTCCAAAAATGTATCGACGCTTCTGAATAATGAGCCCTCATAACCATTTTATGCAAGAGGCGGTTAAACTTGCCGAGCAGGGAATGCGTCGTGGAGACGGAGGTCCTTTCGGAGCCGTTATTGTAAAAGAAGAGAAAATTGTCGGCAGGGGGTGGAACAGGGTTCTCAGGACTAATGACCCATCGGCTCATGCAGAAATCGTTGCGATAAGAGATGCCTGTTCAAACCTGGGAAATTACTGGTTGGAGGGTTGCCACCTCTATGTCAACTGTGAACCCTGCCCCATGTGTCTGGCCGCAATTTACTGGGCAAGAATAGCGTACTTAACATATGGTGCAACCCGTCAGGACGCTGCAAATATTGGCTTTGATGACAATTTTATTTACCAGGAGGTCTGTCTTCCTGCAGATAAACGTTCTCTTCACAGTAAGCAATGCTGTCGCTATGAAGCACTTCGAATTATGCAGCTCTGGCCTTCATTGGAGAACAAGCAGCCGTATTAGGATTAAAAATATTGATTAGAGTCCGGATCAGGTGGCTTCATTCCTTCGGGCAGATCAGGCCCCTCATCCAGCCTCTGCATACCTTCCATAACCAGCCCCATAAAACCGCCTATAACATCAAACTCATCTGCTTCGGGTGGTATACCTGGACTGAAAGTAAACTGGCCACTGGTCATCCCCAGCAAGGCAAAAAAAGCTTCCTTACCAATTAATTCTTTATATTCCGCATATATCAACTCCCCATCACTGAAGTAGACCATTGCCTTATGGCCATCGAAATTCAGTTCAACCGTTCCGGTCTTTTGACCGGAATTTATCATCTGAAACAGATCAACAACATGAACCTGTGAAATATCCCCTGTCATGCCGGAGCTGATATCTGCGGACAGCTGTTTGCTTGTCTTGCTGGCACGGTCAATCAACATACGATAGAAAAAGACATGCAGGACCGGATATCGATGCAGAACATGTTTGAAATCCTTGCTTGTCAGGGTGGCCAACTTAGTTTCTTCCCTGCTGTAAACGGAAGTCACAACCGGAGCTCCGGTCAGCAGACTCATTTCCCCAAAGACTCCGCCTGAATCCATTTCTGTAATGGTTTCACCATCGTCACCAACAACCTCTATTCTGCCGGTGAGAATGATATACAGATTAGTTCCTGGGTCACCCTTTCGCAGAATAATTTCATCACGCCCGTACTTTTTAAACCGGAGCAGGGTAAAGAGGTCGTACAGGTCATTATCGCTAAGCGGCGCAAACACAGAAAAGCTTTTCAGCATATCGGTGAATTCATCCAGTTCTTTGGTCTCTCTTCGCTTCTGCGCTGAAGCAAGGAGCTTCATCTGCGTGGTGGCATACTCTCTTTCCTTCTTATATTCAAAGCGGATCAATCCGCTGCAGCCACCGCATTCAAATTTGACCCTCTGCGAGCCGAAAACAGTATGCTTTTTTAAGGCTTCCTGGCCCTCGACTATCCGCATGATGGATCGGACCAGGATGAGGCAGGACGGCTTGACGCCGGGAATGGTCAGGGCATCCCTTAAAACATTGAACTCGTCACCAACATTATAAATGGGACAGAATCTTTCCTCTGTGACAACAAATATCGCGTTACGAAATTCCATAAGATGACTCTAAACCAGGGATCTTCCTTTGAATATAACTTCGAATGTATTATGAGCGCCCAAAATACATATATATAACAATGCCAAGCAAAGCTGCACCTCCGAACATGACCGGCAGGATCTTGCCGATCTGCAGTTCACCGTTAACAATGAGTGTCTGCATGTAATGTGTCCCGGATACATACCACAATCCTATTATAACAATCACCACCACTATTTCCTTAAAGGCTTGTTTGTAAATATTCCATCCTATAAATGCCACCAAAGGGACCATAAACCATGGATTGGTAAAAAGCCCTCCAGCATCAACATCTTGAATCTGCTGGGGAATGTTTGTTGACTTCATCAGGTCAACAATCTTTCCAAAAAACCCGCCTGCCTTTTCGGCAGTATTACTGGCTACTCCCGCTACATCCGGCATTTTGAATCTCCTTTTCTAAATTATGCTGAGAACGATTGAACACTTGGATTGCGCAATAAGAACCACACATAGAACATGTCGGCCCCTTGTCGCTGAGCCCTTCTTCGCGGAAACGGGCTGCCTTGGCTGGATCTATCGACATCTCAATCTGGCCTTTCCAATCGAGCCTGTTTCTTCGAACTGCCATTTCGTCGTCCAGCTCAATTGCGCCTGGAACGCCCTTAGCAATATCAGCGGCATGGGCGGCAATTTTTGAGGCGATCACCCCCTCATGTACATCTTCAATATTTGGAAGTTTAAGGTGTTCAGCCGGGGTCACGTAACACAGATAATCAGCTCCGGCGGCGGCGGCAATTGCACCGCCGATAGCTCCGGTTATGTGGTCGTATCCCGGCGCAATGTCTGTTACCAGGGGACCCAGGACATAAAAAGGGGCTCCCTTGCACATCTGCTTTTGCAGGAGGACATTGGCTGTAATCTGGTTCATCGGCATATGACCCGGCCCTTCAATAATTACCTGCACTCCGGCTTCCCATGCCCGCTCTGTCAGCTCTCCCAGGTGAATGAGTTCCTGAACCTGGTTGCGATCTGTGGCATCTGACAGACATCCGGGGCGGATACCGTCACCCAGGCTGAGGGTTACTTCGTGCTCTTTAAGAATAGCAAGCAAATCATCAAAATGTTCGTAGAGAGGATTTTCCTTTTTATGATAACTCATCCATTCCAGCAGAAATGACCCACCTCGACTCACGACCCCCATGATTCTTTTCTGGCGAAGCATTCGCCCCTGGAGGTTACGGGTGATACCGCAGTGAATCGTCATGAAATCAACGCCATCAATTGCCTGCTTTTCAATGGTTTTAAAAATATGGTCAACGCTAACCTCTACAAGCTCTTTGCCCTGCTGCTCAACCGTTTCAGCAACAGCCTGGTAAATAGGGACTGTCCCAAGGGGCACAGGGCAGTTTTCCAGAATGCCCTTCCGCACTTCATCCAGGTCACCACCCATACTGAGGTCCATCACCGTATCGGTTCCGGCGTTCACAGCGACTTTGAGTTTTTCCAATTCCTCGTCAAGATTTGCAATATCTTTTGATGAACCAATATTGGCATTTACTTTTGTCGATGTTCCTCTGCCTATGGCCATTACATTTTCAAAGTCATGGTGAATATTTTTAGGGATAGCAATGGTCCCTTCAGCCACTCCAGCCATTAAAGATGTCAAACCAATAGATTCACTGGCAGCACATTTTTCAAATAGTCCGGTCACGTTACCGGACAAAGCATCTTCACGTATTGTCATTAAGTTTTCCTCGTATACATACCCTTATTAAGGGGTCAGAATTATTCCATTCACACTCAACTATTAATATAACAATATATATTAACTGTTAAATCCGAACAAAGCAACGTCTTCAGCAGAAAACAACGCAAAACAAATAACCTGCCACTACATGCACAGCTGATTGTAGCGGTGCACGTACATTATGGCAAAATATTACAAAATTGCTTTAATATAATTAAGTATATTGCAAATATGTAAGATATGGATGGGCCACAGAGGTCTGCTCTCGTCATGCGGCTCGGGAAAAATTCATTTTAAAATAGAATAGTTACGGTAAAAATATACCATAAAACTACTTATGGCACACGGATTGATATAAACATTCCAAACATTACTCATTTCATATCAATATAGCCTCATAAAGGAGAAGATTATGAAAAAAATTGAAACGATCATCAAGCCCTTCAAGCTTGATGACCTGAAAGATGTGCTCCACGAACTCGGCGTGCATGGCATGACGGTGATTGAAGTCAGAGGATTCGGCCGGCAGAAGGGCCACACGGAAGTTTATCGTGGGGCCGAGTATGTAGTCGACTTTATCCCCAAAATGAAAGTGGAAACAGTTGTACCGGACGACATGGTGGACCAGGTTGTTGAAAAAATCATGACAACGGTCCGCACTGGAAAAATCGGTGATGGTAAAATCTTTGTCCTGCCTGTGGAAAAGGTCTGTCGGATCAGGACTGGAGAAACAGACGACGAAGCACTCTAAAATACTGATGATCTGAAATCAGACTGAATACCAAGAGGAGACAAACCAATGTATAAAAAAACAACATTTGCCATTGCATCACTCGTAATGGCCATGGCTGCACCGGCTTTTGGTGCCGAAGAAGCCAGCGTGGGAGACACCCTTATTCACCTGGCATATTCTATTGATACTTTTTACTTCCTTATGTCAGGTGCCCTGGTCATGTGGATGGCTGCCGGCTTTGCCATGCTTGAAGCAGGACTTGTTCGGGGCAAAAATACAGTTGAGATCCTGACCAAGAACGTTGCTCTCTACTCAATCGCCTGCATCATGTACATGTTCGTAGGTTACAATATTATGTACGGCGGCGGACCAAACGGTTTTATCCCCGGGCTTAGCTTCTGGCTCGGTACGGACAATGCGGTTGATGCCGTACTCACGAGCGGCGGCGAAACCTATTACTCAGGCATGGCGGACTTTTTCTTCCAGGTCGTATTCGTGGCCACGGCCATGTCTATTGTTTCAGGTGCGGTTGCTGAACGCATGAAACTCTGGAGTTTTCTCCTGTTTGCAGTGGTTCTTACCGGGTTTATATATCCTGTTGAGGGGTACTGGAAGTGGGGAGGCGGTTTCCTGGACAATCTCGGATTCCTGGACTTTGCCGGTTCCGGTGTAGTTCATCTCTGCGGTGCTTCAGCTGCCATCGCAGGTGTACTTCTACTTGGAGCCCGAAAAGGGAAATATGCCGGCGGCAGGGTAAATGCCATACCCGGTGCAAATCTCCCCCTTGCGACACTGGGTACTTTTATCCTGTGGCTCGGATGGTTCGGTTTCAACGGTGGTTCCGAACTGAAGATCAGCAACATTGAAGAGGCCAATGCCGTTTCCATGGTCTTTGTCAATACCAACATGGCAGCGGCTGGCGGGCTGGTCGCCGCGCTGCTCCTCTCACAGCTCTGGTTCGGCAAGGCTGACCTCACCATGGCCCTTAACGGTGCGCTGGCTGGACTGGTAGCAATTACCGCGGAACCATTGACCCCGACTCCGCTGGTCGCAACCATTGTCGGCGTGATAGGTGGGCTGCTCGTTGTTCCTTCCATCGTCTTTCTTGACAAGGCAAGGATTGACGACCCGGTTGGTGCCATCTCTGTCCATGGTGTTGTCGGCATCTGGGGTCTCCTGGCTGTCTCATTCACTAATCCTGACGGCTCGCTGGTTGCCCAGCTGACAGGAATCGGGGTCATCTTTGCCTGGGTATTCGGCACAAGCTTTGTCACCTGGCTCATTATCAAGGCTGTGATAGGCATCCGTGTGAGCGAAGAGGAAGAGATGGAAGGTGTTGATATTTCAGAATGTGGACTTGAAGCCTACCCGGAATTTTCCTCCAGCAAATAATTCTCAGCAAAAAAAAATAACACTGCCCCGGCTATCTGCCGGGGCAGTAACACCTCATATTCATCAAGGAGAAGAAGATGAAAGAAATTTACCACAGAACACTGGAAGCACTCTTAACCTCTACCCTTGTACTGGGAGCACTTTCAAGTGCGGCCCTGGCAGAAGAAACAGAAAAGCCCTCTGCTGATGTTAATATCGCCCTGTACAGCAAATACGTGTGGCGCGGATTCGAACTCAGCAAGGACAGCCTGGTTATCCAGCCCTCGGTAACCGCTTCCTATATGGGATTCGGTTTCAACCTGTGGGGCAACCTTGATACCGACCAGGACCTGAACCTCTATGGCGAAGAGGGAGGAAACTGGAACGAGACCGATATGACCCTGTCCTATGACAATAGTCTAGGTATAATGAGTTACTCCGTTGGGTATATTTATTACGCACTGCAATATGCTGATGACTCCCAGGAGGTGTATGGCAGCATCAGCCTTGACACCATCATGGCACCGTCCCTGACTATCTACAGAGACATTGCCAGATACCCCGGCTGGTATACCGCCCTCAAGGTCTCCCATACTTTCGACCTCTCGGAGACTATCACTGTGGATCTGGGTGGTCATATCAGTTATTTGAGCATTGACGATGAGAGCTATATTGCCGACCCTGATGATCCGACAAGTGCATACAGTGACTTTCATGACGGACAGGTTTTTGTCACAGTCGGCATCCCTGTTACCGAATATATTACCGTTGTCCCGGAACTGTATTACTCCTTTCCATTAAGCAGCGCTGCCTCAGATATCATCAAGGTGGTCAGTTCCAGCGGAGATGACGACAATTTTGTTTACGGAGGAATTTCCCTGAACATGGCTTTTTAGGCTCCATTTCATCTGAATTATACTCCAAGTCTCCTTCTGGCCGCCCCCTTCCCACCTCTCCTCGGGGGGTGGCCAACCTTTTTCACGAGTAAAAATATAATTGATAACGATTCTTATTGTTTACACACATGTACTATCCAACTGCAGGGCTTACCCTTGACTATTGTGGTACAATGTAGTATCTTACACATGAAATAAATATGATAATCATTATGAAATTACGACCTGCATCATACCTCGCAATTATACTGGCACTTTTTATAGTCAACACTGGCTTTGCCCAGGCTGAGCTGTTACTGTGCCAGAACAAATGCGAACAGTCTCAGCTTCAGAAGAAAAATATTCCTGAATGTTGCCGCGACAAAAATGATGCTGACCATTCTTTTGTACTAAAAAATGATCATGACATGTCGCCAGGCAATTGTCCCCATGTCGACAGTAACAGCAAAATTTCCGACTCTCTGATATTTTTAGCTTGTTCAACTAAGGTTCCCGGGCCACCCAAGGCACCAACCTTTGTTGGAACTATTTCAAGCCCTTTGGCCCTTCTGCCAGATGTGCGGGCTCTTTCTTACCAAGTTCGTTCCGGACTATCACCGCCAGGGTTGACTGGCACTCCAACTTATCTCCTCAACTGTACTTTTCTGATTTGATCCGCTGATCCTTTCCGACTGCGCGATACATTTTCGCGCACCCATGCCCTTATTAATAAGTCATGACTCTTTTATGAGTCACAACATAATAGATGTGACATGCCATATGGCATTTGACTCTCTATATAAAGGATATAGCAATGAGAAATATAATTATAGCAACTCTCTTCTTTGGTTTTCTTGCAGGCACTTTCTTACTTCCAGAAAACAGTAATGCCGTATTTGGCCCATGGGCGAGCAAATTCCAGGCGGTCAAAGCCGAGAATGGAATAGTGCAGATCCCTATCAACAAGATCAACGATGGTAAAGCCCATTATTTTTCCTATAAGTTTCAAGGAAAAACCATCAATTTCTTTGTGCTCAAGAGTAGGGACGGTGTTATCCGAGCCGCTTTTGATGCCTGTGATGTCTGTTTTCCGAAAAGAAAAGGGTATACTCAGGCAGGGGACTACATGATCTGCAACAACTGCGGACAGAGGTTCCATTCAACCAAAATCAATGTATTGAAGGGCGGATGTAACCCGGCTCCCCTGCGCAGAACAAACAATGGCAAGGACCTTGTCATTGCTGCTGCTGATATTCTGACCGGCTACCGCTACTTCTAAGGGGAGAACAAAAAATGAACATTCTTACCATACCTTTTCGCAATACCTGGCGGAAACCCACCAGGACCATGCTGCTCCTGATGGTGTTCACCCTGGGGGTCATGTCCATTGTGGCCCTGTATCAAGTATCCCTGGTAATCGGCACCAGCATGGAGAAGAAACTCTCCACCTACGGGGCCAACATCCTCGTTTCACCCAGCAATGAAACCCTGAGTGTCAGCTACGGTGGATTTCACCTGGGAGACATGCTGTACGATGTGCAGCCGCTATCAGAAAAAAACAGTGTTGCAGCAGTGCGGTCCATTGAGCTCAAGGAGCGGATCAGTGCTGTTGCTCCCAAGCTGGTCACGACGACAAAAATCAGGGAAACTCCGGTGGCCGTGGTCGGTGTCAGGTGGGATGAAGAACTGCCCATTAAAAGTTACTGGGCGACAGACGGCGAATTCCCAACTGCAGCCGATGAGGTTGTCATCGGTACCAAGGCAGCAGAAAACCTGGGCCTTGCCAAAGGTGACACAGTAAAAATCTATGGTCACGATCTGCGGGTTTCCTCTATCCTCTACCCTACAGGCGGTGACGACGACAATGTTATCCTGGCTGATCTGGGCAAGCTACAGGCAATCACCGGGCGACCTGATGAAGTCAGCTTCCTGGAAGTAGCCGCCCTCTGTGCCGGATGCCCCATTGAGGATATCGTTGCGCAGATGCGTACAAGCCTTCCTGGTACTGATATCAGGGCCCTCAGCAACGTGGTCAACCAGCGGATGGCCTCGATCAATTTCGTGCAGAGACTGGTCCTTTCCATCAGCCTGGTCATCCTTGTCACGGCTGCTACCATGGTGGGCCTGTCAATGCTTTCCGCTGTCAACGAGAGGAAAAAGGATATCGGGCTGCTCCGGTCGCTCGGCTACAGCAAAGGAAGAGTATTTTTTATCTTCTGCATTGAGGCAGGGTTTATCGGCATTCTTTCCGGCATCCTCGGCTACTTCTCCGGCTTCGGGGCAAGTTTCAAGGCTTTGAGCCTGCTTGCCATGGCCGAGGGCGCTTCACCGATCTTTGACATCAACCATCTTTTACTAACATGTACAGTTATTGGCACAGTCACCATACTCGCCGCAGCTTATCCTGCCTGGAAAGGAGCTGGTGTAGAGCCATCTCAAGCCCTGCTTGCACTCTAATGGAGGTTATTATGCTTCAAGCACTGAATATAAACAAAATTTTCAAATCCGAGGGACTGGAAACCCAGGTTCTCAAAGACATATCGCTTGAAATTCCCGAAGGAGAGTTTTTATCAATTGTAGGGCGTTCCGGTTCGGGAAAAACTACCCTGCTGAACGTCCTCTCCACTCTGGTGCGCCCTGACGATGGAGAGTTGATCTACCAGGGAAGCGACTTGACAACCATGCGTGATTCGGGCCTTAACCGCCTCCGGCATGCCGATTTTTCTGTCATTTTCCAGTTTCATCACCTGGTGCCGTACCTGACCGCCCTTGAAAACACTCTGCTTCCCTTTATGCGTACCATCAAACCAACCTCGCGCGAACTCGTAGAAAGAGGAAGGGAATGCCTGGAGCGTGTCGGCCTTGCCGGAAAGGAGAACAGGCTGCCCAGCAACCTTTCTGGCGGAGAACAGCAGCGTGTTGCCATTGCCAGGGCGCTTATCAAATCCTCACGTATCCTTTTTGCAGATGAACCTACCGGAAGTCTGGACAAAAGTACGGGTGAAGAAATCATGGAACTGATTACCGACCTGAACCGGGAAGGATTGACCGTAGTTATGGTTACCCACGATCCTGAATACGCGAAGCTGGCCAACAGGTCAGTTACTATGGAGGATGGTATTTTCGTCCAATAACCTAAGGTCAGGTCGTAAATGCAGAATTGAAAAAAAATCATTATAGTCTTTTACAAAGGGGATGGTTCAGTACCATTCCCTTTTTTTGTTCGACTGGCCTCATCACATGAATTTATTTTCAGCATTCCATAGCTCACAAATAATTCTAAAACCTGCTCGGTCTTTTTTTCATTAATTCTGCACGCTCTGCAGCTTCTGATTTTTACAGGAGTCAATTCATATAAATATGGTAATATTATATGAATATTAAGTTCTGAGCAACCAGTTACTCTGGCGCTAAACATCTTCAAGGCAGACATTGACCAATGAGCATCAATAAAAAAGGCTGGACCGGCAAAATACTCCAGGTTGATCTGTCTACCGGGAAAACTGACACCCTGTATATTGCCGATGATGTTTACGAAAAGTATATCGGCGGCAAGGGACTGGCAGGATATTTTCTCAGACCGCATGTTACCCTGCCCTGGGACCATCCGGACATGCCGCTCCTTGTTTTCACAGGCCCGCTTGTTGGAACTGCGGCGCCAACTTCCGGGCGTTCTACGATATTGTCACGCTCACCCTTAACCGGAACAGTTGGTGACAGCTCGGTTGGGGGAAGGCTTGGTTTTCAGCTCAAAAGAGCTGGCTGGGACGGAATCATTATTTCCGGCAAATCCGACTGGCCCTGTGGTATTGAAATTAAAAACGACATTGTTCGTATAGTTGATGCTTCAGTTTACTGGGGCAGGGATACCGAAGTTCTTTTCAGGGATCTTTCAGACGGCAGACGTTCTGTCGCGGTCATAGGGCCGGCAGCTGAGAACAGTGTTGCATTTTCCACGCTCATGGTGGATAAGCATCATGCCGCAGGTCGTACCGGTATCGGGTTATGTTTTGCTGCCAAAAAATTGAAGTACATCACTGTTTACGGAACCGGGAATATACCTGTTCACGACAAACAGGAACTGCGTGAAGCACGTGAAGAAATTATGCGCCTTACTGCTGCATCACCAATCCTCATGGGGCAGCATGGCTTTTCCTGTTTCGGTACCGGCTCCATCTATGATCTCATTGACTCCCGCCGGATGATGCCCACGGATAATTTCCGAAAAACTCATTTTGACAGGGCAGATGAACTGAATGCCTATGCCTATAAGGAATCCTATCTTCCGAAAAAACACGGTTGTATGGGCTGCCATATACGGTGCAAAAAAATTGCCGGCCGGGGAGAAATGTCTGGTTTATCCATGCCGGAATTCGAGACCATGTCTCATTTCACCGCACTTGTCGGCAACACGGACATGCACCTGGTCATGAAGGCTAATACGCTATGCAACCGTTTGGGTCTGGATACAATTTCAGCGGCCGCTACCCTTGCCTGTTATCGGGAGATTTCAGGTGGAACTGACCTGTCCGGGCAGCTGCTCGACCTGCTGCAGGAAATCGGCTCGGCATCCTCTGAGCTTGGCAGAGAACTTGGCAAAGGTTCGCGAAGCTTTGCCAAGTCGAAAAATAATCCCCACACCTCCATGACAGTCAAGGGACTGGAGCTTCCGGCATATGACCCCAGGGGTGCGTACGGCATGTCCCTGGCCTATGCTCTTTCCACTCGGGGTGGATGCCACCTGCGGGCCTATCCTGTCAGCCACGAAATCCTCCGCAAACCGGTTGCTACCGACAGGTTTACATATAGTGGCAAAGCCCGTATCATAAAAATTGCAGAAGATCAGAACGCTGTGATCGATTCTCTCACAGCCTGTAAGTTTATCTTTTTCGCAGCCGGACTTGAAGAGTACGCCAAGGCATTTACTGCTGTTACCGGTATTGAATTTTCCGGCCAGGATTTACTCCAGGTTGGTGAGCGTATTTATTACAATGAACGTATCATGAACAGTCTTAATGGATTCACAGAAGAAGATGATGATCTGCCGATGCGTTTCTTCAGCGAACAGGGGTCAAGTGACAATACACTTCAAATCACTTCACTTGACCGACAAGCCTTCCTGGAAGCGCGGACAAAATATTACCGGATACGGGGCCTCGATAAACATGGCAGGCCGACACCAGGGAAAACAAAGGAACTTGGCCTGAAATGAAAGAACTGGTCGAAAAGTATGCCCGAAAAATGATTGATGCCGGGCTGGCAGACAACCCCCTCATCAGCGGCATGGATGATGAAATCGCCTGGAACAGGGATGACGTTAACATTGCAACCCTGCAGCAGGTCATGGCAGGCATGAATATCAATTCCCTCATCTGTTCTTCCCCTGCAGAACCTTACAAGACTATCCTGGAATTTCTTGGTGAACGCTATCCTGATATCATCACACCGGGTGACTGCGAAACGCGGACTTTCCTGCATGATCTTCCTGTTATCCATAGCTTTTCAAGCGAGACTATCCTGGAAAGGCTGAAAAAGAGAAAATCGGTCATCGTTAAAGATAACGGGGTTCATGTGGTGACATTTGGCACTGTCAGTCCGGAACAGGCTTTTGTTACATACAGTTCAGTCTGCTTCTCTACTTTTGTCCTCTTTTTTTCAGAATACCTGGCTGATCTCCGGGAAGGAACCAGTACATCCCAGCAGCATCAATGTTTCGAGAAGGCCAGATTACATCTGGAAAAATCCTCTCTCGGACCGCCGGAACTTTTAAAAGGGCCCTTTACAAGTGAGTCCCAGGTCTTGAACGCCATGATCGAAGCCGGAAAATTCACCGTGAATCACAGGCTCGTTGATTCCTATTTCGGCAATATTTCCTACCGGCTCAATGATATGGTCTATATCAGCCAGACCGGCAGTTCACTGGATGAACTGGCAGGGTGCATTGACCCATGTCCTCTGGACGGATCATCCTGCGCCGGCATTACCGCTTCTAGTGAACTTGTTGCGCATAATGAGATTTTTCTGCGCACCGAAAACCTGGCCATTTTGCATGGCCACCCCAAATTTACGGTCATACTCTCCATGGATTGTGAGCTGCAGGACTGTCCCGACCGGAATAAATGCCATATAAAATGTTCACGGAAAAGAAGTATCCTGGACATACCTGTAGTACCAGGTGAGGTTGGTACAGGTCCAACCGGGCTGTGCAATACCCTGCCACCTGCTATCCAGGACAGTCGCAGTGTTGTTGTATGGGGGCATGGACTGTTTACTGTCGGGGAAGACGACTTTAATACACCTTTTCAAAACCTGCTCAACATTGAAAACATGTGCCGGGAGGAATATTTTTCCCGAATCCAACAGATGTCTGCCTGAAAGGATGCGTACAATATAAAGACGACATCAACTTCAGGCCTCTGATATATCGAATGGTGGATTATTCTTTTACAGTGACCTTCAGTGTACCTTCCTGAACTCGTATAGATTCCACACCATCGGCAAATGCCTTCCAGAAACCATCTTCAGCGCTGAACTCCTCAACAAGGTCAATATTTTTAATCCCGCCCAGCCAGGCATTTGGGAGCGGCACTCCCATCAGGCTGACGCCTTTCACTATTATAATGGGTCGGCCGTCTCTGTAGGCCATTTCAGCACCGGCTCTGACCCGCAGTGTTTTCCCACCGAAAAATGGAAAATCAGGATCAACCGGAACACGCATTCGCACGCTGATAAGGTCATCAGAAAGATCAACGGCAACTTTATCGGCGAGGTCGGTATTGTTTGCCACCAGGGCATTGACCTCCCGTTCTGTAAAAATAACATCACGGCTGGCCCCATCTTCACTGTATTTTTTCGGATTCAGCCTGCCGTCGGCTGTATATTCTTCCTCAGGTTCACTTTGGGGTTCTTCAGGCTCTGATTTCTTCCCGGACATATTACCGGCAGATTCAAACTGATCAAGTTTTGCCTCAAGTTCCTGCTTCTCACCAGTTGTCAGCACTACAGGTTCAAAAGGCTTGGGGAAGAGATAAATCCATGCCGCAAATAGTGTGATACAGGCTGTCAGGAGTATCGTCCCCATAACAATTCCAAACACCTGCAGCCCGGTAAAACCTTTTTTCCTTTCTTTTTGCACGCTGTTTTGAGTATTCTCCACAGACAACCCCCTTTATCGAAATATTGTTACTACTAATAGTATAACGCAGGAGCATGATTTTTGTCTGATAAATTCTGCCTCGACCAATTTCTGCGAGTTACATTTATTAACCAATCAGATACTTATAATTTATTTCTCTATTAATATGAATGGTTACCTGATTTTTATCCTTGCTGTTATTCTCACCAGCTATTTCCTGGAAGCACTTGTTTCTTATCTCAATCTTCGTTCACTGGATCCGGTTCTACCCGGCGAGTTCAACGATGTATTTGACAAAGAAAAATATGCTCAGTCTCAGGAATATACAAGGGTCACGACTCGTTTTTCACTTGTGGAAAGCACAATAATGACGATCTTAACGATTCTTTTTATCCTGCTCGGCGGGTTTAACTGGATTGATACTGTTGCCCGGTCTTTTGATTTTGAATCCATCATTACCGGCCTGGTCTTTACAGGAATACTTGTTCTTCTGTCCGGTATAATCGGTCTACCTTTCTCCGTCTACTCAACCTTTGTCATTGAAGAACGGTTTGGTTTTAATACCACCTCGGCAAAAACTTTCATGCTGGATATTGTCAAAGCCATTCTTCTTGGAATAGCAATTGGAGGCCCGATCCTTGCCTTTGTCCTCTGGTTTTTTGAAACGGGAGGATCCCTTGCCTGGCTTTACTGCTGGCTTGCGGTCCTCTTCTTCATCATTGTCATCCAGTTCCTGGCTCCGGTAATTATCATGCCTCTGTTCAACAAGTTTATCCCACTTGAAGAAGGTGACCTGAAACATAGCATAACTGATTATGCCAACCAGCAGGTCTTCAAGATGAAAGGCATCTACACTATGGACGGGTCAAAACGCTCTACCAAGCTCAATGCTTTTTTTACAGGATTCGGGCGTTTCCGGAGGATTGTCTTTTTTGACACACTCATCGAAAAACTTTCCACCCATGAAATAGTAGCAGTCCTGGCCCATGAGATGGGACATTACAAGAAAAAACATATTTTTAAGATGATGGGAGCCTCTATACTGCAGATGGGTATCATGTTTTACATCCTGTCATTCTTTCTCAACAATAAAGGATTATTTGACGCCTTTGGCATGGAGCACCTCTCTATCTATGCGAGCCTTATCTTTTTTGGTTTTCTCTATTCACCCATTTCCATGCTTCTGGGCATTATTTCAAACTACTTTTCAAGAAAACATGAATATGAGGCTGATTCGTATGCAGTGGTGAGCACTGGAAGGCCGAATGACATGGTGCGGGGGCTGAAAAAACTGAGCGTAACCAATCTCTCCAACCTGACCCCACATCCGCTGCATGTCTTTCTTAACTACAGCCATCCTCCCGTTCTGGAAAGAATTCAGGCTATCCAAAAAACCAGGATAGATGCCGGTAGTGAAGATTCAGGACAAGAGAAGAAACTTGTGAAATGTGGACTTTGCGGCCGGACGTTTGATCCGAATGAACTCGGCCCGAGCAACCACCCAAGCCGGATTATCTGCCAGGAGTGCTCTCAGGAAGAAAATGCCTGCAACTGTTCTGACGATTAAATTTTGTCTGCGAGCTAACTTTAAACTTAAATCAATAAAAAAACCCCTGCAGAAAATATCTGCAGGGGTTGATAGTCATACGAAATCGTATCGTGATATCAGAAAAATAATTAGAAGTTTTTCATATAAGTATCAATTTCCCAATCGGTCACTGCTGTCCGGTAGGAATCCCACTCCATTGTCTTACCTTCAATATATTTTTCAAAGATGTGGGAACCCAGTGTACCCTCGGCAATGGGATTTTCCTTAAGTGCAATAATAGCTTCTTCAAGGTTGGCAGGCAGGCTGTCGATGCCAGCAGCATCCTTTTCCGCAGGCGTCATCTTGAAAATATCCACATCTACCGAAGCAGGAGCTTCCAGCTTATTTTTCACACCGTCAAGGCCAGAGTTCAACATCAGGGCAAGGGCCAGGTACGGGTTACAGGTTGGATCCGGGCAGCGAACCTCTGTTCTTGTTCCAACACCACGGGAAGCCGGTATGCGTATCAATGCGGAACGGTTGGAGGCAGACCAGGCTACATATACCGGTGCCTCATAGCCAGGAACAAGCCGCTTGTAGGAGTTGACCAGCGGATTGGTCACAGCGGCAAAACCACGGGCATTCTTAGCAATGCCGGCAATGTAATGATATGCTGTTTCGCTGAGCTGGAGTGGGCCATTTTCATCATAGAATGCGTTGGTCCCGTCCAGATTGAACAACGACTGGTTGGTGTGCATACCGGAACCGTTGATACCGAAAACAGGCTTCGGCATGAAGGTGGCATGGAGACCGTGCTTGGCTGCAATGGAACGAACCACCCATTTGTAGGTGATGGTGTTGTCAGCTGCTGCGAGAGCATCGGCATACTTGAAGTTTATCTCATGCTGCCCCTCGGCAACCTCATGATGTGAGGCTTCGATCTCAAAACCCATGGCCTCAAGGGTCTCGATGATCTCACGGCGGCAGTTAATACCCGAGTCATCCGGGTCGGTATCAAAGTAGCCGGCAACATCGTGGGTATTGATTGTCGGATTGCCCCTTTCGTCTTTCTCAAACAGGAAGAATTCGCACTCGGTACCCACATTCATTGTATAGCCGAGTTCTTTTGCTTCCGCCAGAATCCGCTTCAGGTTAACCCGGGGACATCCTTCAAACGGTGTTCCGTCAGACTTGTATACATCACAGATGATACGGGCAGCATTGACTCCTTCCCTGTTCCTCCAGGGGAGAACAACAAAGCTGTCGTAATCAGGCTTCAGGTACATGTCTGACTCGTTAATGCGGACAAAACCATCAATGGATGATCCGTCGAACATCATCTGGCCGTCCAGGGCTTTTTCAATCTGGCTGCGCGGGATGGCGATATTTTTCATAAACCCGAAAATATCGACAAACTGCAGCCGGAAAAAGTTCACATTCTGTTCTTCAATAATTTTCATTATCTCATCGCGTGTCATGATCAAACTCCTTTTGGTTAATCGATTGAGAAAAACTAGCCCGGTTATTACCGGAACTCTACTTTTAAAAAAATCTTTGCTGCGAAAACTTTATGCAGCAAGGACATCCTCTACTTCAATTAAATGCAGGAGCGCTTCCTGCACTTTGTCGGCCTGGGCCGGATCATCCAGTTTCGTCCCGTCCCCGTACAAAACATAAAAAATATCAATGAGCTGTTCGACCTCTGTGGCAATACGTGCCCGGTGGATGTCGAGACCGAAGTCTGCAAGCGTTTGCGTCAGATAATACAGGGTACCGACTTTGTCAGCGGCATAAACCTCGATAACGGTGAAACGCTGTGACGTTGTATTGTCTATTACCACCTCCTGTCTCAGTTGCTGTACCAGCCGTTTCGGCCGTAAGCCGGGCGATACCATTTTTTGATGTAATTTACCGCCTATATCAAGCCGGTAATTCACCGCCAGATTGATATCCTGCTCCAGGGCATTCCAGTCCTGATCCGAAAATTCAACACCTGCGAGAGGCGTTACATTTATAACATCAACCACTGTCTCATCAGGCCATGTGAAAATATGCGCTCCCAGGACACTGAGATTATGCAGGGCAAGAACCCCGCACAGTTTCGCGAGCAGGCCGGGACGGTTTTTACTCATCACCAGGAGCGACCAGCAGCCTTGCTGAACATCTGGGAACAACAGCACCCTCTGCTGAAGCCTGACCGCCTCTTCATGGTGAATCTTAAGGTGGCGAATAACCGTTTCCGGTGTAAAGCTCATGAGGTAATCATCCGGCAGGTGCTCGACTTTTATCCTTGTTTCCGTTTCCTGGACCAGGTTGTTTACCTTTGATCTCAGCCACTGGATACCCTGCTCTTCCTCATCTTCAGAAGACGACTGCATTGACTCAATAGTACAACCGGCCTCAAGACAAGACTTGATCCTGAGATAAAACTCACTGATAAGCGATCCTTTCCAGCTGCTCCAGGCTGAAGGACCGGTAGCCTTCGAGTCTGCTGTTGTCAACAGGTACAGCATTGTTAACCTGTTAATATCGCCAATCAGTTTTGCACTCTGCCAGATGAATTCCAGGTCTTCCAGGTCACGCCGCAGAGCATTTTCCGGCAAAAACAGATGATAGCGAACCAGGAAGGCAAGGCACTTAATCTCTTCTTCCGTCAGACCAAGCCTGCTGCCGACACCTTCCACTATCCTGGCACCCAACTCGGAGTGGTCTTTCCTTCTGCCTTTGCCGATGTCATGAAAAAGTGCAGCCAGAAAGAGCAGGTGGGGCGATGCCAGCCCCGTGAACAAATCGTCTTCGCTGGAATGCAAATCTGCCAATTCGGCAACCGTCTGCAACTGGTGACGATCAACCGTATAGATATGATAGAGGTCATGCTGGGCAAGAGATTCAATTCCGCCAAATTCGGGAACGTATGCCGTGAGCAGACCTGTTTCGAGCATGGTTTCCAAAACCTGCATGGGCTTTTTACTTTCAAGAAGAATGTCCAGAAACAACCTGGCGACTCTCTTGGATGATCGAAATTTTTCATCAACCAGGTGTAGGTTATTACTGATAGCCTGCCTGGTCCGGTGATGGATGGGCAGGCCTGTTTTCCCTGACTGCACAAACAACCGCATCATCAGGTGAGGTCTTTCCAGCAGCCCTTCAACTCTGATACCCAAACGGACGGAACCGTTCCTGGAGACAATATCTTTTTCAAGCTGCTTTTCCTGTTGACGAGTGCCCTCAAATCCAAGCACCTCACGAACGTGCTCAAAAAACAGGTCGGTAATAACCGCTACTGTCTGCAGGTGGCTGTACACTTCCCGCATAAAATACTCAACTGCAAGCATTCCTCCACTATCCTCATAACCAAAAGCCTTTGCCATCTCTTCCTGGAACTCAAAGAAAAGCTGGTCGTTCTTACGACGGCTTATATAATGCAGACGATTCCTTATACGTGCCAGCATGTTCCAGGATGCTTCAAAGGCGACTCTGTCCTGGGACTCAAGCAGGCCAGCCTCTTCCATGGCTTTCACACCCGAGAGCCCGAATACGGCCTTACCTGTCCATATCATGGCCTGGATATCTCTGAAACCTCCCTTCCCCTCCTTGATATGCGGTTCAAGAAGGTAACTGTGGCTTCCGTATTTCTCTCGACGCTCTTCACGAAACCCTTCCATGGTCTCTACAAATTTCTGCCGGCTCCCGTCGAGAATTTTCTTCTGGTAACGCTTCTGCAGTTCGTCAAAAAGTTCCCTTGATCCTCCCAGCATACGCATATCAAGCAGGGCAACCTGGAAGAAATAATCATCCCTGGCAAACCTGATCGCCTCCGTGGGTGTCCGTACGGAATGACCGACTTCATAACCGCTGTCCCAGAGAGGATAAAGGATGGACTCGGCAACATCCTGCATTGACTTTGCTGCCTTCCTGTCATGCAGAAGCAGCAGGTCGATATCTGAAAAAGGATAGAGCTCATCGCGCCCGTATCCTCCAAGGGCGATCAGGGTAATGCCTCCCCTGGCTGACCGGACAGCCTCAGAACTGTCAAAGTGACCGATGATAAAATCATCAGCCGTCCTGGTCTGCTTATATAAAAGCTCGTGACCGGAAATCCCCTGTTTCCAGAGATTCTCCAGAGCTTCACGCTTTGCCTTGAGGGTAGTGGTCATTAAATAGCCTCGTGATCCCTCTCACCCGTACGGACCCTGACAACACTTTCAACCGGCAGAACAAATATCTTGCCATCACCAATTTTACCAGTCTTGGCTGCTTCTATTACCGTATCCACCACAGAGTCAACCTGGTCTGCGTTGACGATGATCTCAATTTTCAGTTTTGGCTGAAAATCAATAACGTATTCCGCCCCGCGGTATACTTCGGTATGCCCCTTCTGGCGGCCGTACCCTTTTACTTCTGAAATTGTCATACCTTTAATGCCAAGGCCGTTCAAAGCCTCTTTGACGTCATCAAGCTTGAACGGTTTAATAATTGCCTCAATTTTTTTCATACCATTTCCTCGCTGGAGATAACTAACTTTTGATTGGTACTGTTTTAACTGTATGCAGCTTCAGAGTGTTCAGTATAATCAAGTCCGCGAACTTCGTTTTCTTCATTGACTCTCAGCCCCATAGTCTGATGGATAACCTTCAGAATGATCCAACTGACGACAAAAGCGTATACTGTAACGATCAGGACACCCAGAGCTTGATACCCCAATTGGGTAGCACTACCGGCAAGCAGCCCGTCAACCCCACCCTGATTGACCGCCTTCGAAGCAAAAACACCCAGAAGCAGGGTGCCAGCCGCACCGCCGACTCCATGGATACCCACTACATCAAGGCTATCATCATAGCCGAGCCGGGATTTGGCATTCACTGCCAGGTAACAGATGACTCCGGCTATGAGACCGATAACTATTGCCGAATTGGGCCCGACAAAACCAGCGGCCGGGGTAATGGTTGCCAGGCCTGCTATAGCCCCGGAAGCAGCACCCAGGGTTGTCGGCTTGCCGATCTTGATCCATTCCATCACAGTCCACATCGCCATACCGGCCATACCGGCAAGATGCGTAGCCACGAAAGCAGTAGCAGCAACGCCATCGGCCGCCAATGCACTGCCGCCGTTAAAACCGAACCAGCCAAACCAGAGCAGCCCGGTACCAAGCATAGTCATAGGCAGACTGTGGGGCAGATACTGCTCCCGGCCAAAACCCTTTCTCGGTCCTATGACCAGTACCGCTGCCAGGGCACCTGCTCCACAGGTCACGTGAACGACCAGTCCACCGGCAAAATCAAGCACGCCATTCGGTCCCAGAGATCCCATCCAGCCACCACCCCAAATCCAGTGGCATACCGGATTGTAGACAAACACTGCCCAAAGCACGCTGAAGAGAACAAACGGCCCGAAGCGAACCCTTTCAGCAAAAGCGCCGGTTATCAGGGCCGGGGTAATTATCGCAAACATGCACTGGTATATCATGAATACAGTTTGCGGGATTGTTGTCGCGTAATCTGCACTGGGCTCATTCGTGACACCTTTAAGAGCGAACCATGAAAGATCCCCTATTATTCCAACTACATCAGGTCCAAATGACATCGAATACCCTATATACACCCACTCGATCGATATGATCGCGATCATGATAAAACTCTGCATAAGGGTTCCAAGTACATTTTTACTCCGAACCATCCCTGCATAAAACAAAGCCAAACCCGGCGTCATCAACAGCACAAGGCCGGCAGCCGCCAGAATAAAAGCGGTATCCGCAGCAGAAACCATCTTCTCCTCCTCACCTTTTAATAAATATTACAAATTTGTAAAAATTTTTACAGAACTATAACAAAAAAAGAAGAACCGATCAACCCATAAAAGCTCAATAACTTTTTTTTCGACCTACCAATCTCGTAGCAAGGCTGGGATAATGCACAGAGAGCTTCCGGGGCAGCATTAACCCATCATTTCGGACCGGTCACTCCTTCCTGTCCGATCGCCATGGCACATTACATTTCACATATCAAGCTCCGTGCCATCCCGGATTAAATGACGCAACTACCCGATATTAAAACGAGTATCCCTCGTCATGCTATTGCGGTCCTGTTTCGACAACATCACATACTTGTAAATTATGGCCTAATAATGACATTAATGAAGATGAAAACAGAAAGGCTTGTTTTTACAATGGACCGGGCCATGATTACAGCCCTGAGGTCACCACAGAAAAAATTCGTGATAATTAGGATACGGGAAATTTCCGTAATTTTAGCTGAGAAAATCTATATAGTCAGGTTCAAGGCAGAACGCTTCATACCTGGTTGTTCAATATGTCATGCAGGATTGTACTGAGTTGCTCCGTATCAAAAGGTTTGGTAACCACCCCTTTGAAACCATACATCTGGTGTTCAGCCATGACAGGGTCATTGGAATAACCACTTGAGACAACGGCCTTCACGGCGGGGTCGACACGGAGAAGTTTTTTAATGGTTTCCCTACCCCCCATTCCCCCTGGAATTGTCAGGTCCATGATTACAACATCATAAGGAGCGCCGGCGTCCATAGCTTTCCTGTACAAGTCAAGAGCCTTTGACCCGTCTTCGGCAAAGTCAGGACTATACCCAAGATATCTGAGCATTTCTCCGACAATCCCACGAACATGTTCCTCATCATCCATTACCAGAATTTTGCCGACACCTCGCTTTTCTCCGGTCTTCTCTGAGAATGTTTTCGCTTCACTGGCCTCTTTTACGGCCGGCAGATAGATGATAAACCTGGATCCAGCCCCCGGTTCGGACTCAACTGTGATATAACCCTTATGCTTGCTGATAATAGAGTGGCAGATGGTCAGCCCCAGACCATTCCCGGTATTCTTGGTGGAAAAATAGGGATCAAAAATTCTCTCTATATCCTCATTTGCTATTCCAGCCCCATTATCTGTAAAAAGCATCATTACATACTCGCCGTTTTCAAGCGGCAGCGTGCTACTTTTATCTACTATAAAATTTTCTGCGCTTACAGTAAATGTCCCGCCTTCCGGCATGGCCTGAACACCGTTCAAAGTAATGTTCTGGACTACCTGTCCGATCTGCCCCCTGTCTGCATCAACCACCCATAAATTTTCCGGAAGATGGTATTCGCACCTTACATTGGAACCGCTCATTACAAATCGGGTCGATTCTTCCAGGAGTTCCTTGATCTGAACAAGCCGTTTCACCGGTTCACCACCCCTGGAAAAGGTGAGTAACTGCTGTGTCAGGTTCTGTGCCCTGGACGAAGCCTTTTTGGCACTTTCCAACCATCCTTGAATCTTATCGCCTGGGACAGAAGACTTCTGTACCAGGTCAATATATCCCATTATACCGGTCAACAGATTATTAAAATCATGTGCAATGCCCCCGGCAAGTACACCAAGGGATTCAAGTTTCTGGGCCTTCAGCAACTCTTCAGCCATTTTTTTCCGTTCAGATATGTCCCTGATAAAACAGAAGTAACACCCCTTGTTTTCCATGATTGTATAGGTGGCGCTTATTTCCACAGGCACAAGCTCGCCTGCCTTTGTCTTCTGTTCAGCCTGGAACAGGAGGGACGAGGCAGATTTAATCTGGCTGAGAAGACGTGCTGCATTAACTTTTGTTTCCATGAGCTCAATTTCATTGATCAGCATGGAAAGAAGTTCCTCTTTAGAATAACCTGACATCCTGCACATTGCTGGATTCGCATCAATTAACTGTCCGTTCTCATCCAAAAGAACGAACCCGTCTGTTGATGTCTCAAGGATGGTCTGGTTCCTGGCCATATGCGCAAGTATTTTTTCATTATTTTTCACCAGGTTTTCACTCATTTCATTAAACGACTGGATCAATTCGCCAAATTCGTCCTTTTTCGTGTAAGAGGACTTGTAACCAAGATCTCCCTGCCGGATCCTTCTGGTTGCTGTTAATAACTCTGAAACGGGGCGGGTGATACTTCTGATCAAATAGAATGTGATAAGGATGATGGCGAACAGGGAAAATAACATGGTCAATGCAAGTATTCTTTTTGAGTTTTGCACTTTTTCCATCGATATTGTCGTTTTCCGCCTCAGATTCTCATTTGCCGTAAGAGCCATGTTCTGGGACTTTGAAATTATCGTGTCCCCGATGTCAGCCGCAACAACCTGAAGACGTGCTATTCTTTGCGGGTCAGCTGTTGATGTTATAAAGTAACTGAGCGATTCCATGTACTGTTTGGTCAGCACCTGAAGTTCTTCAATACCCTGCTCAACGCCTGGCTCATGATGACAGTCTGTGCATGTTTGTACTCTCTCCTGAAGTCTGAGGACATTATCGACAATAAAATCCAACTCCTTACCGAACATGGTTCCTGAGGTATAGAGATTTGACTGAACGGACTGCACATTTATGACAAGTTCCTGGCGAATAATTTCAACCTTGTGCAACGTAAGCAGTGCATTGAGATTCGATGTAGTCTTGTTAATAATATAAAGGGTGATGAGAATCCCCGAGAAGAGCAGGATAAAAACCATGAGGAAGGATGTAATGATTACTTTCTTCATCTGGTGTTCGCGCTCGTTAAAGATATGCCGGCCTCATGTGCTATTTCCAACACCGGGTCCAGATCAGTTTTGGACGCCTTAATGAAGCGAAGAGCCCTGAACTGCCTCAGGATATTCCTGCCCCTGGAAGTTGTTTCCATGCTCAGCAGGACCGTCTGTATTTTCTCTTTTATTTCTTCGGGAAGGTTATTCCGCAGGCACAATATTTCTTCTGGAACATTGGGCGACTCTTTAATTATTGCCAGTTCATCTCCGATGGAGGGGTCTAAGCTGACCTGCGTATTATAAACAGTATTCTTGGCGGCACCTATGTCCGCTCTGCCGTCAAGAACAGCAAATATTGCCGAAGCATGACTGCCGGAAAAATAATGCCGCTTAAAAAATGTATTTTTATCATTTATACCGTGTTTTTTTAACACGGCCAGGGGGAAAAGGTATCCTTCCGTTGAAGCCGGATCAACAAAAACAATACTTTTCCCTTCCATGTCAATCAGTGTTTGTATCCCGCTGTCACTTCTCACAAAGATATACCCTCGCGAATGTGACTCACCCCCGAGATGTACAGGACTTGCAACTGGATCAAGTTCCAATGTGGTAATAGCAAGGGCTGCTGTAAAGGAGCTGAGAAAGGCTCCGTCAAGCCTTCGTGTTTTCAACCTGTTTATAACTTCACCGTAGCGGCTCGTTATCGTCAAGTTGACCTTGATACCCAAATGTTCAGAAAGATATCCGGCCAGTTTCCGGTATCTCTCCATCTGGTCGAAAATATTATGCTCCGGCTCAACACCCAGAAGTAATTCCGGTGGCTGTTCAGAGGCAGCGGACTGACTACACAGGATTACCCCGATTATGAGAAAACTCAAAGCTGCTTTGCATACCATGAGTCGTAATATGCCAGAAGCCGTATTCATTTAATAACCCTTGTTGCTTCTACAATTAACTGAATAGGAAGCTTTATTCCTATTTTGTTGGCTTCGATGAGGTTAAATACAAGTTCGGTTTCCCGGTGGACTCCTGAGGCGATGTTTTCCGGATGTTCACCGCCCAGTATCCGGGAAACCATTTCTGCTGCTTTTACCCCTTGATCCTTTGGCGGATGGTACAGGGTCATAAGCACTCCGGTTTCATCCGGATCTGGAAAAACATCAGCAACAGGGTCTTTGTCCTTAGCTGTTGCCGTGAGGATATCATTAATCCAGAGATGAGCAAGTGAACTGCCTGTTATAAAAACAGCATCATCTTCAGTTAATCCTTCCAGCCTTTTGATATCGTTCCGAGACCTGACATTGATTTCTTCCAGTGTTATATTCTGTTTCCCGGCCAGTCTCTCCAGCTCATCCTTCTGACGTACTGAATCTTCCTCAATGCCTGAAAAAACGACGCTTACTTTATCAATTCCGCCAAGGCGTCTTAAATACCTGAGAAGACTTGAGAGGGGAACCTTATAACCGCAGCCGGTAATATTCTTACCACCAATTTCTGTTCTTTCAGGATCATACACACCGGCATACACAACGGGGATACCACTCTTTTCTTCCATGACAGCGAGTGTGGCAGGTGAACCATATGTAACAATGACATCGACATCAAAGGCAATCAGTTTTCTGGCCGCATTGCTCCATGCTATGGAATCCGGAAAAGGTCTCTGCAGTATTATCTCAATTTTCTCACCTTCCGGAACCAGGGAGTTTAATGATTCAGCAAAGGCCTGATGCATTTCCTTGTAGTAAGGAATGTCACCGGTCATGATGACGCCGATCTGCCTGCCCTCGGCTGACATGGTGGAGAATATGAGAAGAAAGGGAAGCAGAAGCAGAAAGCCCAACCAATGAATTTTATAACCCTTCACCTAGAAATGCCTTTTTAAACTGAGGGTTGTTGCATAAAATTTTCCGTCTTCAAAATCGCCTGTCCTGTCATCATAGATATCTGCGTAAAACTTGAGCCCGGCTTCCCAGTCGTCAAGGAATCTCTTGCTCAACTCAAGGGTCAGGAGTGTCTCGGAAGCCTCCAGGAACGAAAACGATCCCAGGGAATCAGTTGGGCTCTGCACTACATTACCTGTTGAGCATTCTCCTTCTGAAATCGTGTGGCTTATATCTGCTGTGATGGTTATGTCTTCTCGAGGCAGGTACTGCAGTGCCAGCGAAAAAGTATTTGATTCATCGGTATAGGGGACTCCGGTATCAATATACAGTACCCCCTGGCTTGTATCATATGCCAGGTCCTGCTCAATTTTCCACCTGTTATAAGCCCAGCTTGCGGTCATGGTGGTTTTAGGTGTGAATAAAAAAGAAAAGCTGGTGAGAATACGGTCTGTCCTGCCATCCCTTTCTCCGCCCTCAACAAGAAATGAAGGCACCGGGTTGAGGTACCGCAGGTCATCCCTCTGGGTCAGGGTCAGCTTGTAGTCGGCATATATTGTGAGCCACGGAACAGGAATATACGTTCCGGCCAGCCGCAACTGGTTTGAATAGTCAGGGTCAGTATTATAGGCCGGATCATCGTAATACATGTAATCATATATAGCTTTCAGCTTGAACTTGTTTATCGGCCGCCCATGAACGGTGATGTTGAAGTGGTGAACATTGGTTTCATCCGGTACAACCTGCCATTCATCAGCATCTTTTCGCTGCACGTGTTCGAACTCATAGGAGGTGAGGAGGGTAACCTTGGTGATTGGTTTGTATCTTGCTGACAGCGAGAATATATCTTTATCATAAGATAGTGACCGCCTGACCGGGTAGGTACTTGCTGTCGTCTGACCTGCAAGGGTCACCTGTGACGGATTATCGGCATCCTTTTCCTTGTGACGGTACTTGAAAAACAGGCCGATGACAGGATCAGGCAGCCACCTGAAATCAAATGCTCCCCGCCAGGTTGTTGACTCTGCGTTACTGTAATTGTTCTTCTGATTTTGACTGCTGAGTGTAGCCGCAGCAACTATTTGACCTGTATATGATGTGTGCAGCTTCAGTGAGTTCGAGTATGCTTCGGTTTCCGGAACGACACTGTGGGGATATATATCTGCCGGACGTCCGAAAATAAATGAAGGTGGATAATAATCGTGAAGAACATTGTTGCTGCCAGGGTCAAAATCCGAAAAATCGTACTTATACTCCAGTTCAAGCGGACCAAGATGGCTATTAACCCCAATTGAGGTCTCGCTTGACCGCCAGTCAATCTCACGGGTCTGGGAAGTTTTTGACATACTGATAAAATCACCCAGCATATACCGTTCTTCAATGGAACCGTCCCTGGCAACATACGTGTTCTGCAGAAAAGCATGGAATGGGAAATCAGGTACTTTCAGCCTGAGCGAAAACTGGTTGTTGAAGTAGTCAACAAAATATTCATCACCAAGGTTCCTGTCGTCATACCTTATAAATGGAGGGACACCAGCGAACTGATAATTAAAATGATCAAAATTATGACGCAGTCCGACAAAAACATCCCTGAACAGGAGCAGGTCCTTATAGGCATATCCCAGGTCTCCGTAATAATCCTTTTTATTCAGAAACTCTGCGTTTAGATGGTACCTGTGGGGAAGTACAGCCGCAAGAGCATCCACTCCGAAGGTAACGGATGAATGCGGGTATTGATACTCTGCCGCTTTAAGAGAGTCTTCCTGGGACACCCACCTGTAACCAATATAAACCGACCCTTCCGGTTCGTATTGCGGTACTGCTTCACCTCCATTGTCTGTTTTTTCAACTTTGTCTCCAATGACAGAGGAGTCTCTTACTTCCGCCAGAACCTGATCCGCTGCAATAAAGTGGCAGAATAAGGTTAGGAGGTACGCATAAATAAACCGATGCGTTGTCCAACATCTCATTGGGTAAACCTCCCCCTCCCAGAACCTGAAGGCAGATCCGAGCCATGTATCCTGGAATGACAGTCTGTGCATCTCGTATAAAATGCCCGTGCGGATTCAGTTGAAATCGGTCTGCCGTCCCGGCTGGTAATAGTATGCCCTTCATGACACTGGAGACACAAAAACGGCTCACGCGCATTGAGAAGGTTATTGTTAACCGAACCATGTGGGCCGTGACAGTTCATGCAGTCTTCAACCACATCGGCATGTTCAAAAACAAAAGGGCCTCTTTTTTCCGGGTGGCACTGAAGACACGTTTCCTTGATGTCATCCCTTCTCAGCAGTTCTGAAGTATTTCCATGGGGATCATGGCAGTCGGTACAGAATATTCTCCCTTCATTAAGCGGATGATGGCTTGGCATGGAGAATTCCACTTGTACTGCCTGGTGACACTCGAAACACAGCTTTCCGGAATTGATTGGTGAGACCTTCAGGTCGGGGCTGACATGGACATCGTGACAGTCAAAACAGGAAACTTCATTTTGGGAGTGCGAACTTGCATTCCAGTTATGGAGGTTGAAAGTAGCATTGGCAGAATGGCATTTCAGGCAGATGAGTGACTGGGCCGGGGCCGGCAAATTTTCCAAATCAATCAATGTTTTGTAATCGCAAGGCGTCTTGTTGCCCTGCCTTGCATTTTTCTCAACCAGTTCCGGGGTCAGGTCTTTTATGGCAAGACTTCCCGGACCATGACAGGACTCGCAATCAACCAGCCCCATTCCCGATTCCTTTTTCAGCTGAACCCCCATGGTGCTGGCTTGAAAATAATGATTCAGGCGGTCGTGCTCGTGACAGGCGGCGAGACAATTTTGCGTCCCCACATAATCAGCATACAGGTTGCCGACTATCATTTTTTCATATTCCCTGATGGGGTAAATGGGTTTCGACCCCTTAAGATTCTTGCACCCGTATATGGTCACGAGAAAAGAAATAGTGAGAAAAAAAAGAAAAAACAGCCGAAATGGATATTTATTCATCTCCTGACATGACCCTCCTGCGGCAGTTCATAAAAATAGTCCTTCAGGAATAACACTGAATCCGCAAGGGAAAAAAAATTGGTTCGTTCTCTTTCGGTCCAGAATCATTAACCTTATTGCAACCTAATGAATGTACATATTTCAATTAATTGAGTTTACAACTTTTGTACATAAAGTGTCAAATGGCTCATTTATTTATACAATTTTCAACCTTGACGGCATGCTGTGTTTGACAAAGAATAGTGAACAAGGTAAATTCTTAGAAGAAGGTGTTTGCGTCATGGTGACAACACTCTCTTTCTACCTCACAAGTCTATAAAGGGAAAAATATGAGTAACAGTGAACGTAGACGCTATGTCAGGCCGGAGTCATTGAACCTTCTCGATTATATTGTCGTTGACGAGCAGGGAGTGCAGGGTGATTACAGCATGGGCAGGACCCTGAACATAAGCATCGGTGGCATCCTCATGGAAACCCATATTCAACTGACGGCAGGGCAGCAGGTCATGATCACCATTGGTCTGGAAGATGAACTCGTAGATGTTATGGGAAGAATTATCCACTCAACCGGTTACCATGACGGGACGTTCCACAACGGCATTGAATTTTTTCACGCATCAGTTGAAGACAGGCGTATTATTAACAAGTATGTCGAAGCGTTCCATGCCCGGTTTCCTGATGCGACAAAAAAAAGTGCTGAACAAATGACCTTTTTGAAGAGCGACGGGTAAGCGATCTTAGCCAGAAATTTTATCCAGTATTTTACACCTCCGTATCGGCAATTTCCAGGCCACTGTTTTATTTTTTTCTCCCGTAAACATCTTCAAACCTGATGATATCATCTTCCCCGAGGTAGCTGCCGATCTGGACTTCAATAAGTTCCAGCGGTATAGAGCCCGGATTTTCCAGCCTGTGACGAACACCGGCAGTTATATAGGTTGAATGGTTCTCGTTCAGCATAATTACCTCCTCACCATTCGTCACCCTTGCCATTCCTTTCACGACAATCCAGTGCTCATGCCGGTGATGGTGCATCTGCAAGGAAAGTTTTGCACCTGGATTGACCGTAATCCGTTTGATCTGAAAGCGCTCCTGCCTTTCCAGCGTTGTATAGCTTCCCCAGGGCCGGTAAACAGTTTTATGGATGTGGTATTCATCACGCCCCTCTTTTTTTAACTTCTGAACAATTTTTTTCACATCCTGAGATCGTGAAATCGGCGCAACAAGGACCGCGTCGGCCGTCTCTACAACCATGGTGTCCCGGAGGCCAACCGCGGCAACAAGGGTGTCCCCTGCCCGGACAAGTGAGTTTTCCACATCTTCCAGCATCACGTCGCCGGAAATGACATTCCCCTGACCATCTTTGCGTTCAAGTTCCCAGAGCGCCTGCCAGGAACCGATATCGCTCCACCCTATGTCTGCCTCAACTACAGCGGCTCTCTTCGTTTTCTCCATAAGTGCATAGTCAATTGAATCATCAGGACATTTTTCCATGGACTCTTTCTCAAATCGAAAAAAAACACCGTCCCTTGATCCCTGAGCAACGGCTTCTGTCATGCTTGCCAAAATAGCCGGGCCGTATTCACTAAATTCGGTCAGCAAATTTTTCACTGAGAAGGCGAACATTCCACTGTTCCATAAATATTCTCCACTTGAAAGATACCTCTCTGCGGTCGGCAGATCCGGTTTCTCAACAAAAGAACTCACACGGTTGCCTTCTCCCCTGGCAATATATCCATACCCGACTTCAGGGCGCTCCGGTACTATGCCAAACGTTGTCAGGTTATCTTCCCCGGCGAGACGACATGCCTCACGGACAGCCTCACAGAAAGCTTCAGTCGCAGTTATCAGGTGATCAGCAGGTAAAACCAGCAGGACAACATCCTCATCAATATACTGCTGCGCGTAAACAGCTGCACCGCATATCGCTGCCGCGGTATTTCTTCCCACCGGTTCCAGCAGGAGGTGATATTCTGGGAACAGGTTGAGTTCTTCTATCTGGGTTTTGGTCAGAAATCGATGATCCTCACCTACAACAACTATTGGCGGGAGCGTATCAGGCAGATCCAGGACCCGTTGTAGGGTTGTCTGCAAAAGAGAGTGACAGCCGGTGAGGTTGATAAGCTGTTTGGGATAGAGTTCCCTTGACAAGGGCCATAAGCGTGAACCGGTCCCTCCGGCTAGAATTACAGGTTGAATTGTCACAATACCACCTTCGTTAAAAGTTAAGACCGTTAAGGAAATTACTCATTTTCTCGGATCAAGCCCAACAGTTCTTCCGTTTTTTCCTTAAGGAGGTTCCTGTCAGCCCGGGTTTCCACGTTAAGCCGAAGCACCGGCTCGGTGTTTGATTTTCTCAGATTAAACCTGTACTCGGGATATACAATACTCAGCCCGTCGATGAAGTCTATTTCACCATCACCGTACATCTCCTTTACTTGTTCAAGTACCCTGTCCGGATCACCAACAATCGAATTTATCTCACCACTGACCGGATAGGCTTTCATCCTGTCATTGACCATTGCAGAAAGAGACCTGCCGGACTGACTGATTAAATTGCAGACCAGCAGCCATGGGATCATGCCGGAATCGCAATAACCGAAATCCCTGAAGTAATGATGCGCAGACATTTCACCACCGTACACCCCGTCCGCCTCACGCATTTTTTCCTTGATAAAGGCATGACCAGTGCGGGTCATCAACGGCACCCCACCTGCTTCATGCACCATTTCCCTGGTGTTCCAGATAAGGCGTGGGTCATGGAGAATTGTCGCCCCGGGATGCAATTTGAGCATGGTTAAGGCCAGGAGTCCGACAATATAATACCCTTCGATAAATCTGCCTGTTTCGTCATAAAAAAAACATCTGTCAAAATCCCCGTCCCAGGCAATACCCAGGTCAGCACCATGCTCACGGACAGCGTGGGCCGTAGCCTCCCTTTTTTCAGGAAGGAGAGGATTGGGTACGCCGTTGGGAAATGTACCGTCAGGGTCGTGGTTCAGTTTGACAAAAGTAAAAGGGAGGTATTTTTCCAGGAGATCAATGACAGGCCCGGCACAACCATTTCCTGCGTTTACAACCAATTTCAGCGGATGAAGGCGGTCAATCTCTATATAGCTCAGAAGATGCTCAATATAGCTGCTTTTATCTTTAATGCTTTCGGTCCGGCCGGGCTCAGAAGCCTGTCCCAGAGATTCCTGGCAACAGAAATCTGAAGCTGCCTTTGCGGCAATTTCCAGCAGGCCAGAATCACTGCTGACGGGGCGCGCGCCTCTTTGTACCAGTTTCATACCATTATAATCAGCAGGATTATGACTTGCTGTCACCATGATCCCCCCATCAACCCCTTGCTTTTCACCACTGATGACAGCGTGATACATCTCCTCAGTTCCGGCCAGGCCTTTTTCAAGAACCGTCACCCCCAGTTTCACCAGTATTCCAGTGAGAGTACTGGCTATCTCCGGACTGGACAGGCGCATATCTCTTGAGATTACAACCTTTTTCAGTCCAAAATGTTTTGCAAAGGCCAGGCCTATCCTGCCGGCAATTTCCGGGGTAAGCTCATCAGGAACCCGCCCCCTGATATCATAGGCCGTAAAGCACTGCAGCGGTTCTGTCATAAGTCAGCACCATCAGGAATCAAAGTAGATGTTGAAAGTCATAAAAAATAGAGTATAAAGAACTTTTCCAAGAGGTCAACTCAAAAGACCCGTATCTCGATAGGCTATCATATTAATACACCTACAGATATTAGAAATTCTGTATGCAAGGAGTACTGATGAAAGGCATTGTTCTGGCAGGAGGTTCAGGAACCAGGCTCTATCCTCTAACAAGAGTAATGAGCAAACAGCTTATTCCTATCTTCGACAAGCCGATGATCTATTATCCAATGGCAGCATTAATGCTGGCCGGTATCCGCGATATTCTCATCATATCAACACCGCACGACCTCCCTCGTTTTTCTGAGCTTTTCGGTAACGGATCACACCTTGGTTTAAATATTTCATATGCGGAACAACCGCATCCGGAAGGATTGGCTCAGGCGTTTCTCATCGGTAAAGATTTTATAGGCCAGGATCCTGTCTGCCTGGTATTAGGTGATAATATCTTTTTTGGACACGGTTTTGCAGAGATCGTACAACGCTGTGCCCGTTTAACTGACGGAGGTATCATCTTCGGCTATCTCGTCAAAGATCCGGAGCGGTATGGTGTTGTTGAATTCGACAAAGAAATGAATGTCATCAATATTGAGGAAAAACCGCAAAAGCCCAAGTCGCGCTACGCTGTTCCAGGACTTTATTTTTACGATAATAATGTTGTCAACATAGCCGAATCAATCAAACCTTCCGCCAGGGGTGAACTGGAAATAACGGACATCAACAACAGTTACCTCAAGCAGGGAAAACTGAAAGTAGAGCTGCTGGGGCGAGGATTCTGCTGGCTGGATACCGGCACTCATGAATCTCTGCAACAGGCCTCCAGTTATGTTCAGGCTGTCCAGGAACGGCAGGGACTCAAGATTTCCTGTCTTGAAGAAATTGCTTACCGTCTGGGATACATTGACAGGGAACAGGTTGAAAGGCTGGCCGGAACTATGCTGAAGAATCAGTATGGTCAGTATCTGATAGACCTGTTAAAAGATTCAGTCCTGTAATTCCTGCAGCACAATGAAAACTCTTCTTACCGGTGCTCAGGGACAGTTGGCTCAAGACTGTATAAAAGTCCTGGCAGCTGACCACACCATCTGCCATCCTTTTGGTTCAAGGGAGCTTGATATAACCGACAGTCACATGGTTAAAGAGGTGCTAGGAACCATTAATCCTGATATCGTTGTTAACTGTGCGGCATATACTGCTGTAGATGGTTGCGAAAGTGACAAAGACCGGTGCTGGAAAGTCAATGCTGATGGCCCAGGTTTTATTGCTGACGGATGTGCGCAAATCGGTGCCAGGATGATACATATTTCGACGGATTATGTTTTTGACGGGAGAAAAACTGTTCCTGAGCAGTACACCGAAGAAGACCAGGTAAATCCCGTGTCCGAATACGGTTCAAGCAAGCTTGCCGGTGAAATACGGATACGGGAGAAAACAGACAATCATCTTATTATACGAACAGCCTGGCTTTACGGTAGTGGCAGCACCAACTTTCTCAAGACAATGCTGCGCCTCGCGGTCAATAATCCAGGTAAAACAATCAGGGTTGTTCATGACCAGTTCGGTTCCCTAACCTGGACATACCGTCTGGCCCAGCAGATAAAAATCTTGTTGGAAAGCGAATTGACAGGTACTGTTCATGCTACTGCAGAAGGGCATAGCTCCTGGTATGAAGGAGCAAAATATTTTCTCGAGTGCATGAAGGTGCCTCATATTATTGAACCTTGTACAACAGCTGATTACCCGACACCTGCAAAACGACCCGCCAACTCAATCCTCGAAAACAACCGAATAAAAAAACACCGGTTAAACCTTATGAACCCATGGCAGGAGGATGTTAAGAAATTTGCAGAACTGCATGGAGACAAACTCCTTGCAGAGGCTGGTGCGGGACTCTGAGGATTGGGCCAGGCACTTTGATCATACAGCTACATGGCAGTGAACTTCTTCTCCCAATTATTTTCTTTAGCAACTAATCATTTGCACATAATTCACTTTCGCAGGGAATACCATCTCCGTCAGGATCAAGTTGCGTGTCCGGACATTTGCTCAAATAAAACTTTGCCTCCTCGCAGGAGGACATTTCTGAACAATCTACCTTTCCCAGACATTCAAAAGTGGGTACCGGATCCAGCACCTCGGGAAAAATAGAGTCATCCTGATTATTCTTTTTATCGTAGTCTGAGTACACAAGCCAAGCAAAAACAAGGGCTGCAAAAATTACCATACTCATAATTATATTTTTTATTTTACCGAGAATGTTCATCTCTCCCCTCTAGTCTATCCTGAAGGATATTCGGAAAAACCACCACTCCTTTGCAGGGCCCCTTTACACACCAAACTCGTCAATAAGGCTTTGGATAAACTTTGTCTCCTCCGGCAACAGGTCCCTGATCTGGAAACCTGCCACATAAAAAGCGGGGTTCTCATCCTGTCTACACCACCTGCATGATGCATCAAAAATAAGTTCTTCCTGTCTTGAAGCAACACCAGGAAAACGCATTCGCAGTCGGTATTCTTCATGCACAGCTATAGGCTCATCACTTATCAACATCAGGCCTTTGTGAGTAATATCAACCACATGACCAACCACCCTGCTGCTTAACCCGTCAAAGACGCGGAGATAATAAATAAGATGGCGTCTTTTAAGTTGGCGCTTCTCTGCATGGCCTTGGTTCTTCCTGTTTTCTCCTGGTGTGATGCTCACTTAACCATCTCCTTTCCCTGACTTTTTACAAGCGCTCAAGTTCAATATCCCCCCAGACTCCCAGTTGATCATCCTGAATAATAACAACGCCCGATATCCCCTCTATATCTTTTGCCACATTGAGAGCCCTTTGAATACTGCCGGGATTACCTTTGACTTCATTCCCCAGCCTGGTTGCAGCACAATCGGCCAGAGCAGTTGAAGACGCAGTTACAACGACAGCATCAGCATGGCCAAGGCTGAGAGAATGACCTATCGAGCCTGAAGAACAACATACGCCACAGGGCATCTTCTCCGGTTCAAACATGATACCAATTTTGTTGGTTAAAGGAGACGTCCCTGCAAATACAGCGATTGTACATTTTCTGTTCCTATCTATAAATATATCACCCCCGTTTTCAACAATCAAATCTTCCACCCCTGAATTATGCAAACCCTGTCCGACTGCCTCAGCAATAGCTCCGGCGACTGCCGCCATTGGACCAACACCGGCAGCCTGTGCCGCTACAAGCATTTCCTGCACTATCGAGGGTGCAGTGGGTTCAATGGAAAGGGGATGAAGACTGTCAGCAAAAAATGGGTTTTCCCGAATATAACTTTCTATACGCGACCTGGTATCTGACACTATACGCAGAGCCTCGTCCTCTACATTTACAGGTGCCAGTATATGCAAATCCGTCTCAACCATCCGAACATAAGATGAGACAAGCCCCGATTGTTCATAATTCCTGTATATTCTTTCCTGATATGACAGGGAAGATTTTTTCTTTTGTGGTTTACGTTTCATGACATCAGGAGGTAATTGTGATATTGTGTATATTCAACACAACTGGTTTTTGATTACATGACCTGAATTAAGTTTTTATAGTTTGACAAAATTTTCAACAAAATCAATTAAATAATTATCTATATTGTGATTCTCAATGGTTGAAACGCCCAACTTAGGTATGAATATACAGCGGCAACCACAGGAAGAAATCATAATCTTTACACGTTATCCCAAGCCCGGCAAAGTAAAAACAAGGCTTATCCCTGAACTTGGTGAACGGAAGGCTGCCATTATACACCGTCTTCTTACCGAACAGGTTATCAGTTCCCTCCTCCCCCTTAAGCATTCCCGTCCTGTACAAATTTCTTTATACTTCACCGGGGGGTCACAATTATTGATGAAAAACTGGCTGGGTGATTCCCTGTCTCTTGTCGAACAAAAAGGGAGAAATCTTGGCGAAAGAATGGCAGCAGCCTTCAAGGGGGCCTGGTCAAGAGGCGTTGAGAGGGCTGTCATTATCGGTTCTGACTGTCCTTTTATAGATAATAACCTTCTTGCCCGGTCCCTCGATCTTCTCGAAAATAATGATGCTGTACTTGGCCCGACCTATGACGGTGGATATTACCTGTTGGGGTTAAACAAAGACCTCACGCCTGAGGGGTTTAACCTTTTTTTTCAGAACATTGCCTGGGGAACTCCTCATGTTTTTCAAAAGACTTTGGCGAGAGCAGAAAATGCTCGCTTGTCCGTATCAACCTTAACGAAACTACACGATATTGACAGACCGGAAGACCTTGAATATTTCCGTCATCATACCGACGCTCAATGAAAAAAAGACCCTCGGGCGCCTGCTGTCATCACTACAGGTGTACCAGGGACTTGAGGTTATTGTTGCTGATGGTGGAAGCACCGACCATACACTTGAAATAGCTGCTTATTATGGGGCTATCACCATATCTTCCGAACCAGGTCGCGGAAAGCAGCAGAACATGGGCGCCCACATTGCGTCCAACGAAGTCCTGCTCTTTTTACACTCTGATACTTTCTTGCCTGTTGATTTCCACAAGCATATACATACTCTTCTTGATAAATCGGATACAGCCGCCGGAGCTTTTCGATTAAAAATTTCTGCGCCTGATACCGGCTATCGAATTATTGAGTGGGGTACCAACCTGAGATCTAAAATTTTAAAACTGATCTATGGAGACCAAGCTATCTTTTTACGGAAAGAAATATTTTTCATCGCAGGCGGTTTTCCTGACCAGAAGTTTCTGGAGGATGTCGAATTGATCCGGCGGCTCAAAAAACTCGGCAAGATAAGACTGGCTCCGGCCGAGGTCACCACTTCGTCAAGGAGATGGAAACGTTGCGGACTGGTGCAGACAACTTTAATGAACCAGTTTATTCTCGCTGGATACCTTTTCGGGATGAACCATGAATCCCTGAGCCGCTTCTATTACAAAAACAGAACTTCCGATCTTTAAAATAGACCAGGCTGGTTAAGATTAATCCTTATCATCGGTGAAAAAATGTGAGTCGAGGTATGATTTCTCTTCGGGACCATATTGAAGCTCGCCCTTAGGTGGTGACTCGGAGGCTGGTTCCTTTTCCTTGGAAATCGCCGGCTCTTTAGGGACAAAACGTTTCCTTAATTCAGGATCATGAATAAACTGCTGCATTAAGGCCGCCCCCTGGGCAAGATAGTGTGACGTAACAGACTTTTTGACAAGTTCATGTGCTGATGATGGTCCGGAACTCATAATCATATACAGAAGCGATGATACCAGTGCAGCTTTTACCAGGCCCAGCAGAAAACCAAGCATTCGGTCAAACCAGGTGGCAAGGGTTATTTGCATAACAAGCCCCAATACTTTTCCGAGCAGGACCAAAACAATGGTTCCGAAAACAAACAGGAGGCCAAAACTGATAAAAAAAACGGCCTTGGGATTTTCAATAAATTTTCCGACGTACGGGATCAGTTCACTGCTTAATTTACCTGCCAGCAGATAGCTCAGGATCAAAGCCAGGAAAAATGCCAGCTGCCGCATGAACCCTATCCAGGTACCGCGAACGGCAAAAAGAAGAAAAAGAACGACAACTATAACGTCGAATGATGTAATATCTGTTAGAGAAACCATAGAATCCATTTTCCGGAAAATTGCTCAAGACCTGTTTTAATTTAAACTATTATACTGAACCTGCATGATATGACAAGAAATAGTCATGTACAGAACCACCTGTTTTCCCCTGTATCAACTTTTTTTTCCCATCAGGAAAACCTGCTGCCCGGCCTGAATACTGCTTCATTTATACAAAACAAGCCGTACGGTATGTGCCTGACTCTGATGAATACCGCACAGTTTGAAAAATTGCCGAGCCAGAGTAAATGGCAGGACAGTGTTGCCAATCTGTTAAGCCCGGAAGAGCTAAAGCTCTTTGCTGCATTTTCATATCCCAAGCGGCAAATAGAATGGCTCGGTGGCCGGCTGGCTACAAAACTCGCTGTGTTTTTTCTGCGCGGTGACAAAATACGTCCAGACCGGATCGCCGATATTTCAATCTTACCAAGGGATAACGGATCCCCTGAGCTCCATTGTTCAACTGTAAGGGATCCTTTACCTTGTATATCCATATCTCACAGTGGCAAATATGCAGTTGGCATGGCGGCATATACAAAGGCTTGCGGTGTTGATATTCAAAAAATTACTCCACAAACCGTAAAAGTCGCATCACGGTTTACAGAACCAGTTGAATTGGACCTGCTTGCTGGCAGAATGCCTGAACTCAGTAAAACAGAACAATTATCACTTCTCTGGTCAGCCAAGGAAGCATTGAAGAAAGCCCTCCTTGAAGACCAGCCGGTTATTTTTCAGGGGGTTATCCTGCAGGATTTGAATATCGACAGGTTGCTCTCACTCTGGATGCAGTTCCCTGGAAGCGATTCACGACCTGCTGAGGTCAACGCGACTATCCTTGGAGATTATATCCTGGCCTTTACAGCCAGTAACCAGAACCATGCCTGAACTCCCTGAAGTAGAAGTGACCCGCAGAGGCCTTCTTCAAGACCTTCCAGGCTGTCTGGTCAAAAAAATCACCTGGAGTAACAAAAGCCTTCGAGAACCAATACCCAGAAAACTGCTCGTTCGTTATATTGAAGGAAACCGTATAAAAACAATCGATCGACGGGCAAAATTCCTCCTTTTCAGGATGGTAAACAACAGCACCATGGTCATCCATCTCGGCATGACAGGAAAGATTAGCCTATTGTCTGTAGGCGAGCCTCGAGCCAGACATGATCACCTCCGTTTGTTTCTAGACAAGGAAAAAGAGCTTCGTTTAAATGATTCCCGTCGTTTCGGAAGTATTGCCGTCTGGCCTCCAGCGGAATCCATTCAGCTTGAAAAAAACTTCAGCCGCAATATTGGAGTAGAACCCCTGAGCAATGATTTTCATCCGGATAATCTTATGGCACAGGTTCGGAGAAGAACGCAACCTGTGAAAACTTTTCTCATGGATTCAAGAAGAGTTGCCGGAATTGGAAACATATACGCCAACGAAATCCTTTTTGACGCAATGATTCACCCCCTGACTCCGGTTAACCGGATACCGCGTCAGGCTTGGGAAAAAATTATCCTCTCAGCTAAAAAAATACTGCAAGAAGCCATCAATTCTGGGGGATCGACAATTTCAGACTTCCTAGGCACCAGCGGTAATCCCGGTTATTTTCAGGTCAAATTTAAAGTATACGGACAAGGCGGAGAAAAATGCAGGAAATGCTCAAAAAACATCTATAAAACTGTGATTGGCGGGAGATCCACTTTTTTCTGTTCCCATTGCCAAACAATGAAATAGTAACAGAAAACTCTGAGAATATACGCGACCAGATTAAGATAGTACCTAATTGACTCGATTGACAAAATAGAATAATAATTAAATCCTCGTTATCAGTTGATCCTATTATTGTTATTGGAGATTACCATGAACACCTACTATGACCCCAAAGACCTTAACAAATTCGGTGAAATCGGGGAAGAAGCACCTGAGGTGGCCCATAAATTTTTCGAATACTATGGGGCAGTATTTGCAGAAGGGGAGTTAACGGAACGCGAAAAGGCCCTTATAGCCCTGGCGGTTGCTCATGCCATCCAGTGCCCATATTGCATTGATGCTTATACGAACACCTGTCTTGAAAAAGGATCAAACAAGACAGAAATGACCGAAGCTATTCATGTTGCATGTGCTATAAGGGGTGGCGCAGCACTTGTGCATGGTATCCAGATGCGTAATGTCTGTGAAAAAGTATCGTTGTAAGAGAAATTACCTGCTATTTTGTATTGAAAATTGTACCTGTTACAATATCATATAGTAACGGATGAAAGCTATGTTTTCCGTCCGGAAGAAGTTGAATAATTCCACCAAGGCACGTGACCCATTGAACACCTTCCAGAAAACTCTAACCAGTAACGGTCTGCTTCTTGACAGAGGAATAACATCAACCCTGCAGATCAATATCGGACATCTCTGTAACCTGGCATGTAAACACTGTCACGTTGAGGCCGGGCCGGGTCGCCAGGAGGTAATGAGTCGCCAGACAATGGATGATGTCATCCATTTTGCCCGGAACAACTCGTTTTCCGTTATCGATATCACTGGAGGAGCCCCTGAGATTGTCCCTGATATTGCATACCTGCTTGAAAATCTCTGCCCCCTTGCCTCAAAAATAATGATGCGTTCCAACCTCGTAGCATTACTTGAAGGAAACAGCGGCAAGCTGCTTGATCTTTGCCAACAGTTGAAAATTGCTCTTGTTGTATCTTTTCCTTCAACAAACCGGGGACAGGCTGACGCTCAGCGTGGAGAAGGTGTCTGGGACAAAAGCATCAGCATGCTGAAAAAGCTGAACGGACTAGGCTATGGGTTAAAGGGAACCGGGCTTGACCTCTATCTGGTGTCAAACCCTGCCGGAGCTTTTCTTCCGGTAGATCAATGCACAGCTGAACGAAAATTCAAGGGGGATCTGGCACGAAAATGGGGCATAGAGTTTACCGCTCTGTACACCTTTGCCAATATCCCTCTCGGCAGGTTTAAAAAATGGCTGGAGAAGTCTGGAAACTATGATGCTTACATGCAAAAACTGCGCAGCAGTTTTAACCCGGAGACTGTTGAAGGTCTCATGTGCAGAAGCCTGATTAATATTTCCTGGGACGGGTATCTCTATGACTGTGACTTCAATATGGCGGCAGGGCTCCCTTATTCAGGAGAACCTGTCCATATATCAGAGATAAAGGTGCTAGAAAATGGTGCCCCTGTAATGACCGATGACTACTGTTTTGCCTGCACCGCCGGTACGGGTTTTACCTGAGGAGGATCCATATCCTCCTGAGTTCAGGAGGGCTACTCAAACGAACAACTGATCATTCCTGGTTTCATAGACAGCGTAGACTTCGAAAAGTTAAGAAACCAAAGGGTTCGCGTTATAATTGTTTGGATTGCCAATGAGGAGAACCATGTCGGAAAATTTTAAGCTTTTCACCAGTGTTACCCTCATCTTCTTTTGTGTCACCTTAGCAAGTGGTTGTGACCTGCAACAGAAGAAAACAAAAGAAGACACCTCCAAGACTGTTCAGCTTGAAATCTGGGCACATGCAGGCCAGGAACCTGAACGGCAGGTTTTACAGGACCAGGTTGCCCGCTTTAACAGACAGTCTTCATCTGTAAAAATAAACCTCACTTTCATCCCGGAAAGAGATTACAATGCGCAGGTTCAAGCTGCGGCCCTTGCCAATGATTTGCCCGATATTCTGGAGTTCGACGGACCCTATCTTTACAACTATATCTGGCAGGGCCACCTATTACCCCTTGAAGACCTGCTTCCCCAAACAATCATCGAGGACCTCATTCCGTCCATTGTGGCCCAGGGAACGCACGGTGAACACCTCTATTCTGTTGGTGTTTTTGATTCGGGGCTAGGTCTGTATGCGAGAAAGGACAGGCTAGAGGAGATAGGTGCCCGGATTCCCCTGTCAGCATCAGAATCCTGGACTGTCGAAGAATTTGAGAACATTCTCCGGGATCTTGCAGAAAGAGACAGCGACGGTGCAGTTCTCGATTTAAAGCTCAATTATGGAGGTGAATGGTTCACCTACGGATATTCCCCCATTCTCCAGTCAGCTGGTGCGGATCTTATTGAAAGAACAAGTTACCAGCGCAGTGTTGATACCCTCAACAGTCCTGAAGGTATTTCTGCCATGCGTCACCTGCAGGAATGGGTCCAAGAGGGTTTTGTGGACCCCAATCTTGACGATGCTGCTTTCAATGCAGGACGGGTGTCCCTTTCGTGGGTTGGGCATTGGGAATATGGGCGCTACAAAGAAAAATTTCAGCATAACCTTGTGATCGTACCGCTGCCGGACTTTGGTAATGGAAGCCGAACCGGGCAGGGTTCCTGGAACTGGGGAATAACTCAGAAGTGTTCACACCCCGAACAGGCGGCATCATTCCTTGCATTCCTGCTAACCCCTCCTGAGGTTCTTGCCATGTGTGGAGCCAACAGTGCTGTACCGGGGACGAAAAGTGCTATTGAGGAGTCAGAACTTTTCCGGGAAAAAGGACCATTGCGGCTTTTTGCAGAGCAATTGTTGACAGGATACTCTGTGCCAAGACCAAAAACTCCAGCTTATCCTATCATAACCACTGAGTTTCAAAAAGCTTTCCGGAAAATTCGTGACAATGGAGATGTCCAGGAAGCTCTGGACATTGCTGCAGCAAGGATCGATCAGGATATTCGTGACAATCACGGTTATCCTTTTGGGAAAGATTAATGATATTCATTGTTCAGGACCTTCAGCGTAAGCAGGACACCACAATTGCATGGTTTTTTTCACTCCCCGCCCTTCTTGGCCTGTTATTTTTCGTCTTCATCCCATTTATTCTGGCTGTCGCACTCTCCTTTACCAACCTGCGCTTAGGCTCTCCTCTCCCTGTGGAAATTGCCGGATTGAGCCAGTATAAAAGAATATTCACTGATTCTGCTTTCCTTCATGCCATGAAAAACAATACTGTTTTTGCCCTCATCGTCGTCCCGGTCCAAACAAGCCTGGCACTGTTACTGGCCCTGTTCTTAAACCAGCCCCTACGGGGAATGACTATCTTCCGCACCCTGTTTTTCATGCCTGTTATCTTTCCACTGTCCCTGGTGGCTGTCATCTGGATTCTTATATTCGCGCCGGGACAGCAAGGTATGCTTAACAGCCTCCTTGAGTTGCTGAGCTTCGGTTCCTGGCAAGCACGGGATTTCCTTCATGACTCCAGCCTGGCCCTACCGGCAATAACCATTACCTCGATCTGGCAAGGTGTAGGCTTTCAGATGGTCATCCTGCTTGCAGCACTGCAATCCATTCCGGTTGAACTTTACGAGGCGGCAAGAGTCGACGGTGCCGGCCGGAAGCAACTCTTTTTCCACATTACCCTTCCACAGCTTCGCAACGCCCTGATCTTAGTCATTCTGGTCACAACCATTCTTACTTTCCGCCTTTTTGACCAGGTCCAGATTATGACTCAAGGTGGCCCAAATTATGCCACCACTACTCTTATGTTCGAGGCTGTGAATACTGCCTTTGGCAGCCAGCAGATAGCTAGAGCTTCAGCCATGACCGTAGTCTTCTTCGTCATCGTCTTATTGCTGACCCTGTTGCAGCGTTATCTGGTCAAGCATGAGGGGCCGATTACATGATTTTAAAAATAATTCTGACTAGAATGGCCTTCTACATCTTGTTAACAAGCTTCACGCTGATATTTCTGATTCCAGTCGGCATAATGGTCACAGGCAGTTTAAAACCCGACGACCTGGTTTTACTCGAAGCCGGCCGTCTCGCAACTTTTTTCCCGGCTGAATTTCGATTGACCAATTACCACGAAGTATTGGCCCGGGTGCCTTTTGGCCGCTTTATGTTCAACTCCATTTTTATTACCACAACTATCGTAAGCTGCGGACTTTTTGTGAATTCCCTTGCTGGATATGCTTTCTCCAGGTTGCAGTGGTGCGGCCGGAACTGGTTACTGGCAGGCGTTATCGCTCTGATTATTATCCCGCTGGAGGCGATTGCCGTCCCATTATTTTACGAAGTTACGATTTTTGGTTGGAGAAATACCTATCTTGTACAGATTATTCCCTTCATCGCCAACGCATTTTCAATTTATCTCTTTTATACCTTTTTTCTTGGACTGCCTAAAGAACTTGAAGAGGCGGCCCGCATCGACGGAGCTAAACCCCTGAGTATCTTTATACGTATTGTGGTGCCAAATGCCAAACCGGTATTCGCTGCCGTTGCAATCCTCACATTCCTCATGCAGTGGGGATCCTTCCTTTGGCCTTTAATGGTGACGCACAGTGAGGACGTTCGGCCCTTGCCCCTTGGAATTGCTGCATTTTATACCCTTCCTCCCCTGCAATGGGGGGATATTTTTGCCTTCGGTGTCATGATGGTCCTCCCTGTGCTGTTAATATTTATTGTTTTTCAGCGTTGGTTCATCCAGGGTGTTGCTACAATGGGCCTGAAAGGATAATCCATGACAACGGTTGAATTTCGGGATGTATCCAAAAAATTTGCTGATGGCACAATTGCTTTAAATAATTTTTGCCTGCAAGTAAATGATGGTGAATTAGTAGTCCTGGTCGGTCCTTCAGGTTGCGGAAAATCCACAACCCTTAGATTGCTGGCCGGTCTGGAAGATATTAGCAGCGGTGAAATTTTGATTGACGGTCAGGTTGTCAACCTGGTCACTCCACAGAAGCGTAATATTGCCATGGTCTTTCAGAACTATGCTCTCTACCCTCACATGAGTGTACGCGCTAACCTTGAATTTCCTCTGAAGATGGTTCGTACGCCCAAAGACCAAATGTCAAAAAAAGTGGCAGAGATCGCTGATATCCTGAAACTGCAGAAATTACTTAATCGCAGACCTGCTGAACTCTCTGGAGGACAGAGACAGCGAGTTGCCATGGGCAGGGCTTTGGTCCGCAATCCAAGTGTTTTTCTTCTCGACGAACCATTATCGAACCTTGATGCAAAACTGCGAGCCCGGATACGAGCGGAAATATCAGAACTGCAAAAACGCCTACAGAAAACGACACTGTATGTGACCCATGATCAAGTGGAAGCTATGACACTTGGTGACCGTGTTGCTGTTATCGAATCAGGAAAGCTACACCAGGTAGGAACTCCTACAGAACTCTATCAGCAACCGCGAAGCATTTTTGTAGCAAAGTTTATAGGCAGCCCTGGAATGAATGTTTTTCCGGCCACTCTCAGATTGAAAGATGATGGGCAAGAACAGCTTCAGGCTGGCGACCTGGTAATCCCTCTCCCGGAAAAATTATCTCGGCAAAACCTGCAGGTGAATGGAAACATTTATGTTGGTATTCGACCGGAAGCAATAACTGCTGAGCCGTCAGACAAAAGCTTGCCATACAGAGTGCATGTTAACGCGACAGAGTTTCTCGGTCACGAAACCCTTGTGTACTTTCAATTCTCAGACAATCGGGACGTTTCACCCCTCATTGCCCGGTTGCCGGGGAAATTCAGTGATACAGATAGTATGACGAATCTATATTTTGTCCCGGAATCACTCCATCTGTATAACGAAGACGGATCTGCTCTCGTCTAGAACCTATCCAAGGGCCAGGCGAATCCGGGCCATGGCCTTCTCAACATTTTCGTTACTGTTAAATGCCGATAAGCGGATGTATCCCTGGCCGCATTTTCCGAAACCGGCTCCAGGGGTGCAGACCACTCCAGCATCATTGAGCAGCATATCAAAAAATTTCCATGAATCGCGGTCACTGGCTATCCATATGTAAGGTGAATTTTCGCCGCCGACAAATTGAAAGCCCAGTTCCTTCATCGAACCGGCAATCAGTTCAGCATTCCTCATGTAATAATTAACCAGTTCCATGGTCTGAGTTCTGCCTTCCTCGCTGTATACGGCTTCAGCCGCTCGCTGCACCGGGTAGGAAACACCATTGAATTTAGTGCAGTGCCTGCGGTTCCATAATGAGTGCAAGGCTTGTCGTCCCCCTTTGCTATCGTAGGCAATGCACTCTTTCGGCACTACCGTATACGCACAACGGGTCCCTGTAAAACCGGCATTTTTAGAAAAAGACCGGAATTCAACCGCCACTTTCCTGGCACCTTCAATCTCGTAGATGGAACGGGGCAGAGAATCATCACGGATAAAAGCTTCGTACGCGGCATCAAAAAGTATCAGAGCCTTGTTGTCTCTAGCATAATCCACCCAGACCTTCAGTTGTTCCCTGGTAATGGTTGAACCGGTCGGGTTGTTTGGAAAGCAGAGATAAATGAGGTCAACCTCCTGTGAGGGAAGTTCAGGTACGTAGTTGTTTCCCCGTGTCGAATCGAGGTAAACAATCCCCTGATACCGACCGTCAACAAATGCCCCTGTCCGACCGGCCATAACATTGGTATCAAGATATACGGGGTAGACCGGGTCAGGTATGGCTATTTTGACATCCGATGAAAACAGTTCCTGGATATTACCGGTATCGCACTTGGCACCGTCAGAAACAAAAATTTCATCGGCGGTGATATCTGCGCCTCTGGACTGAAAATCACTTTCTGCTATGGCTTCGCGTAAGAATTCATACCCCTGTTCAGGACCATATCCCCTGAAGGTTAAGTCTTGCGCCATCTCGTCAACAGCTTTATGAAATGCTTCTGTACAGGCCCTGGGCAGAGCCCTTGTAACATCACCGATGCCGAGCCGTATTACTTCACGGTCAGGATTTGCCTGCTGAAAGTCTGATACCCGCCTGGCGATATCGGAAAAAAGATATGAAGCCTGCAGCTTCAGGTAATGCTCATTGATAGTAATCATAATTTTCTGTCCAATCTTTGCCTGGTCAATGTAATAATCTGTTTATAGTTTAACTAAAAGTTGACTATTACACGATTGCTGAAGTCGTACCCTTTATTGGCAAGATCGTAGTCGAGCCGGCCCGCCTCAATAGAATAATCTGGACCTATGATTTCAAGATCTCCAGGGCTGACAATCATTTTTCTCGCATCATAATAATGCAGAAGGTCAGTATACATATCCTGTTTGGAGGACGGTTTGCTGATAACTACATCATCTATCAGGATGAGGTGCCGCTGGTCTACATGATACATGCCTTGGGAACTCGTAATCCGGGTAACTTCTTCATCGGTGTCTGTATATACCGCATCAACTTCAATCATGCCGATTTCCTTGTCTGACTCTGCAGTAAATGCACGTTCTGCATTCACCACCCATTCAACCCGCCCGCGATTGGACATGGTAATCGTAATGTTATCCATAATAAAACTTTGTGCTGGTTCATTGTCTGTAATTACAGAGGATTGAGCTTCATACCCTCCACGCGGTTTTAAATATGAAGCCACGACAGGTTTCCACAGTGGACTGGTCAGAAAAAGAACAAGCGGCACAAACCACAACAGGTTTCGCGGATTTCTGGAAATCATATAAATTTTCTTAAAATAGCGGCCAATTCCCCTCTGGCCTCCAGGATTAACTCACATGCTTCACGTACTGCACCCCTACCACCGCTGTGACTTGTGACGTAATGAACTCGTTGCTGAACCTCTGCCACAGCATTAGCAGGTGCAATAGCAAAACCTACCCGGTTGAGCAACTGCAGGTCGAGCCAGTCATCACCCATGTATGCAGTCTGTAAGGGCCGGAGGCCTGACTTGCCAAGGATTTCTTCATACACAGTATTCTTGTTGCCTGCGCCCTGAAACACATATTGTAATTTGAGGTCATGCGCCCGGCGGGTTACAGCCTCTGAAGTACGGGCCGTTATAAGTCCTACATCAACGCCGGCATCCTGCAATATCCTCAGGCCGAACCCATCCTGGGTGTTAAACCCCTTCGATTCCCCTCCATCCGGCGTATATGTAATGGTTCCATCTGTCAGAACCCCATCCACATCAAGCAGGAGAAGCTTTATCTCTTTCGCCCGTGACAGGGCTTTTTTCCATTCAGCGCTTCGCATAACCGGCTGGTTTCTTTTGCGTGCCCTTTCTAGTAAAGCCTGGGTCAGTTCACAGTCAGACGGATATCTGGGGCCATAATCACTTTCAGTTTCCTTTCCATCACGCTCAGGGCAAGAATCATTCCTCTCCATCAGTATCCTCTTTTACTGCTGCCCTGACAGCAAGGAGCTGACGCAGTAACTTTTCCGTCCGGTCAAGCGGCCAGCTGTTTGGGCCATCGCACAGAGCACTATCCGGATCCGGATGAACTTCCATAAACAGTCCATCAATACCTGCTGCCACAGCCGCCCGGGCAAGGGCAGGAATAAATTCACGCTGTCCACCTGAACTGCCGCCGGCCCCGCCGGGAAGTTGTACACTGTGAGTGGCATCATATATAACAGGACAGTCCAGTGAACTCATAACCGGCAATGAACGCATATCTACAACCAGATTATTATAACCAAAACTTGCACCACGTTCCGTAAGGAGGATCTTTTGACCTCCGGCTGACCTTACCTTGTCAACTGCATATTTCATGTCCCACGGCGAAACAAACTGCCCTTTTTTAATGTTCACCACCCGACCTGACTTGGCTGCCGCGACAAGGAGATCTGTCTGGCGGCACAGAAATGCCGGGATCTGGATAATATCCAACACTTCGGAAACATGCTCTATCTGGGAGGCTCCATGCACATCGGATACGACCGGTACCCCTATCTCCTCTTTGATTCGCGCAAGCAGCCTCAGCCCTCTCTCGAGGCCTGGTCCACGATAAGAATCCAGGGATGTGCGATTTGCCTTATCAAAAGAGGCCTTAAACACATAGGAAATATCCAGGCGCTCACATATACTTTTCATCTCCCGGGCAATCTCCCAGGCTGTCTCTTCCGATTCCAACACGCAGGGACCTGCAAGGAGAAGAAGCGGCTGTGAGGGGCCAACAATTATCCGATGTTCACCTGAATTTTCGTTAATGGTGACAGTTGTCATCGCTCAACTTTAATTGCGCCCGGTTCCTCAAACTCTTTCATACGTCGCTTTAATGATGCCTTTATAAACTCTCTGAACAGAGGGTGGGGTTTCATGGGTTTTGACTTGAACTCAGGGTGAAACTGACAGCCGAGAAACCATGGGTGATCTTTCAGTTCAACTATTTCCACCAGGGTGTCATCAGGTGAAGTCCCGCTGACGACCAGGCCGGCTTTGACCAGTTGTTCCCGAAACATATTGTTAAATTCATACCGGTGGCGGTGTCGTTCGCTGATCTCATCCTGCGGATAGGCTTTGCTGGCCAGAGTACCATCTTTCAACATGCATGGATAAGCGCCAAGCCTGAGCGTGCCACCCATGTCTGAATTTTCATCACGGGTTTCAGTTTGCCCAGTACGAAAATCAAACCACTCCTTCATCAGGTAAATGACTGGAAAAGGAGTCTCAGTATCAAGTTCTGTAGAATGAGCACCGTTCATGCCGCCAATGTTCCTGGCAAATTCAACCACAGCCAGCTGCATGCCGAGACATATTCCAAAATACGGAATTTTATTTTCCCTTGCCACAGTAATAGCACGAATCTTACCTTCCATTCCACGACTGCCAAACCCCCCCGGCACAAGGATGCCGTCACAGTCTTCCAGAAGTTCATCAGGATCGCCTTCTTCCAGATCCTCTGCGCTGATATATTTCAAGTCGACCTGGGCATTATTTGCAATCCCTCCATGAACCAGGGCCTCATGAAGGCTCTTGTACGATTCCTTGAGTTCAACATATTTTCCCGTAATCCCTATGGTAACCTGATATTTAGGATTCTTTATCCTGTCAACCAACTCCTCCCAGGGTTTAATATACGGCGCCCCGGTCCAGATGCTCAGTTTTTCGAGGACCCGGTCATCCAAACCCTCCTCATGCAGACGAAGCGGAACCTCATAGATTGATTCAACATCCATGGCCGTTATGACTGACTCTGGTTCGACGTTACAGAACAGGGCTATTTTTTTCTTCAGGTCCGTGGTCAAATGGTTTTCTGTACGGCAGACAAGAATATCCGGCTGAATACCACTTGCCAGCAGTTCCTTGACACTGTGCTGTGTGGGTTTTGTTTTGACCTCACCGGCTGTCTTGATATAGGGCACAAGGGTCAGATGGATGAAAAGGGTATAGTCACGTCCGAGGTCTCCGCGCAACTGGCGGATGGCCTCGACAAAGGGAAGACCTTCTATATCACCTATGGTGCCGCCGATCTCTATGATTGCCACATCGACTGTGCCATCAAGCTGCAGAACGGCATGTTTTATCTCATCAGTTATATGCGGAATAACCTGAACCGTGCCGCCAAGATATTCCCCGCGTCTTTCCTTCTGAATAACGGAGTAATAAATCCGCCCGGAGGTATAATTATTGACCTGTGCCATGACCGCATCCGTATAGCGCTCATAATGGCCCATATCCAGGTCCGTCTCAGCCCCGTCGTCGGTAACAAAAACCTCACCGTGCTGAAAGGGATTCATTGTACCGGGATCAACATTTATATACGGATCAAGCTTCTGAAAAGTTACCGTCATTCCACGACTCTCAAGCAACGCTCCCAGAGCAGCTGCAGCAAGACCCTTTCCCAGGGAGGAAAGGACACCGCCGGTAATGAAAATGAACTTGGTCTTTTTGGTAGGCTTACTTTTCATGAACACTCTCCCGGATTCGCAAAAAGAAAAGGGCAGCTTCAAGCTGCCGCATGTACATTTTTAAAAAAGTTATACACCAAACACTGACTGATGACAAGCATACCTCATCCAATTTCTCCAAGGATTTCCGTGTCTGAATGGGAATACGGGGGGGCACAGCAGCAGAAAATCTTTAATGAATCATACCAGGTATTTACGACACTATGACAAACGCCGGGCCGGATGCATACTGTATCCCCGGCCTCAACGGAAAACTGATCATCACCAAGTGTCATCAAACCTTTTCCCTGGACAAAGTGGTAGATTTCTTCTGATGCATGATGCTTGTGAAGCAATGTACTTATACCGGCCCCAATTACAGCAAGAGCAAAACTCATATTCCTGTTTCCGTGTATATCCGGGTGCATCAGTTCATGAATGAGAGAACCGTCTTTTGTCTGATATGACTGGATGTTTTTAATTGAAGTTTTCATTAAAATACTATTTTCTGTTTATTTCGTACTGATCGTGTCTAATACTTTTATTTCACCTATTTTCATTATTTCAAATCTGTCCTCTGGTATATTCTTCTTCGCCAAGGCAGCCTTCAGTTTGGCAGGCGGGTCATCAATAGATTCTGCAGTCATCCGAAAGGTCCCCCATTGAACAGCGATGGAGTGCTTTGAGTTGATATCCTCGTGGATTTGCACAGCCTCTTCCGGATTAATATGCACATCTTTCATGAACCAACGGGGTTCATAAGCACCAATCGATATCAAAGCTAGGTCTATATTGCCAAACTCTGCACCGATTGCCTTAAATTGAAATGAATTATAGCCGGTATCACCACTGTACCAGACTGTAAAATCATCAATTTGTACCATCCAGGAAGACCACAGCGTTTTCCTTCTGTCCCACAGATTTCTTGCTGACCAATGCTGTGCCGGGGTTGCGGTAATAGTCACCTTGTCAAAATACTGTACATCCCACCAGTCAAATTCAATCACTTTCTGTTCTTGAATTCCGATTCCGAGAAACCATGACTTCAAACCCAAGGGTACTAGCCAGAAGGTGCTGGACCCTATCTCCTCTACAGACTTTCGGTCCAGGTGATCATAATGATTATGTGAAATGATAACATAATCGATAGGTGGGAGTTCTTTTATTTTAAAAGCTGGGGCATTAACTCGTTTTGGCCCAAGGAAACTAACCGGCGAAGCGCGGTCTGAAAACATAGGGTCTGTCAGAATAGATATGCCCCGGTACTGAATAAGCACTGTGGCATGTCCAACCCAGGTAATCTGAGGTAGTTCACCAGGATCAACGACTCTATCAAGATTGACTTTGACTGTTGGGATCAGGTTTGCTGTTTGTTCATAATCATGATAGCTGACATCACTGAAATATCTCATTTTAAAATAACTGAGAAATCCCCGTTTTTCCTTTTGAACATAGGGATTCTGAAATCCGTCTTCTGCATGATGGGCAGGTAAATTAACGGATTTATCATTACGTGATGCCAAGGTGCAACCGCAAAGACTTATAAACATCAAAGGCAACAGAAAATTCTGTGTAATAAAAGAAATAAATTTCAGCTGAAAATTTCTACATTCCACCAACACCTCTCTCACCTATTTATCGTTATATGTTGTTAAACTTTAACCGTAAAAAAGGAAGAAAATTACTTTTTTGATGCCCAATCACTTCAATCGCTGTATCGAAAAATGGAGAGGTAGTTATTGGGACTTATATCAACGGTGTTTATGCAATCGTACCCAAGGGAAGAGAGCTGAGCACCAAGTTGCCCTGGAGTTAGCCTCCAGCCCAACGGAGGTCCCGGCGGGCCTTCAATTTTATGGAATTCAACTACTGCAAGCATGCCATCCGCCTTAAGAATGTGCTTTACCCCCCGCAATACTCTCTTCATTGTACCCTCATGATGCAGAATATGAATAAAAGTAGCCATGAGACATAAATCAAAACTGTTTCTTTGAAATGGCAAACTATATGATGCATCGGCAACAATTGGATGAATGTTACTGAGTTTACCGATGTTTGTCCTGACCATCAGAGTTTCGATTCCCTCCTCCCAAAGATCCATGGCACAAACAAACCCTTTGTCGCCTATATAGGGAGAGGCAGTTACTGTATAATTTCCTACACCACAGCCTAAATCGAGCATGATTATACCTGGCCTTAAAGAAAGGGTATGAAACAACTTTTTTTCATTAAGGAGATTATAACTGCTCAGACCAGCAGAGGTGGGAATATTTTCTTCCATAACAAACCCAGAAAATTTTCCTTATTAGAAATAAAAATTATTGAATGTATCTTGGATCAATTATGAATCATGATACACAATGTTTTTGTAAAACAACAGTTAATGGGAGGGCAAACAAAATACAAATGTATTGCAGAATAGAGTATTTATGAGAAAAAAACTATCCATTCAAGATGTCCCAGTCAGTAGCATTTAGAATATTTTTTCTAACTTTTTCCTTCAAAAAAAGATCAAAACAATCCAATGGATTAAAATCATCCGTTAGAATTATAAAAGGTTCCTTTTCCGAAAAAGAATATTTCCATTTGAAAATTGTTTCCAGGTTTCTTCGGACAACATTATTAAATTCGAGGCTCTGTATACTTTTAAAAGACGGGCCTAATTTTTTGCCGTCATAGGCAAAAAGAGAAATATTACCGGTACCATCTCCTGAAGAGGGGTTAAAATTTGGATACATCTGCACATGGTCAAAAACATTTTCAATGGTCCGTACCGTTGACACGGTCATGAAATTATTATCTCTTAAGCTTCCAAAAATATTGAGGCCCAGTACTCCATCTTTTGAAAGACATTTTTTCATGAGGGTAAAAGCTTCTCGGGATAACAAATGAGATGGCGTGGTGTCTCCATTAAACACGTCAAGAATAATATAGTCGTATTTGTTATCCGTTGTCATTAAGAAGTATCTGGCATCTTCAATATAAACAGATCCATTATAATTAAAATACTCTTTAGCCAACTGATAAACATTGGGATCGATGTCCACCACATCTACTTCGATATTATCCTTTTCATATAATGCTGGAATGATTCCGGCACCAAGACCTATAACTAAACATTTTTTTCCTGATGGCTGAATATATCTTGGGAAAAAACCAAGAATATATGGATACATGTTAATTGACAGGCCGTTATTCATAACAATCCCGCCCTGGAGAAGTCCGTCGATAATCATTTCTCTGGTATGAACTGCCCCCTTTTTGTAATCGACCACCTTGACATTTCCATAGTACCCTTCCTTTTTCGCCAATAGACTAACAGTTGTACCGTCATCCAATACTTTGGTAATTAATGTGTCTGAAGGAAAAAATGGGATAGGTATTAAGAGAAGTAATATCGAAATTATTGTTCTCCTGAAGCAGACATAATACGTTACTGACAAAAGGATCAGCAACATTCCGACAAGGTAGAATATCTTATCAACACCTAGATAAGAGACTAAAACAAAACCTGCAAGCAGCGTCCCGAAAACACTCCCTATAGTCGAAATAGCGTAGAAAACACCCACTGTTCGCCCGATGTTAGAGAGTTCTCTGGCAGCAAGTTTTACCACATAAGGTGAAACGCACCCTAATAAAAGCAGTGGAGGGCCAAATAAAACCAGACTGCTGAAAAATGCCCCGCTTCTCAAGCCAAAAGTTATGAAAAAATTAAGAGCAGGTCCTTTTGTAAAGGGTACCATCAGAACAAACACGCCGGCTAATAAAATAAAAAAATACAAGAAATCCGGATGGTTTTGACGATCGGAAAACATCCCTCCCAGAGCGTATCCCAAAGCAAGAGATATCATGGTAACAGATATAACGGAGGTCCAGACAAAAATGCTCACACCAAAAAAAGGACCTATTATACGGGCTCCAAGTATTTCTATCACCATCGTCAAAGTTCCTCCTGCTAATGCAGTCAGAACCAGAAAAAGGAGAAAACTTCTGCTGAACCCAGGATGGCTTGATTTCATGAATTACCCTAAATATAGCAACTCTCAACAATATTATGGATCAGTTTTCTTTATCCAACCATAAAGCCTTAACGACAGTTTGTGCTGATAGACCTTTCCTGGCAATCAGTTACCGTTGGAATCAGGCCTAAACATTGTGCTGCAAAATGCCACTTGCCATACCCTTCTCCCTTAAAAAGTATTTCCCTGGCTTCGACAAATGACCGGGATGATTCCAATTCTTCAATAGGGATCTCGTTTCTATCTGTTGATTCAGGGTAAAAATAGGCAAACAACATCCCGCAACCCAACCGATCAGCATAACTCTTGATATTTTCCAGTTCCGCTTCACCGGAATAGACGATGAGCCTTATCCTTGCCTGGCCATTAGGGTCTGTGAATCCACCAATATTAGTGAAATCAACATTTTCAGCCCCCTTATTATATTTATCCTGTACACAGCCAGGTAAAACAAATGACAAAGCAAGAATAAAAAGGTAACACAACACCATCTTGTTACTTATCATGTAAACTTCCCCACGTGTGAGTATTAAATAATCGAAAAACCACGCCTCTTGGTATCAATTTCCGGCCTGTCTCTGGTCTCGTCAAAACAGGTGTCTCGTTATTCATGCTATTTCTACATTTCAGCGCAGCTCTACTTGAAATGACTGGGGGGGGGGGCAACTGGTCAGCCTTTGAAAATTATGTGCCTGCCTGGCATCAAGTATTAAGCCATGTGAAAGAATGAAAAGTATGAAATAATTTTGTCAAATTCCGCTTCGCTCATGGTAATATACAATATTGCTTCAGGCCCGCATTATTGTAATCTTTTCCGTATTCCAGCTGCACGTTCTTCCAACCCCCTGGCTGTTTTTTTCTTGCCTGTTTCCGAATAAAATTTCGCCATATTTTCGAGAATTGTTGCTACAAAAAGATGGTTCGGACCGAGAGATCTCTCGCTGATCTCCAGAGCCTGTTTGTATAACGGCTCAGCTTCTGTATATGGCCCATGAACGCGATAAATCTCTGCAAGATTGTTTAAAGACATGGCCACATCGGGATGATCCGGACCCAGTGTCTTCTCCATGATAGGTATGGCCCGTTTGTATAGTTCTTCAGCTTCAACATACTTGCCGTTTTTTTTGTAAAGCTCGGCCAGGTTGTTTAAACTTGTGGCGACGTAAATGTGATCTGGACCAAGAACCTTTTCTTGAGTTTCAAGGGCCCTTTTGTATAATGGCTCTGCCCGGGTGTATTCTTCCTGGGACTTGTAAAGCTCCGCGAGGTTGTTCAAACTTGTGGCGACATATATATGATCTGGCCCCAAAGTCTTCTCTTGTATTTCAAGTGCCCTCTTATATAAAGGCTCTGCTTGTTCCAACTGGTCAAGGTTTGTATAAACTACTGCAAGGTTATTCAGGCTGGTCGCGACATAAATATGTTCAAGTCCCAAAACTTTCTCGCGAATAGCAAGAGCCTGCCTGTATAAAGGTTCAGCTTTTGTGTAGAGTTGTTGTGCTTTGTACAAATCCGCAAGGTTATTCAAAGTGGATGCCACATAAATATGATAAGGTCCTAATGATTTCTCCTGTATCGCAATTGCTCGCTTGTAAAGCGATTCAGCCTGGGAATATTGAGCTTGATTGGCATACAGCATTGCCAGGTTGTTGAGACTCATTGCCACATTCGGATGTTCCTGACCAAGCGACTTCTCGCGGATTGCCAATGTCCGTTGAAAAAGACCTTCGGCTTGAGCATACTGGCCTTTTATATAGGTGATTTCTGCCAGGTAATTAAGTGTCGCAGCCACCTCAGGGTGTTCAGGACCGTATACTTTTTCCCTGATCGACAATGCCCTGATGAATAAAGGTTCTGCCATATCGTACTTTCCCTGTGCAGCATACAGAGAACCCAGGTTGTGCAAACTCATCGCCACATTGGAATGATCAGGACCCAGGGATTTTTCCCAGATTGCAAGGGAGCTTTTGAACAAGGGCTCAGCCTCGGTATATCTACCCTGAATGTGGTATGTTTCAGCAAGAATATTCATACTGGATGCTACTTCAGGGTTATCAGGTCCAAAAGAATTCTCACGGATAGTCAATGCTTTTTTAAACAGCGGTTCGGCTTGCTCGTACTGCCCCTGAACTGCATAAAGTGAGGCAAGGTTATGCAGGCTTGTCGCTACAGAAGGGTGATCAGGACCCTGAGTTGACTCTGCAACATCAAGAGTTTTTTTTGCGACATCCATGGCTTGCACGTACTTGCCTTCCTGGTACAGTGTATTTACTTCACTCATCAGTGTATCCAATTCACTCTCTTGCGCGTTTATTGGACCATCTGATCCAATAAGAATGCACATGCACCAGATTAATGTGAGCAGAACCTTTTTTTGCATTTTCATTTCCTTTTAAATATCATTCCGTTCATGAAATGAACCCGAGAATCCTGTGATGAAATCTTTACCGACCAGAAATTTACTCTCGATAAAGTTATTGTATATTTTACCCTGAAAATCTTTCACTTTTCCCATACCATAATATTTCTCACCTTACATCATATTGACAGTTTTAGAACACCTCACAATCAGTAACAACATAGCGAAAAAAATATATTGAAAATTTTACACAGATGATAAGGCATCTGTTTTTATTAGTTAACAACAATTATTCTTTTGGTTTTTTCTTTCCAACATAGTCCCCATTCACCTCCATACACTTTTCCATCAGGCTAGCTGAAGGTTCCTTTACCGTGTTGTTTATCATTTTGGAAATTGCCGATAAATTTTGCACTGTTCGGCCAGATAGAAATTCTTTGTCCGGTCCTCTTCCCTTCCTTGCGGTCTCCTGCATACTTTTTACCGTCCGGCCATAAAAATGTCCCTCCCCCGTTGAAGTAATAACCCTTAATACATATACCGGGATCTCCTAGTGGAAAACATTGGCAGGAAGAAAACAACACATACACTGAGGAAAATTATATGTTTTTCACAATGAGCTCTCTCTTGTTATTCCAAAGTAGCTGTAATCGGGATATAATAAATAGCGTAGTCTCTTGAGTAACAAGTTTAAATTTACTAAAATTGTTATCAGTGGTGGAGGAGCAGGGATTCGAACGCTGGGTGGAGTCACCCCCACAACGGTTTTCGAGACCGTCCCGTTCGACCGCTCCGGCACTCCTCCTGATGCACAATACTTCTGTACAGATACATGGATTTTTATACAACGTCAAGTATTCGACAGATAATTTAACCTGGCAATGCCAATTGAAAGAAACTACATAGAATCAAAGATATAACTGCTTTTTAAGAACCACACCATGCGTGGTGTTTTTCACCTATAAACCATAAACTAAATTATAACAGGAGTACGATGAAGTATCGACTTGAACATGACACCATGGGAGAGATACCGGTTCCCGCAGACCGGTTATGGGGAGCGCAGACCCAACGAAGTATCGAGAATTTTAATATAGGGAAAGAAAAAATGCCAATGCGGCTGATCCATGCTTTTGCGAATCTCAAGAAAGCTTGTGCAAAGGTAAACCATCAGGCTGGCAAGCTGGATGAAAGAATAAAAACCTGTATCGTTGAGGCGTGTGATGAAATTCTTTCTGGCGTGCATAACGACGAATTTCCCTTATCGGTATGGCAGACAGGAAGTGGTACCCAGACAAACATGAACGTCAACGAAGTCATAGCTTTCAGAGCAAACAAATTACTGGCAGAAGAAATATCTGATGAAGTCAGAATACATCCCAATGACCATGTCAACATGTCACAAAGCTCCAATGACACATTCCCCACCGCAATGCATATTGCGGCAATAATAGATATTGAAGACAATCTGCTTCCGGCCCTTTCACAGTTGGCGGAGACTATGCACAACAAAGCAAACCAACTCAATGATATCATCAAAATAGGACGTACTCACCTGCAGGATGCTACCCCTTTGACTCTCGGGCAGGAAATTAGCGGATGGGCGGCCATGCTCGATAGCAGTATTAACCAGATCATGGAATCCCTGGAACCTCTGCGGGCCCTTGCTATTGGCGGTACGGCAGTCGGCACTGGAATCAATGCACCCGAAAACTTCGGCGAGCAGGCGGCCGAATTTATTACCAAACAGACAGGAAAAAAATTTCACTCAGCAGCAAACAAATTCCACGCTCTCACGTCGCATGATGCCCTGGTCTTTGTTAGCGGAGCTTTTAAGGGCCTGGCGGCAAACCTTATGAAAATTGCTAATGACGTTCGATGGCTTGCCAGCGGTCCCCGGTGTGGTATTGGTGAAATAACAATACCCGCTAACGAACCCGGCAGTTCCATCATGCCCGGCAAGGTCAACCCTACCCAGGCCGAGGCAGTTACCATGGTTGCCTGCCAGGTATTTGGTAATGATACGGCAATAACAATTGGAGCCAGCCAGGGAAATTTTGAGCTGAACGTTTTCAAGCCGGTCATAATCTATAATTTTCTTCAATCGTCAGGACTTCTTGCCGATGTAATACGATCATTTAACGATAACTGTGCTGTTGGAATTGAACCAATACCAGAAAAAATCGAACATAACCTTCACAATTCCCTTATGTTGGTTACAGCACTCAACAAACACATTGGATATGAAAATTCAGCTCAAATTGCCAAAACAGCTCACATGGAGAACATAACTCTCAAAGAGGCTGCGGTCAGGCTTGGATTGTTAAGTGAAAAAGAGTTTGACAGGTACGTTGATGCCAGGAAAATGGTTTATCCCGACACATAATATTCACCAGGACAGATTGTAAAATGCCAGGAGACAACTCAGGCTGCAAAGCCCTCTGTGACGTCATCAATACGCAGCAGGATCTGGTCATCGATTTTTTCGGTTGAGATATAAAAACGCATAAGTCGGTCACCATTCGGGGTGCTGATATTCTGAAATGCCGGAACATTTTTATAGCCTCTGCCATGGGCCAGTGTATCCAACACAATATTTCGAATTGCGCAGGTTTTGCAGTGCTCTGTTCTGCCGCAACCATCCGGCAGGCTGGCAAATGTGCATTCGATTACATCTCCACCAGGATAATTCTCGATGTCAACAAGATCCTTGCCTAATAATTTCTGACCGCTGGTGTTTGCGGTTTTGACAACTCCCTGGGAATCCACTATCAATACAGGTTCAGAGATAAGGCTCAACAGATTTCTAAGAGACTTGGGAACATCCCTGGTAAGTTGTACTGCACATTTGGAGCATATACCATGGGTGACCTCTCTTTCAGTGCCCAACTCTTCTCGGGGAAGCAACTCTTTTTTACACCAGGCGCAAATCCTTTTCATTTTTTCTCACTCAATTAAAGCAATTTTGTTTCGATAATTCACACAGGCAGTTTACGGAACGATACGGACAGCTCCTTGATCTGCCGAAGCGGCAAAATGCGCATATGCCCTCAAGGCTGGGGAAACCGTGCGCTGCCTGTCTGGTGTAAAAGCAGCAGCACCTTTTGCCTCTTCTTCAGTTCTGCGGCTGGCAAGGTCCTCATCGCTTATTTTCAGGTTAATGGAACGTTCCGGAATACTAATCTCCACAGTATCTCCCTGGCGAACAAGAGCGATGGCACCCCCTGCGCCCGCCTCAGGAGACACGTGGCCGATTGAAAGCCCTGAGGTGCCTCCTGAAAATCGACCGTCAGTAACAAGGGCGCATGCCGCTCCCAGATGGATGGATTTCAAGTATGAAGTGGGATACAGCATCTCCTGCATTCCAGGGCCGCCCCTGGGTCCTTCGTAGAGGATAAACACCACGTCACCGGCCTTGATTTCACCGTCCAGGATTGCCTCGCAGGCTGCCTCCTGTGAATGATATACTTTGGCCGTTCCGGTAAACTGAAAAATGGCCGGATCAACACCTGCTGTTTTCACGATACATCCATTTTCAGCGATATTACCATAGAGGACTGCCAGTCCGCCTTCTCTGCTGTAACAGTGCTCCAGATCGCGGATACACCCGGATTCTCTGTCCAGGTCCAGTTCGCTATACATTGTTTGTTGTGACCCCATCGTCAGGTTCCGACCGGTTCCGGCCGGTGAACTTTTAAATAGAGCAACAGCCTCGTCAGCTACGGTTGAGCGCTTGATATCATAATCACGCAATGCTTCCTCCAGAGACATCCCATCCGACCTACCGACACTGGTATCAATGAGTCCTGCCCGGTCAAGTTCACCGAGAATGCCAAGAATACCGCCCGCCCTGTTGACATCTTCAACATGGTAGTGTGAGCTTGGGGCAACTTTACATAAATTTGGTATCTTGCGGGACAACTGATCAATATCAGCCATGGTAAAGTCAACGCGGGCCTCACTGGCAATGGCCAGTAGATGAAGGACGGTGTTGGTTGATCCTCCCATGGCAATATCCAGGGCCATTGCATTGTTAAATGCTGCTCGGCTGCCAATGCTCCTTGGCAAAACAGAATCATCACCTCTGCCGTACCAGGCATCACACATTTCTACAATACGCCGGGCTGCTGACTCGAAAAGACCCAACCTGCCGGCGTGTGTGGCAACCAGCGTTCCGTTACCCGGTAAAGCCAGGCCAAGTGCCTCGTTGAGGCAATTCATCGAATTGGCGGTAAACATGCCGGAACAGGAGCCGCAGGTAGGACAGGCTGCCTGCTCGATCTCAGCAATTTCTTCGTCAGAAACTTCCGGATCACCTGCCAGGACCATTGCATCGACAAGATCATAGCGTTTTTCTCCGATAATTCCGGCCTCCATCGGACCACCGGAAACAAAAATTGCCGGGATATTAAGGCGCATGGCTGCCATCAGCATACCGGGTGTAATCTTGTCACAGTTGGAAATACAGACCATGGCATCGACCATATGAGCGTTGCACATAAATTCCACGGAGTCGGCAATAAGTTCTCGCGATGGAAGGGAGTAGAGCATGCCGTCATGCCCCATGGCTATGCCGTCATCAATGGCAATCGTATTGAATTCCGCCGCGAAGGAGCCCTGTTTTTCGATAATCCGCTTTACATGCTGCCCGATTTCATGGAGATGAACATGTCCGGGTACCATTTGGGTAAACGAGTTGACCACTGCAACAACCGGCTTGCCTATCTGCTCCTCTTTCATGCCGTTTGCGCGCCACAAAGCACGGGCTCCAGCCATTCTTCTTCCCTGGGTTGTAACGTTGCTGCGTAAAGGAACACTCATGCCGCTCTCCTTGAAACAGGTAGAATAATTATTTTTTTTCTTGTAAAATACTGCCAGTAAGAGATAGTACATCAATAGGGAACTCTGTCAATTGTAATACAGGTAAAGCTATGAAAAAGCAGGAGATAGACTATTGGATTTCCACCATGCTGAATAAGCATGAACGTGTTTCGGACCTGAACATCACTGTGGGAAAACCCCTGCAGGTTGAGAGTGACGGCCTGCTGATTCCGGTTGATGTCCAGCCGACGATTACAGAACTTACCCCCTTCCAGGCCGAGGTATTTGCCCTGAATATCATTGGGGCAAACCAACGTCTGCTCAGGGATTTCATTACGCGTGGTTCCTGTGACCTCTCCTACTCACTGGGAGACGAGGCGCGATTCAGGGTCAATGTCTTTCACCAGAAGGGACATATTTCAACCGTCCTTCGAAAACTCGAAACAAAACTTCCGACCATCGAGGATTTCAACTTTCCTAATGCCTTCAACATAATGGCCCGGGAAAGAAACGGTCTGATTCTCTTTACTGGTGCCACCGGTACAGGTAAGACGACCAGCATGGCAGCTATCCTCAACAAAATAAACCATGAAAGACCGGTTCATGTTATTACCTTGGAAGATCCCATAGAATACATCCATCCCCACAAGGAAGCTACTTTTAACCAGAGGGAGATGGGTGATGATTTTGACGAATTTTCCAGCGGACTGCGTGCTGCTTTGAGACAGGCACCAAAGGTTATTCTTGTCGGTGAGATTCGAGACCGTGAGACTCTGGAAATTGCTCTGACCGCAGCTGAAACCGGCCATGTGGTTTTTTCTTCACTTCATACCATTGATGCCGGTCAGACGGTCAACCGTATCCTGGGGTTCTTTGAACACGATGAGCAAACAATGATCAGAAACCGCCTGGCCGACACCATACGCTGGATTGTCAGCCAGCGACTTTTGCCGAAAGTCGGAGGCGGCAGGGTAGCTGCCCTGGAAATTCTCTGCACCAGCCTGCGGGTCACAGACCTTATCATGAATGGTGAAACCGAGGACAAAACTTTTTACAATGTTATCAAGGCCGGCTCCACCAGCAACATGCGAACCTTTGATCAGCACCTGATGGAACTCTTTCAGCAAGGCCTTATTACTGAAGAATCTGCCATTACCTTCAGCTCGCATCGAAGTGAAATTAAACGCGGCCTGGACAGCATTAAATCTGCCAGGGGAGAGAAAACTTCAAATATTGACGAATTAAAAATGGAAGAAGAGGAAGAGGATTCTTCCTTTCTGTAACACAGAATACATAAACAGCATTTATTCAAAATTTTCGAAATTTAATTAACCTGGAACTTCCTCCTGACTCTTTTACTGAAGGAGATTGAATATGATCAGTTCATGTCCCCACTGCAATCAAACACTGAAGCTGGGTGAGGCCCAGCAGGAAAAACTGCAAAAAGCCCTGGATGGCCTGGAAGCAAGTAAAAAGTTGACCATTAAATGTCCTTCCTGCAATAAAGGCATTGCCCTTGATGCCAAGGGTACAGCAGAGCAGAATATTCCCGGCGGGATCAAGCCTCCCGGACCACCTGACCTGAGCTGGCTGAAAGAAGGCAACCTTCAGGATGAGGACAAGATCGCCGATGTCCCCATGGCTCTTGTGCTCTTTCCAAAAAACGAGAAGCTGGAAATTGTTCGTGATGCCCTTGAACAGGTAGGATACCAGATCAGTGTAGCGGACTCTCCTGAAGAGGCTGTCGAGCGCATGCGTTTTGTCAGTTTTGCCTGTGTTGTCCTCCACTCACAATATGACGGTCCCAGCTTGGAAGAATCTAATTTTCACAAGTATATGCGCGACATGACCATGCAAAGACGGCGCTATCTTTTTTACATCCTCATCGGGCCCGAATTCCATACCCTCTACAACCTGCAAGCCCTTGCATATAGTGCTAATCTCGTTGTCAACGAAGATGACCTTTATCACTTGGGTGTGGCCATGCGTAAGGCCATTCCCCAGTACGAAGAGCTCTTTGGTCCATTTATGGAGGAATTGACTTCATCTGGCAAAAGCTGATTCCTGCCCCACAGCGTTACACATTCCCTCAATTTTCTACAAAAAAAAGTCAGGTTTTCAGGACGAAACTATTGTTTTTACCTGACAACTCTGTTATTAGGAGTTTTTTTGGATCATTGTCAGATGATGACAATGAAAGAATACAATGTAAACCCTTTTTGAACATTAACCTTAACGCATGAAAACGGCTGGCGTTGGCCGGCCAGCAGAGGAACAGAAACCCATGACTGAAAATGGAACACAGCCCGCTCCGGCGGCAGAAAACAATGACAGCGAAGATATTAGCTTTGCTGAACTTTTTGAGCAGGAAACCCACAACACCGTCATCAATGTCGGAGAAGTTGCCAACGGAACGGTTGTCGACATAAATAACGATCTCGTTCTCATCGATGTCGGAGACAAGGCGGAAAGTTACATACCTCTTTCTGAATTCCGCCATGAAGATCCTGACCGTGAAATCAATATCGGTGATGAATTCGAAGTTTTCATAGAAAGCCGCAAGGATGAGGGCGGACTGCAACTCTCTCGTGAAAAAGCCATTGCCATTAAGGTTTGGGAAGAAATTGCAAAAATCCAGGAAGATGACGGTACCATCGAAGGTCGTGTTGAGAGCCGTGTTAAAGGCGGTATGTCAGTCGACGTTGGTGTGCCGGCATTTCTCCCATACTCTCAGATAGACCTCCGGCCTGTAAAGGACCTGGACGCTCTCATTGGACAGACATTTGACTTCAAAGTCCTCAAGTTTAATCGTAAACGCAACAATGTTGTTATCTCACGCCGCGCAATTCTCGAAGAACAGCGCTCAGAAATGCGTGACAAGATGCGCACCTCCCTTGAAGAGGGACAGACTATCGTTGGTGCTATTACCAATATCACTGATTATGGCCTTTTTATTGATCTCGGCGGCATGGACGGCCTCTGTCATATCACAGACCTTTCCTGGGGCCGTGTTTCCCATCCTTCAAAACTCTACAATGTAGGGGATGAGATTGAAGTCAAGGTGCTCAAATACGACAAGGATTCCGACCGTGTATCTCTTGGCGTCAAGCAGCTTAAAGAGGATCCATGGGCTCTGGTTCCTGAACAGTATCCGATCAGTGCCAGTGTAACGGGTAAAGTTGTTTCCATTACCGATTACGGCGTTTTTGTTGAACTTGAAGAGGGCGTCGAAGGACTTGTTCATATCTCTGAAATGAGCTGGTCCAAAAAGCCGCGTCATCCTTCTAAGATTGTATCTGTAGGTGATGACATAGAAATTAAGGTGCTCAAGGTCGAACCTGAGACCAAACGTATTTCACTGGGAATGAAACAGCTCCAACCCAATCCATGGGATGTTGTTGAAGAAAGCTATCCTGTTGGTTCCGTCATTGAAGGAAAGATAAAAAACATCACAGACTTTGGGGTATTTATAGGTATCGAAGAAGGCATCGACGGCCTTATCCACGTCTCAGACCTCTCCTGGACTGAGCGGATAAAACACCCTTCTGAAAAATATGCGAAGGGAGAGACCATTCAGGCTGTTGTACTGAAAATTGACAAAGAAAACGAAAGGTTTTCTCTCGGAGTCAAGCAGCTTGAGCCGGATCCATGGGCTGGCGCAATGAAAAGCTATCCGACTGGCACTATTGTCGAAGGCACCATTACCAACGTTACTGACTTCGGTGTTTTTGTTCAGCTTGAAGAGGGCATTGAAGGATTGGTGCATATTTCTGAAATCAGCAAAGAAAAGATTCAGACACCGGTTGGCATGTTTAATGTTGGCGACACCCTGAAAGCAATGGTTATCAGTGTTTCTTCCGATGATCGTAAAATTGCCCTCTCCACCAAGGCCCTTGAAGAAGGGGATGAGGAGACAGTCAAGGAAGAGTATGAACAGAAGCAGCAAGCCTCAGGTCCGTCCACCATCGGTGATCTCCTGAAAGCCGCTGCTGATGGACAGGAAGAAGATCAAACCGATAAATAAAGAAGCTATAAGACGATAGGGTGTTTTTCTCCTGGGACGGATTCTACACGGATTCCGTTATCCATACCTCGAAGAATACCCTCTCCTCATTATTTTACACTTGCACAGATATTGGATGTGTGGTGATTTTAATCACAGAGGTATATTTACACAATGCTCAAACGTGAACTTGTTGACATGGTTTCTGACCAGCTCAAAGGATATTACAAGAAAGATATAGCACTTGCTGTCGAACTGATTTTAGAAGAAATATCACAAGCTCTCATAGAAGGGCGACGTGTTGAAATCAGAGGTTTTGGCAGTTTTTCCGTACGGACGCGTAAGCCGCGCAGCACGAAAAACCCTAAAACCGGCAAAATCATGAATATATCAGCCCGTAAAACGCTGCACTTCACCATGAGTAAATCTCTTAAGGAATCCCTGATAGAGAAAAAATAGTATCATTTTCCGTTTACAGCCGGTGCAGGGTAAACTGCACCGGCTTTTCATCTCACCGATTCTGGTTTCGTCTTTTCATTACCGCTTTTTTCTTAGATCGATCATCATGAATAACTGAAAACTGTTCGCAAGCATATTGGCACCATGTTGTTAAGCAGCGATAGGCAAGTGAAAGTAAGAAGACTGAGGCAGAGGAAATGGCTGCATTAATCTGCGCAACAGAAGATAGCCCGCGTGAAATACGGGCTACAAAAAGAGTGAAATATCGCCTTTTCCTTCTCTCAAAACTTCAGGACCGTCATCAATGAGAGAAACGACCGTGGAGGGATTGGGCAAGATTTGCCCGCCGTCAATTATCAGATCAACCTGATTACCGAATAGATCATATACATCAAACCCATCCACTGGAGGTTCTGCTCCTTTTTCCTTCAGAGCACTGGTGTTGAGTATGGGATTACCCAATCCCTGAATCAAATGCTGACAGATAGGGTACTCAGGAACTCTTATACCAACTGTTTTCTGACGGGTTAGCATAATTTTCGGTACAAGTTTCGTCCCTGTAAGAACAAAAGTGTAAGGACCAGGTAGACATTTCCGCATCAACCGGTATGCCATGTTACCAACATGACTGTATTCGCTGATATTTTTCAGATCGGAACACATGAAGCTGAAAGGCTTCTGTTTCGGCCTGTTTTTTATCATGTGTATCCGCTTTACTGCTTTTTGATTAAAAATATCACAGCCCACACCATACATGGTGTCAGTCGGGTAACAGATCACCCCGCCTTTCTTTAACACATCGACGACTTGGCCGATCAACCGCGGCTGCGGGTTATAGGGATTAATTTCCAGGAGCTTTGCCATACATTTCACCTTTATTACGAACGACAATAAAGCAGGAAACTTTCGGAAAATCCACCAGAATTTTCAGCTTTTCCTTAAGATCCTCATTAATATCAGCATTGAACCTGTAAAACCCTTTTCATTTACCATTTTCTTTTATGCCCTAACATGCTACATTGCGGCCAAGAACAATAACCAATCAACCATGATGAGGATGGATCAATGTTCCAGCAGGACATACCCCCCGCATACACCTTTGATGATGTTCTCCTGATACCTTGTGCCTCAGCAGTACTGCCATCTGAGGTCTCTCTGGCAACGAAATTAACCGATACAATCAGTCTTAACTCCCCTCTGGTCAGCGCGGCAATGGACTCTGTAACCGAACACCAGACCGCTATAGCCATGGCACGGGAAGGCGGCATTGGCATTATTCATAAAAACATGAACAAGGAACGCCAGGCCACAGAGGTTGAGCGGGTCAAAAAATCCGAGTCCGGGATGATTATCGACCCGGTTACAGTCACTGAAGACCAAAGTGTAGCTGAAGTACAGGCAGTCATGCGCAACTATAAAATATCAGGCTTGCCTGTCTTAAGAGGTGAAAAACTTGTCGGAATCGTGACAAACCGTGACCTGCGATTTGTATCGGATGACAACCTGAGAGTCAGGGATGTGATGACCAGCAAAAACCTGGTTACCGCCCCGGTCGGGATAGATCTTGAACACTCAAAAGCCTTGCTGCATGAACACCGCATTGAAAAACTGCTGGTTGTTGATGAACAGGGTATTCTCAAAGGACTGATAACAATTAAGGATATCGAAAAGATAAAAAAATATCCCCATGCGGCCAAGGATACCATCGGCCGGCTCCTCGCAGGTGCAGCTATAGGGGTCAGCAGTGACCTGATGGAAAGGACTGAAGCACTTGTCAAAGTGCAGGTTGATGTCGTGGTCCTTGATTCCGCGCACGGACATTCAGCTGGAATTCTGAAGGCACTGCGTGAAGTGAAAGATGCCTGGCCCGACCTGCCGGTCATTGCCGGAAACGTTGCCACACCCCAAGGGACAAGAGATCTGATCGAGGCAGGGGCCAATGGAGTAAAAGTCGGTGTCGGACCTGGTTCCATATGCACTACCAGAATTGTTGCAGGTGTAGGTGTTCCGCAACTTACAGCCTTGAAAAATTCTGTTGAGGAAGCCAGCAAGAAAAACATCCCCATTATTGCCGACGGAGGCATTAAGTTTTCCGGCGACATCTGCAAGGCAATCGGCATCGGGGCTCATGCGGTCATGGTCGGCTCTCTCTTTGCCGGAACAGATGAAACCCCTGGCGAGACTTTCCTTTTTCAGGGTAGGAAGTATAAAGGTTACCGTGGGATGGGATCCCTGGGGGCTATGAACCAGGGAAGCAAGGACCGATATTTCCAGGAGGGCTCCGGATCATCCAAACTTGTCCCCGAGGGTATAGAAGGGAAGGTCCCTTACCGTGGCCCGCTGTCGGAAATGATCTACCAGCTTCTGGGTGGCCTACGCTCGGGAATGGGGTATATTGGCGCGTCCACCATTGAGGACTTGCACGAAAAAGCGAGATTTGTCCGCATTTCACCAGCCGGTCTGCGAGAATCTCATGTCCATGACGTAATTATTACCCGTGAAGCGCCAAATTACCGGACAGAAGGAATCTGAACACCAGCATTTCATTCCTTGACATGTATATAGGACAGGGAATTTCCCCTGTCCTTCAAATCAAGAAAACTATAAACCGGAACCTGCTATCATGTCTGTTCATTCTGAAAAAATCATTATACTTGATTTCGGCTCACAGACCACCCAGCTCATTGCCAGGCGTATCCGTGAGCAGAAAGTATACAGTGAAATCCACCCGTATGACATCGAACTTGACAGACTGCAGGAGATGAATCCCTCCGGGATTGTCATGTCTGGCGGACCGGCAAGTGTTTATGATGATGATGCCCCAATAAGTGATCCCGGTCTGTTCGAACTTGGAATCCCTGTACTCGGCATTTGTTACGGTGCCCAACTCATGATGCAGCAGCTTGGAGGGCGAGTTGAAAAAACCGATCACCGTGAATTCGGCAAAGCAGAACTCCAGATTTCGTATACCGGGGGTATCTTTGCCGGGACGGAAACCGAACCCGCAAAATACCAGGTCTGGATGAGTCACGGTGACCGTGTTGAACAAGCGGCCCCGGGTTTTGTCGCCACAGCCTCAAGTACTCATTCTCCTTTTGCAGCCCTGCGTCACGAAAACAAACCGTTTGTTGCTGTCCAGTTTCACCCGGAAGTGGTCCATACCCTGATCGGCAATGATATACTGAGGAATTTTATCTTTGATCTCTGCGATTGTCATCCCGAGTGGACTATGCACTCATTTATTGACTCTACTGTGGCTGAGATCCGTGAAAAAGTTGGTGATGAAAAGGTTATTTGTGCCCTGTCAGGGGGGGTTGATTCTTCTGTTACCGCAGCCCTTGTTCACCGGGCCATAGGGGACCAGTTGACCTGCATTTATGTCAACAATGGACTGATGCGCACCGGTGAATCTGAAAGCGTACTACGTTTTTTCAGGCAGAAAACCAACCTGCATGTCATTGATATTGACGCCACAAAGGATTTTCTCGAGGAATTAAAGGCTATTGTCGATCCAGAAGAAAAAAGAAAACGTATAGGATTTGGTTTTATTAAAATATTTGAAGAGGAGGCCGGTAAACTCGGTGAGGTAAAATACCTGGCCCAGGGCACTCTCTATCCGGATGTGATTGAGTCTGTTGTTTTTCACGGCAAAGCACCTATCAAGTCACACCATAATGTCGGCGGACTCCCGGAACGCATGCAACTTGACCTTATAGAACCGCTCCGCGAACTATTTAAGGATGAGGTGCGTGAACTTGGACTGGAACTCGGCCTTCCCGAAGAAGCCATCTACCGGCAGCCTTTCCCCGGACCCGGACTTGGTATCCGGATCATGGGTGAGGTGACGGCGGAACGACTCCACATCCTGCGGCAGGCTGATGTCATTGTACTTGAAGAAATGAAAAACTCCGGATGGTACCGCAAAGTATGGCAGTCCTTTGCTGTTCTGCTGCCAATCCAGACTGTAGGGGTTATGGGGGACGGCCGCACCTATGAAAACGTTGTTGCCATACGCTCGGTTGACAGCCGTGATGCCATGACCGCGGACTGGTCAAAGCTGCCCTACGATATCCTCGGTCGAATATCCAACCGCATCATCAACGAGGTGCGGGGGGTCAACCGGGTTGTGTACGATATCTCATCAAAGCCACCGAGCACTATCGAGTGGGAGTAAGTAATCTTACTGTCTGTAATCTCACAAAAATGCGCAGAAGTATCAACCCCGAGTCACTGGAAGTATGTGGAAAGTAAAGATTGACAAAGATAAATGCGCCGGTTGCGGTGAGTGTGTTGAGTCATGCCCCGGCGATGTATACGAACTTGTAGACGGCAAAGCTGAACCGGTCAACGTTGAAGAATGCCACGGCTGCCATACATGTGAGGCAGTCTGCCCTGAAGACGCCTGCAGAATTGAAGAAGAATAAATGGAATGAACCAGATCCAGGCTATAGAGAATTGATACAAGGAGAATAACATGGACCAATATACAGAGTATATAAAACTGGCCAAAACCTGGTTTGTTGCCTATGGCCCAAATATACTTGTCGCTCTTGCCATTCTGGTTTTTGGACGCTGGCTGGTCAAATGGATTACCCATCTCATTAAAAAAGCTCTTATAAAATCAGGGATGGATGACACTCTGGTTCGTTTTCTCGACAAACTGATTTATTATACCCTCCTAGTGGCGGTCATCCTGGCAGCTGCCGATCAGGTGGGTATAAAAACTACTTCTTTTCTGGCCATTCTCGGTGCCGCAGGCCTTGCCGTCGGCCTGGCTCTCAAGGACTCCCTTGCCAATTTTGCCTCGGGTGTTATGCTAATCATGTTTCAACCCTTCCGGGTGGGAGATGCGGTTACGGCTGCCGGCGTATCAGGTTCTGTTGAACGGATAGATATTTTCAACACTGTCGTTAACACCTGGGACAACCAGAAAGTCATTATCCCGAACAGTAAAATAACCGCAGATGTTATTACCAATATCAATGCCAACCCGACCCGCCGCATCGACCTAGTTATCGGGATAAGTTATGATGATGATGTCCCGGAGGCAAAGTCCATCCTCAAGGAACTGGTCCAGGTCGACACGCGGATTCTTACCGACCCGGCCCCGAAAATTGCTCTGGCGGAATTTGGTGATTCAAGCATAAACATCGTTGTACGGCCCTGGGTAAACACAAAAGAATACTGGGATGTGCGGTTTGATCTCATGGACAGGATCAAACAGACCTTTGATGAAAGAAACATTTCCATTCCTTATCCTCAGCGTGATGTCCACATGTATCAGCACGTGGTTAATGAATGATCGGCTGAGAAAATGTCTGTTCAAGGGCTGTGCTGCATAGCCCTTTTTTAATGGTTACTCCGTTATGAAAGTTCCCTACTATCACGTTGATGCTTTTACTGAAAAAATCTTTGCCGGTAATCCCGCCGGCGTATGCCTGCTGGATGAATGGCTTGAGGACGATGTTCTCCAGAAAACAGCAGCGGAAAACAACCTGCCGGAAACGGCTTTCCTCGTCCGTGAAGGAGAAAGTTGTTACCGATTGCGCTGGTTCACACCGATGATGGAAATAGACCTGTGCGGACATGCAACTCTTGCCAGTGCTTTTGTTCTGCACCTGACGGGGGGAAATCTCCAACGTCCACTCAACTTTAATACGAGGAGCGGTGTATTAACTGTTGAAAAACAGGACGACCTTTTTATCATGGATTTCCCTGCCCGCAAGGCTGAAACCTGTGAGACACCGAAAGAACTGGTCCCGGGACTTGGAAAGACCCCGTTGTCTGTCTTGAAATCAAGGGATTTTCTTGCTGTTTTCGAAAACGAGGAACAGGTTAGATCCCTTACTCCTGATTTTGATAAGTTGGCTGCCCTTGACTGTCTTGGCATAATTGTTACTGCACCGGGCAAAGAAGTTGATTTTGTTTCACGTTTTTTTGCCCCATCCGCCGGTATTCAGGAAGACCCGGTGACCGGATCGTCACACTGCACTCTCACCCCCTATTGGGCCGAACAGACCGGCAAAAATAAGCTTAAGGCCAGGCAGGTATCATTACGGGGCGGGGAATTGTATTGCGAACTCAAGGAAAATCGTGTGAAAATTGGGGGCAGAGCAGTCTTATATCATTCCGGAGAGCTTTCTCTTACCCTCTAAAGGTATTGAAAAAAAGTCTATTTTTTTTCATCAGAAACCACGGAGGCCCTCAGAAATTCACGGTTAAGCCGGGCAATGTTCCTGATGGATATCCCCTTGGGACAGACAGCCTCGCATTCACGTTCATTGCCGCAATTCCCGAACCCCTCCCTGTCCATGGCCTGCACCATTGACAAGGCTCTTTTTGCTTTTTCCGGCTGTCCCTGAGGAAGAAGGGCCAACTGGGAAATCTTGGCGCTGACAAAGAGCATGGAAGCAGCATTGGGACAGGCAGCCACACAGGCCCCGCATCCTATACAGGCTGCAGCATCCATGGCCTGCTCGGCCAGGTTCTGGGCTACAGGTATCGCATTGGCATCAGGGGCGCTGCCGGTATTCACTGAAATAAATCCACCGGCCTGGATGATCCTGTCCAGTGAAGACCGGTCGACAACCAGATCTTTAATAATCGGGAAGGCTTTTGCTCGAAACGGTTCAATGGAAATAGTCTGTCCGTCTTTAAAATGCCGCATGTGCAATTGGCACAGTGTTGTCTCTTTTTCCGGACCATGGGCTATACCATCCACTACTGCCCCGCACATACCGCAAATCCCTTCACGGCAGTCATGATCAAAAGCTATCGGAATCCTCCCTTCACTGGTCAATTTTTCATTCAAAACATCAATCATCTCCAAAAAAGACATATCAGTATCGATTTTCTCGAGATGATAGTTTTCAAACCTGCCTTTCTTGTCCGGACTTTCCTGGTGCCAGACCTTGAGATTAAGGGTAATTTTTCGTGCTGCCATATTTCAGGGACCTGTCTCTCGAAAAAGTTATTTATAGCTTCGTTGCGATGGTTGCACATTCTCAAAAGCCAGCGGTTCTTTGTGAAGAACGGCGGGGTTTCCTTCGCCTGAATATCCCCAGACAGAGACATGGGAATAATTTTCATCATCGCGAAGAGCCTCATTTTCCTCCGTCTGGCTTTCTTCACGCAAGTGGCAACCACAGGACTCTTTACGGGTCAGGGCATCCTGGATCATGATTTCTGCAAATTCCATGAAGTCGGCCACCCTGCCTGCGCGTTCAAGGGACTGGTTCAACTCCTGGCCTGTTCCGGGTACCGTAACCTTGTCCCAGAACTCTTCCCTGAGTTCCGGCACCATGGAACGTGCTTTATCAAGGCCATCATTGTTTCTTGCCATACCACAGTAATCCCACATTATCCGGCCCAGACGGCGATGATAGTGATCCACCGTCTGCAGACCTTTTTTCCCTGAATTGCTGTTGCTGAGCAATGCAGCCGTTCGCTGGCTGACATGCTCCTCTGATCGTGAAAATGATTCATGGGAAATATTAAGGTCTCCGTGGCCCATCTCGTCAAGATAATTACCTATAGTGTAGGGCAGGACAAAATAACCGTCTGCAAGTCCCTGCATCAAGGCAGATGCACCTAAACGGTTTGCTCCGTGATCAGAGAAATTGGCCTCGCCCAGGACAAACAAACCCGGAATATTTGACATCAGATTGTAATCAACCCACAGACCACCCATGGTATAATGAACTGCAGGATAGATCATCATCGGGACCCGGCCTGGGTCTGCGTCTGTAATTTTTTCGTACATATGGAACAGATTGCCGTACTTCTTCATGATCACATCAAGACCATCCCGGTTGATTGCATCCCGGAAATCAAGATAAACAGCAAGGCCTGTTTCGCCGACGCCCTTGCCTTCGTCGCACACTTCTTTTGCATTGCGTGAGGCTACATCGCGGGGCACCAGATTGCCGAAACTGGGGTATTTTCTTTCCAGGTAATAATCCCGGTCCTCTTCAGGTATATCCACCGGATCCCGATTCTCCTGCCCTTGCTTCGGGACCCAAACCCTGCCGTCATTGCGGAGACTTTCGCTCATCAGGGTCAATTTAGACTGATAGTCTCCGTGGACAGGAATACAGGTGGGATGGATCTGAACAAAAGATGGGTTGGCAAAACCCGCACCATGCTTATATGCCCGCCATGCTGCGGTCACATTGGAGGCCATAGCATTGGTTGACAGAAAATACACGTTACCGTAACCACCTGTAGCGAGAACGACCGCATGCCCTGAATACCGCTCCAGTTCACCGTTTATCATGTTTCGGCAGACTATCCCCTGTGCCCGGCCATCGATCATAACCAGGTCCATCATCTCACGACGTGGATAGAGTTTCACTTTACCGGCGGCAACCTGGCGCATCATGGCCGAATACGCGCCAAAGAGTAACTGCTGTCCTGTCTGGCCACGGGCATAAAAAGTTCGTGAAACCTGAGCACCTCCGAACGAACGATTGGCCAGTGTTCCTCCGTATTCCCTAGCAAAAGGGATTCCCTGGGCAACACACTGGTCAATGATGTTATTGCTGACCTGGGCCAGCCGGTAGACATTGGCCTCCCGCGCCCGGAAATCTCCTCCTTTTATCGTGTCATAAAAAAGACGGAAAATGGAATCACCATCGTTCTGATAATTTTTTGCCGCGTTGATACCACCCTGAGCAGCTATAGAGTGGGCCCGGCGAGGACTGTCCTGAATACAGAATGCCTTTACATTGTAACCAAGCTCGGCAAGTGTTGCCGAAGCGGAAGCACCAGCCAATCCTGTACCGACTACCAGAACATCATACTTTCTTTTATTAGCAGGGTTGACCAACTTGTTCTTAAACCTGCAGTTGTCCCATTTATCAGTAAGCGGCCCTTCTGGTATCCTGGAATCAAGTTGCATAATTTTACTTCGCGTTTGAGTTTGAAAAAGGGTGGGCGATTTCAAGCAGGTTACCATCCGGGTCCCTCAGGTAGACGGAAACTATTTCACCTTTCGCCCCGGTACGCCGGACCGGTCCCTCGATAATTTCAACCTTTTGTTCCCGCAAATAACCTATGACATTATCTACCGGCATGGAAGTTAATAAACAAAGATCTGCCGAACCTGGTGTCGGATTGTTGGCATGCGGTTTAAATTCTCTGCCGCACTTGTGCAGATTAATTTTCTGACTGCCAAAGGACAGTGCTTTTCTGCCGCCTGCAAATTCTATAACTTTCATGCCCAGTATTCTTGAATAAAAAGAGCAGGTGGTATCAATATCCTCTACGGTCAGAACCAGATGATCGAGTTGTTCTACATACATGACATGACTCAAACCAAAAGGTTTCTCTTGACGAGAAGCACAAAGACAATGACAAAAAATATAGCAGCAATCAGGCCGCAGAATATCCAGGCACAGAATCTGATGAAGCAATCATATTTAGGATGACTGATACCCGCTGACTGAAACATGGACCAGAATCCATGGCTGATGTGCAAAGTCAGGGCCACGAGACCGATACTGTATGTGACCGTATACAATGGCCTGTTCAACACGTCCGCGACTATATCGGCAATGGTCCTGCTGTCATCAACAAAATGAAAATTAAACAGATGGACAAGTATGAAACCGAGAATGATGAGACCTGTATAAGGCATCGTCAGTGAACCCCAGGTTCTCCCGCCGGCACTACCGCTTACAACATAACGGGAATCACGGGCACTGTAATTGCTGATAAAAAGGACCAGTCCGGTGATGACATGGGCAAGAAACAGGATGAGCAAAATAATTTCTGCTGCACTGAGCAGAAAACCGAGGGAATGCAGGTGTTCGGCGTAGGAAATGAACGCCGCCCGCCCCCAGAAAATTGACGCGTTCCCAGCTGCGTGGACAAGGAGAAAACCACCCAGCATGAAACCGGTAAGGGCCATTATATATTTCTTACCCAGGGATGAGGTCAGAGATTGTATGAACCACGACATTGTTCTGTTAGCCTCGGGTGTTTTTTGATAAAATAAAAACTGAAATCACTTTATCAACTCATCCACAGAAAACAATGGGAAAAAATAAAAATCCTTCCTATTTGAAACTGTATCACGATAAAACTCTGGCCAATCGTATCCAGGCCGCCTGGAAACTGCTCGAAGAGTGCTCCCTCTGTCCCCATCAATGCGGGGTTAACCGGCTCGAAGGACAACTGGGCATCTGTCGCATTGGAGCAAAGGCAAGAGTAGCAAGTTTCGGACCGCATTTTGGCGAGGAATCCCCACTTGTCGGGTGCAACGGATCCGGAACAATTTTTTTTGAAGGCTGCAACCTGCTTTGCATCTTTTGCCAGAATAATGAGATCAGCCACATCGATAAAAACGGGGATGCATCTCCTCAGGCTGTCGATGACCTGCAGCTGGCAGAAATCATGCTCCACCTGCAGGATCAGGGGTGCCACAATATCAACCTGGTAACACCTTCCCATGTAGTGCCGCACATACTTTCCGCGCTTCACCATGCCATTGAAAAGGGTTTGCGCATACCTCTTGTCTACAACTCAGGGGGCTATGACAGTGTCGACACACTACGCTTGCTTGACGGAGTTGTTGATATCTATATGCCTGACTGCAAGTTCATTTCTTCCGGAACCGCAGATAAATATACCTCAGCCGCTGATTACCCGGAGATAATGAAAAGGGCAGTAATTGAGATGTTCGACCAGGTCGGTGTCCTTCAGATTGACCAAGATGGACTTGCAATCCGCGGCCTCCTGGTACGGCATCTGGTCATGCCGGGCCACCTTGATGAGACAGAAGGTGTCCTTGATTTTCTGGCAAAGGAGGTCTCAAATAAAACCTATATTAATATTATGGACCAGTACCGACCGTGTCACAAGGCCTTTAGCGTCATCCCGATAAACAGGCCTCTTGCAGGAGAGGAATATGATCAAGCTCAATCAATGGCTGACCGCAAAGGATTGCACAATCTCGACAAGCGGAACTGGAAAAGGGTCATGCGGTTTCTCAGGCTCTGATTCGAAATATAATGACAACTTAAAAAGGAAAGCCATTAAATCTCAGCATTGTTGTCTTCCGCTCTATGCAATCCCTCCATGAGCAGCTTCATAAAATAACCTATTTCCGGGGCATCAAAATCCTCAGGTGGCAAACCGGGTGTAAACTTATACACACCTTCTTTTTCCTTGAATATATCATAAAATGCATTCTTTCCCTTTCTGCCGCCATAGCTTGCCCTGATGATGCTGCCCTGGCGGAGGGAAAAGCGTGCCGTCCCCTTGGAAAGCTGAGTAAATGTAAGGATCCCGGTTTTCTGGCTTGCATTAAGTGTCTGGAAAAGTGCCTCAGGTGGTATTTCCTGGAGCTTTCCAGCCATGCTTGTCACAACATCACCGGTACTGTATTTAATTGAATGCGACAGTCTCTTGGCCAGCAAACGGGTGAAATAATTTTGCAGGGTCGGGTATTTGCTCAGTATTTTCTTGAATTTCCGGTTATCAATATACAGAATTTCACAGTTGCCCGAGGCTTGGACAGTCGCACTGGCATCTTCATTACTGAGTAAACTCATCTCACCAAAAACATCACCAACTGTAAGAGAGGCAATGGGGAGGGCCGCATCGTTCAGAACCTTCACCCTGCCCGCAATGACAACATAAAAATTGTCCCCTCTGTCTCCCCGGCGTATAATTATTTCATTCTTGGAATATTTCCTCCGGTTGAACAACTTTATGACATCACTCAGGTCCTTCCTGTCAATATTTCTGAAAAAAGGGAAATTCTGCAGGAGAAGTACCAGGTCTACCTGATGCTCCTCTTCCTCTGCAACGTCATCTTCATCAAGAAAATCCTTCAGGCGGTATTCAAGTTTAATCTGACCTGTGCAACCGCTGCAGGTAATGACACCTTCCGGAATAAGATCCGCCCTCTCGTGCTCAATAACGAGCCTGTTGAAATCTCCACATAATATTTTACAGTTTTCCCTGTTGGGCGGATTATTGATGACTGTGGTTGAAACAAGGGAGTTTCCTTCCTCAGCCCCCATTGCAACAGCAATTCCTGAGATGAAGAACAGATCTCCAACTCGATACAACGGACAATCGGTTGCCTTGAATATCCTGAACGATATCTTGTTAAAATTCATGATTGCATCCTACACTTGGCCTGGCTTTCATACGGGATAAGAATGAAATGCAGGTGATTTATTCACTCTAGTAGTATATTATGCACGGAAAACAGTAAAAGATCCAAGAAATATCTTAACAGGATTTAAACGATTCCGTCACAGCACAATCTTATCCCAACAATTCCATGATTAGAACATCAGTCTCTCCTGAGGGAAAATTTCTCGTGGCTCTGCACCGCCCTTCATGCAGCATCATCAACCTGCGCGAGCAGGACCGGGTGTCCGTTCTTGGGCATACTGATGATGGAACCCCTTGTGACAACCGCGTTAATTTTCCACCGGGAGATATCAATATATCAGCAGCTAAATGGATATATGAAATACCCAATGCCTTTCCATTTCGCGGCACCACATATATTGATTCGGAATGGGCGGAAAAAAAAGCTGCCGATCCATCCTCCTTGACATTGCCCACACTTCCTGACTGCTCCTTACGGAATGCTCTCGGTAAATATCTGGACCAGGAAAAGGTGAATGCAATTGTCACGGACCTGCCAATCCAGATTCTGTATGGTCTTGCAGCAAACTCAACGGATCCCGAAGAGCTTGTCCTGCTTGCCAAAAACTGTTGCCATTTTGAGTATAATGAAGATGGAGAACCGGTCGGACTGCGTCACGCTCAAGACGGGCAGGGAAAACTCCGGCCGGATATTGACAACTTTGAACTTTTTGAGACTATTGCCAACAATAATGCCCTGCCTGATTCCTACAAAGAGGTCATGGTCCTGAGGCCAGGTATACAGGGAACAAGTGAAATCGTCGGCGACTGGAATTCTTCACAGACAAATGTCTTCGAATATATGCGCAGCAACAGCTACGTACCCTGGGGCCATTATGCTTCCAATATGGCCAATGACGCGGTCCGTTATCGTACTGCGGATTTAACAGCTGATGATATGCAGGGACTCCGTCACCTCTTCTACCAGAGGATGTATGTCACCCTGGCAGATAAGCTGGGTATCAAAGTTTCTGTCCGACGCAGAAAATTTACTGTGAATCAACTGGAAGAACTGAGGCAGAAAATCCAGTCCACGGTCAATGAAGATTCAGAGCAACTCGCTACCATGTGGGGCTGGAACTACGGATATGACTTTTCATCCTCCGGCTACCGATTGCATGCATCACATCAGATGATTCATCAGCAGTATGCCATGATTCCTGAAAGAGTAGCGACTGTAGATGGATCAGGTGAAATTGCTGCATACAGCAGCGGTGACCTGGTTGCAGATGTTGTCGAAAGGTATTACCAGGATACCGGTAATGATTTTTTTAATGACTTTCTCACGGCAATAAGGAACAACGAACGGACTGACCGCCGGGAAGGTGGCAAAAGTTTGGTTGTCTGGGAAGATGAAAAAGTGGTACTTTTTGTCCCCAAGGCCCAGATTTCGCTGTGGGAGCTGCAGCTCCTGGTCAAGGCTGAATCCTCGCATGGTCCTGTTGGTAACGTATTTGAAGCCGATACACTGATCAGGCAATCAATTGACAAAGGTCTCCTGCTGGCCCAGCATATTTATGCCGGCCTGAATGGTAAAATGGTGACTTCTATTGAGTTCCCCAAAAGGGTCGGCCTGCGAAACAACCAACGGCTGCTTTACTCTTTTCTGCCAAAGCTACCGTGGGCAATGGGAGGTTTCAGTGAAGCGCACCTGCGATTTATTTGTGGCCATTATCCCGAAGATTTTGCAGCCTGCTGCCGTATACAGATGAACACATTAACTGGCAACAAAAACTTATCATGAACCAAGCAAACAACAAAAAGGGCTATTATGGCCAATGGGGAGGTGCCTTTATTCCCGAGGTGCTACACGAAACGTTTGTCCAACTCAACATCGCCTATCAGAAAGCGCGCTCGGATGAATCATTCTGGAAAGAATATCTGCAGCTGATGAGCAACTACTCCGGCCGGCCGACCCCCCTAACCTTTGCGGAGAATTTAAGTAATCACTTCGGCGGAGCCAGGATTTACATTAAACGAGAAGACCTGAACCATACAGGAGCGCATAAAGCCAACAACGTTATGGGCCAGGGTTTGCTCGTCAAACGCATGGGTAAAAAGCGGGTTATTGCCGAGACAGGTGCCGGGCAGCATGGAGTAGCCACAGCCACAATGGCCGCCCGTTTCGGGTTACAGTGTACGATATACATGGGTGAGGAAGATGTTGCCCGCCAGCGGCCCAACGTATTCTGGATGGAAAAACTTGGCGCCACGGTTGTTCCTGTCAGTAACGGGGCCAAAACATTGAAAGATGCCATTAACGAGGCCTTCCGCGATTGGGTGACCCGTATGGACGATACCCATTACGTCTTCGGCACGGTCTGCGGTCCCCACCCCTTTCCGGAAATGGTGGCCTGGTTTCAATCAATCATCGGACAGGAAGCCCGCGGCCAGATCATGGAACAGCATGGTTCCCTGCCTTCGGCTGTTTACGCCTGTGTCGGCGGCGGCTCTAATGCCCTGGGTATTTTCCAGGGATTTATGAATAACAACGAAGTAGAATTGGTGGGTGTCGAAGCCGGCGGCAAAGGTATAGATACGGACCAGCATGCAACGAGAATGAAAGGTGATCGAGCAGCCGCTGGTGTTGCGCAGGGGTATAAAACCATGTTTCTCCAGGACAGTGACGGCCAGATGCTGGACACCCATTCCATTGCCGCAGGGCTGGATTATGTAGGTATATCCCCTATCCTTGCCGACCTGGGAGATTCCGGCAGGGTGCGTTTTGAGGCGGCAACGGACCAGGAAGTCCTTGAGGCGCTGGAACTGACCATGAAGACCGAGGGCATCATCCCTGCCCTTGAATCAGCGCATGCTTTTGTGCAGGCATTTAAAGATGCTCCTCGGCTGTCTCACGAAGAGGCAATTATTATAAATATGTCCGGCAGGGGAGACAAAGACATTTTTACCATTGCCCACTCTTTTGATGACCCTTCATGGAAAGCCTTCATTGTCGGCCGGGGTGATGAGTATCGAAAATCAATGGGAGAATAAACAGGTATGAACCTTTCCGCTGATATACAACATCGACGACAAAATAAACCCATCCTGCTCATGACCCACCTGGTCCTTGGTTATCCTTCGCTTGATGTCAACCGCCAGGTCATTCGCCAGATGGCGGATAACGGTGTGGACTGTATTGAACTGCAGATTCCATTTTCCGAACCCATGGCGGACGGTCCTGTTATCCTCAAGGCCAACCAGGATGCCCTGGAATCAGGCATCAGAGTTGAGGACTGTATTTCTTTTACTGAAGAGATAATCCGGGAATTTCCCCATGTTCATTTTCTTTTTATGACCTATTACAATATTATCTACCGATATGGAGAGGAGGCCTTTATCAAGCGTTCTGCCGAAATCGGCATTCGCGGTTTCATCGTTCCGGACCTTCCCCCTGAGGAAGGGGAATCCTACCTGCAACTCAGCAAACAGTATAAAACTGCGCCAATTATGTTCTTCACCCCTACAAGTACCGACGAACGTATGGTAGAAGTGGCGCAATACGGCGATGGTTTTATGTACTGCGTTGCCCGGAAAGGAGTGACCGGCAGGCAGACGGAAATGGACGACAATCTGGCAGAACATCTGGATCGCTGCCGGCAGGCAACCGGCCTTCCTCTGGCTGTCGGATTCGGCATCAGCACAAGGGAAGATGTCGCCATGCTTGAGGGCAAAGCTGATATGGCAATAATCGGCACTGCCACCATCCGGCTGGTAGACGAACAGGGCGCCAATGCTGTTGGTCCGTTTATCAGCGGCCTCCTGGGAAATTAACAGTTAAGGTCCCGCTCAAACACTCCTGTAATCCAAATCACTCCGCAATTTCTTAGGACAATATAACTGGACCTCAACACGGTCGGAGGATCAGATTTTATACTTTCGAACAACTCACCAGGAAGGATTAAATAATTACCTGTACCATAACGTGGGAGCATAATATTTTGCTGTTAACTGAAATCAGTACATTTTTTTCTTGCAATATACGTTGAAAATGATAAAAGTTTGGTATACCTAAAACTCTTGTTAAGTAAGGGAATCGATGACCAAGAACCCTCCGGGCATACCCTGCCACCACATTACTGAAAAAAACGACGAGTGTGGAATCACGGGCAGTGAAAAGTCAGACACGGTCACCCCGTTATCCAGAACATGCGGCTGTAACAGGCTCAAGGTGTGTAAAGTAAGCGGTGACCGTAAAATGTGCGCCCGCATGGCTCAGATGGGAGTTTTACCAGGCAGTGAAATGGAACTTATCTGTCCCGGGACATCAAAATGCATGGTCCGGGTCAAGGGCTCTACCGTAACTCTGGATGAACTGCAGGCGAAGCATATTTTTGTTACCCCTGCGTAGGCTGATTTTTTTTTAAACCTGTTCTTAGGCTTCCCTAAACCAAGGGATGGAAATATGCAGAATATTGTAATCCTGATCATTGTTGCCATATGTGCCGTACTTATTGGCCGGCGTTTTTACAGGAACCTCACGAATAAGGAGGGAACCTGTGAATGTGGTTGCAGTTGTTCCCCGTGTGGACCTGATATCGAATCATCCTGTCGATCAAACCCATCTGAATTACAATAACATCCATCATCTTCCTCAATGAACAACAGAATTAATATTGCCCTTGCCGGCAACCCCAATGCCGGGAAAACAACTCTTTTCAACCGTCTCACAGGTGCGCGCCAGCATGTGGGCAATTATCCCGGAGTTACGGTGGAAAAAAAAACCGGAATATGTCAGCATAACCAGGCTCAACTTGTTGTTACTGACCTTCCGGGTACCTATTCACTGACTGCCTATTCGGTGGAAGAGCTTGTTGCCCGCGACTTTCTCGTCAATGAAAAGCCGGATGTGGTTATTGATATTGTTGATGCCTCGAATCTTGAACGCAATCTTTACCTGACCTGCCAGTTCATGGAACTGGGGATTCCGGTCATCATTGCTTTAAACATGATAGATGTGGCTCACAGCCGGGGAGTTGAAGTAGACCACGAGAAACTTGAACGGCTGATGAGAGCTCCTGTGGTGCCGATAATTGCCCGCACTGGCAAAGGGGTGGAACAGTTACTCGACACCGTCCTTCAATGCAGGGCAGATTCAACCAGAGAGTGGCATCCGTTGAATATGTCCTATGGTGAAGATCTGGACAGGATCCTGGAAGATATTGTTCCTGTTATCGAAGAGAACAACCTGCTGACCGATACCTATCCTGCCCGTTGGACCGGCCTGAAAATACTGGAAAATGATGACCAGATCCTGGACAGGGCGATGCATGCCGATAAATCCATAGCCCATGGCCTGTTAACTAAAAGCGAACAGGTCACCCGCCATCTGCTCAGTACGGTCGAAGCCTACCCTGAGGCAATTATTGCTGACCATCGCTACGGATACATCAAATCCATCCTGCGCCAGGGAGTTCTTGCCCAGCGTTTTGATGCCGACCGTTTGTACACTTCCGACAAAATAGACAAAATTGTGACCAACCGGTTCATGGGTCCCATTATTATGGCCCTGGTTCTGTTAGGACTGTACAGCTTTACTTTTACCTACAGTACCGTACCCGTCGGATGGCTCGAATCATTTTTCGGCTTTTTAGGGAATTCCGTCGACAACCTTCTTCCCGAGGGTCCGGTGAAGTCCATGATTATTTCCGGAGTGATTGACGGCGCCGGTGGAGTGCTCGGCTTTGTACCCATTATCATGTTCATGTTTTTCGGCATAGCCATTCTGGAGGATTCAGGTTACCTGGCCAGGGTTGCTTTCATGATGGACCGTATATTCCGTTTTTTCGGGCTTCACGGCTCCTCCGTCATGCCGTTTATTGTTTCCGGCGGGATTGCCGGTGGATGTGCTGTCCCGGGTGTCATGGCAACACGGACACTACGCTCCCCTAAAGAAAGGATGGCTACCCTGCTGACTGTCCCGTTTATGAACTGCGGTGCAAAACTTCCTGTGCTCGCCCTTCTTATCGGAGCCTTTTTTTCCGAACACCAGGCACGATATATGTTCCTGGCAACTGTCGTCTCGTGGACGGTTGCACTGCTGGCGGCTAAATTTCTTCGCATGACTGTCCTTCGTGGTGAAGCGACCCCATTTGTGATGGAACTGCCCCCATACCGGTTTCCCACTTTTAGAGGATTGCTCATTCACACCTGGGAACGAACCTGGCAATACATTAAAAAGGCAGGAACTGTCATCCTCGGCATATCAATCCTGCTCTGGGCAATGATGACCTATCCCGGTCTCCCTGAAGAGAAAGTACAAGGCTTTGAACAACAGAAAAATAAGATTGTAGGTAGTTATACAGAACAGGTTGTTCTTGAACTGCAGGGAGACAACCCGAAACTCTCTGAAGAGGCGCAGAAATTAAAAAACAAACTGCTCAAAATCGACAACCTGATGGCCGAATCAGCTCTTCAGAATTCGATGGCTGGCCGGATCGGAATCGCCCTTGAATCTGTCAGTCGATTTGCCGGGTTTGACTGGCGGACGAATATTGCCCTGGTGGGTGGTTTCGCGGCAAAGGAAGTCATCGTTTCAACTCTTGGCACCGCCTATTCTCTGGGCTCGGTTGATCCTGAAGATTCGTCCTCCCTCAAAGACAGACTTGCACTCGATTCAAACTGGAACCCGATTGTCGCTCTTTCTGTCCTGGCGTTCATAATGTTTTATGCGCCATGTTTTGTGACCGTTGTATGTATTGCCAAGGAGTCAGGTTCCTGGAAATGGGCCTTCTTCTCCATGGCATTCAACACTGTTTTTGCCTTCCTGCTGGCCATTCTGATATACCAGGTCGGCATGATCCTGGTGTTCGGAGCATAACTGCTCCATCCCTTTCAACCCCTCTTATTTCCCTTCTCCCATCTCCGGATATAAAGACAGAAGCCCGGCACGTCCTGCTGAGCAGACTCCCCGTTCGGTTATCAGACCCGTTACAAGTGAAGCAGGGGTGACATCAAAAGCGGGGTTGGCAGCGGAAGTCTCCTGTGGAGCAATCCTGACGGATTCAATACTCCCGGTTTGCGTCTTCCCCTGGACCCAGAGCACCTCATCCGCCGACCTCTCCTCGATAGGAATCTTCTTCAATCCATTTTCAATTCGCCAGTCAATGGTAGATCCCGGAAGGGCCACATAAAAGGGGACATCGTTATCTTTTGCTGCCAGGGCCTTCAGGTAGGTCCCTATCTTGTTACAGACATCCCCTGTCCAGGTAGTACGATCAGTGCCGACAATACAGAGGTCTACCATCCCATGCTGCATAAGGTGCCCACCGGCATTATCGACTATCAGGCTGTGATCTATCCCCTGGGCGGCCAGTTCCCAGGCAGTCAGACTGGCTCCCTGGCTACGGGGCCTGGTCTCATCCACCCATACATGGATGGGTATGCCTGCCTCATGAGCCTTATAAACAGGTGCAAGCGCCGTACCCCAATCCACGGTAGCAAGCCAACCTGCATTACAATGCGTTAATACATGAACAGGTTCATTACTACTTTTATTCTTGTAAATTTTTCGAATGAGTTCCAGACCGTGGGTGCCGATGGCCTCGTTTACACGTACATCTTCATTACAGATGAGCGCAGCCTCTCTGTAGGCAGCATCAACCCGCAGGTCTTCGGTGATACTGAGAAGATGAGAACTCATTCTTTCGACTGCCCAACGCAGGTTGACCGCCGTCGGTCTACAGGAAATTAATTGATTGGCGATCATCTCGAGATCGAGAGCTGAAGCCCTATCATTCAGCCCAAGGCAAACACCGTATGCTGCAGTCGCGCCGATAAGGGGTGCTCCCCTGACCTGCATCTCGCGAATCGCATGAGCGGCATCATTCAGTGATGTTAGGGAAACGACTTTAAACTCGTGAGGAAGCCTCGTCTGATCAATTATTTCAACACTTCTGCCGTCATCGGCCTGCCAGATTGACCGGTAATATCTATCACCGATTTTCATGAATGTACTGCTATATGTTGCTTACCCGGCATCGCCTCACCCACAAAAAATATGGAAATCCTGATCACTGTTTGACAGTTTATCAAACAACTTCCTTACTTGGACTGCACAAGGTTCACCTCAAGCTGCTGAGGATTCTCCAGTGCTGTTTCTTCGTCTTCATACTGGGGATTGAGGAAAAAAGAAAGAACCTTGTCTTCATACCCAGGCTTTGACAGCTTGACTAAAATATATTCTTCCTCACCCATTTCCGTTTCCCGTGCTTGCTTAAAAGGTGTTGTCCCAAGGGTACTGTTGTCCTTCAGACTCACCACATCAGCACCCGGAGGATTTGAAGAAATCTCAGCCGCTCCGAAAGGAGGATTTTTTTCTACGGCACAACCTGCCATAAAAAACATTACCCCGGCAAAAGCCATACACACAGAAAACATTACTAATGCTTTTTCAAGTTTCATGAAAACCTCCAATCAGAAAATATTTTAACTGCAATTATATTATAGTTTATCGTGTGGTTAGGTAAGAGGTCAAGGTAAAGAAATATTACCAACAACTGTTTTTTTATCTATGGGAAGCTTTTGAGTTTTTATTTGTTTTTTCCCAACGTGCTGCTATGTTATTTTTTCAAGCATAAACATTGCCAACCCTGTCAAAACGACAAAGCTGATGCGTGAAGATAAATACCTGGAAGCAACACGGCGCATATTTGAACATATTGCCGAGACCGCGGACCTCAGTTTCTGTGTACAACTCTGGGACGGTACCCTTATCCCCCTTGGCGATAGTGCAGACCCTCGGTTTTATCTGTCCATAAAAGGACCTGGAGTGCTGGGTGCAGTACTGCGCAAACCAACCCTGGAAAATATTCTTTTGCAGTACGCCTCTGGCGGTATTGATTATCATGGTGGAGACCTTATCACATTCTATGAAGTTGTCAGGAACCGCGGAAAAAGAACCAAATCGGTCAGTTCCAGCAGCATCAAGAAAAAAATCAGCAAAAGCCTCATATTTCGAGAAGCCTTGAATCTTTTTTTTGCCCCCCGAGAGCAGAAGGACGTTTACCAGTACAGCGGTGACGAGACCGGACGCCGGGCAGAGAGGGATAATAAACAGTTTGTCCAGTTCCATTATGACCTCTCCAATGCATTTTACGAACTCTTCCTGGACAAAGAGATGCAGTATTCATGCGGGTACTTTACCGAATGGAATAATGATCTTAACACGGCGCAACAGGATAAACTTGACATGATCTGTCGCAAATTACGCCTCCAACCCGGGGACAGATTTCTCGACATTGGATGTGGCTGGGGAGGCCTGCTATGTCATGCGGCCAAGAAATACGGTGTACAGGCCCATGGTGTCACCCTGTCGCAAAAGCAGTATGATGCCGCCCTGCAAAAGGTTAATGACCTGAGTCTGACTGACAATGTAAAAGTGGAACTACGCGATTACAACAGCCTTAACGGTGAGTACGATAAAATTTCCAGTATCGGTATGTATGAACATGTCGGTATCAGCAATTTCCCAGCCTATTTTTCAAAAATCCGTTCCCTGCTCCGTGACCGTGGACTTTTCCTCAATCACGGGATAACCCGCCGGGCAAAAAAAAGTAAGCGGCATTTCAGGAAAATTACTCCGGGACGCCGCTTCATCCTGAAATATATCTTCCCCGGATCAGAGCTTGATCACATTGGCCATACCCTTGAAGCCATGGAATCCTGCGGTTTCGAAATACACGATGTTGAAGCCTGGCGTGAACATTACGCCCGGACGACCAGACTCTGGTGCCAGGGTCTGGAGGAAAACAGGGAAAAGGCGATAGAACTCGTCGGGGAAGATCGCTTTCGTATGTGGATAGCATACCTTGCCGGAGTTTCATTTGCCTTTCATGACGGTTCTCTCCGGATCTTCCAGACTGTTGCCACTAAGCATGATCGTAAAGGGGGTTCAAGCATGCCGCCAACCAGGGCTGATTTATATATTTGAGACGGATTGCCCCTCTATTGTAATGTATTCTGCTACCCATTCATGCAGCTACTTCTCTTTATTTTATCCTGTTGAGAATATAGCCCTCCATAGAACTGCCGTTTCGTAAAAGGCTCCTGCACAGCTATTTTCCTCTGTAACTCTCTGAATTATTGAACTCCTCTGTACCTTGCCCGGTGAATTACATGTGCAGGTAAAAATGATCCTTGTTCATTTTTTCCTGCATAAATCAGATCTATCTGTTGTATATTTTAAAGAGTTCTATTTTTTTGCCAGTAACCTGTAAACTTTTTTCAACGCCGGATGGCACATTAGTGTGCGCGCAGTATCAAATATACTGTCTCAGGATATTGTTTCTCCGGCTGCTCAGGCAGGAATGAATACATTGTACAGCCATCCTCATATTCTTCAATATTTGAAAACCTCACTTCGAAGGGGCCTTCAACTCCTCTACATCTTTGTAACTTTTTCCATTATTATGCCGGGTATCGGAGTCTGCCGGGATACAGAAGCCGACAACCTGAAAACTGTTGTTTTTATCCGATATAATCTCAAAGACGAACCGAGCAGTGCCATTGTAAATGAATTTAAAAAAACAATGAGAAAACGAGGCTATACTGAAGGTGTTAATGTTGAATACATCGACATAGTGACCCAAAGTGAAAAAAGAGATTCTGCTATCGAAGTCCTTGAGGCAACAGAAAAATACAAGGATAGTACTGATATTTTCATTACTTCGAGCTGGGTGTCTCTTTATACCCGTTCCAGGTTATCCCAAAGCAGTGTTCCTCAGATTTTTGCCCCGGTCCTCAAGTCTGAGGCATTGAATATGCTCACATCTGTCACCAAAGAACCGGGAACAAACCTTTCCGGGGTATACCTCATGTACCCCCCGGAAAAAATTCTTCGCCTCACCCGTCTGATTCTTCCTCATATAAAGAATTACGCCTATGTATATGATCCACAGATCCCAGCTGACCTGATATTCAAAGCTGCGTATAATAAACTGAATGCCTCACAACGGCATGGTATGTCGATCCATTTTATCAACTTGTCGTCCGACCCCAAGAAGGTGCTTGGAGAATTGAAGAAGTATAAGGTAGAAGCTTTTGGAGGGATCGTTGGCGTCTTCAAAAATCGTAAATTTCTATCGCAGAGTGGTCTGCCTGTTATTACTTCTTTGCTACTTGACTTAAATGAAGATACCGTTGCCGATTATGTCAAGGACAGCAATATAATCGCCGGACTCTATAACTCATTCGGTTACTGCGGTGAGCAGGCGGCCGAAATGACAGCAGATATCTTTCAAGGAAAAAACACGATTGAAAAAACAATCCCCAGGCCGGCCAGGCAAACAGCCTTTGCTAACATGGCTGCAGCTGATCGACTAAATATACATATACCTTTCCAGGCTCTTGAGGGGGTGGACATTGTCATCAAGTAAGTCCTCTCACAAAGCAGACCCGATTATCCGGTCCAGCCTGTGGTCTATAAGGACCTTATTTCTTTCTATCATGGTCGGCGGTACTCTCATCATGGGTTCACTCCTGCTTTGGGCAGCATTGAATATCATGGACTCAATCATATATGAATTCGGTACCGAGATCCTTGCTGAAAAACTTTCCGCACTCATTCATCCGGTCGACTTACGCTATGCAACACTTGAACGCATAGGGCTGGATGACAGTCAGATTCACCATCAGGAAATTAAGGAAGAAGCTCTAAAGGATTTTGCGCAATTCCGGTACAAAAAATCAGGAGAAGTCTTTGTCATTGGCAGGGACAGGACAATAAAGCTTTCCAGTGATTTCGACACTCCTGCAAATAAAGGATTTGCTGACTTTTATGATCAGCTCAGCTTGGAAAAAGGTGTGATAGAATATCTGCCTGAAACCTCTCCGAAACTGGCTGTTTTTCTCTTTTACGAACCCTGGAAAAGCTACGTCGGGATCACTATACAGCAGGAAGAACTCCATACCCTCAAAAGCGTGTTCATACGTATCTCTCTTTTAGTGCTGGCAGCTGTACTGCTTTTAACCCTACTGTTAACAAGTATTATACAACGTATAATTATCTCTCCCCTGGTCAGGCTTGCTTATTTTGCCTCCAGGATCAGCAAGGGAAATTATGACAGTTCCCTGACAGGGAATTACATCCTTGAGCTCGGTATCCTGAAAACAGATATGCTGCAAATGGTTTCCACCCTGCGTCAGAAAATAAACCAGACAGCAACGCAGCTTGAGATGATTAAGGAACGTGAAGTTCGTCTGGATAATGCCCTGACGGCCCTGAAGGAAAGTGAGGAAAAATACCGGAACATATACAATGCCCCCGGCGAAGCCATTTTTATCCTTAATCCCGGGGACGGCAGAATCCTTGACGCAAACAAAGCAACACTCAGAATGTTCGGCTACAAGAGTGAAGAACTGCAAACACTTACCTTTTCGAAGCTGAGTTCAGGAGAGTCTCCATATACTCCTCAGGAAGCGGATCACCGTGTTCAAGCTGCTCTCGAAAAAGGATCACTTTTCTTTGAGTGGCTTGCCCAGAAAAGCAATGGCGAATATTTCTGGGTTGAAATCTCCCTGCAGTTAACAGATATAGGAGGCCTTCAACAAATCATTGGTGTTGTCCGGAACGTGCATACCCGTAAAATGGCAGAGCATGAACTGGCTTCAGAAAAGGAACGGCTCTCCGTTACCCTTCGCAGTATTGGCGATGGCGTAATCACGACAGATATAAGGGGTAGGATTATCCTCATGAACAAAGTTGCGGAAAAATTAACCGGCTGGCGTCAGTTTGAGGCTGTGGGCCGTGTTTTTTCTGATGTTTTTCAAATCATTCACCAGGAAACCGGTGAGCACTGCGAGAATCCGGCAAGCAAAATATTATCCTCCGGTCAGATGATTGAACTTGCTGAGGATACTATTCTCATTGCCAAGGATGGAACAAGGAAAAACATTGCCGATAGCGGAGCCCCTATTACCGGCCAGAACGGCCAGACAATTGGAACTGTTATCGTTTTCCGGGACATCACTGAAGAAAGAAGAATGGAAGAAGAACTCTTTAAAATCAAGAAACTGGAGTCAGTTGGCGTACTGGCGGGCGGTATTGCCCACGATTTCAACAATATTCTGGTGGCCATCCTTGGCAACGTCAGTCTCGCCAGGCAACGGCTTGATGACAGGGAGCTGGCTGACTCCTTACTGCAGAATACGGAAAAAGCCGCTCTACGGGCAAAAGATTTGACTTCCCAATTACTCACATTCTCCCGTGGAGGGGAACCGGTTCTTGAAACAGCCTCCCTTAATTCTTTAATCCGTGAAAGCGCCGAATTTATCCTGCGGGGGAGTAATATTAAATTAACCTTTGATATCCCGATTGACTTATGGCTTGTAAAAATCGATTCCGGACAGATCAGTCAGGTCGTCCAGAATATTGTGTTAAACGCCCGGCAAGAAATTTCTGAGGAAGGCCAGATAGCAATAACCTGCAGAAACTGCGAAAACTGTGAAAGCGGCTCGGAAACTCTTAACAAGAGATGCGTCAGAGTTGTCATTTCTGATAGCGGAAACGGTATTCCGGAAGAGGTGCTGCCCCAGATTTTTGATCCCTACTTTTCAACCAAGGATGACGGCAGCGGACTCGGACTATCCATCTGTCATTCAATCATCAAAAAGCACGGCGCCATGATTTCGGTGGAATCAACTCCCGATGAGGGCACGACCTTTACCATCCAGCTGCCAGTCAGTGAGCAGCAGGAACCTGAACTGCACCCTGCAAAACCTGAGGGGAAAAAGGACACGACAAAAGCTCGTATTATGGTTATGGATGACGACCCGATGATTGTGGAACTTTCCAAACAGATGCTAGAACACCTTGGGCACGAAGTTGTGACAACGGGAGACGGAGAACAAACCCTTGAGTTGTATGCAAAGGCACAGGAAGAGAACATTCCTTTTGATATCGTAATCATGGATCTCACCATTCCTGGTGGAATGGGAGGTAAAAAGACAATAAAAAAGCTTTTGCGTATTGACCCAGATGCCCGTGCCATAGTATCCAGCGGTTATTCTAATGATCCGGTCATGGCAGAGTACCGGGACTACGGTTTCAGGTCGGTTATAGTAAAACCCTATCAGCTTGAAGATCTGGCAAAAGCAGTACAGGATACCCTTCAATAAAAGTTTGCCGTTGGTCACAATACATAAAATTTGTTAAAAAAATAAAAAGCGGAGCATGAAGTGAAAAAACTTTTTGTCTTTTTCGGTCGTTGTTTTTACTGGTTATGGAAATTTATGAGCACCGGCTGCCTGCTTTTCACCAACCTGGTCTTTCTCATGATCGCCCTTGTCATCCTGGCGGTATATTTTCAGCCTGAGATCGAGGTACCTGACGGCTGTGCCCTGATAATAGCACCCGCGGGAGACCTGGTTGAAGAACCGACAGCTATCAATCCCTTGTCCAGGATATTTAACGGTATTGCGGGGGTACCGGTACCAAGAGAGACACTCCTGCAGGACATTCTCGACGCCATTAATACAGCAGCAGGTGACGACAGGATTGATCTCATTGTCCTTTCCCTTTCCGAAATGAGGCAAAGCAGCCTAAACCAACTCCATGCAATCGGCCTGGCTGTCGAGAACTTCAAGAAAACCGGTAAAAATGTCATCGCTGTTGATGACCAGTACAACCAAGGACAGTACATGCTTGCCTCATATGCAAATGAAATCCTCCTTAACCCGATGGGGAGTGTCGGCCTTCGCGGTTTCGGAATTTTCAGGTTATACATGAAAGAACTCATAGACAAACTGGCTATTAACTTTCACATTTTCAAAGTTGGAGCATTCAAATCCGCTACTGAACCTTTCCTGCGAAACGATATGTCGGGAGAGGCAAAAGTTGCCAACAGACTATGGCTGACAAACCTCTGGAATTTTTACAGCAAGGTAATCACAGACAACCGGAATCTTTCCGCTGATTTCATCAGCACATTCATTGATACTATGCCAGAATTGATGGACCAGGCAGATGGAAGTGCGAGCCGTATGGCGCTTGATGCCAACCTTGTTGACTCCATCAAAACAAGGCATGAAACCGAAAAATATCTGAGTGAACTCGTAGGCCGCTCTGCTGATGATACATCCTTTAAACACATTCTTTTCAAGGATTACATGACGACCATAACTCCTTCCTTTACAGGGGAGGCACAAGAACAAAACGCTATTGGTCTCATAGTGGCCCAGGGAAATATTGTCTACGGTGATAAAGTTCCCGGACAAATAAGCAGTAAAACCCTGGGTAAACTTATTCGCCAGGCCAGAAGAGATGAAAAAGTGAAGGCCCTCATCCTGAGAATAGATAGCGGAGGGGGCAGCGCAATCGCTTCTGAGAAAATCCGACAGGAACTCCTCCAACTGCAGAAATCAGGAAAACCGCTTGTCATTTCCATGGGATCCATGGCTGCTTCAGGAGCATACTGGGTATCAGCTTCTGCAGACAGGATTTTTGCCTCACCCTCAACTCTTACCGGCTCCATAGGAATCTTTGGAATACTCCCCACATTTGAAAAATCCATAACCAAAATCGGCATTTACAGCGACGGCATCGCAACAAGCAAAATGGCAGGGAGCAACAATCCCACTATTGCACTCTCACCAGAACAGACCAAGACCATCCAGATCAGCGTCGAGGAGGTATACAGCCGTTTTCTTAACCTTGTATCTGAAGGTCGAAAAATTCCAAGGAGCAACGTCGAAAAACTTGCAAAAGGGAGAGTCTGGGATGGGAAAACAGCAAAAGAGCTGGGACTTATTGATGAACTGGGCAACTTGGACGATGCCATTGCTGCGGCCGGGAAGCTGGCTGGCCTGACTGAATATTCTACTCTCTATATCAGCGAACCAGCTTCATCAGGGCAGGAATTGTTAAAACAACTTGGCCAAAGTACTGTGCACTTAATTGAACAGAATCAGTTCTTCGGGATGCAGGTTAAGCCTATGTGGAAAATTATCGGTCAGCATTTTGATTTCTCACTTTTTGAGAGTGACCCGGCCAATATTTATGCCCATTGTCTTATACCTCATTCAGCAATTGCATTTTAACAGGTCCTCTGGTATGGAAAGTTAAATCCATTTATAACAATAGGCTGAAGGACACATCCATGTATAAATTACTTGTCACCCCGGCTTCCCTTTTTTTGTTATTTTCTATAATGCTCTGTCCTGCATTAGCAGGAGAGCAGCTCATGGCCTCGGGCAACCCGGAGGCTCCTCCTGTCATGTGGGAGAGAAGCGGCAAGATGACTGGTATCGGCCCGGAGCTTGTCAGCTCCATTCTTGAAACTGAAGGTGTTAAATATACCATCGCTCCGGCCGGAAACTGGCAGGAGGTACAGAACAGGGCGAAGACAGGCGAAGTTGACCTGATCGTGGCGGCGTATGACAATAAGGAGCGCCGTACATACATGGAGTACTCAATTCCTTACCTGAAGAGTCCGGTTGTGATTCTGGTAAAAAAAGGGGATAAATTTTCTATTACATCCTGGAACAACCTGGTCGGCAAGAAAGGCGTAGCGAATACCGGCGAAAGCTTTGGTGAAAAATTCGATACTTTTATACGGGAAAAGCTGGATGTTACATACACCAACTATGAAAGGGCCTTTCAAATGCTGGCAGAGGATGTTGCTGATTACCTTATTATTGACCTGTACCCGGCAGTCATATACTCAAAAATGCTCCTTGCCGAAGACAAGGTTGAATATCTGGACAATCCGGCTACTGTTCAGCATTTCCATGTTACCATTTCAAAAAAGTCTCCTCACCTCGGTTTAATGCCAAAAATTAACTCCAGAATTGCTGCATTGAAAGAACAGGGAAATATAAAAAAGATGGCCCTTGAACAGTATACTTACTGGCATAAAACTTTCAAAGAACGCCAGCGACTTTTTGAACGTGCTGATGTGGAAGCCAGGAAGGCACAGGTCGAGTATGATGCCGGTGCCCGTGATCGTGGACTGGACAACCTTGCCAGATTCATCGAGCGTGATCTGCCGTATCTGTCCAACTGAACTTTCGGCCAGACGTACAACCTGTCGTAATCGCGATAAATAGTCAAACTTGGTGCAGCAATAGTGTCCACGCTGACTCCAGCATATATTTCCTGGGTATCAGCTGCACCATCAAGTCCGTAATAAATATACCCTATTGAGTATCCGACCATACCTGCAGAGCCGTCGTACGACAAAGTCATGTCTGTTTCGTTAAAGTTCGCTCCATCAACATCATAAAGTGTGGTGTCTTGGTCAGTATCTAAATTTCCCCAGAGATTAAAACCAAAACCCTTGTAGCCAACGCTCATGGATGGCTGAATGACGATACTGTCCTTGCTAAGCTCATAACCACGCCAGACATATTTGCTTAAGAGGAAGACGCTAAGGTCACCTGTCGGACTTCCCTCCTCAGCAAAGGTTGTATAGCCTTGCACCTGAATAGAAAACGGCTGTTGCAACTGTCGCAGGAATTGTATTTTTTTAAGTTCATCGTGGTTTTCTCCTTAATGTCTAAGTTTAGAATACCGCCCTGAATACACCATCCAGGGCGGTATTTATTATTGTTTTGATTATTTGCTGCTAAATTCAGGATATGCCTCAAGGCCGCATTCTGAGATATCAACGCCTTCGAGTTCTTCCTCTTCTGTAACACGGATACCCATGACCGCCTTGATGATGCCCCATGTAATTATGCTTGTTCCAAATACCCAGGCAAAAATGACGCCTATTCCAGTAAGCTGTGCAACAAGTGAACCTTCAGGGTTTGTGAATGCAACTGCTAGCAGCCCCCAAATTCCTACAACACCGTGAACGGAGATAGCACCAACAGGGTCGTCAATCCGTGCCTTGTCAACAAAGACGATGGATGCGACAACGAGAAGTCCACCAATAGTGCCAACGATAGTTGCTATCATCGGGGTTGGAGTTAATGGCTCTGCCGTAATGGCTACCAAACCTGCCAGGGCACCGTTAAGGGCCATGGTGAGATCAGCCTTGCCGAACCAGAGCTGGGAGAGCAGCAAAGCAGCAACAAGCCCACCGGCTGCAGCCATGTTAGTGTTAACGAAGACCATGGAGACAGCATTTGCTTCCTCGATGTTGCTGATCTTGAGTTCTGAACCACCGTTGAAACCGAACCATCCAAGCCAGAGGATAAATGTACCAAGGGTTGCAAGCGGTAAATTGGCTCCCGGAATAGCTTTAACTCGCCCACCTTCGTATTTGCCTTTTCTTGCGCCAAGAAGAAGGACGCCAGCAATAGCAGCTGAAGCTCCGCATAGATGAACAACTCCGGAACCTGCAAAGTCCAGGAACCCCAGTTTGTCAAGAAAACCTCCGCCCCACTTCCAGTACCCTTCCACTGGGTAGATGAAGCCGGTCAGGACTACTGCAAAAGCCAAAAAGCTCCATAATTTCATGCGCTCAGCAACTGCACCGGAAACGATGGACATGGCTGTGGCGACAAAAACAACCTGGAAGAAGAAATCCGCCATAACTGAGTAATAGGTTTCGCCGCCACTTTTCAAAACAGCATCTGCAGCATTATCAGCACCAAGCAGAAAACTGAGTCCGGGGATAAAACCGTTTGGTCCGCCGCCGTACATAATGTTGTAGCCAACAAACATGTACATGATGCAGGCGATGGAGTAGAGGGCCACGTTCTTGGTGAGAATTTCAACTGTGTTCTTGCCTCGTACCAGGCCTGCTTCGAGCATGGCAAAGCCGGCAGCCATCCACATGACCAGTGCGCCGGACATGAGGAAGTAGAATGTGTCGATGGAATACGCCAGGTTAATCAGGGTGTCGGCCACACTGGTTTCCTCTGCAAATGCAGGGACAGCTGAAAATGCTGCCAGGATCAGCATGGCAAGTATTGTTTTTATATGCATTGGTTTGTCTCCTCTACGTAATGTGCTTTACAGTGCGTCGTTGTCGGTTTCGCCAGTTCTGATCCGGCATACTTTTTCAACCGGCAGAACAAAAATCTTGCCGTCCCCTATTTTTCCTGTGCGAACGGTGTTGACGATCGTATCGACAATTTTATCGACCATGTCGTCAGCTACAATTGTTTCCACCTTGATCTTGGGGATAAAGTCTACAATGTACTCGGCACCCCGATAGACTTCCGTGTGTCCCTTCTGTCGCCCAAAGCCTTTAACCTCGACCACGGTCATGCCGTGGATTCCCAGGTCGTGCAGTGCGGCTTTGAGGTCATCAAGTTTGAAGGGCTTAATGATGGCTTCAATTTTCTTCATAATGATCTCCTCTTATTGTATGTATAAAATAACAAACTCTTTGTGGCTTACATATCAACTCGCGTGCCATGTGAGCAAGCGAGATGTCGTTTGTTTGCAACCTGCTGTTATCGTGATAATTTCGAGAAGATGATTGGATCGAAGAGCGTGACACAAAAGAATAGTGACTACTTTTTTGTTATATATTTTTTATTGTATTTACAAAATTGTACAAAAATTTACATGAGCAGCTTATTGCTCAAATTGGAGATGAATTTTTTTATTATGGACAACAAGGTGTCAAGTGTTGCTAAAGCTGTGAATCAGGAAAAATTCAGAAAACACTTCTTTTGAAAATATGATTATCCTCTTTTTTTTGGTAATTGTTTTTTCTTGTGCATGTTATTTGCAACAACTCCCATATGCTCAACGAGATATTATGAATACATGAGTTTTCATCATTTATGATTGCCGAATAATTATATGGAAGAGAATAATGTCTGATTTTGCATTAAAAGGAATTATAGACTCAACCCTCCGTGAGGGAGAGCAAACAGCAGGTGTAAGTTTCAGCCGTGACCAGAAGTTGAAAATTGTTCAATGTCTCTCAGCCCTGGGAGTTGAAGAGATTGAAATAGGGGTTGCAAGCACTCGTTCACCCGAACTTTCCTCACTTGTTACGGAAGCATTACGTATCACACATGGAACATGTCGGATTTCTCTCTGGAGCAGGTGTATCGTTGAGGATATACAGTTCGCAAACAGTTGCAATCCCGACACACTCTCTCTTTCCATGCCCGTATCAGATATTCATTTGCGGGAAAAGCTTAATCGTGATCAAAGATGGGTACTGGATAATCTTAAACTCTCAATAACAACCGCCCTGCAACTCGGATTTTCCACTGTTTCAGTTGGGCTTGAAGATGCAACCAGAGCTGACACTGATTTTCTCAAACATGTCGCTGAGGTTGTGGACAGATCAGGGGCTTCACGTTTACGGCTGGCAGACACTGTAGGCATTGCCTCGCCCGGAACTATAACCCGGCTCGTGAAAGAAATTCAGGGAGCCGTATCTATTCCCGTGGGGGTCCATACACACAATGACTTTGGAATGGCGACAGCAAATGCTATTGCAGCCCTTGAAGCCGGAGCTGGCTGGGTTGATGCGACTGTACTTGGTCTGGGTGAACGAGCCGGCAATTGTCGACTGGAAGAAATTATTGGCTACTTAAGCCTTATCAAGGGGTTTAATCGCTACAGGCCCAGAGAATTGCATAATCTTTGTAATGTAGTTTCCAACGCATCTCATATACCAATACCTGCGAATCAACCAGTGGTAGGTGATGCTATTTTTACGTGTGAGACTGGTCTGCATGTACTGGGTTTGCTTCAAAATTCTGATACCTATGAGCCGTATGAACCCGAACAAATAGGAAGAAAGCGTACTCTTCTCTTTGGTGGCAAAACAGGAAAAGGTGCTGTTCGAAACAGGCTGGCAACGCTTGGATTTAACCTGACGGGAGAAAGTGTGGACGAACTTGTCGTGCATATTCGGCAAACCGCCAGACAAAAAGGAACGCCATTGGGCGAGTTGGACCTGGTGTCTCTCGCCCGGCAAATACTGTAACTAGATCATCTCTGGTCGGCTGAGTTTGTATTTCTTAATTCTATATCCTATCTGCCTCTGGGTCAGTCCCAGTTCCCTTGCTGCCCGAGCCTGTACCCAGCCATGACGCTTAAGCGCTGTTTCAACTTCGTGGCGTTCCATGTCTTCAAGTGAACGGAGGGACTGCCTTTTCGGTGAAGTCACCTCGGGAAAAGTTGCCGTGTTCTGTGAGTAACTCATTGGAGACAGATTGCTATTGTCATAATTGAGGACCATAGCTGGCAGGTCACTTACCCTTATAACATCAGTTTCCGCCAGGATAACGAGTCTTTCGATCAGGTTCTGCATCTCACGGACATTTCCGGGCCAAGGGTACTTTGTGAGAAAGTCGAGAAACTCTCTGCTCATTCTCATTTTTTTCTCATTACGCTTGTTGCTCGACTGAAGGAAATGATCCAGCAGGAGGGGAATGTCTTCCGGTCTTTCACGCAGTGGCGGCAAATTTATCGGCACTACGTTAAGCCTGTAGTATAGGTCGGAGCGAAAAGCGCCGTTCCTTATAGCTTCTTCAAAATTGATGTTTGTAGCTGCCAGGACGCGAACATCAGCCTTCAAAGTACTGGTACCCCCCACCCGTTCAAATTCTTTTTCCTGAAGTATCCTGAGTATTTTTGCCTGCAACGCAAGGGGGAGTTCTCCTATTTCATCGAGAAACAATGTGCCTGAGTTTGCCAGCTCAAATCGTCCAGGTCTGGCAATTACCGCATCGGTAAATGCACCTTTCTCATGGCCGAACAGTTCGCTTTCAAGGAGGTTTTCGGGTAATGCCGCACAATTGACTTTGATAAAGGGATTGTCCTTTCGTTTACTGGCCTGATGAATTGCCCGTGCTACCAATTCTTTACCCGTTCCGGATTCACCGGTCATGAGGACAGTGGCATTGCTGGGTGCGACTTTTTCAATGGTCCAGAACACCTCTTGCATAGGTTTGGAATGGCCGATTATGTAATGCCTGCTATAGCGGCCATGCAGTTCAGCCTTGAGGTTGCGATTTTCTTTGACAAGATGGGCACGGTCTTTGTTGATGGCCTGTTGCAGGCTCAGAAATTGCGCGATAAGGGTTGAAAGAACAGTCAAGAACCTGACATCCTCTTCAAATGAAACCTCGGGACCGAACAACCTGTCAACCGTAAGAACCCCTACAACATCCCCTTTGAGAACAATAGGGACTCCGACAAACGAGATTGTCGATTTTTTTATCTTGTCACGTGCTCCTGTCCTGTTGAGAAACAAGGGCTCGCTGTTGACGTCCGGCACAATAAAAGGCGACCCGCTTTTGAATACATGCCCAACAACACCTTCCTGGAGTCCATATACCCCGCGCTTTTCCTCTTCGACTGATAATCCGTATGAGGCCCTGATTGCCAGATTTTTCCTGCTGTCATCCAGGAGAACGAGGGTAGCCCTTTCCATGTCCAGAGTCTCATGCAGCACCTGAAGGATATCTGACAGAGTCGAATCCAAATGCACAACTGTACTAATTAATCCGGAGATTCTATGCAGGGCCTCTACCTCAATCACGGCAGTTTTGCAGTCTATGTTAATATGCTCTCTTTTACCAGTTGCAGTATCCATTGCCGTTTAATCTCTCCGCAAAGTTTCATAAGTTTGTTCAATTCACTAATTATTATTGAGATAGCAATATCCGTACCATTGTCAGGAAAGTGTAGCAGGATCGCCCTGCTAATAGGCAACAAGAATGTTCTTTCGGTAAAAGGGCCGGCACGAACAGGTGTTAATATTCCAAATATGTCATGTTTCCTGCCAGGAATACTCTCGCTACTGACAGGAATCTAGTTCTACATAATTGTCACCTTTGCTCTTCTGTGTAACGTTTGTAACAATCGCGAACCCTTCGATTGAGAAGTGGTACCTAACAAGAAATCCCTATATTTCAGTCCAACCTCTTGATTTTAAATAAAAAATAAAAATAAGCTCCAAGTGGCATGTTCCTTGCCCTTAGTAGACTGACAACAGTTTTTAGGCCGGAACCTTTCCGGGATCCGGTAAAGCGAAGAAAACGGAGAGCCGAAACAATCGGCCATGTCCAATTTTATTATGGAGGTTAAAATGAGAAAGGTAGCAATTTACGGAAAAGGCGGGATCGGAAAGTCAACCACCACCCAGAACACGGTAGCAGGCTTGGTCGAATTAGGGCGGAAAATCATGGTAGTAGGTTGCGACCC